>CANRJB010000006.1 GCA_947630845.1 uncultured Clostridia bacterium
GGTAAATTCACCGGTCACGATCCGGAAGGATGCGATCTCATGTCCGTATTTGAACAGATATTTAAGGGCATTTTCCTCATTGCTGTAGTCAACAGAAGTGATATCAGTCTCTATCATATTGATGAGGGTACGGAAATTTCTGTCCATAGAGGAAACAATATTGTCATAGCCAGTCTCCGGGTCAGAGCCTGCCTGATTGAGCATTTCAGCGATCATGTCGGAAGTCAGCGCAGTCCGTTCGATCTCGCTGTGTTCAAATAACGGATAGGTAACGAGTTTTTCCATCTGTGCCGGGCTGAGTTTCTGGGGGTTGCTGTCATTGACGAAACCGGGCACATTGATCGGCACTTTGTAATGCACGCAGCCGAACATGCTGCAAATTCTCTGGAAGGCATCCGAATCCAGTATGACATACCGGTCGGACGGGATGCCTGCTTCATTATTGATGGCAGACTGCACAGCCTTGATGCCGTTGTTACGGTAGAACCCGGAGAGGGTATCCTGTCTGCCGTCCACGACAGCAAGCATATTTTCCGGGAAAGAGAGCAGCACGATCTTCTTTTCTTCCGGCTTGATGCGGGCGATCAGGAAAGTCATGGGGAGGGAGCTGCTGTTTTTGAGCCTTTCTTTCTCTCTCTCTTTCTCTTTTGACATTGTCTCTGTCTCTGCGCTTTCTTCGCCGTTCAGATCCTCCGGCGCAGCACTTGCGGTATTCCCGTTCTCATCGAGAACGAACAGGATGGTCATCGTATCAGCAGCCGTAGGTTTCTGGATACTGGTCTGCATTTTTTTGATCTCAATATCATCCTTACGGAGCTGTCCGAAATAGAACGCTGCCACGCCGAACGCAAGTATTGCGATCAGCAGTGTGATCAGAAACGGGATGGCGACATGACCGGTTTTCTTTTTAGCCATAATGATCCTCCTTATGAAAAGTCCTCTCAGATTATGCGGTGGGGGAAAATTGAAACTGCCCCTTGCATTTTTCGGAGAGAAGTGTTATAATAGTAACATAAACCCTGCCGGGTCAGAAACCGGACTGTTCCACGGGCCATTCGCCCGGTCCGGGATAGGGCGGAGCGGTCTGTTTCAGCTTTGCCTCAATATGACAGTAGGCAAGTCCTTTCTCACGGGCATATTGCAGTGTGCTTGCAGAGCCGGAGCGGCATTGCTGAAAGACAGCGATAATGCCGGAGGAGCGGTTTACCATATATTGATTGCGCCTGTAGAAGGAATGGTAGTCGTGGTAAGTGCCGTCCAGAATGCGCAGGACATCCACATTGTTCAGCATCATGTCGAGCCGTTCGAGAGAATATCCTCTGACGTGAAAAAACTCCCGGTAATCATTGCACGGCTGTACGCCGATGACATGCAGACGGGGGTTATCCTTCCGCAGACGGAACAGATACTCTGCGGCATAGTAGTCGATACCGTCTGCAAGACCTGTATAAAAATGGGTAAAACCGAGGTTCACGGCATGGTCGATATAATAATACAGGGTCTTGAGCAGCGCATCAAGCTGCGCACCTTGCGGCAGTTTTTCGGGTCTGTGACCTGTAAAGCAGAGCGTGCTTTCCCACGGGGCACCGTCTGAAAGCGGCTGCTTCCGGAGTTGTGCCATTGTATCGCCTCCTTGAGATGGGTTTTCATAATTATTTTCATTATAGCATATATCGGGAAAAATCACAAGACATTTCCGTGATTTTTCTGAAAAAAATTACAGCTCTGTAGCTTATTAGATACCAATTAGACATTTTTTACAGATGATTTTTTCCGGTCTGCGTCACACCGTATACCGGCATTATAGCCAATTGCCGTCTCCTGCCATCCTTAACGCTGCGCTCAGCAGCCGGATGCCGATGGGCTTTTGTTTTCATCGGCATGAAAGGCAGGAACAGTACATATAATAGAGAAACAAAGAAAGAGGGAAAAAACATGCAGTATCGCCAGCGTGCATGGGCAGAGATCTCATTGGATGCCCTGTCGCATAATGTGAAGGAGATCTGTCGGCAGCTTTCGCCGCAGACACAGTACTGTGCGGTCGTCAAGGCAGATGCCTACGGGCATGGGGAGGAATTTGTCTGCCGCAGACTCTATGAGGACGGGGTGCGGTTCTTTGCCGTATCAAGTTTTGAGGAGGCAGTGCGTGTCCGGAAGTGGTGTCCGGAGGGGGAGATCCTGATCTTAGGCTATACCGCACCGGAATGTGCGCCGATGCTTGCGGAGAACGATATTTTACAGGCAGTCATTTCAGTTGACCATGCAAGGGCACTGTCTGCCTTTGCCAAGCCCGGCTGTCCGGTACGCTGCCACATCAAGCTTGACACCGGCATGGGGCGCATCGGTGTCCAGACAGAGGAGGAAGCAGCCTGTCTCTGGGAGCTGGAGACCATTCTGGAGCTGCCCGGCTTGCAGACAGAGGGGCTGTTCACACACTTTGCCGCTGCCGACGAGGACACACCCGACAGCGTCGCTTATACAGATCATCAGGAGGAGACGCTCTTCCGCATCGCCGGCGAGCTTCGGGAAAAGGGCGTGGCACTGCGGCATGTACACTGCATGAACAGTGCAGCCGTCTGCTACCGGAACCAGCCCGAAAGCACGCTTGCAAGAGCCGGTATCATCATGTACGGACTCAAGCCCAATGCGGCACTGGATATGCCGCTTGCGCTGCAACCCGTGCTGTCGCTGCGTTCCCGTATCAGCCATATCAAAACGGTCGAACCGGGTACCAGTATCAGCTACGGCAGGACATACTGCACCACAAAGCCCGGGCGTATCGCTACCGTCACCATCGGCTATGCCGACGGCTACAGCCGGCAGCTTTCCAACAAGGGCGAAGTGCTTGTCGGGGGAAAGCGTTGTCCTGTGAGGGGCAGGGTCTGCATGGATCAGTTGATGATCGACGTGACGGATGCGCCTGCGGCAGAGATCGGCGCAGTGGTGACGCTCATCGGACAGGATGGGGACGAATGCATCACAGCAGATGAAGTGGCATCGGTCTGCGGCACGATCGGGTATGAGATCGTATGCGGCATTTCCAAGCGTGTGCCGAGACTGTTTCTGGAGGATGGAAAGCTGATCCATGAGGACTGCCTTATCTGATCCGGACATTCTGATACGAATCCTGAAAATAATCGACGCCCGTATATTTTTTTTGTAACGAAATGACTCGGAAGGGCACTAAGTATAATGAGAGTAATACTGATCTCCTGCCGTCCTGCTGCAACAGGATGACGGGAAAGCTCGCTGCGCAGGCTATGATCGGCTGCGCCGGGAATTGGTATCAGATGAAAACGATACATTACTATCTTCTGATGGAGGATGTACATGAAAACTTATGCACTGGGGATCGATGTCGGCTCTACCACAGTCAAGACAGTGGTCTGTGATGAGCAGGGCAGCGTTCTGCATTCCGCCTATGAGCGGCATTTTTCAAAAGTAAAGGAGACCGTTGCGGAGCAGATGGAGACTATCGCAGAGAAGTTTCCGGAGGCACAGTTCCGCACGGCAATGGCTGGATCGGCAGGTCTTGGACTTGCCAATGCATCCGGCATTTCATTCGTGCAGGAAGTCCATGCGGCATTTCTTGCAGTCAAGGAATTTTATCCGCAGGCAGATACTGTGATCGAGCTGGGCGGTGAGGATGCGAAAATTATTTTCCTGACCGGCGGAGTGGAGCAGCGTATGAACGGCTCATGTGCCGGCGGTACGGGGGCATTTATTGACCAGATGGCAACCTTGCTCGGCATCACGGTGGATGAGCTTGATGCCGCTGCGCTCCGGGCAACAAGGACATACCCCATCGCTTCACGCTGCGGTGTGTTTGCAAAGTCCGATATCCAGCCGCTGCTCAATCAGGGAGCAGCACGGGAGGATGTGGCAGCAAGTATCTTCCGTGCAGTCGTTGACCAGACGGTCGCAGGTCTTGCACAGGGCAGGGAGATCAAGGGCAATGTCCTCTTTCTGGGAGGACCGCTGTACTTTCTGAAAGGATTGCGCAAGGCATTTGTGGATACGCTCGGTCTGACGGAGACACAGGCACTCTTTCCGGAGCAGGCACCTGTCTTTGTGGCACTGGGCAGTGCGCTCTATGCCGACCGGAGCAAGGATGCTCCGAAAACTGCACAGCAGCTCCTTGATAAGGTGCGCAACGCCCATGCCGCATCGGATGTTGCCACGGGGGATGTGCTGTTTCAGTCGAAGGAAGAATATGCGGAGTTTGTAGAGCGGCACAAGCAGTGTGACCTTGCCTTTGCGGATATGCGTACCTATGAGGGCGATGCGTATCTCGGCATTGACTCCGGTTCGACTACCACAAAGCTTGTCCTCATCACAGAGGACGGACGGCTGCTGTTCAGCCATTATGCATCCAACGAGGGGCAGCCTCTTGACCGGATCGCATCCAAGCTCAGACAGATCTATGCCGAAAAGAATCCGAAGCTGCATATCCGTTCCAGTGCCGTGACCGGCTATGGCGAAGAACTCATCAAGGCAGGGCTTTCCGTCGATCATGGCATCGTGGAGACTGTTGCCCATTTCAAGGCAGCATCTTTCTTCTGTCCGGATGTGGACTTCATCATCGACATCGGCGGACAGGACATCAAGTGTTTCAAGATCAAGAACGGTGCGATCGACAGCATCATGCTCAACGAGGCATGTTCCTCCGGCTGCGGTTCTTTCATCCAGACCTTTGCAATGGCAATGGGCTATGACATTGCAGAATTTTCGCAGATGGGATTGTTTGCCAAGCATCCGGTGGAACTCGGCTCACGGTGTACCGTATTCATGAACAGCTCCGTCAAGCAGGCACAGAAGGACGGTGCGACGGTTGAGGACATCTCCGCCGGACTGTCGGCATCCATCATCAAGAACGCCATCTACAAGGTCATCCGTGCGCAGAGTGTCGAAGAACTGGGGAAGAATATTGTCGTTCAGGGGGGAACTTTCCTGAATGATGCCGTTCTGCGTTGTTTTGAGCGGGAAATCGGCAGACGTGTCATCCGTCCGGCAATCTCCGGACTTATGGGTGCATTCGGTGCGGCACTCTATGCAAAGGAATGCGCCGACAAGAAAAGCACGCTGATCTCTCCGGAGGCACTGGAGACATTCTCCTATACCTCGAAGAATGTCCGCTGCGGCGGCTGCACGGCAAACTGCCTGCTCAATGTCATCCGTTTTTCGGACGGCGGCAGATTTGTCTCCGGCAACCGCTGTGAAAAGGGCGCAGGCATCAAACGGGAAAAGGAAGTCCCCGACCTCTGTTCCTATAAATATGACAGCCTGATGCAGCTTGCACAGAAACAGCCTGCTCATAAGCGTGCAGTCGTGGGACTGCCGATGGTGCTGAATTATTATGAGCTGCTGCCCTTCTGGCACACATTTTTCACACGGCTCGGATTTGGCGTGGAGATCTCAGGAGAAAGCGACCGCAAGACCTATTTCAAGGGACAGCATACCATCCCGTCTGATACCGTCTGCTACCCGGCAAAACTTGCTCACGGACACATCGAGACACTGCTTGAAAGGAATGTGGA
Source organism: uncultured Clostridia bacterium (assembly GCA_947630845.1). Taxonomy (GTDB): domain Bacteria; phylum Bacillota; class Clostridia; order Oscillospirales; family Ruminococcaceae; genus UBA3855. The sequence continues at coordinate 5,538 of CANRJB010000006.1, forward strand.
CTTTATCTTCTGGCCCTGCATGACCTATAATGTCAAGGAGGCAGACACGGACAATCACTTCAACTGCCCTGTCGTTGCCTATTATCCGGAGCTGATGCGTGCCAACCACAGCGGTCTGCATGCAGACAATTTCCTGTATCCCTACCTTGACCTGAACAATCCGAAACATGTTGTCAGGGTGATGAAAGAGCATCTGAAACGCTACAACATCGGCGGACAGATCGCCGGTGCGGTAGATGCTGCCTATAAAGCACTTGCGGATTTCCGGAAGGAGATCACTGTCAAGGCGCAGGAGGTCATTGCGCAGGCACGCAGAGAGGGCAGAAAAATTATTGTCCTTGCCGGCAGACCCTATCATCTTGACAAAGAGATCAACCACGGCATTCACAAGCTTATCACCAGTCTCGGGATCGCCGTTGTCACAGAGGACAGCGTCGCTGCACTCGGCGATATGCCTGCGCTGCATGTCCTGAACCAGTGGACATATCACAGCCGTCTGTACCGTGCGGCACAGTATGTCACCACACAGCCCGACATGCAGCTTGTGCAGCTGGTTTCGTTCGGCTGCGGCATTGATGCCATTACGACCGATGAGGTGCGGAGCATCCTTGAACGTAAGGGAAAACTCTATACACAGCTTAAAATTGACGAGATCAGCAATCTTGGCGCAGCCAAGATACGCTTGCGCAGTCTGCTGGCGGCAATGAATGGTACGAAGCCTGATCAGAAACGAGAGGAGGGATAGTATGGAAATGTTAGACGGTCATCCGATTTTTACAAAGGAGATGAAGGAGACTCACACCATTCTCATCCCGACCATGCTGCCCATCCAGTTCCGGCTGCTGATCAGCGTGTTTGAAAGCTACGGCTACAAATGCGAGCTGCTTGAAAATGAATCCCGGAATGTTGTGGATGAGGGCTTGAAGAATGTCCACAATGATACTTGTTATCCTGCACTGCTCGTCATCGGGCAGTTCATGGATGCCCTCAAAAGCGGAAAATATGACCCCAACCGTGTGGCACTCATGCTGCCGCAGACCGGCGGCGGATGCAGGGCATCAAATTATATCTACCTGCTGCGCAAGGCACTGAAGGATACGTTTCCGCAAGTTCCGGTCATTTCGCTGAATTTTGTGGGACTGGAGAGCGACCCCCGGAACGGCTGGAAAATGACCATGCCCATGATCATCAAGGCGATTTTCAGCATCATCTACGGCGACATGCTCCAGACCCTCTACAACCAGTGCCGCTCCTATGAGCTTGTCAAGGGCAGCTCTAAGAAAATGCTCGGCAAGTGGATCAAGATCATGGAAAAGGAGCTGCGCAAGGGCAATTTTACCAACACCAAAAAATATTACCGCAGTATGCTCAGAGACTTTGCCACGATCGAACGTTCTGCTGTACCACGTATCCGTGTGGGGATCGTGGGGGAGATCTATATCAAGTATTCCCCCCTCGGCAACAACCATCTGGAGGATTTTCTGATCTCGGAGGGCTGCGAACCTGTTGTGCCGTCCATGCTGGAATTTATCCTCTACTGGTCGTACAACAAGGTCAATGAAGCAAAGCTCTACGGCACACGTACTGCTGCAACGCCGTTATACAACATGATCTACAAGATGTTCCTTGCAAAGCAGCATGAGGTCATTGACGTGATGAAGGAGCATGGAGTCTTTGTGCCGCCGCATGATTTCACACACCTGCTTGCATCTGTAAGGCAGTATATCAGTCTCGGTGTCAACATGGGCGAAGGGTGGCTGATCGCAGCAGAGATGGGCGCATTGGCAGAGAACGGAACGGAGAACATCATCTGTACACAGCCGTTTGGCTGTCTGCCGAACCACATCATCGCCAAGGGCATGAGCCGTGCTGTCAAGGAACGTTATCCGAATGCCAACATCATTGCCATTGACTATGATCCCGGTGCGACCCGTGTCAATCAGGAAAACCGCATCAAACTCATGCTTGCCAATGCACGCATGGCTGACTAAACACACTTGTTTTAAGAAATATAAGAAAAAGACTTGACAAGCATCCGGAAATGTGTTATAATAAAAAAGTCGTATTCTAAAGACAGTTGGTGGCGTAAGCCGTAAATCCAGCCGAGGAGTGCAGATGGTTCAGCATTACCATGCTCTCCCTGTGTAAACAAGGAGAGCTTTTGTTTCTCCCGATACGATAATTCAGATCATCGGAGGTGAATGTGAAATGCCAAGTGCAAAAGTACTCGAATCAAAGGCAGCAAGAGTCGCAGAGCTTGAAGAAAAGCTCAAAGGCGCAGCATCGTTTGTGCTTGTTGACTACAAGGGTATCACTGTTGCAGACGATACCGTTCTGCGCCGCAGTCTGCGTGAAGCAAATGTGGAGTATTTCGTAGAAAAGAACACACTGCTCGGACGTGCGCTGCATAACATCGGTATGGATGATTTCGGCGAAGTTCTGAACGGAACGACCGCTATTGCGATCTCCAGAGATGACCAGACTGCCCCGGCAAGTATCTTAGGAAAGTATGCAGAGAAGTCCGAAACCTTCAAATTGAAGGCAGGCTGCGTGGATGGCGAATACTATAACGAAGCGCAGGTAAATGCACTGTCCAAGATCCCGTCCAAGGACATCCTGCTTGCACAGCTCGTTGGTTCCCTTCAGGGACCGATCCAGAAGCTTGCTGCACTGCTTCAGGCAGTCGTGGACAAGAACGGCGAAGCTGCATAAGCTTTTCCGCATCGTTGACAGGAGGACCTGTCCGTCAATGGCATGTACGTGAACGTGCCGCATCTTAAAATAAAAATTGGAAAAGGAGATCATTATCATGGCATCTGAAAAGACACTCAAGTTTATTGAAGATATCAAGGCTCTCTCTGTTCTGGAGCTTGCAGAGCTGGTAGAAGCAATTCAGGAAGAATTCGGCGTAACTGCTGCTGTAGCAGCAGCACCGGCAGCAGGTGCAGGTGCAGGCGCAGCCGAGGAAAAGACAGAATTCGACGTAGTTCTGGCATCCTTCGGTGACAAGAAGATGGGCGTTATCAAGGCTGTCAAGGACGTTCTCGGTCTGGGTCTGAAGGAAGCAAAGGAAGTTGTAGAGAGCGCACCTAAGACTCTCAAAGAAGGCGTTTCCAAGGCTGAGGCTGAGGAGCTTAAAGCAAAGCTCGAAGAAGCTGGCGCAACCATCGAGATCAAGTAATTATCTGCGATCATACCAATTCCCCATGTCGTATGCGGCATGGGGAATTTATGTACGCAGCAAAAGCCTCCGATGCCTTTTGGCAGAGGGGGCGATCTGTTAGCCTTTGATGAACAGCTCTCCCAACACAGCCAGTGCAGTTCCGGGTATGCCGAGGATCGTGCTGAGCAGCAGATTGGTGGTGCAGAGTGTCGGTGCAAAACCGATCCCCTCTCCGAACAGATGCAGCAGCACCAATGACATCAGCCCTGTCATGCTTCCGAGCAGAAATGCCCGGATGCGTTTTTTATGCCGTAAATAAAAGAATAGTGTACATAAGCCCACAAATATCCAGAACAGTGCATAGGTGTGTGCGATCAGAAATTTCATCATTTTCCCCTTTCGGTTCAGAGCAGGATATATGCCAGTGCCAGAAGCAAGGAGATATCTGCCCCCTCTTTGTATAACAGATAGAGAAGCCCTGCAAGTGCCAGCTTTTCCCCGTTCCAGTCTTTCAGCAAGTCATTGAGTTCCTTCGGCAAATCAAGCTGCTGTAAGAAACCGTGCGGCTGCTGTGGACGGGAAGAAACGGGCTGCTGATACGGTGGAGCAGGGTGACGGACAGGGTCTTCCTGTGAAGCTGCCGGCGGAGGTTCAGAAGCCGGTGCAGTCGGACGATTCTGCATGGGGGCTGCACGCCGCTGCATCTCACGGGAACGCCGGATCGCATCCTGACGCATGGCATCAAAATTCTGCTGTGCCTGCTGCGGCATACAGTCTCCCCCCTTCGGAACAAATTAAAATAACTGCTGCAACATTCCGGTTTTCTGCATGGTCTGAAAGACTGCCCACAACTTCATGAGCCGGATCGCCTTGTCGATGCGCTGCTGCCGCCGCTCCCCGAAATGCGGACGCAATGCAAGCAGCAATGCTGTGTTCTTGTCATTGCCGGTATTCTTCATCAGCTCACCCATTTTCATGAGCATGCCCATATCAAACGGTGGCATCTCCGGTGAAGAAACTGCCGGCAGAGTCCCGGCAGCAGATGTTTCCTGTTCTTCCGGTATGCTGTTGGGTGTGCCATGCTGGAACATCTGTGCAAGCTCTGCGATCTGCTGCATACTCTCCGGGTCGGAAAGCACCTCCTGAATTTTGCTCATCATATTTTCATCCATCATTTACCGCCTGTCAGCTTTGTGTAAAGTGCCTTTGCCTGCGGCGTACTCATGAGCTTTTCCACCATCTTCGGATTCTGTATCGCCTGATTGAACTTAGCGGCATCGGCAGAATTCATATTCTTCAGGGCATTGTCAAATCTCCCCTGCTCAAGCTCCTGTTTCAGTTGTTCCGGCGGCATCCCCAACTTCTGACTTACCACCTGCAACAGCCCGTTCAGGTCTTTGGCATCGGAAAGCTTTTTTCCATTCGTCATGACGATCATCCTTTCAGGGTTCAGAATAAAATGGTTCAGGACCGGACAGCACGGTACATGACCGGGAAACCGCTGTACAGATTAAAATTTATGGAAAATTTGTTTGAATGGTATTGTATTTTTTTCTGAGATATGATATAATAAAGAGTATCGGAATGGAAAGGAGGGATGATGATGAAGATCGTGGTCATGTCGGATTCTCACGGCAGTTACGCTGCGCTCAGAAAGGCTTTGCAGATGCATGAAGATGCTGACCTCTTTTTCCATCTTGGCGACGGAGAACATGAGGTACACCTTGCTGCGCAGACGTTTCCGTGGTTTGCCGGAAAGCTGTATTACATAAAGGGCAATTGTGATTTTGGTCATGAGATCGACCCGGCTCACCGGCAGCTTACGCTGACACTTCCCTTCGGACACCGCATCTTTGCGGCGCATGGTGACCGTTTTCAGGTGAAATACGGCACATCACGCATGGCTTATGAAGCCCGGAAGGAACAGGCAGATATCCTGCTGTACGGGCACACCCATGTCAGGGACTGCCGCTATGAGGACGGACTTTACATCATCAACCCCGGCAGTCTTGGCTGTCCGAGAGACGGAAAGCCGCCGTCCTATGCCGTCATCAGTGTGTCGGAAAAGGGGATCCTTGCGAATCCGGTCAACCTGTAGCTGCTCCTGTTCCCTTTCTATACTATGCGTCAGTGACCCGGAAGTTGCTGTCCGGAGGTGATTTTTCTTATGAACAGACCGCTCTCCCTCAGAAGAGACAGCGGTGAACGATATGGAATGGCGTTCGGATTGGGGTTTCTCTGTCTGATGGTGATCCTGCTGCCGCTGCTTGTGATAGACAAGGGCTATTTCATTTATTATGGTGATTTCAACTCACAGCAGCTCCCGTTCTATGCCCATGCCAATGATGTAGTGCGCAGCGGCGGACTGTTCGGATGGGACTGGGGGACAGATCTTGGAAGCAGCTTTTTAGGGTCGTATGCATTTTATCTGTCAGGGAGTCCGTTTTTCTGGCTGACGGTACTGTTGCCGGAGCGATGGGTGCTTTATGCCATTCCATGGCTGTTGAGCCTGAAACATGGCATTGCTTCGCTGACAGCTTACTGCTACATCCGCCGCTTTGTGGAAAACCGGAATGCAGCACTGATCGGCGGACTGCTGTATGCCTTTTCGGGATTTCAGCTGTTCAATCTGTTTTTCAACCATTTTCAGGATGTCACTGCTTTCTTTCCGCTGCTCCTGATCGCCATGGAGGAGCTGGTCAACAACAATCGCCGTGGTTGGTTTGCGTTATGTACGGCACTGATGGCGATCATCAACTACTTCTTCTTTACCGGGCAGGTGGTGTTCTGCATCCTGTATTTCATTGTCCGTCTGCGGTGCAGGGATTTCCGCATAGACTGGAAAAAATTTGCAGCTCTTGCTATGGAGGCAGTCATCGGCGTATGCATTGCGGCAGTGGTACTCATGCCGGCAGCACTGGCAATTCTGGCAAATGAACGGGTGTCAAGCAGTTTCACCGGACAGGGCTTTGTCTTTTACAGCGATAAGACACGCATCCTGCGCATCATCCAGAGTTTCTTCATGATACCCGACAACCCTGCACGTCCGAATCTGTTCGGGACGGATTACGGAAAGTGGGCATCCATCGGCGGTTATCTGCCGCTGTTCTCCATGACGGGCGTGATCGCCTTTATGAGCAGCCGGAAAAAGCATTGGGCGACCGGACTGATATGGATCTGTATCCTGTGCGCATTCGTGCCGGTGCTGAACAGTGCATTCTACATGCTCAATTCCTCCTACTATGCAAGATGGTTCTATATGCCCATTCTCATCATGGCAATGATGACAGCCTATGCACTGGACAACAAGGAAATGCGCTGGAAACCGGGACTCATCGCCTGTCTGGGGATGCTGATCGCATTCGGACTGATCTCCTTGCTGCCCACGAAGGGAGACGACGGCAATATGGTATTCTTCCAATTTGCAGAGCGTCCGTCGATCTTCTGGCTGGAACTGGCGATCTGTCTGCTCTTCTGGCTGGGGACATATCTGCTTGCCCTGAAACGCAGGGAGGGAAGGAACTGTTTACAGAGTGCCCTCTTCATGACGATCGCCGCCTGCCTGATCTGCACCGGAACGGTAGTCTGCTACGGCAAGCTTGACAGGACAACTTCCGGAAATTACCGTGACCAAGCCATCCACGGCAGCGAGCATCTGCACATTTCCTATGAGACGGATGATGCCGGTTTCTTCCGGGTGGATATGTCAGAGAACTATGACAATTACCCCATGTTCTGGGGACTGTCGTCCATGCGCTGTTTCCAGAGCGTGGTAGACCCGTCCATCATGGAATTTTATGACAGCATCGGCATCACAAGGGATGTGGCATCCCGTGCGGACACTTCCTATTATACACTGCGTGGACTGTTTTCCGTGAAGTACTATTTTGATAAGGTGAAGGATGACATGCCGGAGCTGAAATTGCCGGGCTTTACTTTCCTGCGTGAGGAAAATGGTTTCCGCATCTATCAGAATGACTACTATATCCCGATGGGCTTTCCATACGATTATTATGTGACTCCACAGGAGATGAAGGGCAAGACAGATCTTGCAAAGTCCTCGATGCTTATCCATGCACTGGTGCTTGATGAGGAGCAGGCGGAACGATACCGTGATATCATCACGAAGGCAGATGGCAGCGTGCCGTCGGAGGAGGAATACCTTCTTGAATGTCAGAAACATGCCGGCGAGGCATGCGGAAATTTCCGGTATGACAGCAAGGGATTTTCGGCAGAGATCACGCTCGATACGCCGAAACTGGTATTTTTCAGCGTCCCCTACAGCAGCGGCTGGACGGCAGAGGTCAACGGCGATCCGGTCGATGTGGAAAAGGTTTCCAACGGCTTCATGGCAGTGCGCTGTGAGTCCGGACAGAATACAATTTCGTTCTGTTATGCGCTGCCGGGACTGCGGTACGGTGCAATGATCTCCATCGGGGGACTGGTGCTTCTGGGGCTGTATCTGATGTTGGCAAAGCGGCTGTTTTTACCTGTGTGCGGCAGGCGAACCCATAGCTACGATTATGTGCCGTCCGCAGGCATCCGTGCAGCGCATGCGTATACACACTATCTGAAACGGCATACTGATAAAGAGAAGGGAGAAGATCACAATGGCACATCTGTATGAAAAGACCCTTGACAGCACAGTACTGTACGACGGCAAGGTCATTCGGGTGGAAAAGGACAATGTCCTGCTGGAGGACGGCACACAGGCGATCCGGGAAGTCGTGCGGCATCCGGGCGGTGTCTGCGTGCTTGCGCTGACGGACAAAGAGGAGCTGCTGGTCGTGCGGCAGTTCCGGTATCCGTATCGGGAGGTCACGATCGAGCTGCCTGCCGGAAAATTAGAATACGGAGAAGATCCGGAGACATGCGGCAGAAGGGAGCTGCTTGAGGAATGCGGCTGCACACCGGAACGCTTTACCTACCTCGGCAAGCTCTACCCGACAACAGCCTACAATACGGAGATCATCCGCATCTTTCTGGCAGAGGGGCTGCATTTCGGAGAGCGGTCACTGGATGACGAAGAATTTCTTGATGTGGAGCGCATTCCGTTTGACAGGGCACTGGAGATGGTGCTTAACGATGAGATCCCCGATTCCAAGACACAGATCGCCATCCTGAAATATGCAGCGATAAAAAAACAGGGAACGGTCTGACCGTTCCCCCGATACCATGGGTATGCTGTTGATGTTACTCGCTTCCCATAGCAGCACTTTCTGCTGCTGCGTTTTCCTGTGCTTCGACTTCCATGAGAGCAAGATGTTTGCTGTAGGCATCCAGAATGGATTCCTCGATCATCTTGCGCCCTTCCGGCATAATGGGATGTACAATATCCCGGAACATGCCGTTTTCATCTTTGCGGCTCGGCATTGCGATGAAAAGACGTTCATCACCCTGCACAACTTTGATGTCATGCACAGCAAGCGTGTGGTCGATCGTGATAGAGACAACTGCTCTGAGACGTCCCTCCGTGATGACCTTACGGATTTTGATGTCTGTGATTTCCATGGTTTTCTTTTACCTCCTCTGGATTACGCTCTGTATCGGATGCAAGTTTCCGGAATCCCTGTACAAAGCAGGAAACACGGTATCCGTAACAGTGCATTATATCCTTAGTATAATCCAAATATATGAATAAATTGATAAGAAATCAGGTGTATTTTATGAATAAATCAATATTAGACGGAAAAGAACACATCCATTTTATCGGGATCGGTGGTTCCGGGATGTATCCTCTTGCGCAGATCCTTCATGCAAAGGGATATTACCTCACAGGTTCGGACAACAATGAGACGGACACCTTGCAGGCAGTCCGGAATATGGGTATCCCCGTCATGCTCGGACAGAGAGCGGAGAATATCGAGGGTGCCGACCTGATCGTCCATACCGCTGCCATCATGGCAGACAATCCGGAGCTGATCGCTGCAAAGGCATCAGGTGTGCCGGTACTTGAGCGCAGCGAGCTGCTCGGACTGGTGAGCAGCTGGTACGACAACGCCGTCTGTGTCTCCGGTACACATGGAAAAACGACGACCACTGCCATGATCACACAGATCCTCTGTGAGGCAGGCATTGATCTCTCCGCTTTCATCGGCGGCAAGCTCCCTATCATCCACGGGAGCGGCTGTGCCGGGACAAGTGATATCTTTGTCTGTGAGTCCTGTGAATTTGTGGACACATTCCTGAAACTCTTTCCGGACACAGCCATCGTGCTGAATATTGATGCCGACCATCTGGACTATTTCGGGACGGTGGAGAACATCATCCGGTCTTTCCACAAATTCTGCGAAATGGCATCAAAGGCTGTCATCTACAACGGCGACGATGCTAATACCCTGAAAGCGGTAGAAGGCATTGAGGGAAAGAAGATGATCTCCTTCGGCTATGGGGAACAGAATGACTACCGGGCAACGGATGTCTGTCATCTGACCGGAGCAGGCACAAGCTATACGGTTCAGAAAAATGGCAAAACGATGGGCAGCATCTTCTTAGCTGTGCCGGGTGAACACAATGTACTCAATTCCCTTGCAGCAGTGGCAGCCTGTGATGAACTGGGGCTGAATTTTGACCTGATCCGCAAGGGCTTGCAGAATTTCCGGGGCGCAGGCAGACGCTTTGAGATCAAGGGTGTTGTCAATGGCATTACCATTGCCGATGATTATGCCCACCATCCGACCGAACTGACCGCAACACTGCGTGCGGCAAAGGAAATGGACTACAAACGGGTCATTGCCGTGTTCCAGCCCTTCACCTTCTCCAGAACGGTGCAGCACTTAGAGGAATTTGCCGAGGCACTCTCCATTGCCGACATTGCCGTACTCACGGATATCATGGGTTCGAGAGAAAAGAATACCTACGGCATCTATACCCGGAATTTAGCGGAGATCATGGATAATGCCGTTTACTTTCCGCAGGAAGAAACGGCTGAGTATACTGATGAACGGAAATACCAGAATTTTGAGGATGTGTGCCGTTATGTCACAGAACATGCGCAGGATGGTGATCTTGTCCTGACTATGGGCTGCGGCGATATCAATAAAGTGGCAAAGATGATACTTGAAGCACTGGAAAAGGAGGCATTACAATGAAATCACAGCGAGCAGATGAGATATATGATTTTATCCGGGACTATATGAAAAGTGAGATCATTGCACCGTCAGTCCGGGAGATCTGTGAGGGAGTGGGCATACGCTCCACCTCTACAGTACACCGTTATCTTCACTATCTTGAGGAAACCGGCAGGATACGCATGTCTGCCGGCAAGAACAGAGCCATTGTTCTTGTATCCGACAACAATGACGAAGCACAGGGCATTCCGCTTGTGGGTACGGTCGCAGCCGGTGTGCCGATCACGGCGATCGAGAACATCACGGATTATGTCAGCTTTCTGCCGTCCAGACATTATGACGGGGAACTGTTTGCGCTGCGTGTCCGTGGGGAGAGCATGATCAACATCGGCATTTATGACGGGGATATCGTCATTGTGGAACAGACACCGGTCGCTGAAAACGGAGAAGTGGTCGTGGCACTTGTGGACAGGAGCGAGGCAACGGTCAAGACCTTCTATAAAGAGGACAGACATTACCGGTTACAGCCGGAAAATGATGAAATGGAACCCATTATTGTGGAGGAAGTGGAGATATTGGGGAGAGTTGTATCTCTCATCCGCTATTTCTGATGCGATTACATACAGGAGAAAGGAAGTTGTGTTATGGTGAACAAGGTAAAGGTAGTCATTTTGGGAAAGGAGTATGTGCTGCAAACGGAAGAAGCACCGAACTATGTCTATGGGCTTGCAAGGACACTTGAAGCCCGTATCCGGGAGAATATGGACAAGGGCGCATCCCAGTATACGGCAGCTATCATGACCTCCCTTTCGGCACTTGATGACCTGAACAAATCCAAGGCACACCTTGATCAGATCAGTGACCAGACAAAGGAATATGTGGACGATGCCGGACGTGCCCGTATTGAACGGGATGCAGCTCTGAAAGAGATCGAGGTACTCAAATCCAAGGTGGCACAGCTCGAAAATACCCTTAAACTCCGGAAACTCAAGGACAACACCTGATGCAGCCTGAGATCCTTGCGCCGGCAGGGAGCATGGAGTCCCTCGTGGCAGCACTTCGCTGCGGTGCGGATGCGGTCTATGTGGGCGGCACGATGTATTCGGCAAGGGGCAATGCAGTCAATTTTGACCTTGCCGCATTACAGGAAGCCTCATCGCTTTGCAGACTTTATGGAGCAAAGCTGCATCTTGCAGTCAATACCCTTCTGACGGACAGTGAGCTGCCGGAATTTATGCGGTATATGGAGCAGGCTGCACCTTTGGTGGATGCATGCATCGTGCAGGACTTCGGTGTGCTGCGGATGCTGCATGAGGGCTTTCCCGACATGCCTCTCCATGCCTCCACGCAGATGAGCATCCACACCCCTGAAGGCGTGATGCAGGCAGCAGCACTGGGCTGCAATCGAGTTGTGGCAGCAAGGGAACTGTGTGCAGAGCAGCTTGCGGCACTGTGCAGACTGCCTGTGGAGATAGAGGTATTTGTGCATGGGGCATTGTGCATGTCGGTATCGGGGCAGTGCAGCTTTTCGGCACTGGTCGGCGGACGCAGTGCCAACCGTGGGCAATGCGCACAGGCATGCCGCCTTCCGTGGCATACACCGGATGGGAATGCCCCGGCTGCCCTGTCGCTCAGGGACAACTGTCTTGTGCAGCATACGGATGCACTGCGGCGGATGGGGGTCACTTCATTCAAGATCGAAGGCAGGATGAAGCGTCCGGAATATGTTGCAGCAGCAGTGACGGCACTCAGAACCGCACTGGACGGCAATGCCCCCGACCTTGCAGTCCTGCAGGCAGTCTTTTCAAGGAGCGGCTTTACAGATGCCTACTTCACCGGAACGAAACAGGATATGTTCGGTTTCCGGCGGAAAGAAGATGTGCTTGCCGGACAGACAGTGTTGGGGGAGCTTGCGGCATTGTACCGGAAGCCACGTACGGTTACGGGACTGACATTTTCCATGCAGCTCCATGAAGGGCAGCCATCAGCACTGACCGCATCCGACCGTGAGGGACATGCAGTGACGGTACAGGGCGATATCCCGGAGAGGGCACAGAAACTGCCGTTCGACACACAGCGGCTTGCAAGGAGTCTGCAAAAATTAGGGGATACGGTCTATGTCTGCGATGGCGTGGAACTGAACGATCCGGATGGACTGATGCTGACAGCGGCACAGTGCAATGCCCTGCGGCGTGAGGCAGCAGCGCAGATGGATGCGCTCCGGATACAGCTGCATACGCCGCTATGCCGCATTGCTCCGGTATCAGAACCCGTGGCAATGCCGGTAAAGCCGACGGTACGTGATCGTATCCACATCCGTACACAGGAGCAGCTTACAGCAGCAGGGGACAGCATCGTCTGTCTGCCTGTACACATGGCAATGCAGTGTGAGCCGAAACTGTCGGAATGGGTCGAAGCCCCCCGCATCATTGCGAACGAGGAGGCTTACAGAAACAGGTTGACTATTCTCCGGGAAAAGGGCTATGGGCATCTTCTCTGCCACAATCTGGCAGATATCCGCATCGGAAAGGCACTTGGCTATGCGCTGCACGGCGGTTTCGGGCTGAATGTTACGAACCGGCAGACAGTGCAGTCCCTGAAGGAGATGGGCTTGCAGGATGTGACGGCATCCATCGAACTGCGGATGCGCAGCATCTGTCAGATGGGCGATGTCCTGCCGGTGGGAGCGATCGTGTACGGCAGACTGCCGATGATGCTGTTCCGGGTGTGTCCGATTCAGGCACAGGAGGGCTGCCGGAAGGAACACTGTTACCTGACAGACCGTACGGGCAGAAGATTTCCCCTGCTTTGCAGCGGAGCGTATCAGGAACTGGTAAATGCGGAGCTGCTGTGGATCGCCGGGAAGAACATGGATGGGCTTGCATACCGGGATCATTATCTGACGGAAGAAACATCCGATGAGATCACGGCACTGCTGTATGCCTACCGGACAGGCAGCGGTGCTGCGCCGGAACACAGGACAAGCGGTGCATATTATAAGGGAGGACTGCAATGAAGCTGTTATTCAAAAAATTGCATGATAAGGCGATCTTACCGCAGCGTGCCACAGCACAGAGCGCAGGGGCAGACCTGTGTGCCTGTCTGGATGCACCGGTAACGATACTGCCGGGAGAGACGGTGATGATACCGCTCGGTCTGACCTGTCAGCCATCAGAACCGGATGTGGTACTGCTCATTTTCCCAAGATCGGGTCTGTCGTCGAAACATGGCATCACGCTTGCCAATGCGGTGGGTGTGGTGGACAGCGATTACCGGGGCGAATGGATGGTACCGCTGCACCATATCGGAACAGAACCATTTACGATAGAATACGGAATGCGTGTGGCACAGCTTGTGGTGATGCCAGTGCTGTTTCCGGAGATCATAGAGACAGATACCGTTGATGAAACGGCAAGAGGCGAAGGCGGCTTCGGGTCAAGTGGGGTATGATCTTCATCACCCTGCCCGACAGGATGACAGGAAAACGCCTGAGGGACGCAGGGTATCAGCATGATTTTATAAAGAAAAGAAGGAGTCAACATGAAAAAAGGACTGTTGATGTTTGCATTGGTGATGAGTGCTGTATTCGTAGGGAATACGATCGGAGAGGCATCACTTGCATCGGAAGGGATGAGCTGGCTGGGGCAGACATATGTGGTGGGGCTTGCGCCCTTTGATGTAGATCTGCATTTATGCGTGCTGACATTCGGATTGCAGTTCAAGGTGTGCATTGCTGAGGTGCTGATGATACTGGTAGCATTGTTCACATATCCAAAGCTATCCAAGATGATTTTTGGATGATTTTGACGTTTTTCTGGGTGGTCTTGACCGGAATTTCATGGCATACATAAAAATTCAGAAAAAACCTTGTTTCTTATCGGAAATGATGGTATAATAATGAGAGACTGCTATGCTGAAACAGTATATTCAGAGAGAGAGATAGAGGAGGAGCGTCATGTTTACAAAGGATATCGGTATTGATCTCGGTACTGCAAATACACTGGTCTATATGCGGGGGAAGGGCATTGTGCTGCGTGAACCTTCCGTCGTTGCCGTCAACACACGCACAGAAAAGGCACGCTATGTCGGAAAGGATGCCAAACAGGTCATTGGCAGGACACCCGGCTCTATCGTAGCGGTGCGTCCTCTGAAAGAGGGAGTCATTGCAGATTTTGACCTGACGATTACCATGCTTCAGGAATTTATCCACAAGGCATTGAAGGGCAGGATCTTTACCAAAGCAAGAGTCACGATCTGCATCCCGTCAGGTGTGACCCCCGTCGAACGCAATGCCGTCCGGGAAGCTGCGGAAAAGGCAGGCGCACGTCATCCGGTTTTCATCGTGGAAGAACCGATGGCGGCTGCCATCGGGGCAGGACTGCCGACCACAGAACCGACCGGCAGCATGATCGTGGACATCGGCGGCGGTACGAGTGAGGTGGCAGTGGTGTCGCTGGGGGGCATCGTGACATCCCGTTCCGTGCGGTGTGCCGGAGATTCCTTCGATCAGGCGATCATGAACTATGTAAAGAAAAAATACAATCTGCTCATCGGCGAGCGTTCCGCAGAGGAGATCAAGCTCAGCATCGGTTCGGCATTTCCCAGTGAGAAAGAGGAAAAACTGGAGATCAAAGGCAGAAACCTGCTCAATGGCTTGCCGGAAAATGTTACAGTCACCTCAACAGAGATACGGGATGCAATGGCAGAGCCGCTTTCGAGAATCATTGATGCCGTCAAGACTACGCTTGAGGAAACACCGCCGGAGCTGTCCGCAGACATCATTGATCAGGGCATTACCCTTGCCGGGGGCGGCGCACTCCTGCGGGGCTTGGACAAACTCATCAACCGGGAGACAGGAATGCCCGTGTATATTGCCGAATTTCCGCTTGACTGCGTAGCGGAGGGTGCAGGCAAGGTCATGGAGAACATGGACAAGTATCAGGATACACTTGTGGAATATCTGAAATATTATGAGAAATAGGAAAAGTAATTCCGGAAAGGAGGCGGCAGATGGGAAATTTTCTGAAGAGTACCCGGTTTCGGGTGATCCTCTGCATCATTGCACTGCTTGTCGGCGTGATGGTCTATGCGGTATCGGTCGGCGGCTATACCATCAGTGGGATCGGACTGTTCAACAGCATTGCCGCCCCTTTTCAGAAGGCATCCAATGCCATTTCAGAGCGTGTGGAATACCTGCTGAACCTCTACAGCAATGCAGAGTATCACTATGAGCAGAACAAGGCACTGCGTGAGGAGATCGCCGAGCTGAACGAGGAGCTTGCTGACTATGAGCAGACGAAGGAACGTCTTGAGGAACTGGAGGCATTTGTCGGCATCAAGGAGGAGCATGAGGACTATACCTATTCTGCGCCCTGTGAGGTCGTGGGCTATGTGACGAACGACCCGTTCGGGGCATTTATCATAGATGCCGGGACACACGATGGCATTGATCTCTATGACCCCGTAGTCACAGATCTGGGACTGGTGGGGATGGTGACAGAGGTCGGACAGGATACGGCAACAGTCACGACCATCCTCTCACCGGAGCTTTCGGTCGCTGCCTATTGCAGCACCACAAGAGATCAGGGCGTGCTGACCGGCAGTGTTTCTCTGGCAATGGACGGGCTTTGCAGTCTGCAATATCTGGATAAGGACACAGCTTTGAAGAAGAACCGTGTCATCCTGACATCCGGAGAAAATGGATTTTTCCCGAAGGGCTATGTCATCGGCTATGTGCAGTCGGTGCAGAGCGATGCATCCGGTATGACATGCAATGCCATTATAGAGCCGGCAGCAGACCTTGCCAACCCCGGCATGGTCGTTGTCATCACCGATTTCAGCGGAAAAGAGGAATACAATGAGGCAGAATAAAGAAACATCACGGTATTATCTGAAGCAGACGATACAATGGGCAGCATTTGCCCTGCTGATGTTTATATGCTTTGTACTGGAGACAGCCGGGAGTTTTGTCAAGCCGCTGCTGCTGATACCGTTGGTGCTTTGTATTGCGGCACGCACGGGGGAGATACAGGCGATGGCAGTTGGTGTGTTCGGAGGATTGCTGATGGACATTGCCTGTGGAAAGCTGCTGGGGTACAATGCAATATGGATGGTGATATGCTGCGTGACAGTATCTTTGCTGCACAGCTATCTGCTCCGGGACAAACTGTTGAACATACTGCTTCTGACGGCTGTCTGTGCAGGGATACAGGGCTATCTGGATTTTGTGTTTTACTATGCGATATGGGAGCATGAGGATGTTTCGCTTATCTACATGAAAATCATGCTGCCGAGCAGCATCATGACACTGATCTCAGCCATACCGCTGTTTTTCATTGTCAGATGGATCGCACGTCTTTGCGGCAACCGGAGAACGTATGAGCTTGAGAAAACCATCATGCTGAATTATCAATAAGGAGAATCGGAGATGCGGACGGTTTCGGATTATATCAAAATGGCACTTGCGGCACTTCTTGTGTTAGTAAGTGCGATCTTTTGCACACTGCGGCTGATGAAGGTGCAGGTCGTCAATACAGAGGCGTACAAAAAGGATGAAATCGTCACGAGTACCTATACACAGAAAATTTCGGCGACCCGTGGTGAGATCGTGGATGCAGCGGGAACGGTCATTGTCAGC
Organism: uncultured Clostridia bacterium; assembly: GCA_947630845.1. GTDB lineage: Bacteria > Bacillota > Clostridia > Oscillospirales > Ruminococcaceae > UBA3855. The sequence continues at coordinate 22,408 of CANRJB010000006.1, forward strand.
AATCATGTGACGTATGCAGTCGTGATCGACCAGAAGAACTTTCCGGCAGAGAATGCAAAGAGCAATGACATCCTGCTGCGCATTACAGAGATACTGACGGATGCCGGAGTCGTCTGGGAGGACACGCTGCCGATCTCCATGAAAGAGCCCTACACCTTTCTTGCCGATGTGGAAGAAAGCGAACTGGACAAAATGAAAGATAAGATCGGTGTCAATGCCTATGCCACGGCAGATAACTGCATGGCTGTGCTTTGTGAGAACTATGAGATATCGGAGGATTTTACCCCCGGACAGCAGCGGCGCATTGCAGGCATCCGGTATACGATGCTTGACGATGATTTTTCAATGTCCAATCGTTTCCGTCTGGCAACAAATCTGCCGAAGCGAACCGTGACGGAGCTGTCGGAGTTAGGGCTTCTTTTACAGGGTGTGAGCATAGAGCAGGTACCTGTGCGGTATATCGAAGTGGGCGACATTGTCCCCCATGAGATCGGCACGACAGGACCGATCTATGCGGAAAATGCGGATGAATATCTTGCAAAGGGCTATGACCTTGATGCGATCGTGGGTATCAGCGGACTGGAAAAGGCGATGGAACCCGAATTGCAGGGAAAAGACGGTGTGCGCACCATGACCTTTGAGAATGGCATTGCCGTGTCTGATGAGATCACGGAGGAGGTGCAGGCAGGGCACACCATACAGCTCACGGTCAACGGCGAATTTCAGAGGGGCTTGCAGGAAATACTGGACAACTTCCTGAACACCTACTACAGCTACAGCGGCGTGAAGGATGAAAACGGCGTACCGCAGCAGGGCGGCGCACTGGTGGTGCTTGATGCACAGACGGGTGCGATCTTAGGGGAGGTGACTGCCCCGACCTATGACCTGACTGCCTACAGCGAGAATTACGAGGAGCTGAGCAAGGATGCCGGGAATCCGCTCTTTAACCGGGCGACGATGGGTCTGTACCGTCCCGGTTCGACCTTCAAGACCATCACGGCGACTGCCGGATTGAATGAAGGTGAGGTGACGGGCAGCACATCCTTCTACTGTGACGGCACCTATCACTTCATGGATCACACCTACCGCTGCACAGGGCATCATAATTATATTGCCGTTGCACCGGCATTGAGGGTGTCATGCAATGCCTATTTCTATGAGCTGTCAAGGCGGCTGACGATCGACAAGATCGAGGAATATGCCACACTTTACGGCATCGGACAGCACACAGGCATAGAAACCGTTGACAGAGCCGGTTATATGGCAACGCCGGAGACATACCGTGAACTTGGGCTGGACTGGACAGTAGGACAGGTTTTGCAGGCAGGCATCGGTAACGGTGAAACGATGGTCACCCCCTTGCAGCTTGCCTGTGTTGCCAACACCATCGCCAATGAGGGCGTGCGCTATGAGCCGTATCTGGTGGACAGCGTGTGGGATTACAACATGGAGGAATGCATCAAAAAAACCGAGCCGACCATTGCAGCGCAGATCAGGCTGAAGAATGAATCTGTTTATAAATTTGTGGAATCCGGCATGATACAGGCATCCGGCAACGGATTTCCCGGCAAGTATTCGCTGACCAATCTGGGCTACAGCATCGCCATCAAGACCGGTACGCCGCAGGTGAGCAGCCGTGTGCAGGACTCCGTCTTTATCGGCTATGCACCGACAGATGAACCGAAGATCGCTTTTGCAGGAATCGTGGAGGGCGGTGAGTATTCCAAGTATATGATCCGGAGCATTTTAGAGCTTTACGAGGAAGTGTACGGAGGTATGTACGAAGACTCACAGTGACCATAAGATGGCAATTGGTGATGCAGACATCAGTCAGATCATCAGGGATCGTATCAGAAAATGCCCCCTGCATGTTGGCAGGGGGCTGTTATGCTTATAGCGAAAATTTCCACAATGCCTTGATCTGCGGCAGCAGCACTTCCAATTCCCATGCATGGGAGCTGCGATCGGGGCTGTTCGGGTCATTGAGCAGGACTCTGCCGCCTGCATCGAGTCCACGTAGGACAAGCAGATGACCGCCCTTTGTAAAATCTCCCGGACGCATGGAAGCGATCATGGGAGTTTGGGGGGTAAGACCGTTCTGTATGTAGTCCATGCTGATGCTGCCTTCTTCCACAGAAAGCCCCAGCAGCGGCGCACCCTCTGTAAACAGATCCCATGATGTCCCGACACCTGTCTCATACCATCCATGCATCTCTGAAAAATTCGCCATCGTGCCCGGATCATAGCTTGTATCGCCGGTCAGACCGACCATGACCATCGACAGCGAAGTCGGACCGCAGCCGGCATTACCGATCCAGCCATCTCCATAGGGCTGGTATCCCCAGCGTGTATCCCACTGGAGAAAGAGCGGAATGCATCCCTTCGTCACCTCATCTGAAAGAGAAACAGAATGTTTCTTGTCATGCTCCTGCGGATATGCCTGCACGAAGGGGGCAGCTTCCGGATAGTCTGCAGCAAAGTCAAGCAGTTCCTGTGGAATTTCCTCCTGTTCCGGACGCATCCGGAGATACCCTGTACAGCAAATGACGGACAGTACGATCAGTATAATGATTGCCTTTCTTTGCAATGGATCCACCTCCTATACGATTCTATGCCGGTATACCTGACTATGCCATTATACCACATGCATCAGGAGAGAACAAGGGAATTAAACAAATCATAATCACATTTAAGCAAATCATAATCATTCACTTGTTTTTTCGGATGATCTGTGCTATAATAAACTATATGACCGTCAGCGGCAGTCATTCCGGAAGCAGGGAAGTCAACCATTCCGGGAAACCGTATCACAGTACAGAAAAGGAGGTAGAACGCATGAATCCGATGACATTGCTGCATCTGAAACCCATGTTTGAGCAATTCCGGGAGCGGCATCCGAAGTTTGTACAATTCTTCGGCTATGCAGGTACCCATCTGAAAGAGGATGCCCTGCTTGAGATCAGCATTACGGATGCAGACGGCAAGAAGATCGTCACCAATATCCGTCTCACGCAGGAGGATATTGAGCTTGGCAATCAGCTGCTTGAACTGATGAAATAAGACGACTCTCTGCCATCTTATGTCTATAGGATGGCAGAGAACCGTATAGGGCGGCAAACAGCATACCTGTGAAAAAATTCCCATCATCCGAAAGAAACGGATGATGGGAAACTGGCATTAGTTTGTCATGTTCCTGATCTGCAGCAGGCAGTTGCGGCAGACCTTCTTATCCTGAAAGTCGACCAGATCGTCCATGCCATTGCAAAGGATACAGCTTAGCTGGCTTTTCTGCAACACAATATTCTCGCCGTCCAGAAAGATCTGCAAGTAATCATTCTGGTGAATATTAAGCGATTTTCTCAGCTCTTTCGGCAGGACGAATCTGCCGAGAGAATCGATACGTCTGAAGATACCTGTACTTTTCATGTTGTCAACCTCCTGTAAGATTATTATTCATCATCCATTTCCCAGTTGTGAAACACATTCTGGACATCATCATTTTCTTCCAGATGATCAAGCAGATTCTGCATTTTTTTCACATCATCCGGATCTTCAAGCCGTGTGTAGGTAGAGGGGATCTTCTCTGCCTCTGCGGAAAGGACATTATAGCCCTTTGCAGTCAGTGCCTCACGCATAGCGTGTACCTGTGTGGGATCGCATTCCATGACAATGGTTTCCTCCTCGACCGTCAGGTCATCGCCGCCGCAGTCAAAGCAGTCCTCCATCGCCGTATCTTCATCAATGCCGGTATTCTCCACCACAACAATGCCCTTGTCTGAAAACAGGAACGACACGCATCCGCTTGTTCCCAAGTTTCCGCCGAACTTGTCGAAATAGTGCCGCACATCACCGGCAGTGCGGTTCTTGTTGTCGGTCAGGCATTCGACGATCACAGCCACGCCCGATGGTCCGTACCCCTCATAGACCATAGACTCGTAGTTATTCTTGCTGCCTTCACCGGATGCCTTTTTGATGAGACGATCAATGTTTTCGTTCGGAACATTATTGGACTTCGCTTTTGCAATCAGGTCACGAAGCTTTGCATTATTATTCGGGTCAGGACCGCCTTCCTTGATGCAGACGATCATTTCCCGTCCGATCTTGGTGAAGATCTTAGCCTTGACAGCATCTGTCGCTTCCTTTTTGCGTTTGATGTTATTCCATTTGGAATGTCCGGACATGTTATCACTCCTTTACTTTTATTTCATATTTTGTAGAATGCCGTCACGCTGTCTCCAGATAGCAGAGAAGAGTGTTTCGAGCCGTTCTCTGTCTCCTGTGAGATGCAGGTAGCCGAACACGCTCTCCAGTCCGGTTGCTGCCCGGTAATCTGCCGGGTCGGCATGTTTAGAGGGTGTTCCGCCGGCATTTCTGCCCCGTTGATAGACAGCCTGTTCTGCCGGGGTGAATGTCTCCATCAGGAGCGCAGCAGCACCTGACTGAAAGGCAGCACAGACGAACTGCACTTTTTTATCGTGAAGTTTCTGTGCGGAGGTATTGCCTTCGAGCATCACCGCCGAACGCACCATCAGCTCATAGACGCTGTCGCCCAGAAAAGCCAGTGCAAGCGGACTGTACTGCCTTGCCGCAGTTTCCGGTAAGCTGTCCATAGTATCACCTGACAAAATCAAATTCAAGCCCGTAGAGATTCACTGTATCTCCTTCTTCGATACCCATTTCTTCGAGTTTCCCGATGATACCGCTTGACCGCAGCACTCTCTGGAAATATTGCAGAGAGGAATAGTCCTCCATGTTGACCGTCCGGAGGATGGGTTCGAGCCAGACCGCATCCACATAGTAGACACCGTCCTCCACCTCGATTCGGAAATCCTTCCGGTTGGTGACTTTCCGCAGAAATTCCTCCTGCGAGATGGGCTGTGCCTCGTACACCTTTACCGGCGGCAGCCCGGCAAGTGTTTCGGCAATGGCATTCATCAGCGGCTTTGTACCCTCTGTGGTAGCTGCCGAGATGACGAAGAAGGGAAGTCCTCTCTCCTCCATATAGCTCCGCAGAGCTGCAAGCTGTTCCTCTGTTGCCAGATCGGATTTATTTGCCGCAACGATCTGCGGACATTCCGCAAGCTGTTCACTGAAATTGGCAAGCTCCTGATTGATCTTCTCAAAATCCCCGATCGGGTCACGCCCTTCCGAGCCAGCCGCATCCAGTACATGCACGATCAGCCTGCATCGCTCCACATGCCGCAGGAACTCATGTCCGAGCCCCACGCCTTCACTTGCGCCCTCAATGAGTCCCGGAATGTCCGCCATGACGAACGACCGCTCATCATCGAGTCTCACCACACCGAGTACAGGTGTCAGTGTTGTAAAATGGTAGTTGGCAATTTTCGGCTTTGCGGCACTGACGACGGAGATCAGCGTAGATTTGCCCACATTCGGGAAACCGACCAGCCCCACATCTGCCAGCAGTTTCAGCTCCAGCGTGACTTCAAATTCCTCACCCGGAAAGCCCGGTTTTGCAAAGCGTGGGATCTGTCTTGTGGACGTGGCGAAGTGCTGGTTTCCCTTGCCGCCCCTGCCGCCGGCTGCAAGGATATGCGGTTCATCGTCGGACATATCCGCCATGATGCGTCCGCTTTCAGTCTCACGGATGAGTGTGCCACGGGGGACTTTCACGATGAGGTCATCGGCACTTTTGCCCGTACAGCGGTTGCCGCTGCCATTTTCGCCGTTTTCGGCAATGAATTTATGTTTGAAGCGGAAGTCGATCAGAGAGGACAGCCCGTCATCCACCACAAAGACCACATTGCCGCCTCTGCCGCCGTCACCCCCGTCAGGACCTCCGGCTGCGACATATTTTTCACGATGGAAGGAAACCGCACCATCGCCGCCGTTACCGGCTTTGATCCTGATTTTCGCTTTATCTACGAACATGAACATCCTCCCATATGACACATTGTCAATTTCCTGACATACAAAAAGTAAAGAAAAACCGGGCTATCCCGTAAGTCCAGCCCGGTTCACACTATTCAGGGCAGAAGCTGCCCACCCCAGTCAGCACTATGACTGCGGCAAGCTGCTTAGTCTGCGTAAACGCTGACCTTCTTGCGGTCACGGCCCCAACGTTCAAATCTGACTCTGCCGTCTACTTTTGCAAACAGCGTGTCATCAGAGCCGATACCTACGCCCTCGCCGGGATGGATGTGTGTACCACGCTGACGAACGAGGATGTTGCCGGCAGTAACGAACTGACCGTCAGCACGCTTGACGCCGAGTCTCTTGGATTCAGAGTCACGTCCGTTCTTTGTGGAACCCATACCTTTCTTATGTGCAAAAAACTGCATATCGATCCTGAGCATTGTCTACACCTCCATAATTTGTATTCTGATCGTCCCCGGATAATCTTCCGAGAGACATTCAAGATGCAGGAGCATTCCCCTGAGCAGTCTGCTGCCGTTCTCATCCGGACGGCTAAGCTGTATTGACACAGCATTGTCCGCCGTACTGACATCTGCCTGTAAGCCGAAGATTTCAGTAATGAGGTTGGCAGAGAGCTGCACTGCTGACGAGACCGCCGCACAGACGATATCCTCCCCTGCATCTGCGTACCCTGCATGTCCGCTCACACGGATGCCGCAGAGTTTGCCGTTCTTTTTTGCAAAGACAGCGTTGATCATGCGTTGATGGCTTCGATCTGGACTTGCGTATAGGGCTGTCTGTGACCCATCTTACGCTTTTCGCCCTTCTTGGGCTTATAGGTGAAGACAGTGATCTTCTTGCCCTTGCCGTTTTTGAGTACCTTAGCGGAAACAGCCGCACCCTCCACATAGGGAGTGCCGACCTTGATCCCCTCATCCGTACCCACAGCAACGACCTTGTCGAAGGTAACAGCCGCATCAGCCTCCACGTTCAGCTTTTCGATGAAGACGATATCGCCCTCCTGAACACGAACCTGCTTGCCGCCTGTTTCGATGACTGCGTACATATTCTGGCACCTGCCTTTCCATAAACTCGCTGTGACGGGCGGCGGACTGTTCCGCACTTGCCATGCCCCACACATGCGGCTATATTATTTTAACATATCACAGCATCGTTGTCAAGTCTATTTTGAAAAAATCGTCGTTTTGCTCAAAAAATGGAAGCAATGTCATAGCGTTCTCCCTCAGGCATGTGTTTTTGCATGAGGGCAGGGCAAGATGGGTGTGCCGCATCCGGAAAATGAAACTGTCCCCCTCCGCTGCCGGGAGAGGGACAGTACCGTTCATATCTGCGGTGCAAACGGCGGCAGCCATGGGAGAACATCCTGATAGCTTTCTCGTTCGTCCTTATCGGGTCTGCCGGAAGGGATCAGTCCGGTCATTTCCGTGACGGAAGCCCCCGTCAGGATCTCCTCAGGCTGTTCCGGATCGTCGTCGTCCGGGTCGTGGTAAACTGGCATCTCTGACATCGCAAAAACTCCTTTCCTCTACAGACCGGCGGTCTGCTGATGGAATTAGCATGACCAGAGCGTCCCGGATTATGCATTATGCAGAAAGACTGGAAAAAAATTCGGAATACACTTGATTTTTTAATACAGATATGGTATACTAATATAATTGGAGCGTGTGCGGTATGCAACAGAAAGGAAGTGTGACAAATGCTGAAAAGTATGACCGGCTACGGCAGAGCGCAGGAACAGATCGGCGGCAGGGAGATCCTTGCCGAATTCAAGTCAGTCAACTCCCGGTATCTTGAACAGAATGTCCGCATCAGCCGGAATTATACCTACCTCGAAGAGGATCTCAAAGCCCTCGCCAAGACACAAGTGTCCAGAGGAAAGCTTGAGATCGCCGTGTCGGTGACGCTTGTGGAGGGGAAGAAGGCAGATATCCACGTCAACGAGGAGATCGTCCGTGGCTATCTTGATGCCATGAAGGCATATAATGAGAATGCCGATGATGAATACTATCTTGACCCGGACGGCTGTTTCTACAGCGACCCGGAGGGATTGATGAGCGACAAGATGCGATGGGCAACCATCGTGCAGCTCCCGGATGTGTTCCGTGTGGAGAAACCGCAGGAGGATGAGGAGGAGATCCGCAGGGCAGTGCTGAGCGTGGCAGAGAAGGCACTTGCGGCGTTTGTCGTGATGCGTGAAACGGAAGGACAGCGTCTGCGTGAGGATATCCAGAGCAGGCTTGCACTCATCGAGAGCCATGTCTCCCTGATCGAGGCAGATGCCCCGGCACTGACGGAGAAGTACCGGGAACGTCTGTATACACGCATTGCCGACCTTCTGGGGGGCACAGGGATCGACGAGCAGCGCATCCTGACGGAAGCAGCCATATTCTCGGAAAAGACGGCTGTGGATGAGGAGACTGTCCGCCTGCGCAGCCATGTCGCACAGATGCGTGATATGCTGTCGGCAGACGGGAGCGTAGGACGGAAGCTTGATTTTCTGGTGCAGGAGATGAACCGTGAGGTCAACACCATCGGATCGAAGGTACAGGACATTGCCATAACATCGGTCGTGGTGGAGATGAAGTCCGAGATCGAAAAGATACGGGAACAGATACAGAACATAGAGTAGCATACGGAGAGGAGTGAAGAACCATGAAGAGAGGAAAGCTGATCGTGGTTTCCGCACCGTCCGGATGCGGCAAGGGTACGATACTGGGACAGGTGATGAAGGACGGCAGGTACTACTACTCTGTCTCTGCCACCACACGCAGACCCCGTGAGGGAGAGCAGGACGGCGTACACTACCGGTTTCTGGAACGTGCAGAATTTGAGCGGCTTGTGGCAGAGGGGGCGTTTTTAGAGCATGCGGAATTTTGCGGCAACTGCTACGGTACGCTGACAGCCCCCATTGAGAGCCATCTTGCACAGGGGCAGCATGTCATTCTGGAGATCGAGGTGCAGGGGGCGATGCAGATACGGTCACAGCGTCCGGATGCAGTGTTTGTGTTCATTGCGCCGCCATCACTGGAGACGCTCCGGGAACGGCTGACGAACCGTGGGACGGAAACAGCGGAGGTCATTGCCGAACGTGTGGCACAGGCAGAACGTGAACTTGCGCTGATGCCGCAGTATGATTATTGTGTTGTAAATGATGTTCTGGAGGATGCGGTCGCTGATTTCCGTGCGATCGTCCGTGCAGAAGAACTGAAAACCGAACAGAGATAAGAAAGGAAGATCACAATGTTAAGACCCGCTATTACGCAGATGATCACCAAGAACGAGAGCTGCTATTCCCTTGTTATCGGCGTTGCCAAGCGTGCAAGGGAGATCGCTGATGAGCTGTATAACAACGATCAGATACTGGAAGAAAAGCCCGTGAAGACCGCAGTGGACGAATTTGCCAGAGGCGAATACAAGATCGTGGAAGCTTCTGCCGACGACAAGAGCGTGCTGCAATAAGTGGAAGTGCAGAAGGTCGCTGCCGTTGCGGTCCATGCGGCAGCATATCCGATGGATCGGCTGTATCACTATCTGATACCGCCGGGGCTGTACCGGGAGGAGCTGACAGGCTGTCGGGCAGTTGTCCCGTTCGGAAGGGGAAACCGCACCTGTGTGGGCATGATCGTCTCTGTGATGCCGATCAGGGCAGAGCAGGAGGGAAAGCTGAAATCCATCCGTGCGGTGGCAGATGAAAGCCCTGTCATGAATGAGGAGCAGCTCATACTGCTGCATTGGCTGCGTGAGAATACATTTTGCAGCTATTTCGATGCCATCCGGACACTTGTGCCGACGGCACTCCAGCTGCGTGTGCAGGAGCATTATACTTTGCTCAACGGCGGAAGCACAGAGGCACTTTCACAGGAAGCCTTGCAGATGCTTGCCTTTCTGCGTCATGCAAAGAACAGGAAGGAGTTTGATGCCATCCTGAAGGACTGCGAAACGCCCGGCAAGATACAGGCAAGAGATGAGCTGATGCAAGCCGGCATCCTCGGACAGACGGCAGACATCCGGCAGGTCAGGGAAAAGACCATCCGCATGGTGCGGCTCACATGGGATCACAACAGCCCGATGGCATTTACCCCCAAACAGCAGCAGGTACTCAGTGCCTTGCAGGAATTCGGGGAGATCGCCGAAAAGGAACTTTGCTATATTTGCAGCGTCACGGATGCTGTGGTAAAAAAACTTGCAAAGCAGGGTGTTGTGGAACGGTATGAGCTTGTGCCGGAGGAGGAGCTGCCGGACATCCCGGCAATGCAGCCGCCGGTGCTTTCCGAAGAACAGCAGGCAGTGTATGACAAAGTCGCACCGGCTCTCAGGACGGATACGCCGGATTGCTTTCTGCTGCACGGCGTGACGGGCAGCGGCAAGACTGCCGTGTTCGATGCCCTCATTGAAGAAACGCTGCGTCTGGGCAAAGCGGTACTCATGCTGCTGCCGGAGATCGGACTGACACCGCAGGTCGTGCGCCGTTTTTCCGCACGGTTCGGAAACCGCATTGCCGTCGTCCACAGCGGACTGCCGCTCCGGGAGCGCAAGCGTTCCTATGCACGTGCGGCATCCGGCGAAGCGGATATCGTCATCGGCACACGCAGTGCCGTATTCACCCCCATGAAACGCATCGGGCTGATCATTATGGATGAAGAAGGGGAGCGTTCCTATAAATCCGACAAAGCTCCCCGTTATGATACCATACAGGTAGCAAAGCAGCGTTGCAGATACCATGGTGCAGTGCTGCTGCCGGCATCTGCAACGCCGACGATCGAAACGTATTACAATGCCCTGAAAGGAAACTGCACCCTGTTGCAGATGAAAAAACGCTACGGGGATGTGCCGCTTCCGGCAGTGGAGATCATCAACATGGCAGATGAACGGCAGAACGGCAATGATTCCGGCTTCAGCACAGTGCTGCACGATGCCATCCGGGAGAACCTTGACCGGGGCGAGCAGACCATTCTGCTCCTCAATCGCAGGGGATTCCATACGGTCATCAGCTGCTGCATCTGCAACCAGCCTGTCTACTGCAAGAATTGTTCTGTCCCCATGACTTTCCACAAGACCGACGGGATGCTGCACTGCCATTACTGCGGTTCGGTACAGCCGATGCCGGAGAAATGCCCGTCCTGCGGCGGAGAACATCTGCGGCGGATGGGATTCGGGACACAGCGTCTTGAGGATGAGCTGGCTTCTCGCTTTCCGGATGCACGCATCCTGCGGATGGATGCCGACACGACCGGATCACGCCATGCCTATGAACGGGGCTTTGAGGCGTTCCGGAACAAGGAATATGACATCATGCTCGGCACGCAGATGATCGGCAAGGGACTGGATTTCCCGGATGTGACGCTTGTGGGTGTCATGAGTGTGGACAAGGCACTGTTTTCCGGAGATTTCCGGAGCTATGAACGCACCTTTTCCCTGATCGCACAGGTCGTCGGCAGAGGAGGCAGGGGCGATAAACCGGGACGTGCGGTTTTGCAGACATTCCTGCCCGATCACTATGTGCTGCGTCTGGCAGCGGCACAGGATTATGAGGGCTTCTGCCGGGAAGAACTTGCCATCCGGAAAACGCTGTTGTTTCCACCGTTCTGCGACATCTGCGTGATCGGGTTTCAGGCACTGCGTGAAGGCGATGCACAGGAAGCGGCATATGCTTTTGTGGAATGCATGAAGCAGACGCTGGCACTCCGGCAGGAGAAGCTGCCGCTGCGTGTGCTTGGACCTGTTCCGTGTACCTATCACAAGCTCGGCGGTCAATTCCGCTGGCGTATCATCATCAAATGTAAAAACACCCATGCCTTCCGGGAATTTCTCCGGGATACGATGCTGCGTGCGGCAGGTGTCCGGGAGATCGCAAGAGTACATTTCTATGCCGACATGAACGGAAGCACCGGAATATGAAGAAAAGAGGATCGCAGAGAACATGGCAACAAGAAGAATTGTGACAAAGACAGACCCGATCCTGCATACCAAGTGCAGACCGGTAGAGAAATTTGATAAAAAGCTGCATCAACTGCTTGACGACATGAAGGAGACACTTTACAAGGCGCAGGGTCTTGGACTTGCTGCGCCGCAGGTGGGCATCCGCAGACGGCTTGCAGTGATCGACGTGCAGGAGGGGGACGGGCTGATCGAGCTGATCAACCCGGAAGTTCTGGCAACAAGCGGTTCACAGCGTGATGTGGAAGGCTGTCTGTCGTGTCCGGACGAATGGGGCTATGTCGTCCGTCCGTACAAATGTACCGTGCGTGCGCAGGACAGAAACGGGGCATACTATGAACTGGAACTGGAAGGTCTGGGCGCAAGATGTGCGCTGCATGAGATCGACCATCTGGACGGGAAACTGTTTCTGGATCTGGTGGATGAATTTGTGGATCTTTCGGAAGAGGAGTAAGCCATGAAGATCGTATTTATGGGAACACCGGCATTTGCCGTACCGATACTGACAGCCCTTGAGGGCGCAGGGCATGATGTGGCAGCTGTGTTCACGCAGCCCGATAAGCCCAATGGCAGGAAGATGAAGCTCGTCTATTCGCCGGTGAAAAAGCAGGCACTTTCGCATGGTATCACCGTGTTCCAGCCGGAATCGCTGCGTAAGGGTGAAGATGCGGAGAAGTCGCTTGCCGTGTTGCAGGAACTCCAGCCGGACTGCATCGTGGTGGCAGCCTATGGGCAGATCCTGCCGAAGTGTATACTGGAGCTGCCGGAATACGGATGCATCAATGTCCATGCCTCGCTGCTGCCGAAGTACCGGGGTGCTGCCCCCATTCAGCACTGTCTGCTCAACGGGGAACAGGAGAGCGGCGTGACCATCATGCAGATGGCAGAGGGACTGGATACGGGCGATATGCTGTTGCAGAAGCGCATTCCGGTCGGTGAGGATGAGACGGCGGATGAATTGCATGACCGCCTTGCTGCACTTGGCGCAGAACTGACCTTGCAGGCACTGGACGGACTTGCTGCCGGAACGATCACGCCGGTACCGCAGGAGGAAGCGCAGTCCTGTTATGCATCCATGATCCGCAAAAACATGTCGGCACTTGATTTTACCAAGACGGCAGCAGAGCTGCACAGGATCATCTGCGGACTGACGGGCTTTACCATGCTTGAGGGCAAACGCCTGAAGGTCTGCCGCAGTCATGTCTGTCCGGGGACGGGCAATGCTCCCATAGGTACGGTCACAGATCCGGAGACTTTTACTGTACAGTGCGGAGAAGGTACGCTCCTGACATTCAGGGAAGTGCAGCTTGAGGGCAGCAAGCGCATGCCTGTTGATGCATTCCTGCGTGGAAAACGCCTTGAAAAGGGGATACAGCTCGGGTGATGGAAAGCGCAAGATCACTTGCTGTCAGACTCCTGATGCGCACCTTTGAGGAGGGCGGCTATTCCCATCTGCTGCTGCGGCAGACACTCGATGCATCCGGACTTTCGCCGCAGGACAGGGGACTGTGTACGATGCTTTATCAGGGCACGGCAGCAAGGATGCTGACACTCCGGCACATCGTTTCCCTGTACAGCAAGCGTCCGCCGGAAAAACTCGATGCACCGGTGCGGTACATCCTGTATCTGGGACTGTATCAGCTGTTGTACTGCGACCGCATTCCGGACAGTGCGGCAGTGAACGAGAGTGTAAAGCTCACGGGGCAATTCCGGGTAAAGAGCGCATCGGGGTTGGTGAACTATGTACTCCGGCAATTTCTCCGTGACGGCAGACAGTATCCGGTGACGGCTGATCTGTGGCAGTCGGCAGTGCTGCGGTATTCCGTACCGGAGGAGCTGCTGCGGACAGTTGCAGAGGAACGGGGATGGGAATTTGCGGAGCAGTTTTTTGCGGATGCACTGCTGCCTGCGCCGTGTACGGTACGGCTGAACACACTGCGTGCAACGGCAGAAGAAATTGCAGATCTGCATCCGCAGAAATGCAGCACGGAGGGATGCTTTCAGGTGGAAACACCGGACATCACCGGTACAGAGCCGTTCCGGAAGGGACTGCTCCATGTAGAGGATGAAGCATCACAGCTCTGTGTGCAGATGCTTGCACCGCAGCCGGGGGAGACGGTACTCGATGTCTGTGCTGCGCCGGGCGGCAAAAGCTTCACCATTGCCGAACAGATGCAGGATGAAGGGCATGTGTATGCGTTCGATCTGCATCCGCAGAGGGCAGAGCTGATCCGGAAGGGTGCAGCACGTCTCGGATTGCAATGTATAACGGCAGATGTGCAGGATGCGACAGTGCGCCGGGAGGACATGCCCATGGCAGACCGCATTCTCTGTGATGTGCCATGTTCCGGACTGGGAGTCATCCGCCGCAAGCCGGAGATCCGGTACAAGCCGCTGAAGACATTCCGGGAGCTGCCGGAAATGCAGTACCGGATCATGGAGACGGCATCACAGTATCTGAAACCGGGGGGCGTACTGGTATACTCCACCTGTACGATCCTGCGGACGGAGGATGAAGCGGTCGTGGAGCGGTTCTTACGGGCGCATCCGGAATTTTCACCGGAACAGATGCGTCTGCTGCCGGATGAGAAGCACCGCTGCGACGGTTTTTTTGCCGCAAGGCTTGTAAAGGAGGGACAGCATGGAACAGCGTGACATCCTGTCCATGACACTGCCGGAATTACAGGCAGCAGTGACGGCACTCGGCGAGCCGAAGTACCGTGCCGGACAGATCTACCGTGCGCTGCATGTCCGGAAGGTGAAAAGCTTTGCTGAAATGTTGGACATACCTTCCAAACTGCGTGCAGAATTGGAGACGCTTTTTTGTATAAAAAGTCTATTTGTATCCCGAAAGCTTGCATCTTCGCTGGATGATACGGTAAAATATTTATATAGGCTTTCTGACGGACAGTTTGTCGAGACGGTGCTGATGCATTATCATCACGGATGGCGGCTGTGTCTCTCCACACAGGTGGGGTGCAAGATGGGCTGTGCGTTCTGTGCGTCAGCCATTGCCGGATATATCCGTGACCTGACACCTTCCGAAATGCTGCTCCAGATCGACGAGACAGAACGGGATGCAGGGGTGAGCATTTCCGGATTGGTGCTGATGGGCATCGGAGAGCCTATGGATAATGCTGACAATGTGATGCGCTTTCTGGAGCTGCTCTCCGACAAGGATGGCAGACAGATGAGCCTGCGGCATGTAACACTGTCCACATGCGGCATCGTACCGGGTATCCGGGCACTTGCCGACAGGAGAATGGGACTGACCCTTGCTGTGTCGCTGCACAGTGCCACAGACACCGGACGCAGCCGCATCATGCCGGTCAACCGCCGCTATCCGCTTCAGGAGCTGATGGAGGCATGCCGGTACTATTTTGAGACAACAGGACGGCGTGTGACATTCGAGTATGCCGTCATGGAAGGTGAAAACGACAGCAGCAGAGATGCTGCGGCACTTGCGTCCTTATTGAAAGGCACAGCGGCGCATGTCAACCTGATCCCCGTCAACAGCGTGAGGGAACGCAGCTACCATGCCACAAGGCAGGCAGCACATGCATTTCTGCAAAAGCTGGAACGGCTGGGGGTACATGCCACTGTCCGGCGGACGCTCGGTGCGGATATCGAGGCGGCATGTGGGCAGCTGCGAAGGGATGCCCAGCAGCCGTCAGTTTACGGTGAAAAGAGGTGAGATCATGCAGTGCTGGTTCATATCGGATATCGGACTTGTGCGTGAGGAAAATCAGGACAAGGTCGAGGCACAGGAATTCGGCGGCGGGATACTTGCTGCCGTGTGTGACGGCATGGGCGGCGAGCGCAACGGCAGACAGGCAAGTGAAATTGCCGTGCGTGAGCTGTTTGACCGGTTCCGTACAGGCTACCGCAGCGGTATGAATGCGGAGGAAATGCGTGCGCTGCTGCTCTCATCTGTTTCTGCTGCAAACACCGTCGTCTACACGACGGCACGGATGGATTACAAGAGCTATGGCATGGGTACGACCTGCGTGGCAGCCTATGTAGAGCCGGGCTGGATCTCCATCGCCAATGTGGGGGACAGCCGTGCCTACCTTGTCGAGGAGGGCACGATACGGCAGCTGACCCGTGACCATACGGTCGTCAACATGCTCTTGCAGCAGGGCAAGATCACACGGGAAGAGATGAAGACCCACCCACAGCGCAATATGCTGACGAGAGCCGTAGGCGTGGAACGTGTGGTGAGTCCGGATTATTATCGTGTCCCATGCAAGGAAAATTTCGTGCTGCTGCTCTGTTCGGACGGACTGTCCGGCTGCTGCACCGATACGGAGATGCTTGGCATCCTCCGGAAACATCCCTATGCGGATGTGCCGCAGATCCTTGTGCAGCTTGCACTGCAAAAGGGCGGCAGGGACAATATTTCTCTTGCTCTTGTCACTGACCAGAGGGAAACCGAATAGCGGCAACGCTGTTCTTTCAAATATCACCAAATAAATAAGGCTGGAGGTAACAATGGATAAGTTTATTGGTAAAAAGCTTGACGGCAGATATGAGATCACGGAACTGATCGGTGTCGGCGGCATGGCGGATGTCTATAAGGCAAACGACATTGTCGAGAACAAATTGGTCGCCGTCAAGATCCTCAAGCGGGAATTTGCTGAAAATGAGGAATTCCTGCGTCGTTTCCGGAATGAGTCCAAGGCGATCGCTCTGCTTTCTCATCCGAATATCGTCAAGGTCTATGACGTTGGCTTTTCAGATAAGCTGCAATATATCGTCATGGAGTACATTGACGGCATCACTCTGAAGGAATATATTGACAACGAAAAGGTGCTGACATGGAAGGATTCCGTCCATTTCATCATTCAGGTGCTGCGTGCTTTGCAGCATGCGCATGACCGGGGTATCGTTCACCGTGATATCAAGCCGCAGAACATCATGCTCTTCACCGACGGCACGATCAAGGTCATGGACTTCGGCATTGCCAAATTTGCCCGTGATGACGGCAGGACGGCAAACGATCAGGCGATCGGTACCGTCCACTACATCAGCCCCGAACAGGCAAGAGGCGATGAGACTGATGAAAAGAGCGACATCTATTCTGTCGGTGTCATGCTCTATGAGATGCTCACCGGACAGAAGCCCTTCGATACGGACAATCCCATCACCGTTGCCGTGATGCACATGCAGAGTACGCCGGAGCGTCCCCGTGCCATCAATCCGAACATCCCGGCAGGTCTTGAAGAGATCATCATGCGTGCGATGGAGAAGGATGCCGAGAACCGTTATCAGACAGCCTCTGACATGATCCGTGACATCGAAGCATTCAAGGCAAACAATAACATCACCTTCGGCTACTATACCGAGGATACCGGCGAGGAAGAACCGGAGCCGGATACGCCCACACAGTACTTTTCTGCTCCCACCCCATCTGCACAGCCGCAGAAAGGCGGACGCAGGGATGACTACTATGACGACGATGACGATGAGTACTATGACGATGGCGATGACGACGACGAGTATTACGATGATGATGACGATGATGATGACGACGAAGAAGAAGAGGAAGGCGAGTCCCGTTCTCTGTTTGTGCCGGTCATGACAGCGGTCACGATCGCATTCATCGTAGTTGCCGTGTTCTTTGTGATCTGGCTGATCAAGAACGTGATCACCGAAACCGGCATCAACAAGCAGCAGTATATGATGCCTGATCTGGTCGGCATGGATTACTATGAGGCAAAGGATACCTACCAGTATCTTGATATCCAGATCAAGGAAACAGAATATTCCACCTATCCGAAGGATGTCATCTATGAGCAGGATATTCCGGTCGATGACCCCGTCACCACAGGACAGACCATCTATGTCAATGTCAGTCTGGGTGTCAGCACGGTAGAAGTGCCGGATGTCAAGGGCTATCAGTATGACTATGCTGTAAAGGTACTTGAACAGCTTGGATTTGTGCCGGATATGCAGTATGAGTTAAGCTCTGACGGCACAGAAGCCAACTTTGTCATCCGTACCGAGCCGGGTCCGGGTGAAGAAGCAGAGTCCGGTTCTACCATCACGGTTTATGTTTCCAAGGGTATGAATACTGATTCTGTGGAAGTACCGGATCTTGTCGGCGAAGATATCGAGAATGCGACCAAGCTCTGCGACTTCTATGGATTAGAGATCAATGCGCTCTACGAGCCGTCGCTGGAGGAAGAGGGCATCATCTTTGAACAGAGCATCGAACCGGGTGAATTTGTGGATGCCGGTACGGTGATTGACCTGCACATTTCCAACGGTGAAGACCCGACCGGTACAGTACAATTCAAGATGTCGATTCCGGAAAAAGCACAGGGACGTTTCTCGTTCGACTTCTTTGATGAGAACGGCGGATCGGTAAACAGCTCGACCTTTAACCCGAGCTTCTCAAGGACGATCTCTGTGGATGTGACGGGTACAGGCACGCAGAAGATCGTGGTCTATGTCAACAATGAAAACACACATGAATCCGCAGAGATGGGTGTCTATAACTTCGACTTTGCAAACGGCACTTACACCAAGGTGAAGGAGAACATCAACGAAGCATTCGAGAGCATCGGCGCATTCGGAGAGGAATCGACGGAAGCACCGACCGAAGCACCGCCTACCGAAGCACCTCCTACAGAAGCACCGCCTACCGAAGCACCGCCGCAGACCGAAGCACCTCCGCAGACGGAACCACCGGCTGAGCAGACACTCGAACCGCCTCCGGCACCGGTTGCGTAATGAAGGAAATGACAACGGAAGCGTATCATTTGATCATCAAATCCATCAGGGGACTCTGCACTGTAGTGTCCCCTGATGGCATTTGTGGGGACTATCCGGCACGGGGCATTCTGCGCAGACGAGGACAGGAGCCGTATGTCGGAGATCATGTGCGGATAGAGGACGGCGCAATCGCAGAGGTACTTCCGAGGAAGAATGAGCTGATCCGTCCGCCGCTTGCGAATCTTGACCAGCTTTGCTTTGTGGTGTCGATGTGTGAGCCGCAGCCGAATCTGCGTCTGCTGGACAAATTCATAGCCGTGTCGGCATACAAGCAGATCAGACCGCTGCTGCTGCTGACAAAGATAGATCTTGCAGGCTATGACATGATCTATCAGCTCTACAGCTCGATCGGCATACCGATCCTGCCGGTCGATTATCAGAATGCAGCATCGCTGGATGCTGTACGGGCAGCATTGCAGGGGAAGGTAAGTGCCCTGACCGGCAACACGGGCGCAGGCAAGTCCACGCTCCTCAATGCCCTTGACAGCAGTCTTGGACTTGCAACAGGGGAGATCAGCCAGAAACTCGGACGGGGCAGGCATACCACACGTCATGCACAGCTCTTTCCGCTTGCCGGAGGGGGATATATTGCCGATACACCGGGATTTTCGACATTTGATACCATGCGGTATGCCGTCATCCGGAAGGAAGAACTTGCGGACTGCTTTGCGGAGTTTGCGCCGTATACGGACAAGTGCCGGTTTCACGACTGTGCGCACGTCTGCGAAAAAGGCTGTGCTGTGCTGCAAGCTGTGAAGGACGGGCATATTCCGGAATCGAGACATAAGAGCTATTGTGAGATGTACGAAGAAGCGAAACAGATCAGGGAGTGGGAGTTATGACCGGCAGAGAACCGGCACACAGGCTATGCATTGTGATCGCAGGCGGCGATGTGAACGAGCAGATCATTCACCCGGAAGAGGCACTTGTGGTCTGTGCAGATTGTGGCTATCGTTACGCAAGGGCGCAGGGCATCAGACCGGATGCGATCGTGGGGGATTTTGACTCATGGACGGAGGAACTGCCCGAAGGGGTGGAGCTTGTGCAGCATCCGCCGGAAAAGGATGATACGGATACATGGCTTGCGATCGAATATGGAAAGGCGCAGGGCTGTGAGGAGTTTATGATCTTCGGAGCATTCGGGGGAGAACGCATTGACCATGCTGTTGCAAATCTCCAGCTTCTGCACCGGATGGCAGCAGAGGGAATGAACGGAAGGTGCTGTTACAGGAAGCAGAGCATGTTTGTACATGATTTCTCACGCAGGCATGAACTGAAGCTGAGTCTTGGGGAGCGTGCAGGATTTTCTTTGTTCTCCCTGACGGATGTCTGCACGGATGTGTCCATTGAGAATGCAAAATATCCGCTGTCCCATGCGGAACTCCGGAATCACTGTCCGCTTGGTGTCAGCAATGAAGCAGCAGAGGGCTGTGACCATGTTGTCATCACAGCAAGTACCGGCATGATGCTGGTGGTGATATGACATGCACCGAATCCCTGAAACGGCATATACTACAGTATACCAATTCAGGAGGGTGATACTTATGAAGATCGTTGTCATCAAAAGTCCGAAACTGCTGTCCGGTGTGTTCCGGCTGATATTTCATATCAAAAAAGAGGACTGTGAGTGAATCCTGAGAATGAGAGAAATGCCGCATGCATTTCTCTCTTTTCTTATGCATAGGATGGAACAGAAAGGAGTGGAACGCATGGAAGATGTCATTGTCGAAATTCCGCAGCCGTCAGAGGAAACCCCATGGGAACCGCCTGTCCTGAAAACCGAGGTTCATGAGGGAAAGCCGGAAAAGAAAGACGTACAGAGTGCGGCAGATGTGTTTTTTATGCAGTATGTGATCTGCATTCTGGTGTTGACGCTGCTGCTGGTGATACGGCTGTATGATGAGGAACTGTTCCGGGATGTGACAAACACGTTCAGTGAACGGATGCATGCGCCTTCTGTGCCGTGGGCAGAAAATCTGGTACAGATCGTGAGGGGACTTTGGAGCTAAGATGCGGAGGCTGCCGGATCGTGGTGGATTTCGGATTTCCGGCAATGGCGGCAGTGCTGTTCCTTTGGGGAGACGGCGACATGCTGACAAGGCTGATGGCAGTCTGTATGCTGCATGAGCTGGGGCATGGTCTGGCGATGTGGGCGACCCGTGCCGGTGTCAGGGAGATACGCTTCTATGCCGCCGGGATGCAGATGCGGACGAATCCCTTCTTTCTGACTGTGCCGCAGCTCCTTTGCATTTATGTGAGCGGTCCTGCGGTCAATCTGCTGTTTGCATTCCTGCTGCGGCATCAGGATACCGGAACGGCAGCACTGCATCTGTGCATGGGGTGTTTCAATCTGCTGCCGTTCCGGATGCTGGATGGTGGGGCAGCACTCGAATGTCTGTGGGAGGACAAGCCGGGGATACAGCGTGTCCGGCAGGTGTTCTGTACGCTGCTGGCGGCTGCGGCGGCGGTGTGTCTCTGGGCGTGGAAGGTGCAGAATCCTGCGCTGTATCTGATGGCAGCTTATCTGGGAGCTGCGGAGTGGATAGGCACTTGACAAAGCATTGCCATTATGATAGAATTATCGTAAAGGCGGTGAGCTGCTGTTCTTTACAGAACATTCTACCCGAACGCACAAGCCGCTTCTGCGTGTGACGGATACGCTTGAAAACCGTGAAAAGTACGCTGCATTTCTGAATAAGGATGAAAAAGAATAACATGAAGAAGAAACTGGAATCTTTTTTGCTTGATGTGCAAAAACCGTCACGCTACTGCGGCGGTGAAGTCGGGCAGATCGTAAAGGACAAGGAAAAGGTGGACGTGCGGTTTGCGTTCTGCTTTCCGGATATCTATGATGTGGGCATGTCGCACCTTGGGATGAAGATCCTCTATTCGCTCATCAATGAGCGTGAGAATTACTGGTGCGAACGTGTCTTTGCGCCGTGGCAGGATATGGAGGAGATCATGCGCAGAGAGGGCATTCCGCTCTATGCGCTCGAGAGTCTTGATCCGGTGAAGGAATTTGATTTTGTCGGCTTTACGCTGCAATATGAGATGTCCTACACAACAATTCTCAATATGCTTGATCTTGCAGGTATTCCCATCTGGCAGAGGGAACGGGGCGAGAACATTGCGCCGATGGTGGTGGCAGGAGGACCTTGCTGCTGCAATCCCGAACCGTTGGCAGATTTTTTTGATCTGTTTATTTTGGGAGAGGGCGAAGAAGTCAATCTGGAGCTGATGGACTTATACCGTGACATGCGTGACAGAGGTGCGTCACGTTCGGAATTTCTGAGGGCAGCCGCACAGATCGAGGGCATCTATGTGCCGTCGCTGTACGATGTGGCATACCATGCAGACGGCACAGTAAAGTCGGTCACGCCGCAGGGACATGCACCTGCTGTTGTGAGAAAGCGTGTGATCGTTGACTTTGACAAGGTGTACTATCCGGAACAGGTCGTCGTGCCGTTCATCGAGATCGTGCATGACAGGGTGTCGGTCGAGGTGCTGCGTGGCTGCATCAGGGGCTGCCGGTTCTGTCAGGCAGGCTTTTTATACCGACCGTTCCGGGAAAAATCGCCGGAAACCATCTGTGCAGAGGGCAGGGCATTGTGTGAGCATTCCGGCTATGATGAGCTGTCGCTCTCATCGCTGAGTACCTCCGATCATTCCCGTCTGGAGGAAACGCTTGATGAGATGCTGACCTATACGGCACAGCGGCATATCAACCTGTCGCTGCCGTCCTTGCGTGTGGACAACTTTTCGCAGTCAGTGCTGGATAAGATCACAGCCGTCCGCAAGAGCGGACTGACCTTTGCGCCCGAAGCAGGCACACAGCGTCTGCGTGATGTCATCAACAAGAATGTCACGGAGGAAGAACTCATGCGCACCTGCAAGATCGCCTTTGACGGGGGCTATACACAGGTGAAGCTCTACTTCATGATGGGACTGCCGACGGAAACGGATGATGATATTGTGGGAATTGCTGACCTTGCGCAAAAAGTGGTGGATCTGTTTTATGACATGCCCGACCGGGCAAAGGGAAAGCTGCAAGTGAGCATCAGTGCGGCGACATTTGTCCCGAAGCCGTTCACACCGTTTGAATTTGAGCCGCAGATGGAGAAGGAAGAGATCCTCCGCCGTCAGGAGATCCTGCGCAGGGCTGTGAAGTCGAAGAGGGTCAGAGTCAGCATGCATGTATCCGATGTCAGCCAGATAGAAGCGGTACTGGCACGAGGTGACAGACGGCTTGGGCGTGTGCTGTATGAGGTATGGAAAAACGGCGGACATCTTGATAGCTGGGAGGAGTATTTTGATGCCGGACGCTGGTATGCGGCATTTGAGACATGCGGACTTGATCCGGCATTCTATGCTAACCGCAGGAGGGACTATGAGGAAGTCATGCCGTGGGATCATATTGACTACATGGTGTCGAAGCAGTTTCTCATCCGTGAGAACGAGAAGGCACATGCCGGCGTGATCACGCCGACGTGCAGGGAGCAATGCGCCGGCTGTGGTGCAAACAGTTGTCTGGGGAGGGCATGCTTTTGAAGGACTACCGTATCGTCTTTGAAAAAACGGGACGGATGATATATATTTCCCACCTTGATCTGAACCGCTGTATGCTGCGTGCGGTGAGACGTTCGGGTCTGCCGGCATGGTATACGGAGGGGTTTCATCCGCATTTGTATCTGATGTTTCCGCTGGCATTGTCGCTGGGGACGGAGAGTGTGTGCGAGGCGATGGACATCCGCCTGACGGAGGAGATGCCGGAGGAGGAGATATGCATGCACCTGAACGCAGCACTTCCGGAGGGACTGCATGCCCATGACGTGCATACGCCGCAGTATATGACAAAGGATATCGGCAGCGCACGCTATGAAGTCATCCTGCAAGGAGAGGGGCTGTCGGAGGCATGGGAGACATTTCTGGCACAGGAGCAGATCATAGCCCCGAAGCATACCAAAAAAGGCATGAAGGACATTGACATCCGTCCTATGCTGACCACCGAGGAGATGCACACAGAGGGAGACAAGCTTATCCTGACACTTCGCCTGCCTGCCGGGAACGAGAGAAACCTGAATGTGGGGGTAGTGCTAAGTGCGTTCGGAAAGCACGCAGATAAGCCTTTTTTGACAAAAAAAGTGTGCCGGACAAAAATTTTTTGCATAAATGGGGAAGAATTTTTCTGAAAACACTTGCATTTTTTCCCGAAATGTGATATGATAGAAAAGCATTTGAAATCCGTCCGGGTCACTGTGCCCGGATGAGGGTTAATGCCGTAAGACATTAAATCGTTTCATCCTCTGGCGTGAGCTATTCTGTGAAGGTAAGGAGCAGCACGGCAGCAGTCCGTATGTGCTGAGTGCGGACAGTGGGCGGCGTGTATGAAGAAGCGGAAATTCAGGAGGTAAAGAAAATGGATGCATTGAAACTCATCAGCGAAGCAAGCATGAAGCAGGACGTTCCTGCCGTAGAGATCGGTGATACCGTCAAGGTACACGTCCGCATCAAGGAGGGCGAC
Organism: uncultured Clostridia bacterium; assembly: GCA_947630845.1. Taxonomy (GTDB): domain Bacteria; phylum Bacillota; class Clostridia; order Oscillospirales; family Ruminococcaceae; genus UBA3855. Next base: position 46,541 of record CANRJB010000006.1, read on the forward strand.
AAGAGCCGTATTCAGGTGTTCGAGGGTACTGTCATTGCCAAGAAGCACGGCGGCATCAGTGAGACTTTTACGGTCAGACGTGTGGCACATGGCTGCGGTATCGAGCGTGTGTTCCCGCTGCACTCCCCTGTTGTTGACAAGGTAGAGCTGGTAAGACACGGTAAAGTACGCAGAGCAAAGCTCTACTATCTGCGTGACAGAGTCGGTAAGGCTGCCAAGGTCAAGGAACAGCTTTAAGACTCTGAGGAAAGGCAAGTGTACAGATGCAGGAGGCAAGTCAGCTTGTCTCTTGCCTCTTGTTCATCTTGCTTTTTTGCTATCTTTATGAAGGAAAGGCGGAGTGGCTATGGAAGATACGCAGATGCAGCAGACAGCAGAACTGTCAGACGGGACAGAGACTGCCGCAGAAAAAACAGACAGCGTGGAAGAGACTGCCGCAGCGGAAGCGGAGGAAACTGCTGCACCGCAGAAGAAAATTTCAATATTTAATGAAGTGATAGAGATTCTGGAAAGCATGTTAGTCCCTGCCTTTGTCATCCTGCTGCTGTTCAGCTATCTGATGCGTCCGGTGACAGTGGATGGCAGATCCATGGTGCCGACGCTGCACGATCAGGACAGACTGCTGATGTACCGGCTGTTCTATACCCCGGAGCAGGGAGATATCGTGGTCGTCAGCGACTACGGCGGCAATGTGCTTGATGGAAACGGCAATGTAGTGCCGAGCGGCTATTCTCTTGATGAAAATCTGATCAAGCGTGTGATCGCTGTGGGGGGACAGAAGCTTGAGGTCAGAAGTGCGGAAGGTGCGGTCTATGTGGACGATGTGCGTCTGGACGAGCCGTATATCCATGAACTGACCATGACAGACGACAGAGCGTTCAACTATCCGATCACCATTCCGGAGGGCTATGTCTTTGTGATGGGCGACAACCGCAACCATTCCACAGACAGCCGCAGCGTGAGCGTAGGTCTGGTAAAGGAGGAGAACATACTCGGCAGAGCCTACTTCCGGTATCGTGCGATGCCGGATACGGTGGAAGATCTGCCGAAAGGGAAGCTCGGCTTTCTTCACTGAGTGCCGGAGGAGAGAGCATGAGGGAATATGTGCGTTTTACAAAGAACAAGACGGTACACGGGCTGATCGGCATGCTGTTGGATGTGGTGGAATATGCGCTGCTGTCGCTGTTCTGCATCATACTGCTTTGTATCTATGTGTTCCGTTTTGCGACAGTGCAGGGGGACTCCATGCTTCCGACACTTGAGGAGGGCAACCAGCTTCTGGTGAATGCCCTCGACATGCATCCGGAATGCGGAGATATCATCATCATAGATGCACAGCGTGCAGGACTGCTGCGCAAGGAAACCGGTGAGCCGTACCAGATCGACGGACTGCACAAGGTCATCGTCAAGCGTGTGGTCGCAGTGGAGGGACAGACACTTGAGCTGGATTTTGACAAGGGTCTTGTCTACCGGGATGGCGTTGTGTTGGATGAGCCGTACTGCAACACCATGACCACTGCGCCCGCAGTCAATGCAGCGTTCAAGTACCCGATGACCATCCCGAAGGGCTATGTGTTCGTGATGGGGGATAACCGGGCAGTGTCAATGGACAGCCGCTACAGTGATGTGGGGCTTGTGCCGGTGACGGAGATCGAGGGGAAGGTGGTCTTCCGGCTGCGTCCGGAATTTGGCTCGCTGAGTTAGGAGGACACAATGTCAGAAATACAGATCGGCAGCATCCAATGGTTTCCCGGTCATATGACAAAGACAAAGCGAATGATCGCAGCGAATTTGTCTCTTGTGGACGGTGTGGCCGTGCTGCTTGATGCAAGGATCCCACAGAGCAGCTGTAATCCGGATCTGACGGCACTGATGCAGGGAAAGCCCTGCATGCTGCTGCTCAACAAGGCAGATACCGCAGACCCCGATATGACCGCACGCTGGGTACAGTATTACAGGACACAGGGTATCCCGGCAATGTCGGCAGACTGTGTGAGCGGCAGGGGGCTGAAACAATTCCTGCCGTTTGTCAGGGAGCAGCTGCTGAAGGAATTGGTTGAAAAATGGAAAAAATCCGGCATGGTCGGCAGACCTGTGCGGCTGATGGTCGTGGGCATCCCGAATGTGGGCAAGTCCTCATTTATCAACAAAATGGCAGGCACAAAACGTGCGAAGGCAGAGGACAGACCCGGTGTCACCCGGACAAAGCAATGGGTGCGCATAGACGAGGGGACGGAATTTCTCGATATGCCCGGTGTGCTTGCCCCGAAGCTGCATGACCAGCAGGCAGCACTCCGGCTTGCCTTTACGGGTGCGATCCGTGACCAGATACTGGATGTGGAGGCACTTGCCATGTTGCTGCTTGCATATCTGCATGAGAGGTATCCGCAGTCACTTCTTGACCGGTATCGTCTGCAAACGGAGGAGACGGATGGAGATGTGCTGCTTGAGCTGGTCGGCAGGAAGCGTGGTATGCTGCTGCCGGGCGGCGTGGTGGACACGGAACGTGCGGCAGCGACAGTCCTCGATGATTTCCGTGGCGGAAAACTGGGCAGAATTACGTTGGAGATGCCCCCGAAAAAGGAGGCATGATCATGCGTCAGGATACCTTGATGCGCCGGCAGGCGATGCTGGACTATGACAAGCAGGTATATGCTGTGCATGGTGTGTTCTGCGGTGTGGATGAAGCAGGGCGTGGACCGCTTGCCGGGGATGTGTATGCGGCAGCGGTGATACTGGGCGAAAACCACGGCATTGAAGGGCTGGACGACAGCAAGAAACTCTCGGAAAAGAGACGGGAGGAGCTGTTTGATGAGATCCGGGAAAAGGCGCAGGCATGGTGCGTTGCGACTGCAAGTATTGCGGAAATTGAAGAAATGAACATCCTACAGGCAGCACTGCTTGCCATGCAGCGTGCGGTGCAGGGATTGTCGGTGCAGCCGGCATATCTGCTGGTGGACGGGAACAAGTCGCCGTCGCTTGCCATACCGTGTGAAACGGTCATCAAGGGAGATGCCACGAGCGCAAGCATTGCGGCAGCATCCATCATGGCAAAAGTTGCCCGTGACCGCTATATGACGGAGCAGGCAAAGTACTATCCGCAGTACGGCTTTGAAAAGCACAAGGGCTATGGCACAGCGGAGCATAGGGCAGCCATTCTGCAATACGGAGCATGTCCGCTCCACAGACCGTCTTTCCTTACCAAGATCTTATGAAGACCACAGAAAAGGGAAAGATGGGTGAGGATGCTGTGTGCCGCTATCTTGAAGCAAGGGGCTACACCATCCGGGACAGGAATTTTCGCATACATGGCGGCGAACTGGACATCGTGGCATCGAGGAACGATGAGTTATGCTTTGTTGAAGTCAAGACAAGGCGTGCCGGTTCGCAGGAACACGGTGATGAAGCGGTGGACAGCCGTAAACAGCGGCTCATCATACGGGCAGCATATGCCTACTGTGAGCAGCTTGGCATTGCCGAGGAGGAGTGGTATATCCGCTATGATATAGCGTCCGTGACGGTATGGCAGGGACGGGAAGCGGATATTGACTATCTGGAAAATGCGTTCGATGAGAGCGATTTTCCGTCATCCTATTGATATCAGATGAATATGATTGCGCATGGAAGGAAGATGATCGTATGCATTACAGGAGTACACGGGACAGCAGTCTGCACGTAACAAGTGCTGAGGCGATCGCACAGGGCATTTCCGCAGAGGGAGGTCTTTTCATTCCGTCAGAGATACCGGTGATCACAATGGAAGAACTGAAGGCACTTGCAGAGATGCGTTATGCAGAGCGTGCGGATGTGGTGTTCGGGAAGTTTCTGACGGACTTTACGCCGGAGGAGATACATGCCTGCACAACGGGGGCGTATCATACAAAGAATTTTGATACTGAAGACATTGCCTGTCTGACAAAGGCTTATGGCAATGCGCAGATTTTAGAGCTATGGCACGGACCGACCTGTGCCTTCAAGGACATGGCATTGCAGATTCTGCCCTATCTGCTGACCACATCCCTGAAAAAGAACGGTGAGGACAAGAAAGTCGTCATCCTCGTGGCAACGTCCGGTGATACCGGAAAGGCTGCGCTGGAGGGCTTTAAGGATGTGCCCGGTACGCAGATCATGGTATTCTATCCGGAACACGGAGTGTCCACCATGCAGAAGCGTCAGATGGCAGTGCAGGAGGGCAGCAATGTGGCTGTCTGCGCACTGGAGGGCAATTTTGATGATTGTCAGAACGGCGTGAAGCTCATCTTCACCGACCCTGCCGTCAAGGAACGCCTTGCCGGAAACGGCATGATGTTCTCCTCGGCAAATTCCATCAACTGGGGCAGACTTGCACCGCAAATCGTGTACTATGTCTCCGCCTATGCAGAAATGGCTAAGCGTGGGGATATCGCATGGGGCGAGACGATCAATGCTGCCGTGCCGACCGGTAACTTCGGCAACATCCTTGCGGCATACTATGCAAAGAACATGGGTGTGCCGATCGGGAAGCTCATCTGTGCTTCCAACATCAACAATGTCCTGACGGATTTCATTGAGACAGGAGTCTATGACAGAAACCGAAAATTCTATGCGACCTGCTCTCCGTCCATGGATATCCTCATTTCGAGCAATCTGGAACGTCTGCTCTATCTGCTGACGGATGGTGATGACGCACAGATCCGTGACTGGTTCGGGAAACTTGCCGCAGAGGGACGCTATGAGGTGACGGCAGAGATCAAGGAAAAATTGCAGAAGGATTTTGCTGCCGGTTTCTGTGATGATGCCGAAACGAAGCAGACCATCCGGGAATTCCGTGAGCGTTATGGCTACACCTGCGACACCCACACGGCTGTGGCAGTGAAGGTTTATCTGGATTATGTGAAGAAGACAGGCGATACCACAAGAACACTGATCGCCTCAACCGCAAGCCCCTATAAATTCAGCGCAAGCGTGTTGGATGCGATCGAGGGCGTGCAGGATACAGCAGATGAATATGCACTGGTAGAGCGGCTTGGTGAAGTGTCGGGGCTGCCGGTTCCGGAGTCGCTTGCGGCACTGAAAGATAAGCCCGTGCGTTTCAGCGAAGTCATCCGGAAGAATGACATGGAAGCCTATGTACTTGGACAGCTTGGCATCGTCTGAATGAGCCTGTTTGTACTCGGAGACACCCATCTGTCATTCGGCGTGCCGGCAAAGCCGATGGATATTTTCAGCGGTTGGGAGAATTATCAGACTCTGCTTGAAGAAAACTGGCGGCGTACCGTCATGCCGGAGGATACTGTCGTGCTTGCCGGTGATATCTCATGGGGGATGGATCTGAAGGAGGCAAGGGCAGACTTTGCCTTTCTTCATGCCCTTCCCGGACAGAAGATCATCCTCAAAGGCAACCATGACTACTGGTGGAATTCCATGAAGAAAATGACGGATTTTTTTGCAGAGAACGGCTTTGACACCTTGCACATCCTCCACAACAACTGCTATGCCTACGGGGAGTACGGGATCTGCGGTACGAGGGGATGGGTGAACATGCCCGGCGAAACGCAGGATGCCAAAGTGATGGCAAGGGAGCAGCAGCGTCTGCATGTTTCGCTGTCGGCGGCACAGGCACAGGGACTGACTCCGATCGTCTTTCTGCACTATCCGCCGGTTTTCTGGGACAGCCGGAATGAACTGATGCTGTCGGAGCTGTATGCATTCGGGGTGAAGGACTGCTACTACGGGCATCTGCACGGAAAATCCCATGCAAGAGCTGCAAAAGGATGGGAAAACGGCATCTGTTATCATCTGATTTCTGGTGATTATTTACAATTTTTACCGGAAAAGGTGCTGTGAATTTGTGAGGAGTTTAGAAGTCTGCCCGGAAATGGAAAAATATATAGAAAAATTCCGGCAGATATGCTATAATAAATTGTATGTGTATTATATGAATACAGCTTCCGATGGAAGTTGAATATCGTCTGGAGGATCTGAAAATGAGTTTGAAATCAACGACAAGAACAGAAGTCAATACGGTGGAAATGGTTTTTGAGGTAGGACCGGAAGATTTTGAGGCTGCGGTCGAGAGAGCTTACCAGAAAAATCGGCGGAATATCTCTATCCCCGGTTTCCGCAGAGGTAAGGTCACAAGGAAAATGGCAGAGATGCGCATGGGTCAGGGTGTGTTCTATGAAGATGCACTCAATGACCTGATCAACCGTGAGCTGACTCCTGAACTGATGAAGGCAGACTTTGAGCTGGTTGACCGTCCTGCTGTGGATGCGGAGAAGATCAGCAAGGAAGAGGGCGTGACTTTCAAGGTGATCTGCATCACAAAGCCGGATGTCAAGCTGGAAAACTACAAGGGCATCCATGTCTCCAAAACCAACAGAGTGGTCACCGATGATGACGTGAAGGTACAGCTTGATCTGCTGCGCCAGAGAAATGCAAGACTGGTGTCTGTTGATGACAGACCTGCACAGATGGGCGATGAAGTCAATATTGACTTTGAGGGCTTCTTCGGCGATGAGCCGTTTGAAGGCGGCAAGGGGGATTCCTTCCCGCTGAAGCTGGGCAGCGGTCAGTTTATTCCGGGCTTTGAAGATCAGATCGTCGGCAAGTCCGTTGGCGAAGAATTTGATGTCAATGTGGTCTTCCCGGAGAACTACCAGATGGAGGACTATGCCAATAAAGAGGCTGTCTTTAAGTGCAAGCTGAATGATATTACCATTGAGGAGCTGCCGGAGGCAGATGATGAATTTATTCAGGATGCCACTGATTTTGATACGCTTGATGCCTATATGGAGGCAACCAGAAAAGACCTTGAGGAACAGGCTGTACGGGATGCAGAAACGGCGTTTGAGAACAGCGTGATGCAGGCACTGATCCAGATGGTGGATGTGCCGGTACCGAATGTGATGTATGAACACAGGATCGATTCCATCGTGCAGAACTTTGAGCAGATGCTGAGTCAGCAGGGAATCAGTCTGGATATGTATCTCCAGTACACCGGTATGGATGTGGATGATTTCCGTGAAACCAACCGTGACCGTGCTGTCAATGAGGTCAAGCTCCGCCTTGCACTCGAAAGCATTGCAAAGCAGGAGGAGCTGCAAGTGTCTGACGAGGAAATCGATGCAGAGCTTCAGAAGCTTGCAGATGGCAATCATCTCTCTCTTGATGAGGTCAAGCGTCGTATCCCGATGGAGGACTACATCATGGATCTGCGTGTCACCAAGGCGATCCAATTCGTCAAGGACAATGCAGTTATCACGGAAGAAGCCCCGGCTGAGGATGCGCCGGCAGAGGATGCACCAGCTGAGGAAACTGCTGAATAAGCTCGATAAAAAGACAGAAAAAGACAGAAACATGGGCGGACGCTTGTTCGCTCATGCTTTATATGCCGATGTACCGGCAGAAGAAAGGATGAAGGCGAATGTTTGGCGAAATGAATGCACTCGTACCCTATGTTGTGGAACAGACGAGCCGGGGGGAACGTTCCTACGATATCTTCTCCCGTCTGCTCAATGACCGGATCATCATGCTGTGTGACCAGATCAATGATGCGACCGCAAGTCTGGTCGTAGCGCAGCTTCTGTATCTGGAAAGTCAGGATCCCGAGAAGGACATTTCCCTCTATCTCAACAGCCCCGGCGGTGTCATTACAGCCGGCATGGCGATCTATGATACGATGCAGTATATCAAGTGCGATGTGTCCACCATCTGCATCGGCATGGCTGCATCTATGGGTTCGTTCCTGCTGACCGCAGGTGCGCCGGGTAAGCGTTTCGCACTGCCGAACAGTGAGATCATGATTCACCAGCCGCTGCTTTCAGGCGGACTTTCCGGGCAGTGTACAGACATCAAGATCCATTCCGATCACCTCGTCAGAACCCGTCAGCACCTGAATGAGCTGCTTGCAAAGCATACCGGTCAGAGTCTGAAAACGATCGAACGGGATACTGAGCGTGACAACTTCATGACTGCCGAGGAGGCACAGAAATACGGTCTGATCGACAAGGTCATCACAAAGAGGTAAGAGCAGATGGCAGAATTTAACTATTTCAAGATCTGTAACTTCTGCGGCAAGGGCGAAGATAAGGTCATGAGCATGTTCTCTGCCGGGATGTACCACATCTGCGATGAATGTGTGTGTACCTGCTATGACATGCTGTTCGGGTCATCCTCCGGCAGGCATAAGGAAACCAAGCCGGATGAGGAGAAGAAAAAGAAAAAACAATTCAAGCTCATGCGTCCGTCGGAGATGAAGAGCATCCTTGACCAGTATGTGGTCGGACAGGAGCAGGCAAAGATTGCCCTGTCAGTTTCCGTGTACAACCATTATAAGCGCATCCTGAGTGAGGATGACGGTTCGGAGGTCGAGCTGCAAAAGAGCAATGTACTGCTGCTCGGACCGACCGGCGTCGGCAAGACCTTCCTTGCACAGACGCTTGCCAAGGTGCTTGAGGTGCCGTTTGCCATTGCGGATGCAACAACAGTCACAGAGGCAGGCTATGTCGGCGATGATGTGGAGAATGTGCTGCTGCGTCTGATACAGGCGGCTGACTTTGATATTGAGGCGGCAGAGCGTGGCATCATCTATATTGATGAGATCGACAAGATCGCACGCAAGTCGGAAAATACGTCCCTGACAAGGGATGTTTCCGGTGAGGGTGTGCAGCAGGCTTTGCTGAAGATCGTCGAAGGGACGATCGCCAATGTCCCCCCACAGGGCGGCAGAAAACATCCGACACAGGAATGCTTACAGATCAATACCAAGAACATTCTCTTTATCTGCGGCGGTGCATTTGATGGACTGGAACGTGTGATCCAGAAGCGTTTGCAGCCGTCTGCACTGGGATTCGGGGCAGATGTTGTCTCTAAGGACAAGCAGATGGAAAATATCTTCTCCCGGGCACTTCCACAGGATCTGGTGAAATTCGGCATGGTGCCAGAACTTGTCGGCAGAATGCCGATCATCACGGCACTTGACCAGCTTGATGAGGATGCACTCGTGCGCATCCTGACAGAGCCGAAAAATGCACTCCTCAAACAGTATGTCAAGCTGTTCAGCTATGATGATGTTCGGCTTGAGGTCGAGGAATCCGCTCTGATCGAGATCGCAAAGCGTGCAATTGCACAGAAAAGCGGTGCAAGAGGTCTGCGTGCCATCATGGACGGTATTCTCATGGAGTCGATGTTCAACCTGCCGACTTATGGAAATATCGGAAAGGTGACCATCACGAAGGAATGTGTGACCGGCGATGCCAAGCCCATGCTGACCGACCGGCGGAACAAAGTCGTGAAGGCATGGTAAACAACAGGAACACAGGCAAGAAACAGGGCAGCTTGTTTCTTGCTTTCTTGTACTGATACTGAGATAAGTCCGGCATTGTCTGCCGGGGGGAAGATGGGCAGGAATTCCTGTTCTCATAGATGAATAGGGTATGAGGTTCTGCACCCTATAATTACCGCTTGATTTTTGTGAGGAAATGGTGTATAATGAAAGACAAGCAGGGAGCAGGGATGTTCACTTGCTGGAATGGAGGTAATTATGCCGGAACGCAAAAAACGAACGGAAATATTGCCGATCGTCCCGATGCGTGGGACAGTGGCTTTTCCGCATATGATCATGCATTTTGATGTGGCAAGAGAGATGTCAGTGAATGCCATAGAAGAAGCACTGCGCCGTGACAGAAGGCTGTTCCTTGTGGCACAGAGGGATGTTCTCTGTGAGTCTCCCGAAGGGGATGACCTGTTCCATGTGGGTGTCATTGCGGAGATCAAGCAGACACTCCGGACACAGGATGATACTATCCGCATTCTTGTGGAGGGTGTGGCAAAAGCAAGGACACATGCATTTGAAATGGAGGACGGCATCCTCTTTGCTGAGGTGAGCCGCATGGTGCAGAGCCGCCGTGCCATTTATGATGAAGTGGAGATGGAAGCACTTATCCGGGCAGTAAAGGATGTTTACGAACGCTATGCCCGGATGTTTCCGAGGATGCCGAGAGAGATTCTGGTGTCCGTGATGTGTCAGGACGACCCGGCAAAGCTCTTTGAGGAGATCGTGTTCAATACCATGATCGACTTCAAGGAGAAACAGAAATTATTGGAGGAAAGTGACCTGTATCTGCGGTTACAGATGCTGTACAGCATCCTGACCACAGAGACGATGGTGCTGGAGACTGAAAAGGAAATTCACGAACGGACACAGGAAAACATTGATCAGGGACAGCGTGAGTATTTTCTGCGTGAGCAGCTGCGTGTCATCTCCAATCAGCTCCGGGAAGAGACTGGAGAGGAGGAGCCGCTTGACAGTGACAGCTATGCCGAACGCATCATGGCACTGCACCTTTCGGAGGAAAGCGAGGCAAAACTTCTCAAAGAGGCAGCCCGTCTGAACCAGATGCCGCCGGCATCACAGGAGGCATATGTCATCACGAGTTATCTGGACACCGTGCTTGATCTTCCGTGGAATGAACTCACGGATGAGCGTGTTGATCTTGCCAAAGCAGAAAAGATACTGGATGCCGATCATTATGGGCTGAAAAAGGTGAAGGAACGCATTCTTGAAAGCCTTGCTGTCCGGGTGCTGAACCCTGAGCTGAAAGGGCAGATCCTGTGTTTGGTCGGACCGCCCGGAATTGGGAAATCATCCATCGGACGCTCCATTGCCGGGGCGATCGGCAGAAAGTTTGCAAGGGTGTCACTGGGCGGCGTACATGATGAAGCGGATATCCGGGGACACCGCAAGACTTATATCGGAGCAATGCCCGGACGCATCATGGCAGCACTGACACAGGCAGGCACACGTGATCCTGTCATTCTGCTCGATGAGCTGGACAAGATGGGCAGTGACTACAAGGGCGACCCGTCATCCGCATTGCTTGAAGTACTGGATGCGGAGCAGAATGACACGTTCTGTGATCACTACATAGAAGTGCCGTTTGATCTGAGCAGGGTCATGTTTGTGGCGACGGCGAATACGCTGGACAATATCCCTGCGCCGCTGCGTGACAGGATGGAGATCATCGAACTGACGAGCTACACCCGGGAAGAAAAATTCCAGATCGCCAAGCGTCATCTGGGCAAAAAGCAGCTTGCGGCACATGGTCTGAAACCGACACAGTGCCGGATAGAGGATGCGGCGATCTATGACATGATCGATGCCTATACGAAGGAGGCAGGTGTCCGGAATCTGGAACGTACCATCGGTACGGTCTGCCGGAAGGCAGCAAAAGCCATTGCATCCGGTGAGCGCAAGCGTGTGTCCGTCAAGCAGAAAGACCTGATATCGCTGCTCGGCGCACCGAAATATCTGCCGGATGCGCAGAGCAAGGAGAATACTGTCGGACTGGTCAATGGTCTGGCATGGACAGCAGTCGGCGGTGTGCTGATGCCGCTCGAAGCACTGGTACTGGAAGGTACGGGGAAAATTGAGATCACCGGCTCACTCGGCAATGTGATGCAGGAGAGCGCAAAGCTTGCGGTCAGCTATGCACGCAGCGTGGCAAAAGAATACGGCATTCAACCGGATTTTTATCAGAAGAAGGACTTGCATATCCATGCACCCGAAGGTGCAGTCCCGAAAGACGGACCTTCTGCCGGCGTGACAATGGCAACAGCACTGATCTCGGCATTGTCTGGCATTCCGGTACGGTCGGATGTGGCAATGACGGGCGAGATCACGCTGCACGGCAGGGTGATGCCCATCGGCGGACTGCGTGAAAAATCCATGGCAGCCTACAAAGCAGGCATCACGACAGTCCTCATTCCGGCAGAGAATGTGCCGGATCTGGACGAAGTGGAGGATATTGTCAAGGAGCGTATCACTTTCATCCCCGTCAGGACACTGGCAGAGGTACTGGATACGGCACTTGAAAAGCCGAAACGCTCTGTGATGACAAAGAAGAACGCAGCAGCACAGACTGTCTGTGTCTGAGGAGAGACTATGAATTTTCAGAATGCGGCATTTGCACTGTCATGCGGCAAGCTGTCACAGCTCCCCACGCCGGAGCGGATGGAATTTGCCTTCCTTGGCAGGTCGAATGTCGGAAAATCAACCTTGATCAACAAGCTTGTCGGAAGAAAGTCGCTCGCAAGAGTGAGCGGCGTTCCCGGCAAGACGGCGACCATCAACTTCTATCAGACCGATGCAGTCTATCTTGTCGATCTGCCGGGGTATGGCTATGCCAAGACCTCTAAGTCAGAACAGGAACGTCTGCGCCGGCTCATCGGGGGATATCTCCGGGCAGACCGGGATCTGCGGCTTGCAGTACAGCTCATTGACATGCGGCATGCACCGTCGGCAGAGGATGTCGCCATGACGAATCTGCTCATTGATGAAGAGATCCCGTTCATTATCGTTTTCACGAAGGCAGACAAGCTCAACCGCACGGAACGTACAAAGCGCATGGCTGCGTTTGTGGATGAGATACCCTGTTTTGCGGATATTCATGCCATCCCGTTTTCCTCTGTGACACAGGAGGGGCTGGAGGTACTGCGTGATGTCATTGCAGACATTGCAGAAGAAGAGATGCCCTGACGTTTGTCAGGGCATTTTCAACAAATAACAGTGAAGGAATTTGTTCAGTTTTCCTGCATTTTCAGTTTTTTTGCAAAAGCACTTTACTTTTACACGATAATGTGCTAAAATATAAGTCGGAGATATACTTCCCGGAGGAGGTAACGATATGAAACGGAGAAAAATGAAACCGTCCGCTCTGGACGAATTGTATGACGCTGTTCTGTGTCTAAAAACAAAGGAAGAGTGCAAAGCATTTTTTGAAGACCTGTGTACCGTGCTTGAGCTTCAGACGCTTTCACAGCGGCTTCAGGTCGCAAAGCTGCTTCGGTCGAATAAGGTGTACAATGATATCGTCGCTGCTACCGGCGCAAGCACTGCTACCATTAGCCGTGTGAACCGTTCACCCGGCGAAGGGTATGACATCGTGTTCAGCCGGTTGGGGCATGAAACCGTTTCTGATAATCCCGGAGAAGAGCAGGAGTAGTCCGGTCATTGGTCCGAAACAGGAAACTTTTCCGGGATTTTCTATGAATTAGCTAAATTTGCGCATCAATATGACCAAAAAATCTGCACATACACCAATTTTTCCGAAAATCCTTGACAAATCGGCGAAAATCGGATATAATACATATATATTATTTATTTCTAAATGGAGGATTTTCATTATGAAAAAAACAGAACTGATTCAGGCTGTTGCCGAAAAGACAGGCAAGTCCAAGAAGGAAGCAGGCGTGTTTGTGGATGCAGTATTTGAAAGCATTCAGGAAGCTCTGGTAGCCGGCGATAAGGTTTCACTGACAGGATTTGGTGTATTTGAGGTTCGTGAGCGTGCTGCAAAGCAGTGCAAGAATCCCCGTACTCATGAGATGCAGGAAGTCCCGGCATGCAAGGCTCCGGCATTCAAGGCTGGTAAGAATCTGAAAGAGTCTGTAAATCAGTAAGCGTTGAATTGATGAAAAAAACCACAGCATTCAGTTGCTGTGGTTTTTTTGTATATGTCTGCGGATGCCGTTGAGGATGTGCAGGCGTGCCTGCTGTGCGGCTTCCTGCGTGGCAGGAGGGGTGTCGGCGAGGGGGTAGGGAATGCCAAGGGCAGCATATTTGGGTTTGCCCATGTCGTGATAAGGCAGGCAGTCCACGGCTTTCAGCGTTTTCAGCCCCCCGATACATTCTCCGAGCCGTTCCTGCTCGTCCGCATCATCCGTCCAGCCCGGCACAATGACATGCCGGATCCACAGAGGGATGCCCCTGTCACTGCAATGTGCTGCAAATGCAAGGATCGTCCCGTTGCTGTGTCCGGTCAGGGAGCGGTGACGGTCGTCATCAATATGCTTGATGTCGAGCATCACGAGGTCGGTCACATTCAGTACCGTATCCGTCTCTTCCGGATGGGACGGGTCATAGCAGATGCCGGAGGTATCCAGACAGGTGTGGATGCCCCTTTCTTTTGCTGCCCGGAACAGTGCTGCAAGGAATGCTGTCTGAAGCAAGGGTTCGCCGCCGGTTGCGGTGATGCCGCCGTTTTTGTAAAATTCCTTGTTCCGCTCATATTGCCGCAGCAGCTCCTCCACCGTCACGGGCTTGCCCCTTCCCTCCCATGTATCGGGGTTATGGCAGTACAGACAGCGCATCGGACATCCCTGAAAGAAGATGACGAACCGGATGCCCGGTCCGTCAACAGTTCCGAAAGATTCGATCGAATGGATAAAACCGGTCATATTTTGTTGTGGAAGGTACGGGAGATGACATCGTCCTGCTGTTCTTTTGTGAGTTTTGTGAAGTTGACCGCATAGCCGGACACCCTTACTGTGAGCTGCGGATACTGTTCCGGATGTGCCTGTGCATCAAGCAAAGTCTCCCGGTTGAACACATTCACATTCAGATGGTGTCCGCCCTTCTGTACATAGCCGTCAAGCATGGTGACAAGATTATCGATCTGCTGTTGACTTTCCATGATAAGTCCTCCTTATCGCATTTTGTATAGTGTGGTCTGCCAATGTTGGCATTCATGGTATTTCTACTCATCCATTTCCGCATTTGGTATCGCACAAGCTCCCTTTGGGGAGCATTCTGTGCTGTTGACGGTATGGATGACTGTCTGCTCTCCGGTTTGCAGATTGACATGCTGCGTGCCGGATGCAAATAACTCGTCAAGCATGGCAGCCAGTTCCTCTGCCTGTTCGTTTTCATTCTTCATGAGCATCACCTTCTGCATTCTGCAAGATCGCTTCAAGATCAGGTTCTCCCGCAAAGACTGCCGTGTTCTTGCCGAGCGCATCCGGCACGATGGAGAAGGTATTGGAGATACCGTCCTGTGCATGGCGGAACGGCAGCTTTGCCACCGATGCAAGCGAAGCCACTGCGCCGCTGGAATCCCGTCCGTGCATGGGATTTGCACCCGGTGCAAGCGGTACGCCCTGTTTTCTGCCGTCGGGGGTGCTGCCCGTCTTTTTGCCGTAGACCACATTGGAAGTGATGGTCAGGATGGACATGGTCGGCACGCTGTCCCGGTAGGTGTGGTGTTTGCGTATCTTGTCCATGAACGTCCGCACGATCCAGACAGCGATCTCATCCACCCGGTCGTCATCATTGCCATACTTCGGGAAATCACCCTCTGTCTCATAGTCCACAACGATGCCGTTTTCATCCCGGATGCACTTTACCTTTGCATATTTGATGGCACTCAGCGAATCCGCTGCCACCGAAAGCCCGGCGATACCGGTCGCAAAATAACGTTTCACATCCCGGTCATGCAGTGCCATTTGCAGCCGTTCATAGCTGTATTTGTCGTGCATGAAATGGATGATGTTCAGGGTGTTGACATAAAGCCCTGCCAGCCATTCCATCATCTGGTCGTACTTGTCGATCACATCGTCATAGTCCAGATACTCCCCCTCCACAGGGCGGTACTTCGGACCCACCTGCACCTTCATGACCTCGTCAACACCGCCGTTGATGGCGTAGAGCAGACATTTTGCAAGGTTCGCCCTTGCTCCGAAGAACTGCATCTCCTTGCCTACACGCATGGACGATACACAGCAGGCGATCGCATAATCATCCCCATGTATGACACGCATCATGTCGTCGTTCTCATACTGGATGGATGAGGTACGGATGGACATCTTGGCGCAGAACCTCTTGAAATTCTGCGGCAGGCGGGTCGACCAGAGGATGGTCATATTTGGCTCGGGGGCAGTACCTAAGTTGTTGAGGGTGTTGAGATAGCGGAAAGAAGTTTTTGTCACCATGTGCTGTCCGTCCACCGATACACCGCCGATGGATTCCGTCACCCATGTCGGGTCGCCGGAAAAGAGAGCGTTATAGTCGGGTGTGCGTGCGAATTTCACCATCCGCAGCTTCATGATGAAGTGGTCGATCAGCTCCTGTGCTTCTGATTCCGTGATCAGTCCCTTTTGCAGGTCACGTTCGAGATAGATGTCTAAAAAAGTCGAGGTGCGTCCGAGGGACATTGCTGCGCCGTTCTGTTCCTTGACGGCAGCAAGGTAGCCGAAATACAGCCACTGCACTGCCTCCTGTGCCGTTGCGGCAGGACGGGAGATGTCGAAGCCGTAGATTTTGCCAAGTTCCTTCAGCTCATGCAGGGCGTTGATCTGTTCGGACAGCTCCTCACGCAGACGGATGTTCTCCGAAGTCATGCGGACAAA
Organism: uncultured Clostridia bacterium; assembly: GCA_947630845.1. GTDB lineage: Bacteria > Bacillota > Clostridia > Oscillospirales > Ruminococcaceae > UBA3855. The sequence continues at coordinate 62,705 of CANRJB010000006.1, forward strand.
ATGTGTAGCCTTCTGGTGTTCCTTGTCCTCGATGAGCCTGTCCACGCCGTAGAGTGCCACTCTGCGGTAGTCGCCGATGATGCGTCCTCTGCCGTAAGCATCCGGAAGTCCGGTCAGGATGGCAGATTTCCGGGCAAGCCGCATTTCTGGAGTATAGGCATCGAAAACGCCCTGATTGTGGGTCTTGCGGTATTTTGTAAAAACCTCCACGATCTGTGGATCGACCTCATAGCCATATGCCTTGCAAGCCTGCTGTGCCATGCGGATACCGCCGAACGGCTGCAAGGCACGTTTGAAGGGCTTGTCCGTCTGCAAGCCGACAATTCGTTCCAGTTTCTGATTTAGATAGCCTGCGCCGTGAGATGTGATGGTGGAGACGATTTTTGTGTCCATGTCCAGCACGCCTCCGGCTTCACGCTCCTGCCGGGACAGCTCCATGACCTGTTCCCAGAGTGTTTTTGTCGCATCGGTCGGTCCTTCCAGAAAGCTTTCATCTCCGTCATAGGGAGTGAAATTTTTCTGGATGAAGTCACGTACATTGATGGAAGAGTTGCTCCATCTGCCGGGTGTGAAGCCCTCCCATTCCTTTGCAAGATCTGTATTCATACCATCAGCCCTTTCTCTGTGGTGATACTTTTATCATACTACATTTCCCACGATTTGTCAAATCTATGTTGCCATGGTTCACGAAAAAGCATACATCATAAACAGGATTGCCGGATACACTTGGTTTTATTCGGAGCAATTGATTTGCAGATTTTTCCGAATGATTTGTGCATCACTTCTGGTATAAAATGTGCTGCGTCCTGTTCCATGTCTGACAAGCGATCCCTGTTCTATCAGCTGCCTGATCGCATTTTCCACGGAAGCCTTGCTGAGTGTCGGACAAAGCTCCATGACTTCTCTCTTTGTAAACTTCCCGATCTTATTGCAGACGGCACGACGCACCATCTCGATCGCAGACAGCTTCTCATCAACCATCGCCACACGCTCCTCGAAGTCACGGTATGCAGCAAGAATGGTCTGCAACAGATACTTGATAAAAGGCGTGGGATCTTCTGCGTTTTCCGTCCAGCCTTTCTGACACTGCTCCAAAGCATCGTAGTAAAGGTTCTTGTTCTTTGCGATCTTACTTTCAAGGGAGATATACCTACCGATCACATAACCAGAACGGTACAGCAACAGTGTTGTCAGCAGTCGGCTCATCCTGCCGTTACCATCGTTAAACGGGTGTATGCAGAGAAAATCATGAATGAACACAGGTATCAGAAGCAAAGCGTCAAGCTCCTGCGTATCGATCATGCGGTTATAGCTCTCGCAAATTGCCTCCATTGCCGGAGGTGTTTCATACGGTGCAAGAGGTGTAAACAACACAAACTCCCGTCCCTCTGCATCGGTTGTGCTGATATAGTTCTGCGTGTTCTTGAAAGTACCGCCGATGCTTTTGTGGGAATACTTATACAGATCACGGTGGAGTTGTAAGATATAATTCGCTGTGATCGGGATATACTCGAAGTTTTCGTGAATAGTATTCAGAACATCACGGTAGCCCATGATCTCTTCCTCGTCACGGTTTCGGGGCGTAGTCTTATCCCGTACAAGCTGCAGCAGACGTGTGTTGGTTGTGCGGATCCCCTCGATCTCATTGGAGGCTTCCGTACTCTGCACCTTTGCTATCTCGAGGAGTCGGTCAAGCTCCGCTGGCTTCTGCTTCAGATAAAGCTCTTGTCTGCCCTTGTATTCATGGATCTGCGCCACAAGTCCGATGATCTCGCTGTCCCAAGAGCGGCTTGCCAATTCATGATAATTGAAGTTTCTCATACGCTCACGCTCCTTTCTCCTAATTATAAATAATTTTAGGCGAAAAGTCAAGCGGTTAGGCGAATTTCTCCACAGAAGCCTTGAAAAATATTTGATTTTAAGCTACATATAACTAAAAACAAAGTGTTTTTGCAGACTGACTTTTTTGTCCGATGGGTGAAGAAGATTCTGAGCCAAAATGAACTGATTTTCTGTCATCAGGCAAATATCGGTCATCATGGCAGATTGCGTTTTGCAGATTTTTCCGAATGATCTCCCCTGTTTTTTCATCTTCCGGCGGCAGAGTGCATATACTGCAATGAAATCAATGGAAACGGGAGTGAGGTCATGGAACATCAGCCGAATGACAGAGCGGTGGTGCTGGGGACTTATATTCTGGAACATCAGGCAACCGTGCGTGCGGCGGCAAAACAGTTTGGTATTTCCAAAAGTACCGTACATAAGGATGTCAGTGAGCGTCTGCCCCATATCCGTCCTGAGCTTGCCGGGCAGGTGCATGAGATATTGCTGAAGAATAAACAGGAACGTCATATCCGGGGCGGTATGGCGACCAAGCGGAAATATGCCATGAGAAAACGTTCCGCAGGAGAAACACCAACATCATGAGCAGGAGCAGGAAGCGCAGCTGTGCCTTCCTGCTTTCTGTTTTCCATTTCCGCATTCTCCTGTTCCCAACCGACATATTCTGACAAATATCGCAGCAAAAACGTGGTATAATAGTACAGGTGGATGACTATGCTCTCAATGGAGAAAGGAGAGAGAACATTGCAGAATGCACATTATGATATTGACCGATTTTCGGAAAATGTACTGCTGTCACTGGAGGCAGCAATGTTTCTTGCCGGTGAGATGGGACACACCTATATCGGGACGGAACATTATCTGCTCGGATTGCTGCGGCATGGAGAGGGGAAGGCTGCTGCCATCCTGAGCCGGTATGAACAGACGGAGGATAAGCTGACCGCTATCATGCTGCGCACTGTTGGCAGGGGCAACCAGACCACACCCGGCTATGGCTGCATGACGCCGGCACTGCATCGTATTTTCCGGCAGGCACAGAAGCTTGCTGACCGGCAGGGGAGACAGATCGTCGGCACACGCTGGCTGCTGTTTTCCATGATACAGGATGAGAATTGTGCCGCAGCCGATCTGCTGCGGACTGCCGGTGCAGATCTGGACGGTATACAGTGTTCCTGTACAGATGCTCCCATCAAGCCCAGACACCGCATGCCTACGGAAAAGGAGCTGCCCCAGCTCTTCCGCTATGGCAAACTGCTCACACCTTCCCCCGATGATGACCCCCTCATCGGCAGAGAGGCAGAGATCGAGCGTGTGCTGCAGATTCTCTCACGCAAGAGTAAGAATAACCCCTGTCTTATCGGCGAACCCGGCGTGGGAAAGAGTGCCATCGTGCAGGGAGTGGCGGATCGTTTCGCAGAGGGAGAAGTGCCGCCGCAGCTCAACGGAATGGCGGTCTTTTCACTGGATCTGGGGGCAATGCTTGCCGGGGCAAAGTACCGGGGAGATTTTGAGGAGCGCATCCGTGCCTGTGTGGATGAGGTGATACGGGACGGGCGCATCATTCTGTTCATTGACGAGCTGCACAACATTGTCGGCGCAGGTGCAGCAGAGGGAGCAATCGATGCAGCGAATCTGCTCAAGCCCGTTCTGGCAAGAGGAGAGCTGCGTGTCATCGGTGCGACCACTCCGGCAGAATACAGCCGTACCATCGAACGTGACGGCGCACTGGTACGCCGTTTCCAGTCAGTCACCATCCGTGAGCCGTCGGAGGAGGAGACACTCACCATTCTGGACGGAGTGCGTGAAAATTACGAACGTTTCCACCATGTCACATTGTCCGGACAGGTGCTGCGTTCCTGTGTGGAGCTGTCACAGAAGTATATCGGAGACAAGAGCTTTCCGGACAAGGCAATTGACCTGCTTGATGAGGCATGTGCGAGGGCATCGCTGCGAGGGGAGACGGGTGCAGTCTGTGTGGAGGACGTTGCTGCCGTGGCATCGGTGCGCACGGGCATCCCTCTGGAGCAGATGACGGCTGCCGAGCAGGAGCGGCTGCTGCACTTACAGGATGCACTGCGGCAGAAGATCATCGGGCATGATGAAGTCATCGGGCAGTTGTGCGATGCAGTCTGTCGGGCAGGGAGCGGATTCCGGGACATCCGCAGACCGGTTGGCTCATTCCTGCTATCAGGACCGACAGGAGTCGGCAAGACAGCACTTGTCCGTGCGCTGGCAGAGACACTGTACGGCACGGAGAAGGCACTGCTTCGGGTGGATATGTCGGAATATATGGAACCGCATTCTGTGGCACGTCTTATCGGTGCGCCGCCCGGTTATGCTGGCTTTGCGGAGGAGACGCATTTCTGTGAGCATCTGCGGCATCATCCGTGCAGTGTGGTGCTGTTTGACGAGATCGAAAAGGCGCATCCGGAGGTGCTGCATCTGTTGTTGCAGATGCTGGAGGACGGCATGCTGACCGACAGCAGCGGACGGAGCATCAGTTTGCGCAGTTGTATGATCTTTCTCACGTCCAATATCGGAGGAAAGGGAAATGCCGGAAGTGTGGGCTTTTTAGGGCAGGAAACCCATTTTGCCGCACAGGAGGCACTGCGTCAGGAATTACCGCCTGAGCTGCTCGGACGGATGGATGAAGTGCTTGTGTTCGATGCGCTGACATCCGCACATCTCGAACAGATCGCAGGGCGGCAGTTAGAACAGCTTGCAAAGCGTGCATCCGGCATGGGCATCATCTTGCAGTATGACGACAATGCTGTCCGGGCAGCGGCAGCATTCCCCGAAACCAGACGTTACGGCGCACGCCCCATCCGCCGGTGGCTGACACGCAATGCGGAAAGCCCTCTTTCCCGGATGTGGCTGCGAGGGGAGCTGCACAGGGGCGATACTGTACTCCTGACCGCAGGAGGAGATGGTCTGGTCGTGAGAGTGGCTGCGGCGGTGTAAAAAAGGGATGCTTTTCCGGAAGCGGAGGAGAATGCCCTGCTGTACAGAGATAGCAGCTCCGGAAACGGAGCTGCTTGTGATTCTGCACATAATACGATTGCTATAATTATGCATTCTTCCAAAGATTTTTGGAAAATGTCAGAAACTGTCGTTCAGATGGGTCTTACTGTATAGACGGCACAGAACATCTGCCGTCAGAGAAAGGATGGTTATTATGAAACGACATGAGCTGACATTCGGAATGCTGCTGCTCTGCTGCACATGGCTGACTGCCTGTACGCAGGAGCCGGACACCTCTGCCCGGCATGCACCGGAGTATCTGCCGGAAAGTACGACACAGGAACAACCCACACAGGCGGATATTGCCAATCTGCACATTGTCTTTGACACGGATGCTGTCCCTGCGGTCACATCTCTTGGTACAGTCCCCATCACCATGGCAGGGGAGAGACAGATCATGCAGGATACGGAACAGAATGCGGCAAAGCTCTATTCCTACTTTGCACAGCCGATCGGTTATGCACTGTCGGAGACGGTCACAGAAGCATTGTACGGGCATGAGAGTCTGGATTTCATGACACCGGAGGATGCAGAAAAAGCTGCTCTTTCCGCAGCCGCAGCACATGGGATCGACACGGGCAGCATAGGGGAGACGACGGTCTATGCCATGACTGCCGGAGCGGTCAACGCCCTTGCTGCACAGGAAGATGTGACATATCAGGACGGCAGCCCCTTTGTGGAATGGACGCAGGAAGAGGAAGCATATCTGGTACATATTGCGTTTGCCTGCGAGGGGATACCAGTTGCGGGCTACAGCCTGAACACGGCTGACGGTTCGGTACTGGAAGGCATGGCAGCGACGGTCATTCTCAACAAGGACGGCGAGGTGTATTTCAATGCAGCCAACCAGTTTGCATTCGGCAGCACTGATGCGGCAAAGGAGCTTATAACAGCGGATGCTGCCTTGCAGGCAGTGAAGGACAGCATACGGCACATCCGGCTGAAAGCTCCGGTTTCTGTGACAGAATGCCGCCTGCAATATCTGCCGCAGATGGAAGCAGGACAATATTTCCTGACACCGGCATGGGTTTTTACATTCGATACGGAAAATGAGGACGGCACGCATACCTACAGCCTGAAGATAGTGGATGCCTACACGGGAGAGATTTCGGAACTCTGAGAACGATTACGGATTTTTCACAAAATCAATTGACAATCTGCCGGAAATGTGCTACACTATAAATAGCTATGTTGCGATTCTGCTGATAGGAGGCGTAAATATGAGGAAACACATCTTCCGGAAGCTTACCAGTATCCTGCTCACCGGCGCAATGCTGACCGGACTGGCATCCACACTGCCGGCAACCGCAGAGACAGCTCCGGACGAATACCATGACGACTGGCTGCATGTAGAGAATGCACAGGTCGTGGACATGTACGGCAACCCTGTCTGGATGACGGGCTGCAACTGGTTCGGCTACAATGTCGGCAGTCAGGTCTTTGACGGCGTGTGGTCAAGAAATATGCACGAATGCCTGAATGAGATCGCCGACCACGGGTTCAATCTGCTGCGTGTGCCCATGTCTGTTGAGCTGCTTCTGCAATGGAAAAACGGCGACCCCGACCCCATGATCAAGGTCAATGAGTACAAAAATCCTGAGCTTACCATTGAGGGCGTGGAAGGCGGCACACCTATGTACAGCTTTGACATCTGGAACAAGGCTGTGGAATGGTGCAGGGAGAATGGCATCAAGATCATGATCGACATCCACTGTGCCGAGACAGCATCCGCCGGACATCAGGTCAACCTCTGGTATACGGACAAGTTCTCCACCGAGGACTGGCTGGAAGCATTGGAATGGGTGGCAGATTATTACAAGGACGACGACACCATCATTGCCATTGACCTGAAAAACGAGCCGCACGGTACAGCGGATACTGCACCCGATTTTGCAAAATGGGATGATTCCACAGATCCCAACAACTGGAAATATGCCGCAGAACGGGGTGCGGCTGCCGTGCTGGGAGCAAACCCGAATCTGCTCGTAATGGTGGAGGGGACGGAGGTATATCCCAAGTTTGAGGAAGGCAATGACTGGACATCGCCCAATATCGACTATTCCCGTTACCCCTACAGCTACTATCACCATACATGGTGGGGCGGCAATTTCCGTGGCGTGAAAGACCTGCCGCTTGAGAACATCGGCGAGAACAACAGTCAGCTTGTCTATTCGCCGCATGACTACGGTCCTCTGGTCTATAATCAGACATGGTTTGACAAGGATTTTACCTCCGAAACGCTGATGGAAGATGTATGGTACGACAACTGGTTCTATCTGGTGGATCAGAACATTGCGCCGCTGCTCATGGGCGAGTGGGGCGGTTTCATTGATGCAGAGCACGATGAGGACGGCAAGAATACCAAGTGGATGACGTATCTGCGTGATCTCATGATCGAGAACCACATCCACCACACCTTCTGGTGTTTCAACGAAAATTCCGGTGATACGGGCGGACTGGTGTATGACAATTTCGAGAAGTGGGATGAGGAGAAATATGCCCTCGTTGAGCCTGCCCTCTGGCAGGATGAAGACGGGAAATTCATCAGCCTTGATCACAAGATCCCCGTCGGAAAGAACGGCATCTCCCTGTCGGACTACTACGGCAGCTCGTCCGGAACGCCCACACCCACAGAACCTGCTTCTGCCGGAACAGAACCCCCCGCCACGGAACAGCCTGCATCCGGCACGGCATCGGCGATCTGCGGTGATGTTGACGAAAGCGGTGATGTGCAGATGGTGGACATGATCGCTTTGAACAAATACCTGATGATCGGTGCGCCGCTCTCTGAACAGGGAAAGCGGAATGCGGATGTCAATGCCAATGGTGAGATCGAGCCGGATGACGGATTGAATATCCTGCGGTATGTGATCGAGCTGATACCGTCGCTGCCGGTATAGGAGGAGCTATGCAGGATACAACAGCCATTTTAGTATGTGCCGGAAATGCTTCCCGGATGGGCGGCATCAATAAGATACTCATGCCGCTTGGAGAGAGCAATGTTGTGGGGTATTCCATGCTTGCATTCGAGCAATGTCCGGATATTGCAGAGATCATCGTTGTGACCAAGCCGGAGAATGATGCTGCCATCCGCAGGACGGCAGAGCAGCTCGGCATCACGAAGCTGGTACACATCACCCCCGGCGGTGAGACACGGCAGCAGAGCGTCCTGCATGGGCTGCGGCTTGCATCAGAGGAAGTGCAGTATATTGCCATCCACGATGGCGCACGTCCGCTTGTCAAGCCGGAACAGATCACTGCCTGCATCAAAGATGCAAGGGTGTTCGGCGGTGCTGCACTCGGCATGCCCGTCAAGGATACCATCAAGGTCGTGGACGATGGACTGGTCGTTGACACGCCGCCACGCTCCTCTCTCTGGCTGACCCAGACACCACAGGTATTCCGGAAACGACTTTATCTGGAAGCAGTGGATTTTGCGCTGGAACATGAACTGGACTTTACGGACGACTGTCAGCTTGTGGAAGCGATCGGCGGCAAGATCTGCATGACAAAAGGCAGCTATGCCAATATCAAGATCACAACACCCGAGGACAGGGAAATTGCGGAGGTGCTGTTATGATACGTATCGGACACGGATATGATGTTCACAGACTGACAGAGGGACGTGACCTCATCATGGGCGGTGTGACGATTCCGCATACTATGGGACTGCTCGGACATTCGGATGCGGATGTGCTGCTCCATGCGGTGGCAGATGCTTTGCTTGGCGCACTGGCACTTGGTGACATCGGCAAGCATTTCCCCGACACAGACCCTGCCTATGCCGGTGCAGACAGCAGAAAACTGCTTTCTGCGGTCGTGGCACTGGTGGAGAAAGAGGGCTGGCGGCTTGGCAATCTTGATGCCATCGTCATTGCCCAGAAACCGAAGCTTGCCCCCTATATTGCACAGATGCGGCAGAACATTGCCGATACCTGCCATGTGGACATATTACAGATCTCCGTCAAGGCAACGACCGAAGAACGTCTCGGCTTTACCGGACGGGAAGAAGGCATTTCGGCACATTGCGTCTGTCTGCTTGAACAGAGCTGAACCCTGTCTTACAGGATGCATATAATGTAGTATCATCATAAGAAGGGGTGATATTATGTTATGCAAAGTGGTTCTGCCGTCGGACACCTATACCCGGAAGGCACAGAAAATTCTGGCGGCGAACGGCTATCCAAGTGAGATCATCCGCAGTACCTCGCTCAGGGAGGGATGCGGTTTCAGTCTGCGTGTCGCAGGCAATTGTGAACAGATCCATGCCCTGCTCATCAGAGAGGGGATCCCGGTGCAGAATGTGAGGATCGAGAGTGGTGGGGTATGACGATCAATTTTGATAACGCTGCCACCACCTTTCCCAAACCGCCGGAAGTCAGGCTTGCTGTCGAAAAGGCACTTGTCCGCTATGGCAGTGCCGGAAGGGGCAGCCATACCCTTGCTGCAAGAGGGTCGGAGCTGATCTATGCAGCCCGTGAGGAGGCAGCTTCGCTCTTCGGGGCAGAGCCGGAGCGTGTGGTCTTTACATCCAACTGCACCCATGCGCTCAATATTGCCATTCAGGGCATACTGCATGACGGCGGTCACGCTGTCATCAGTCAGCTGGAACACAACTCCGTCCTGCGTCCGGTCTATGCGCTTGCCAAGGCAGGCAGAGCGTCCTACAGCATCGCAAAGGTCAGCCCTGACGATGCGGAGACTGTCCGCAGTTTCCGCCGTCTCATCCGCAAGGATACAAAGGCTGTCATCTGCACCCTGTGCAGCAATGTGACCGGACAAATCCTGCCGTGGAAGGAGATCGGACAGCTCTGTCAGGAAAGGGGCATCTGCTTTGTAGCTGACGGCGCACAGGCATGCGGCGTGCTTGATGTGAAACTTTCGGATGGCATCAACATCCTCTGCACTGCCGGGCACAAGGGGCTGTACGGCATCACGGGGACGGGACTGCTGGTGACGGACGGAAAATTTCCCCTGCCGCCGCTGATGCAGGGCGGTTCGGGCAGTCAGTCGAATCTGCCGGAAATGCCGTCCTTCCTGCCGGATACGCTTGAAAGCGGTACACTGAATGTCATCGGTGCGGCATCCCTGCGTGCAGGCATCCGGTTTGTGAAAAAGAAGGGATTATCCAATATTTACCGGCATGAGACGGCACTGTGTGAACGGCTGTGCGAACGGCTGAAAGGGATACCGGATGTGACGGTGCTGCGGTCGGAGGGGGCAGTCTATGCACCGATCGTTGCCTTCAATCTGGAAGGTATCCCGTCGGAAACTGTGGCGCAGGCATTGAGTGAAAGGGGATTCTGTCTGCGGGCAGGATTGCACTGTGCGCCGCTTGCGCATCGTGCGATGGGTAATCCGGACGGTGCTGTCAGATTTTCTCCGTCGGTCTTTTCCCGGATGCCGGACACAGAACGCCTTGCGGATACGGTGCGGATGCTGACGGAGGGAAGACACCTGTTTGCAAAAATCTGAAAATTTCATGAAAGCTATTGCAAAATGAGCCGGAATGTGATATGATAATAAGAAGGGTCGGAGCGGCTTTGCTGTCGCTCCTGCTTCTTGTGTTGAAAATAAAGCAGGGAGGAAGTGAGGAAATGTCTTTTTCTGCAAGTCTGCATGATATTCTGGAATCCGTCTACAGCGTGCTGCGCACGATGGGAGCGGCGGATTTCCTTGATATTGCGCTGCTTTCCTATATCATCTATTATATTTACAAATTTATCCGTGAAACTCGGGCAGGGCAGCTTTTCAAGGGCATTGCCTTCCTGCTGATCGTCTATGCGATCGCCCGTGTCGTCAAAATGATCGCCATTACGTATCTGCTTGAAAGGCTGTTTGACATCGGACTTCTGGCACTGCTCATCGTCTTTCAGCCGGAGGTACGGCGTGCCATGGAAAAACTGGGACATACCCGGTTCGGGCTGGATTATCTGCGGCGGTCGGAAGGTACGGTGTCCCACTGGCATGAAGCCATCGAAGCCATCTGTGATTCCTGTGTGGAGCTGAGTGAGACATGTACGGGGGCACTGATCGTAGTGGAGCAGCAGACAAGGCTTGGCGAACAGATCGAAAACGGAACGATCCTGAATGCCGTCCCCAGCAAGGAATTGTTCGGCAACATCTTCTACCCGAAAACCCCCCTGCATGACGGCGCAGTCATCATGCGTGACGGGATGATACTGGCGGCGGCATGTTTTCTGCCCAAGCCGCAGAAGGAAGAGCTGATCAATAAAAAGCTCGGCTCCCGGCACCGTGCTGCCATTGGCATGAGTGAAAATTCGGATGCCATCATCATTGTGGTGTCGGAGGAGACAGGGGCGATCTCCGTTGCGGAGAATGGCAACCTGACCCGGAATTTCACCCGGGAACAGCTCCATCATCTCCTTGAAGAACGCCTGATCCCGAAGCAGCCTGAGAAAAAATTGCTCAAACCCATCCGGCGCAGAAAGGAGAAGAACAAAAAGCATGAACAGCAAAAAGAAGAAAGCAAATAAGCTTCAGGCTTTTCTTGACTCCTTTTACAACAGCAAGCCGGTCGCCGTGACGGTATCTGTCATCTGTGCGGTCGTGATCTGGTTCATCATTGCGCTGACTGTCTACACCAGTACACCGGTTGATTTTTATAATATTCCGCTTGAAGTAGACCTTTCCGGGACGACCGCAGGTGCAAACGGGCTGTCTGTGGTTTCCTGCGATGTGGAGAGCGTCAATGTGCAGCTCGTCGGTGAACGTTCGCAGGTCGGCAGACTGAAAGAAGAAAACCTGACTGCCTATGCGGTGTTGGATTCCGTCAACAGTGCCGGAGAATATACACTGGATATTGATGTGCAGTCGGACATGAACATTTCCTTCACGGTTGATGACATCATCCCTGCACAGGCGACAGTCAAGCTTGATAAGATCGAGACACGGGAATTTGATGTGGAAGCAGGATTTCCGAATGTCGTCGTGACATCGGGACATGCCCTTGACCGGGAAGCGGTCACGATCGAGCCTGCCACGATCGAGATCACAGGTCCGTCCGCACAGCTTGATGAGATCGGCAGGGTCGTGGCACAGTCTGACCGTTCCATGGAGATCGACAGCACCTATTCCCTCTACACCAGTGACCTGAAACTTTACACGAAGGAGGGCGCAGTGCTGGATACGGAAGGCATGGAGCTGCCCAATACGGATTTCCAGATCAGCATACCGGTGCTGACGACAAAGGAACTGACGCTGACTTGTGACCTGCTTGGATTCCCGAAAGATTTTGACGAGGAGTGGTTCATGCCGCATCTGACCTTTACGCCGGAGACGATCACGTTAGCATCGCAGACAAGCACCGCATTTGCGGACAGGGATGCATGGTCGGTCGGGCAGGTAAGGCTCAGTGAGATCGGACTGGACTACAGCAGGAGCTTTGACATTGAGCTGGATGAGGAATTTACGAACCGCACCAATGTATGGCAGGCGACGATGACACTTGACAGCGAAGATCTTGCCACACGGACATTTACCGTCGGCAGCAATAATATCATCGTGACGAATCCGCCGAGCGGCTATGATTTCAAGGTAGTGACACAGCAGTTGAATATTACCGTAGTCGGGGAGAAGGAAGCACTGGAAACACTGGAAGCGGATGATATCGTCGTGACGGCGGATCTGTTCAATTATGAGAATGCAGAACAGGCATCCTCTTTCGACCAGCCGGCATTGGTTTCATTCCTTGACCAGAATCGGGTGTGGGCGTATGGCTCGTACCGCATTTCGCTTGACCGGGTGGAGAAGCCGACAGAGGAGACAGAAAGCACAACAAACTGAACAGGGGGCTGCCGGATGGCAGCCCTTTTTGAACTTTGTATAAACAATTTGTGAAATATGCACAAAGCATTGATTTTAATTTCTACGACAAATGTTCAAAAGCACATTTTTTCCGGTTGACAAAATAATACAATTATGGTATACTAAAGAGAAGGGAAATAGTTTTGACGGCTGTATGGCTGTCATTATGATTTGCCAAAGAATGAAAACCTTATTATCTGATTATTTCAAGGAGGGGGATTTTATGAAAAAAACCTTAGGCAAGCGATTATGGAGCAGAATTCTTTCTGCTGCACTCGCAGTCAGCTGTGCATTGCCGTCAGGGCTGATGTTCGGCAGCGGATTGGGGGTCGGTGCGGAGACAGTAACAAGTCTTGAAGGAAATAACGAAACTGATGATGTGACATTGCTTGTGGGTGATTCAAGAGAAGATAACCCATTAAGAGGGGCGACTGTTGAAGAAACTATAAATAATTATACAAAGAATTATGCACTTGGCATAGCTTCGCAGTTTGGTGTATTCGTTAAGGATTATTTTATTCCACATGAATCGGATACCGAAGGTCGTATGGCTATCGGTGGACACTTTGAAAATAAAACTGCTTTTCCTTATCAGATAGGAAAGGGTAATTTTGAACCGGAATATCAACTGGATGACCTAATTGGTGCAGATGATTATGCACGTATAATCTGGGGAGTTCAAGAAATTCCTGATAGTGCTTATTCAACTCCTGCACTAAGTGGAATAGGTTGGGAATCATACAATGATCATTCTGAAAATAAAGTTGCTTATAATGCGAATGGTAATGTTGGTTCGCAAACTTCAAGCGACTATTTATCGGAATCGTATCCTGAAAATAAATTTGAATTTTATGGTACGGATGGCTCTTTGATTGATTTTGACAAAGAGTATACAATGCTTGAAGAGAGAAGCAAAGCAATAGCAGAAAAGGAAAATCAATTTACTCTTGATTCCTTTACAGGAAACTGGTATGGTGATACGTTTGAAGTTGTAACACTAACATTTACAGGTGACGCTACAAAGCCAACAAATACTGTTTATTTGAATTTAGACGATTTAACAGATGAACAGTATGAGTTGTATAAAAATGCAACTATCATCAGATATGAAAATATCCCCAAACTTCCTGAATCTATAAAAATGGCAAATAGTAATGGTTCGGGAAGTGTGACATGGGACTATTCTTATATAGTTGTAAATGACAGTAGAAATGGTATTGTTAATGTGGGACACAGCCACTCGTGGTTTCAACAGTATACTCAGATAAAAGGGTATGATGCAGATGCAGCTATAATGATATCCAATGGTGGCGGCGATTGGATAAAAGCAACCGGAAAAGATGAGTATAATTATAAACTTGTAGACAAGGATGGAAATGAAACTGCTTCAGGGAAAAATAATGAACCCGGAGTAACTTCGCTTCTTCTTAATTTTCCTAATGCAAATGAAGTAGTTATACAAAGCTCCGTTCAGGGAACTATTCTTGCTCCAAAAGCAAATTTGACGGATAGTAAATTCTTGACTAATAATGGTGGTAACCCTCACCTTTCAGGTACTGCTATAGTCAAGAGCTTCGAGGGATATACTGAATTTGGTTGGCGACCTTTCGTCGGTCCTATCTCAATAATTACAGAAAACCCCACCACAGAACCCACCACCACAGAAGAACCGACCACAGAACCCACAACCACCACTACACTCCTCAACATCTCGAAGAAAGATATAGGCGGAGAGCCTGTGCCAAATGCAACTCTCAGAATCTATGACGGCAAGGCATATTCTGACGATCAGAAACCCGACAAACCACTAATTGGTTGGGCAACCGACACAGCAGGCGAAGGAACTAAGACAATTACCGTAGTTGAAAATGAACCCGACAAAGATCAGCTTAAGAGCAATACGGTCTATGTTCTGCATGAAGATGCAGCCCCGAACGGCTATGCAGTAGCAACCGACATTTATTTCTACGTAGATGAGAAAGGCAATGTTTACACATCCGATACTTATCGTGAAGTTGGTGCAGAAGGTTGGACAGAGTCAGGGACGGAAATTGTCATGATAGATGAGAGAATGATCACTATCAGCAAGCGTGACATGGGCGGCAATGAAATTCCCGAAGGTGCAGGCGAAGCTGCATACGAGCTTTCCGGCGTGACTCTTGACAAGGTAACGATCAATGGTGAGGAAAAAACTGCGGAAGGTGGTACAATTCCATTCACCGGCAATAACGTGAATATCACAGGCTTGCAGGACGGCACTTACACTTTGACAGAAACCGTCGCACCGGACGGCTACACCGTAGTCAGCACTTTCACATTCACTGTTGAGAATGGTGTTGTAAAGGAACCATCTGCCGTTACAAATGGTGATGTAAGAGTGGAAGATGGCAATTTGATCATCATGGATGAGGCATCCACGGTCACCATCAGCAAGCGTGACATGGGCGGCAATGAAATTCCCGAAAGTGCAGGCGAAGCTGCATACGAGCTTTCCGGCGAGAATCTTGACAAGGTAACGATCAATGGTGACGAAGTAACTCCGGATGGGAAAACGGTCAAATTCACCGGCAATGACGTGAATATCACGGGATTGAAGGACGGCACTTACACTTTGACGGAAACAGCTGCACCAGACGGCTACACCGTTGTCAGCACTTTCACATTCACCGTAGAAAATGGTGTCGTTAAGGGAACATCTGCTGTTACAAATGGTGAGGTTGAAGTGAAAGATGGCAATCTGATCATTAAGGATAAGGCATCCACGGTCACCATCAGCAAGCGTGACATGGGCGGCAATGAAATTCCCGAAAGTGCAGGCGAAGCTGCATACGAGCTTTCCGGCGAGAATCTTGACAAGGTAACGATCAATGACAAGGAAGAAGCTCCGGTAGATGGTAAAATCACATTCACCGGCAATGACGTGAGCATCACAGGCTTGAAGGACGGCAAGTACACTTTGAAGGAAACCGTCGCACCGAATGGCTACACCGTTGTCAGCGATTTTACATTCACTGTTGAAAATGGCGTTGTTGCGTTAGAGTCTGCCGTTACAAATGGCAATGTGCAATTGGGTGAGAACAATCAGATCATCATCAAGGATAAGGCATCCACGGTCACCATCAGCAAGCGTGACATGGGCGGCAATGAAATTCCCAAGAGTGCAGGCGAAGCTGCATACGAGCTTTCCGGCGAGAATCTTGACAAGGTAACGATCAATGACAAGGAAGAAGCTCCGGTAGATGGTAAAATCACATTCACCGGCAATGACGTGAGCATCACAGGCTTGAAGGACGGCAAGTACACTTTGAAGGAAACCGTCGCACCGAATGGCTACACCGTTGTCAGCGATTTTACATTCACTGTTGAAAATGGCGTTGTTGCGTTAGAGTCTGCCGTTACAAATGGCAATGTCAAAGTGGGTGAGAACAATCAGATCATCATCATGGATGAGGCATCCACGGTCACCATCAGCAAGCGTGACATGGGCGGCAATGAAATTCCCAAGAGTGCAGGCGAAGCAACCTATGAGCTTTCCGGCGGGAATTTTGACAATGTAAAGGTCAACGGTGATGACGTAATTCCGGCAAATGATAAGATCACATTCACCGGCAATGACGTGAACATCACGGGCTTGAAGGACGGCACTTACACTTTGACGGAAACTTTCGCACCGGACGGCTACACCGTTGTCAGCACTTTCACATTCACTGTTGAAAATGGTGCTGTAAAGGAACCATCTGCCGTTACAAATGGCAATGTCAAAGTGGGTGAGAACAATCAGATCATCATCATGGATGATATTTCCACGATCTCCATTAACAAGACCGCAGTTGGCGGCAAGGAAATCACCACTGGCGAAGCTGCCTATACACTCACACGGAAGAATGCCAATGGGGAAGATGTTTCCCTGAGCAATGTGCTTGTCAATAATGAGAAAGCCAATGTCAAGGACAATGTCATCACCTTCACCGGCAACAAGGTTGAGCTGGAAGGTCTGCCGGACGGCAGCTATACGCTGAAAGAGACGGTTGCTCCGGAAGGTTATGACGCTGTCAATTCGGAATTTAGCTTTACAATTGAAAATGGTATCATCACCGACAGCAAAGCAGTGACAGATGGTGAAAGTTCCATAAGTGCAGAAGATAACACCATTCTGGTCGAGGACGCTCCGATTGTTGAGACTACAACAAGCACCGCACCCGAAACCACGGTAACTACAACTTCGACAACCACCACAACTCCCGCAACTTCTACAACCTCCACAACTTCTACAACCACCACAACTTCGACAACGTCTACTACAACCACCACCGCTACAACGTCTACCACATCCACCACAGCTACAACGGAAACAACCACATCCACCACAGCTACAACGGAAACCACCACATCCACCACTGCCACAACGGAAACAACCACCACCACAACTCTGCCGACGACAACCACAACGACACCTTCTGGCACGACAACATCTGCAACGACAACCACCACGACGGTAGCAACCACAACAACTACCACACCTGAAACAACGACCACGACCACAACGACAACCGAAACCACCACGACCACACCCGAAACCACAACCACGACCACAACGACAACAACCGAAACCACCACGACAACACCCGAAACCACAACTACGACCACGACGACAACCACAACAACAACCACCACAACAACGGAAACCACCACAACCACAACCACGACGACAACCACAGAAACGAAGCCCGAAACAACCGAAACCACGACCACAGAAACGACAACAACCACTACTACAACAACGACAGAAACAACCACTACCACACCCGAAACCACGACCACAACCACAACCACACCCGAAACGACCACGACCGAAGCAACTACCACGACTGAAGAAGTAGTAACGACGACTACGACAGAAACAACGGCATTGCCGGCTCATGACAATGAGACGACGACCACGACGAAGACCAATGATGGCAGTATCTGGGATGAAGAATCCACGGCGACAACACAAACCGATCAGGAAGCTGAAACTGAAACCAATACTACCAGCACAGAGACAAGCACAGAAACAACAACGGAAACTTCCGAAACAACCACCGAAACAACGGAAACAAGCACTGAAACATCAGAGTCAAGCAAGGAATCCTCATCAAGCTCCAAACCCAGCAATAACAACAAAAATAACAAGAATAATTCCAGCAAGAAGACGACCACTGTGAATACAAGCGAGACAGGTACGCCGTCACCTGAAACTGGTGATTCCTATGTACCGATCGTACTCCTGCTGACATCTCTGGCAGTTGCAGCCGTAACATTCACCACAAAGAAGCGTGACTAATACAAAAAACCGGAGGGGCATTGCTCCTCCGGTTATTTTTATCTGTGATCCAAGCTGATGGACAAAGCCCAGCAGATGATCAGGACTGCACATCCGTGGATGTATCGCCGCTCCTGCGTGAAAACGGACAGCCGCAATAATTCTGTCGGTACAGGCAGTATATGCCGGACAGCTCGATAGAACGCTGATAGCCATTCTTTTTCTTGAAATCAGAGGGAAGCCATGCGATGCCGAAGTCCTCAGCCAGAGAAAATCCGGTCTGGTTGATAAACTCTGCATCCTTGTGCGGACTGATGGTGAGGGTGCTGGTGAAGAAATCTGCACCGTTCTGCAAGGCGATCTTTGCTGCCTCCATCAGGCGCATCCGTATGCATTTCTGACATCGCAGCCCCCGTTCAGGTTCATCTTTTAATGCCTGTGCAAAGGCAAGAAAACGTTCTGGCTCATATTTTCCTTCCATTAGGCGGATACGTTCCGACAGCCCCATTTCAGAGAGCAGCCGTTTCAGCTCCTCCAGCCGGCAGCGATATTCTTCTTCCGGCAGGATGTTCGGGTTATAAAAAAACAGCGTGATCTCCGCCTGCTCTGCCATCCGTTCCAGCACCGCACTGGAACATGGCGCACAGCACGCATGCAAAAGAACATGCGGCGGAGTTTCCGCCGCATGAAGAATGTCATCCATTTCACGTTGATAATTACGTTTGGGGTTCATTCTGCTGCCTCCCCGTCGGCACTCATTGCATCATCGCCGCCTATGCTGCCCTCATCCACGCTGTCATCCGGCAAGGAGTCGCCGATTACCGGAGAGCTGCTTGACTGCGCATTCAGGAAAGCAATGATGCCCTCCTTGATGCATTCTGCAACACTGTCCTCATTGTCCAGTATCCACTGACTTAGCTCCACTGTGTCATGAAACTCCACTTCCAGCAGACAGCAGGGGGTCTTGTTGTTAAAAATTTCGTAGAGGTCACGCTGCGTTTCATCTTTCAGACCTCTGTCCTCTGTGGGAGTCAGCTCAGCAACACGATTGTAGATATTTTCCGCAAGAGCCTGACTGCCTTCTACTTTGGAGTTATAATAGCACTCCGTTCCCTGATCTGTTCCCGTCTCACCGCCGGCGTTGGAGTGCAGTGCAACATAGGCACCGCATTTCAGCTCATTTCCGGCAGAAATTTTCGCCTTGACATTATCATCTGCGCCGCAGACATAGACCGTGATTCCCTCAGCCTCAAGCTTTGCCTTCACCTTGTCTGTAAGCTCAAACATAGCCGATTCCTCAGTCACTGTCTCATCACAGGCATAGACATTGTCCTCCTGTGTAGACGGACTCAGAAAGACAGCCATAGAGTTGTCAACAACAGCCTCAGTTGTGGGTATTGTCTCAGGTGGGATGATATCCGAATTGCCTGTATCCACTGCATCCGGCTCACCTGCACAGGATTTGACGCAGCTCACGAACATCACAATAATGAGAATCAGCACGATCAGTGCGCCGATCAGCCTGTCCCATCTGGCACGTTTCATCAGACTCCGGAAATCGTCTTTGTTTGTCATAATGCGTTCCTCACTTTTCAGAAAACATACTTCTATTTTATTATACAACACGCAGAGGATTTTGTCAAGAATTTCAAATGCAGTTTTTGATACTGATTTTCTGCTGACCCGGCAGGATGAGCGGAGACGGCATTATTCTGCGCCTGCCCCCATCTTCGCAATACGGATGAGAAGCTCGGATGCGTCACCTGTGTCGAGCTGCTCATCGGCAATGACATCGGCTGCGGCGCATTGCAGGGTGTTCATCGTCCCATTGCCGCCTGCACCAAGATCAGCAATGTGTACCAGAATCTCTGCGGCATCGCCCGTATCCAGTATGCCGTTGCCGTTCACATCCCCTTCCATGAAGATACCCATGTCAGAAGCAGTCTGCTTTGCCAGAAGGTTCTGTCCCTCTTCATTCAGATAGGGTTTCAGTTCCATCGGATAGGAGTACCGGTATGCCAGCTTGTCAAACAGCGCATAGCTGTCAACGAGTGTTGCACCGTATGTCTCAGCAATTCCTGCGTAGGATGCGTTCAGATTGCCTGTTGAGTTGGATTGCAGCGAGCCCATGATCGGATTGATGACACCGATATCATATGCATTTTTCCGGTTCTCCGACAGCGAGTCGTATTGTTCGAGTGTATTCATCGGATGGAACACATTCACATAGACGACCTGTGCATCGTATGCAGACAATTTCTCACCGATGCTGTTGATATTGGCGATCGCAGCAGCTTTATTTTCTGATGCTTTGTTGTTGAGCTGGGCAGAACGGACAAGCAGCTCTGAATCTGTCAGCCCGATGTCCTCTCTGCTTGTGGTGAACAGCTCAGAAAAATCCGAAAGCCCGAATTCCTCAATATAGGAATTGGCAAGATTGATGTAGGGCGTCATGATATCGTTCATACCGCCGGAGACAAGAATGATATCTGCCTCTGCAAGACGTGCCTGCACATCAGCATCATTGACACAGGCAAGAATGTCCTCTGTGGTATAGCCTGCCTGTGCAAAGTTTGTGACATTGGCATTCAGATAACTGCCGATCTGTTCGGCATAGGACTGCGCTCCCTCAGGCAGATCCGTGCCTGCTCCCATATCATCACCGAGAACCACAATATTCGGGGTTTCAGGTGTGGATGATGTTGCTGATGTTGCAGATGTTGCAAGCACAGTAGAAATTGTAGCTTCATCTATGGCGTATTGCCGTCCGACGGTATCCCATGAATAGGCGTTATACTCTTCAATGACAGCATAGATTTCTTCATAAGAACATTCTTTGTTGTTCAAACGTGGTGGTTCATTATAGTCATTCATACCTTCTTGCACATAGGAATATAACAAAAATTCATCAACAGAATCTCCATTTACCTCATAAAAGTCTCCAAACATCGCTCCGGTAGAGCCTGTTTCACATTTGATCCATGCATGTTCACTATTGCATTCAACGACTCCGAAAGCAGATGCCACTGTACTGGCAGTTAATTTCCCATCATTGTAAATATAAACTTCAACGTCAACAAAATGTGCGCCGCTCCAACTGATAAACAGCTCGGGAATACCATTGTTATCTGCATCATATAGGTCAAACATGGCACCCATTGTGTCTTTGTTCGGGTCAGAATAAGAATCTGACTGCATAAATGTTCTTAATTCCTCTGCATACAATTGTTTCCATACATCGTCGCCCATTGCCCGTACATCTATTTGCTGCGAAAAATTTTCCCCGAGTGGCAAAACCATGCAGGTGAGACTCATCGCAGCTGCCGAAACAGAGGCAAGCAGCCGCTGAACAAATTTTACTTTCATGAATTTCTCCTTTCTGCCATAAACCTTGTCTGCCGTCATAAAAGCGGCAGAAAAACGTCTGAATTTCATTTTCATACCTCCTGTTTGCACTTAGGCGGACATACCGCCTGTATCTATTGTATCTGAAAAAGGGAAATTTGTCAAGGCTGTAATATTACCCATTTTGCCGCTATTTGTATTTGCTGTGTTTGAGCATGATAATGGCACAGAGAATTGTCGGCACAAAGGACACCAAAAGTGCAAACCATGTCGTAGGATAGGGCAGATCGGGCGTATTCATGCCGTAGAAGCTGAACACCATTGTAGGGATGGACATGATGATGGTAATGACCGTCAGCCGCCACATGACGAAATTGAGGTTGTTGGAAATGACCGACCCGAACGCCTCCACCATACTGGAAATGATGCCCGAATAGATATTGCTCATTTCGATCGCCTGCCGCACCTCGATGAGGACATCTTCAAGCAGATCCTGATCTTCATCATAGAGCTTGATGGTGCGTCCACGCAGGAGTTTTTCGATGGTGACTTCATTTGCTTTCAGGGATGTGGAGAAGTAGACAAGGGACTTTTCCAGTTCAAGCATCTGGATGAGTTCCTGATTTTTCATAGCACCGCTGAGTTTCTGTTCCATGACATGGCTGGTCTTGTCGATCTGTTTGAGGTCTTGCAGATAGATCGCCGTGATGCGCAGCAGAAGCTGCATGACAAAACGTGTTTTCATCCGTGTCTGGATGCCCCTGACCACACCTTCTGCCATATCCCGCAGCACCCGGTTATCCCGGAGCGAGATGGTGAACACATAGTTATCCGTAATGATGATGCCAAGCGGCACGGTGTAGAAGAGGATCGTCTCATCTGTCTGGATCTCCGAGACTGCCGTATCCACGATGATGAGGGTCTGATCGTCCTCACGTTCGATACGGGAGGATTCCTCCTCGTCAAGGGAGGAACGGACAAAGCCGCTGTCCAGTCCATAGTTTTCAATGAGGTGCTGTACCTCCTGTGCCGTAGGGTCAATGATGGAGATCCAACAGCCCGGCACGGGAGCGGAGATCTCCTGAACACAGTTGTCCTGTGTCTGATAGAAGTGAATCATAATCATACCGCCTTTCATGGACGACGCATCGTCCGTTTTTCCGACACGCTCGCCCGTAAGGGTCTGTACTCATGATTCTCTCACCTCCCTGCACATGTACTGCTATTATTATAGCAGATTGTGCCGGATTTGGCAAGCTTTTTTTTGAAATGCTTACAGTTTCGACAAAAATCCCTTGCAATTTCCGGCAGAATGTGGTATAATAGAGTGACACATAGGAAGGCGGTGCATCGTTATGTACCGTCTGCTGTACTGTCTGCGGCAGCGATCCGATGGTTTTGCCGACAGGATGGCAGAGGATCAGCATAAAAGGAAACAGGAGAAAAAAGATGGGAATTATGGATATATTTGCACAGCTCGAAAAGACATCCCCTTCGGGCGGCAAGCCGGAATGGCTGATCGTGGGGCTGGGAAATCCGGGCATGGTATATGAGAACACCCGGCACAATGCCGGTTTTATGGCACTTGATGCCCTTGCGAAAGAGGAACAGATCAAGATCGACCGCATGAAATTCAAGGGCTATGTCGGTGATGTGACCCTTGCCGGGAAACGCTGTCTGCTGCTCAAACCCGGTACCTACATGAACAACAGCGGTGAAGCCGTTGTACAGGCGATGCAGTTTTATAAGTTTGATATGGCGCATGTCATTGTGGTGTATGATGACATCTCACTTCCGTCCGGCAAACTGCGCATCCGCCGCAAGGGCAGTGCAGGCGGTCACAATGGCATCAAGAGCATCATCGAGCTGACCGGTTCGGAGGAGTTTCTGCGCATCAAGCTTGGTGTCGGCGCAAAGCCCCGTAAGGACATGGATCTTGCCGACTGGGTGCTGAGCAAACTGCGTCCCGGTGAGATGGAACAGATGCAGCAGTCCTGCGCCAATGCCGCAGCATGTCTGCGCCTGATGGTGAACGGAAAGACCGATCAGGCAATGAACCAATACAACGCATAGGGGAAAGAACGATGGATTTTTTTGCACAGACATTTGCCGAGCTGCCGGATTATCAGCGGCTGAAAAAAGCACTTGCAGCCGGGGAAACGCCTGTCTGCGTGACGGGGCTGTCCGGTATCCATAAGGCACAGCTTGCCCTGACACTGGGACAGGAGCAGCAATTCTTATTTGTGACTGGTACAGAGTCGGAAGCCATCCGGATATGCAGCGACATCAACGCCATGGCAGGTACAGACATTGCCATGCACTATCCTGCAAAGGAGATACTCTTTACCTCCGTTGAGAGCAAGTCGGCAGAATATGAGCATGAACGTCTGCATGTTCTGACGGCGATCATGGAAAATCAGCTGCGCATCGTGACCGCATCCGTGGAAGCCCTCATGCAGCCGACCATCCCTCCCACCGTGCTGCGTCAGGCACGTATCACCCTGCGGCAGGGCACTGCGACAGATCTCACGGAGCTTACGCAGCAGCTGTTGCATGCAGGCTATGTGCGCTGTGAGAATGTCGAAGGAAAGGGACAATTCGCAGTACGTGGGTCGATCGTGGATATTTTTCCGGTGCAGATGACATCACCTGTCCGGATGGAGCTTTGGGGCGATGAAATTGATACGCTCAACTTTTTTGACACCGAAACACAGCGGCGCACGGAAAGCATTGACTGCGTGGAGGTGTCTCCGGCATCGGAAATTCTGTACGATACGGAGGAGCTGATCGGAAAGATACAGAAATTTTCTGCAAAAGTCCGTGGCAAGCGTACAGCATCCATCCGGGACAAACTTGCTCATGACATCGAACGGATGCAGTCCGGGCTTTCCCTCATGAACGCCGACAAGTACTACACTTTGCTCTATGACCGCACTTTGCTCACGGACTACATGCCCGGCATCATCCTGCTGTCTGAGCCGTCCGACATCCACCGTCAGGCACAGGCAGTTACTGCACAGCTCCGGGAAGATCTGACGGTACTGTACGAGGAAGGCACGCTCTGCAAGGGACTGGACGGCGGTATGCTGGACTATGCCGGATTGCAGGCAGTGCTGGAAGGGTGCAGCTGTGTCTGGATGAGTCAGTTTTTACAGGGTGGTGAACGCATCCCGTTCCGGAAGCTCATCAGCATGGAAGCACTCCAGAATGCCACATGGGGCGGCGAAATACGGCAGTTACTGGAAGACCTTCAGGAATATCTGCACGACCATTACCGTGTGGTACTGGCAGCCGGAAGTGAAAAGACACTGCCCATCCTTGTGAAAGATCTGCAGGAGAGCGGCATTCGCTGTTCCATTGCGCAGGAGAATGACCTCTGTCCGCCGGGTGCGGTTCTGGTGACGGCAAAGAGCATCAGCGCAGGATTTTCCTATCCGGAGAACAAGACTGCCCTCATCGTCCAGACCCGTTTGCACAGCTCCAGAAAACGCAGCCATAAGCATAAGGCAGGTATGGAAATACAGACACTCTCCGACCTGCATCCGGGTGATCTGGTGGTACACACCCTGCATGGTGTCGGGCGGTTTCTGGACATCCGCAAGCTCGAAATGGAAGGCGTGACAAAGGACTATATCACCATCCAGTATGCAGGGACAGAGAAACTCTATGTTCCCGTCACACAGCTTGATATGGTGTCACGTTATATCGGTGCATCGGATGATACCAATGTCAAGCTCAACCGCCTCAGCTCCCCCCAATGGCAGAAAACGTGCAGCAATGTCCGCAAGGCTGTGCAGGATATGGCAGAGGAGCTGATGAAACTCTATGCGAAGCGTGAAAAGAGCGAGGGGTACGCCTTCTTTCCGGATGATGAGGTGCAGCGCAGCTTTGAGGAACGTTTTCCCTATATAGAGACGGATGACCAGTTACAGAGCATCAGCGAGATCAAAGCCGACATGATGCGTCCCCGTCCTATGGACAGACTGCTCTGCGGCGATGTGGGATTCGGCAAGACGGAGGTGGCATTCCGTGCGGCAATGAAATGTGTGCTGTCCGACCGGCAGTGTGCCATCCTTGCGCCTACGACCGTGCTTGCGATGCAGCATTACCGGACAGCACTGCAAAGATTTGACCAGATGCCTGTGCGCATTGAAATGCTTTCCCGGTTCCGCACCCCGAAGGAGCAGAAGAAGATACTGGAAGATCTGGAGAAGGGAAAGGTCGATATTCTCATCGGTACGCACCGCATCGTGCAGAAGGATGTAAAATTCCATGCACTGGGGCTTGCCATTGTGGATGAGGAGCAGCGGTTCGGCGTGCGGCATAAGGAGCGGTTCAAGGAGATGTTCGCAGGTATCGACATGCTGACCCTTTCAGCGACACCCATCCCCCGGACGCTCAACATGGCATTGTCCGGCATCCGGGATATGTCCGTGCTTGCTGAACCGCCGCAGGACAGATACCCTGTGCAGACCTATGTCACCGAGTATCAGGAGGGGCTTGTCATACAAGCCATCACCCGTGAGCTGAAACGGGGCGGACAGGTCTACTACATCCACAACCGCATTGACAGCATCCTGAACTGTGCCAACCACATTCAGGAATTGTTTCCCGAAGCGAAGATCGCCGTTGCACATGGCAGACTGTCGGAGGACGAGATGAGCGACATCTGGCAGCAGGTCGTGGACGGTGAGGTGGACATCCTTGTCTGCACGACCATCATCGAGACAGGCGTGGATGTGGCGAATGTGAACACGCTGATCATCGAAGATGCCGATCGTTTTGGCTTATCACAGTTGTATCAGTTGCGGGGACGTGTGGGGCGTTCCAACCGGAGGGCGTATGCCTATTTTCTGTTCAGGCGTGACAAGGTGCTGACGGAAGTGGCATCCCGCCGCCTTGAGGCGATGCGGGAATTTACGCAGTTCGGCTCAGGATTCCGCATTGCCATGCGTGACCTTGAGATCCGTGGCGCAGGGAGCATCTTAGGCGGCAGTCAGCATGGACACATGGAGACGGTCGGCTATGACATGTACATGCAGATGCTCAGCGAAGCCATTGCCGAAGTCAAGGGCGAAAAGATACAGAAGGCAGCAACTTGTACCGTGGACATCCAGATCGAAGCCTACATCCCTGAACAATATATCAGCAGCGCAGCCTCCCGGATCGATATGTACCGGAAGATCGCAACTGTCCGGGATGTGTCGGATGAATCGGAGCTGATCGACGAGCTGATCGACCGTTACGGCGAACCGCCGCAGGCAATTTTAGGATTGATCAAAGTCTCTCTGCTCCGCAATTCTGCCGCAGCACTGGGCATTACCGAGATCACACAGCGTTCCGGCGGATTGCAGTTCTATATTTTACAGCCCGAACCGGAGCAGATCGCAGCCCTCTCTGCCAAGTACGGACGGCGTATTTTGTTCTCATGTGTGGAGAAAGCCTATATCGGCGTGAAGCTCCTGCCCGGTCAGCCCCCGGCGGCACTCATGCAGGAGGTCATCACCGTGATGCAGAAAGCAGGCGAACATGAAAGCTGAACCCATCGGCGGCGGCATTGTCGTCTATACGTCAGAGGAGCATCGGTTCGGAACGGATGCCTTCCTGCTCACGGCATTCTCTCATTATAAAGAGAAGGATGTTGTCGTGGAATTCGGGACGGGATGCGGCATCATTCCCCTGCTCATGCAGAAACACCGTCCCCCGGCATGTCTCTATGCCGTGGACATTCAGGAAAATGCCATTGCACAGATCAAACGTGGAATTGTGGAAAGTCATGCAAGGGGCATCGTGCCGGTCTGTGCCGATCTGCGGCAGCTCTGGGATGATGCACCGCTGGGCAAGGTCAGCCTTGTCATCTGCAATCCGCCATACCAGCCGCCGGGTTCCGGCTTCGAGGCAGAGAACGCCTCACAGCGCATTGCAAGGCATGGACTGTTCTGCACGCCGGAGGATGTGTGTCAGTCGGCAGCAAAGCTCT
This sequence comes from uncultured Clostridia bacterium, assembly GCA_947630845.1. Lineage (GTDB taxonomy): Bacteria > Bacillota > Clostridia > Oscillospirales > Ruminococcaceae > UBA3855. The sequence continues at coordinate 90,022 of CANRJB010000006.1, forward strand.
TGCAGACGGGTGGAAGATTATGTGTCTGCGGCAGACCGGAACGGCTGCCGGATTACATCTGTGCCATGCGTGCCGCAGGGGTCGAACCGAAACGCCTTCGCCTTGTATCCCGTACAGCACAGGATGCGGCATGGCTTTTCCTGCTGGAGGGCAAGCGTGGGGCAAAGCCTTTTTTACAGCTTGAAAAGCCTTTCATCATGTACGAAAACGGCGTGCTGACGGAAGAAGCGGCGGCACTCTACACCAACGGGGAGGAAAAGCCATGAGCGGAACATTATATGTGACCGGCACGCCCATCGGGAATTTAGAGGACATCACGCTGCGGCAGCTCCGCATCCTGAAGGAAGTCAGTTTCATTGCCGCAGAGGACACCCGTGTGACACAGAAACTGCTGCTGCATTTCGACATCCGCACGCCCCTCGTAAGCTGCCATGAACACAGCAGGATACAGGACATTGCTGCCATTGCCGACCGCATTGCCGCAGGGGAGAGCTGTGCCGTCGTAACGGATGCCGGAATGCCCTGCATATCTGATCCGGGGACGGTACTTGTCAGAGCATGCCGGGAGCGTGGGGTAAGAATAGAAGCCGTACCCGGACCGAGTGCAGTGGTGACGGCACTGGCAGTGTCGGGGGCAGATACGGCAGCGTTTGCATTCTATGGCTTTCTGCCTGTGGAAAATGTACCCCGTGCCGCCATGCTCGATGCAGTCAGCCGGGAGAAAAAGACATGCATCCTCTACGAAGCTCCCCACAAACTGCGGAAAACCCTCGCTGTCCTTGCACAGAAGCTTGGCACGGAACGGATGCTGTCTCTCTGCCGGGAGCTGACGAAACTGCATGAAGAAGTGCTGCGCATGACGTTGGGGGAGGCAGTCGGATATTATCAGGAACATGAGCCGAGAGGGGAATTTGTGCTGGTCATTGACGGGATGTCCGGGGAAACGCAGTCCTTCACGACGCAGGATGCCATCAGCATTGCGAAAGCCTGCCTTTCACAGGGCATGTCTGCCGCAGCCGCTGCCAAGTTTGCCGCAAAGGAAACCGGCATCCCGAAACAGGATATCTACCGGCTTCTGCATGAGGATGTCACGTAATAAACGAAAATATGCATCTTCCTTTAATCGTGTTTTTTGTTTGCTATCATACGATTATCACAAACCGGAGTATAATAATACTTGTAAACAAAAGAACATCGGTAATCACCGGATATGATAGAAAGGAAGAGTATTATGATGAATCAGAATGAACATGATCCCCGTCAGGATTACACCAGTTTTTATGAGGAGCCGAACAGCGAAAACGGCAGCAGCAACTATGTCAATATCTACTCTGACCCCGGACAGAAGCCGAAGAAGTCCGGCGGCGGCAGAGCATTTCTGAAAGTGCTTGCGGCACTGGCTGCGCTGGCGATCGTTTCGGTTTCGTCCATCGAAATGTACAAGCTCTTCGGCACAAAAGACAGCAAAGCAGATGCATGGAGCAAGTCTGCCGAGGAAGAATTGCAGATAGAAACAAGCGACGAGTCGTCCACAGAAGAAGAAAGCAGCGAATCCGGCAGTAAAGTCAACCCTGCTGCTCCGAGCTGGATCAGCAGTGCCGCACCGGAAGATGCGCTGACCATTCCGGAGATCGTCGAGAAGGCATTGCCCTCTGTTGTCGGCATCAGCTCTACCTATGAGACGGAAAGAAGTATGCAGAGCTACTGGGGATTCAGTTTCTACGGAGGAGACGGCGGCACGCAGACACAGCAGTTTTCAACGGTCGGCACGGGAATCGTCATGAGTGCAGACGGCTACGTCGTTACGAACGCCCACTGCATCTATGACAATGAATCCGAGTATAAGGCAGGCAAGGCAGTTGCAGTGAGCGTGGTCATGGGCGATGAGAACGAGACGGAGTACGATGCACAGATCGTCGGCTATGATCTCCAGACAGATCTTGCAGTGCTGAAAATTGATGCAACTGGTCTGACTCCGGCAGAATTCGGAGACAGCGATCAGTTACAGGTCGGCGAGATGGTCGTTGCCATCGGCAATCCATTGGGCTTTGAGCTGTTCGGAACGACGACATGCGGCATCGTTTCCGCACTGAACCGGGAGATCACCATTGATGATAAGCATATGACCCTCATCCAGACAGATGCCGCCATCAACTCCGGTAACTCCGGCGGTCCGCTGCTCAATGGTTACGGACAGGTCATCGGCATCAATTCTGTCAAGATGGGTTCCACCTACGGTTCAGCAAGTGTTGAAGGACTGGGCTTTGCCATCCCGATCTCCGATGCGAAGGACATCATCGACAGCCTCATCAGCAACGGCTATGTAACTGGCAGACCGCAGCTTGGTATCACCTGTGTGGAGATCACGGAAGCGGATGCAGAGAGATATAATATGCCGCAGGGCGCACTGGTCTATGCGGTTGGTGAAGGGTCAGCAGCGGAGCAGGCAGGTATCAAGCAGGGCGATGTCATCACCAAGGTGGACGGTCAGGAGATCACGACACCCGATGAACTCAATGAGATCAAGAACCAGCATGATGCCGGAGAGACGATTACCCTGACTGTATGGCGCAGCGGTATGACAGAGGAGATCCCGATCGTTCTGCAGGAAATGGTACAGGAAGACTGATATAAGTACAGGAAAGAAAGGAAAGGGTGCGGATCGTTTTCTGCACCCTTTTCAGGTGGAAAAAAACAGAATTTTCACAGGAGGAAATCAGAAAAAAGGCATAAATTTTCCGAAAATGGAAAAAAATCACCCCTTCGTTGTGCAAAATGCTCAAAAAACAAAAGAATCTTCATGCAATATTTTTAGAGAAAAAAGAAATGGGGTGTTGACAATCTCGAAATAATATGCTAAAATGTAAATATGAAACGTAGAAGCCCGTAGTGGGTTCCGAGCGTTTGCATGCGCAGGAGAGACAACAAGGAGCATAAGGCAGTTTGTGCGGACGGTACATGAACAGAGAAGTCCTGCGTGGAAACATCAAGAAATAATAAAGAAGAGAGAGGTAATTGAACTAATGAAGAAGTCATTTCTGAAAAGAGTAATGGCTGCTGCGGTTGCAGTACCTGTTGCTCTGACACAGACCGTAATGTTCACTTCGATCGCCGAGGAAGACGCTGCTGCGGATGCTGGCTCTGCTACTAAGCTGGATATCGCATCTTTGCTGAATGTTGCAGAGGATGCAGAACGTCTTGAGCTGGACGCTACTTATCTTGCGTACAACGATCTTCTGGATGATCACGGCGTGGATGCAGAGACAGCATTTGTGCAGAAGTCTGACTGGAACACAAAGCTGACAGCCGCACAGTTACGGCTGGCTGGAGAAACAGTAAATATTGGAACAAAAGCACTTGCAGATGCAATTACATCTGAAAAGTGGTATGCTGATATTGCGAAAAATGCTCTTACAGAAGGTGCAACAGCAGTCGCAAAAATCGACACTGATTCCATTACTGTTACAGTCGATGTGGATTACGATTATAGCGAAGACCTTGTAAAGGCTGCCGAGAACAAGATTCCGACAGAGTACAATGGCGTGGAAATCGACAAGGATCAGTTCCTGAACAATGTAGGTCAGGTTAAGAAGCTCACAGGCACGATCGTAATCAAGTTTGATACGACAAAGCTGGCAGAGACAGGCGAAGTTTCCACAACTGTTACACAGACCGGATTCTATACAGCAGACGGCAAGTCTGATATGGAAGCTGCTTATGACGAAGCAAAGAGTCGCATTGCAGAAGCAAAGGAAGCCGTTCTTAAAGGCGTTGAAGGTCTCAAGGCTTACTACGATGATCAGATTGAAGAAGGTAAAGCTTCGATCGAGGATGGTAAGGAAAAGATCAAAGAAGCAGAGGGCGAGCTTGAAAGCGCAGAAAACACAGTAACAGAAAAGGAAGCAGAACTCAAAAAGTATCAGGAAGAGCTGGATAGCATTGAAGCTGCTGATACTGAGGCAATTGCAGAACAGCAGAAGAAGATTGACGATGCGCAAGCAGAGCTTGATGAGGCAAAGCAAAAGATTGCTGATGCTAATGCAAAGCTTGAAGAAGGTAAAAAAGAACTTGCTGATGGTGAGGCACAGATTGCTGATGCTGAAAATGCACTTGACAATGCAACTAAAGAGGCAAATGACCAGATCAACAGCATGTTCGATACTTACGAGACCAAGCTTGACAATGCTTACAAGAAGTCAGCTGCTCTTGAAAAGCACCGTGAAGCAGTGATAGAAGATGCAGATGATGTCAATGCTGTTCTTAGCGATCTGCATGACAAGGCTGCTGCAAGAAACCGCTGGGGCGCAAAGCTTCCGGAATCTCTGGAAGGCATTCAGGGTCACAGATTCTATGACACTGCTGATAGCCTCTTTGCGAACGTGGTTGCACAGCTCAATGCAGTTGCACAGCCCAAGGGCTATGAGCTTTCACTGACTCTTGATGATGTGATCAACACAGCAAGTCAGCTTACTGATGTAACAGTTTCTGGTGTTGTTGAGAATTACAATGTGACAGATGGCTATGCATTTGGTTATCTCACAGATGAAGTAACAGCAGCTGATGAGGAGTACTTCAACGCTGAACTGGCTAAGGAAGGCAAGGAGCTTGTTGAGGCTGCTGCAATCAAGGTCGTTGAGGTTGAGGGCGATGCAGACGGCACTGCTCTGACTGCAAATACAAAGGTAAACATCTACAGAGTTGCTTGGATTGTTGAAGATAAGGAAATCGAGACAACCGAGACAGAAACTGAGACGGAAACTGTTGAGGAGACAGAGACTGTTGAAGAAACAGAAACCGTCGAGGAGACAGAGACTGTTGAAGAAACAGAAACTGTAGAGGAAACAGAAACTGTTGAAGAAACAGAGACTGTAGAGGAAACAGGTGAAACAGGCGAGACTGGTGAAACAGGCGAGACTGGTGAAACTGGCGACACAGGTGAGACTGGTGAAACTGGTGAAAGCGAGTCCGGCGAGCCGCAGGGCAGAACTGATGTCGAAGTCAGCGTAGTACGTGAGGGTATCTCCTTCCACTTCTCTCATGACGAGAGAGCGTTCAACGACGAGTCTCTGATCAGCGAGCTGATCGACGTTGAGGGCGCAACTGTGACAGTTACCGACGAGAACGGCGAAGAGTCCAAAGAACCTGCTGACATGTCGAAATTCAGCTTCGGTCTTGACAGATATGAGAACGACGTTACAATGTCTCCGTCCACTCTGTATGCTGACAGAGTACAGGATGCTGCTTATGTAGCAACCACTCTCTATGTATACTATGAGGATGAGCTTGTCAAGATGGACGAGTATCCGCAGGTTTACATCGGCGTAAAGGGCGATGCAACGGTAGACGGTCTGGTAGCAACTGATGACGCTGCTGCGGTTCTGGTTTACATTGCACAGATCGGTGCAGGTAATACAGATTATGATCTCTATTCTGACAATGAGACGCTTGAAGAGCTTGCATACTTCCTCGCTGATATCAATGGTGAATCCATGGATGGCGGCGCAACGACTGCGGCAGGTGATGAGCTATCTCCGCTCGAAACCTCTGATGCAGCAAATATCCTTGTTTACATTGCAATGCAGGGTGCAGGTACAGATGTAAACTGGGTTCCGGATATTGTAGCAACTCCGTATCCGGCAGTATCTGAGGGTATTGCAAAGGCAAATGGCTTGATCTGAGCCATATCCGTAGGCACATATGAATGTTTGCCACCGCACTGAGCGGTGCGGTGGCTGCATATAATTCACTTGAAAGGAAATGAACTAAAATGAAGAAGAATAGCTTTAAGAAGGTTATTGCCTCACTTGCAGCTCTTTCTGTAGTCGCTGTAGGCACAGCAGCTGTTCCTGTTTCTGCTAAGACTTTAGAAGCAAACCAGACAGATGCTGAGGTGTATGTAGATCGTGCAACCGTTTCTGTTGATGAAGCAAAGGCTGGTGTACCGATTTATGTAAGACTGAACATGGGTGATGCTTTCGCTGATGGCATGACAAACTTTGAGTTTGGTGTTGACGTTGACTCTCGTGCAAGCCGTGTCTTTATCAATGATGCTGCTACGGCTTCTGAATTTGGCGGCGAGATGCTCAATGTGGTAGTTACACCGGCTGACTCTCCGGTAGCAGGCTATGAGAATTACACCTATATGTCATTTGCTAAAGGCGATGTAGATGCAGAGAAAAGTGATATTTTTGCTGCAAATAAGATCACTGGTGTAAGACCTACATCTGTAAACGTTGCTATGGTTTATGTAACGATTGCAGACCCGCAGCCGGGTGAGACATATCCTATCACAATCGAGACAAAGGGTGTAGGCGAAGCAGCAGGTCGTGAGCTTACGTTCAAGAATGGTAACACCATTCTTTCTACAGATGATATTCAGCTTTCTGACGGTTGGATTAAGATCGAGGGCGAGCCTGAGACAACAGCTCCTGAGACAACAACAACAGAAGCTGAGACAACCAAGGCTGAGGAAACCACAACCAAGGCTGAGGAAACCACTACAGAGACTGAGACAAGCGCAACAGAGACAGAGACTTCCACATCTACAACAACATCTACCAATAATGGTGACGGCACAAGCACAAGCACCACAACCGGTACAGATAAGGGCAAGGGTGACGGCGACGACAAGTCTCCTGAGACTGGCGTATCTGATGTACTCCCGATCGCAGGTGTAGCAGCTGCTGTAGCAGTACTGGGCGGCGTTGCTCTGGCTACTAAGAAGAAGAATGACTAATTCTTTCTGAACAGCAATCCAAAAAGACTCCCTGAAAAGGGAGTCTTTTTTATTTCCGGGGCGTTGCATTCCGGTCAGAAATGTGCTATAATAAAATTATCCCTCTGAAAGGAGCAAACCAATGGCGAAATCGAGAACTGCATATATCTGCACAGAATGCGGTCATGTCAGCAGTAAGTGGAACGGCTGCTGCCCCGGCTGCGGCGCATGGAATACAATGGAAGAATCCCTCTCTGCATCGAATCCCGAAAAGCGCACAGTGACCGACCTCTCCGGCAGGATCCATCCCATCGCCGACATCAGCATGGAACAGGAGATCCGTTACAGCACAGGCTGCGGCGAATTGGACAGGGTGCTTGGCGGCGGACTGGTGAAAGGGTCTGTGGTGCTGCTCGGCGGTGAGCCGGGCATCGGAAAATCGACACTTCTGCTGCAAATATGCCAATATTTCGGTAAAAATCACAATGTTCTCTATGTCTCCGGAGAGGAGAGCGCAAGGCAGCTCAAACTCCGTGCCGAACGTCTTGAAGTCGCATCGGAGAGACTCTTTATTTTAACGGAGACAGATGCACAGGCGGTGTGCGATACCATCGAATCCACCAAGCCGGAGATCGTCATCATCGACTCCGTCCAGACCATGCAGATCACACAGCTCTCCTCCACCCCCGGCAGCCTTACACAGGTGCGTGAGTGTACCAACCTTTTCATGCACACGGCAAAACGGCTTGAAATCCCCATTTTCATTGTCGGACATGTCAACAAAGAAGGGGCGATCGCCGGACCGAAGGTGATGGAACACATCGTGGATACGGTGCTGTTCTTTGAGGGGGAGCGGCACATGAGCTACCGTGTGCTGCGCACAGTCAAGAACCGTTTCGGTTCGACGAATGAGATCGGCGTATTCGACATGCAGGACAAAGGGCTGAAAGAAGTCGAAAACCCCTCACAGATGCTTCTTGCCGGACGACCGCTCGGCGTATCGGGGACATGCATCGCCTGTGTCATGGAGGGGTCACGCCCGATACTTGCAGAAGTGCAGACACTGGTGTCCAAAAGCGGCTATTCTGCGCCGAAACGCACAGCGACCGGATTTGACTACAACCGCATGAGCCTGATTTTAGCAGTACTGGAAAAGCGGTACGGTCTGGCATACGGTGCATTGGATGTCTATCTGAACATTGTCGGCGGCTTCCGGTTGGATGAGCCTGCCGGAGACTTGCCGGTGGCACTGGCGTTGTATTCGTCGCTGACGGACAGGGTACTGCCGGACAAGCTCATAGCCATCGGGGAAGTCGGGCTTGCCGGAGAGATACGCAATGTGTCCCACATCGTTCAGCGTGTACAGGAAGCAAGGCGCATGGGCTTTGAAGTCTGCATCGTCCCGAAACAGGCACTCACCGCACTCCCGAAAAGCACTCGCACACTGCGCATTTTCGGCGTCAACTCCCTGCGTCAGGCATTCGGTGTGCTGGCAAAGTTGGCATCGGAACGGGAGACAGACAGCCAATGAGAGCAGAAATGCGCATTCGGAAAGGAGAATAATATGATCTATACTATCACGTTCAATCCGGCACTTGATTATCATGTACATGTGGAGCAGCTTCGGCTTGGTGAGGTGAACCGCTCGACATCAGAACGGCTGATTTCCGGCGGCAAGGGCATCAATGTATCCACCGTGCTGCATCATCTTGGCGTGGAGACGACGGCACTTGGTTTTCTTGCCGGGGCTACCGGAGATATGATCGCAGCGCAATTGGCAGACAGCGGCGTTCCGGTGGACTTCATCCGCCTGCCGGAGGGCAGCTCACGCATCAATGTCAAGCTCCATGCCGGACAGGAGACAGAGATCAACGGCACGGGCGCACCCATCACCCCTGCCGCAATGGAGTTGCTTTGGCAGAAACTTGATGCCACGCAGGAGGGGGACACCCTCGTGCTTGCCGGAAGCATACCATCCGGACTGCCGGACAGCATCTACTGTGACATGGCAGAGCGTCTGCGTCCGAAGGGTGTGCGTATCGCAGCGGATGCGGAGGGGGAATTGCTGCGGAAAATCCTGCCGTGCAAGCCATTTCTCATCAAACCGAATCATTATGAGCTGGGCGATCTGTTCGGCGTACGCCTCAGCACAGCACGGGAGGCGGAGCGTTATGCACGGAAATTGCAGGACATGGGCGCACAGCATGTACTGGTGTCGATGGGGGAAAAGGGGGCACTGCTCGTAGGAAAGAGCGGCAAAGCCTGTTTCCTGCGTGCGCTTCAGGGGAAAGCCATCAGCACGACGGGCGCAGGGGATTCCATGCTTGCCGGATTTCTTGCCGGATGGGAGCGGTATCAGGATGAGGAAAAGTCGCTCATGCTCGGACTTGCGGCAGCAAGCGTGAGTGTATTTTCCGGAGAGCTTGCGGACGGCAGCAGGACGCAGGAGATTTTTGACTACCTGTGCAGGAACAGAAAGTGAAATTTTGTACAGGAATATGGAAAAAAAGTCAGTTTTCTTTTACTTGACAGCCTGTGTGATGCGTGTTATAATAAAGTCGTAAGTCTATCAATACCACAACAAGGAGGATATCATCATGAAGGCAAAGAAAAACATACCGGCATTTCTGACAGCGGCAGCCATCCTGACAGGCAGCATGGCACTTGCTCCGGCGGCTGCACAGCTCTTTGCGATCGCTGACGTAGAACCGGAACACACCACGCAGGAAACTGCTGCCGTCCTGACATCCGGCATATCGCACGAGGATGCGTTCGTGGCAGAGAATGATGACTATGAGCGTTGGTACAAGTTCACCGCAGATGAGGACGGTGCAATGACGCTGAATCTCGATCATGAGAAGATCAACAGCAGCAGTAGCGGCAGTACGTATTGGACTGTCAGGCTCTGCATGCCTGACGGCAAGGCGATCAGTACGTGGACATCGACTGGAAATGAGATGAGAAAGACATTCGATACCATCGGTTTGCCGGCAGGGGATTATTATGTTCAGGTAACAAATGGGTATTCTTCTTCTGAGCTCCCCTTCAATCTGACGCTTGAATGGATACCGAACAGCGACGAGACGAAGAATGACTGGGAAACCGAGTACAATGACACTTCCGAATCACCTGATGTGATCAATATCAACCAGACTTATAACGGACTGCTCCATGCAGACGATGATGCCGACTGGTATACATTCACCACAACGGAAGCCGGAGAGTTTGATATCACATTCCAACATGACGAGATCGACGGCAGCAGTAGCGGCAGTTCCTATTGGACGATCACAGCTTATCAGGAAACGGATGGCAAGCTCAAAGAATTCAATTCATGGAATGTGATAGGCAGTACAGAAAAAACTACCACGACCACGATCGGTGTTCCGGAAGGGAAGTATATGATCGAGGTCGTTAAGGGCTACAATCGGTCGTCGCTCCCCTATGAGATGACGGTCAATTTCAAGACCGACCTCTGGGAAACGGAGTTCAACGATGATTCTGACAGTGCCGACACCATCAATGTCAACGAGACAGTCACCGGATTGCTCCATGCAGACGATGATGTGGACTGGTATCACTTCAAGACAGAAAGCGACGGTAATTTTAATGTAAGTTTCAACCATGATAAGATTGATAATTCAAGTTCTTACTGGACAGTAACGATTTATATGCTTGATGGTGAAAAGCTGAAAAAATTTACGTATTGGACATTTGACGGCAAAACAGAAAAGAATACGATCAAGCCGCTTGGTGTTCCGGCAGGGGAGTATTATATCGAGGTTGCTAAGGGCTTCTATCAGTCGACGACTCCCTATGAGATGACGGTGAATTTCACGGCAACAGAGGATACATCTGACGGATGGGAAACGGAATTTAATGACTATCAGGAAGATGCAAATGCCATTTCGACCGGCAGGGCATATCATGGTCGTCTTTACAATTCTGATGATGTGGACTGGTATACCTTTACACTGCCGCAGGACACAACCATGTCACTTCGTTTCCTGCATGATAAATTGGACAATTCTTTATATTACTGGAACATTACCTTGTATCAGGGCAATAGCGAGGTCAATTCATGGAGCAGTACGGGAAATGTAGACCGCACCCTTACGGATGAATTTGAGGTGACGGCAGGGACATATTATGTCAAGATCGAACCGGCATTTAGTAATAGTTACAATGAGTATACGCTGACAGTCAATGCAGGGACAGCCTCTGTAGACCCGTCTGATCCGTCCACACCGTCTGATGACCGCCTCTGGGGCGATATCAACGGCAGCGGCGCAATAGACACAGGCGATGCGGCTTTGATTTTGCAGTATATCGCAGCGATGGGCGCAGGTGCAACAGATCTTTCTCTTGACCAGTATGTGGAAAGTCTTGCATAATCAAGATGCAGGGGCATTGCCCCTGCATCAGCCTGTCAAAAAAGTCCAGCCGAACGCTGGACTTTTTCTGATAAATAAGGTATAATAAAAGAAGAAGGCGGTGA
>CANRJB010000007.1 GCA_947630845.1 uncultured Clostridia bacterium
GTCAAGGGGGTTGCATGTGTATTTTTGTGCGCAAATGCACGGAAATTCTGTGTAAACTATACAAGTAACATGGTAAACGGGGGTGTATTCTTTATTTTATTAAGTCGCACCATTGATTCTGAGCAAAAAATTACGTTTTCTGTCTTAAAAACAAAACCGGCAGCAGGAAAACAGAAAGTGCCGCACTTGACAAATACAGCGGAAAGCGATATAATGAGATACAAGGAGTGATAGCGATGAAAACCATACAGAGTTTTACCATAAACCATGACATCTTGCAGAAGGGCATGTATACATCCCGTATCGACGGCGATGTTGTCACCTATGATATCCGTATGAAAAAACCCAATAACCCCGAGGGTGATTACCTCACACCGGCAGCAGCCCATACCTTTGAGCATCTGTTTGCGACCTATGCACGCAACTCTGCATGGGGGGATGCGGTCATCTATGTCGGACCGATGGGATGCCTTACGGGATTCTATTTTCTTCTGCGTGACACCGTCAAGCCTGCGGATGCCATCCGGCTCGTGCAGGAGTGCTTCGCCTTCATACGGGATTTTCACGGAGAAATCCCCGGCAGCAAACAAAAAGAATGCGGCAATTACCGCATGCACGACGCAGAAGGCGCAAGGGCAATTGCCGCTGATATGTGTGAGGTGCTGCAACACTGGACACCGGAACAGCTCATCTATCCGGAGTGATCAGCGTTTCCCCGTGATGCGTGGCTTCAGGCGCAGTCTGTAAAATTCGCACATGCCGCCGAGTGCCACATCATACATCAGGAAAAAGGGATTCAGGAAAATCAGCAGAAGGATGCCGCCGTATTTCCCGAAGTCCTCAAAGGATTCGAGAAGATCTGTCAGCCCGAAGATATGGACATTGATGTAGAAATAGGCATACATATCCGCATTGAACAGGATGAGTTTGATGAGGATGCGCAGACAGGTCAGCCGGATGCGGTTCAGGTAATTGCGCAGCAGCGGATACAAACCAAAAAACATAATGAAGATGAGTGCTGCTTCTTTGTCATAGGTCACAAACAAGGACAGCAGCCCCACGGCAGTATAGGTCAGCCATGCCCATTTCAGATCTACCTCCTCTGCCACGATCAGCAGCAGCACGCCGCAGACCATCGGCAATGTCAGGTAGAGCAGCGGAAAGACTCCCGTCAGAAACATGCAGAGCAGACAGAATGCCGATATGATACCGCCGAATGCGACACGATAGCTGATGCGCTCCATATGATCCCTCCTGTTCTGTTTTCATTGTATCAGTTTTTTATCATTTTGTCAAGGAGTTTTCTATGAGTTCAAGAACCAAAGGCATTTTGCTCATTATCTGCTCTGCCTTCTGCTTTGCATTCATGAATGCATTTGTGCGGCTGTCGGGGGATCTGCCGTCGGTACAGAAGAGTTTTTTCCGGAATTTTGTGGCACTTCTGATCGCCTGCGTGATATTTTTCCGGAACGGAAAGGATCATCACATTCCGAAGGGAACGCTCCTGCCCCTGCTGATGCGTGCAGGGTTCGGCACGATCGGCATTCTCTGTAATTTCTATGCCATCGACCATCTGATGCTGTCGGATGCCTCCATGCTCAACAAGATGTCACCATTCTTTACCATCCTGTTTTCATGGCTGCTGCTGAAAGAAAAGTTGCAGCCGGTACAGGCGGTCGCAGTGCTGACGGCATTTATAGGAAGTATGCTCATCGTCAAGCCCTCGCTCGACTTCACTGATTTTCAGGGTTCGTTTGCAGGATTGTGCGGCGGTATCTGTGCAGGTGCTGCCTATGCAATGGTGCGGCTGCTGGGGAACAAGGGGATGAACAAGACTTTCATCGTACTGGTCTTTTCGGGATTTTCCTGTCTGGTGACGCTGCCGTTCCTGATCTTCGATTTTCATCCGATGACATGGGTACAGCTGCTCACGCTGCTTGGCGCAGGTGTCGCTGCGGCTGGCGGTCAGTTCACCATCACGGCAGCATACTGTTATGCCCCGGCAAAGGAGATCTCTGTCTATGACTATTCACAGCTGATCTTTGCAACGGCACTCGGCTTCTTTCTGTTCGGGGAGATACCGGACGGATGGAGCTTTTCGGGGTATCTCATCATCATCCTTGCGGCAGTGGGGATGTTTCTCTATCATCGCAGAATGGACAGACAGCATTCTGCATGAACCAGAGGTGCAGCATGAATAAGACAGCCCTAAGGGAATTTGCAATATGGGCAAGACGCACACTGATCAACGCCTGCACGGAAAGGGCTTTTGCCTATGGAATTACGGAGCATGGTGTAAATGACCCGAAAGGGACAGACGACATCACCCCGGCAGAAATGCAGCAGAGGGAGCAGTTGATCGGAAAAATTCAGGAAAACGGCTTTGCCTGTGTCATGGAAGAGGCTGCCTATACATGGTTCAACCGGTTCACTGCTCTGCGGTATATGGAAGTCAATGGGTATCTGCCGTCAAGGGTGCGTGTCTTTACAGATGAAGACGGGGGCTTTTCGCCGGAGATCCTGCGTGAAGCGCATACACTGCAACCGGAAGGCACAGACCGTGACCATATTCTTGCGCTGCTTGAAAAACAGGATATGGATGCGCTCTACAAGTATCTTCTCATCGCCCAGTGCAATGCCCTGCATGAGAGTCTGCCGGCAATGTTTGAGGAGATCGGGGGATGGACGGAGCTGCTGTTTCCGGCGCATCTGCTGCGTAAGGGGAGCATCCTCCACCGGATGGTCACAGCGATACCGGAGACGGACTGGTGCGATCAGGTACAGATCATCGGCTGGCTCTATCAGTACTACAACACTGACCCCAAAGATGAGCTGACCGGCGGCAGCAGGAAATACACAAGAGTCGGAACGGAACACATCGCTCTGGCAACACAGCTTTTTACACCGGACTGGATCGTGCGGTATCTGGTGGAGAATACGCTCGGACGGCTCTGGCTCGAAGGGCATCAGGACAGCCGCATCCGGGAGCAGTTCCCCTATTATCTGGACGGAGCTGACTCTGCTGTACGGGGAACGCCCCGTTCTCTGCTGCCGGAGGAGATCACCTTTCTTGACCCCTGCATGGGTTCGGGGCATATGCTGGTGTATGCGTTTGATGTGCTGATGCAGATCTATGTATCGTGCGGCTGGTCGGAACGGGATGCGGCAGTTTCGATCGTAGAGCATAATCTCTATGGGCTTGACCTTGATAAACGGGCATATCAGCTGGCGTATTTTGCGGTGATGATGAAGGCAAGGCAGTATGACAGGCGTTTTCTGACACGCTGCATTCAGCCGCATCTTTCCCATTTTCAGGAGCTGCCGCAGCCGGAGGGACTGCCGCAGGAAAGTGCTGCACTTGCAGCACAGTTCCGGAATGCAGACATATACGGCTCACTGCTCACAGTGGAGCAGACAGAGGGCTTGGAGGATATGGAGGGCGATGCGCAGAACGGGCTTTCCCGTCTGGTGCAGCTCTGCCGCCTATTGACAAGACGGTATGATGTGGTGTGTACGAATCCGCCCTATATGAGCGCAGCAAGAATGCCTGCTGTCCTCTCGGAGCTGATACAGACAAACTATGCTGATTATAAATCCGATCTGTTCTCTGCCTTCATGGTGAGATGCGCAGAGCTGACAAGACCGGAGGGCTATCTTGGATTTCTGACACCGTATGTCTGGATGTTCATCGGCTCGTATGAAAACCTGCGCCGGTTTCTGTATCAGAACCAGACGCTCACGACCCTTGTGCAGTTTGCATACTCGGCGTTTGAGGAAGCGACTGTCCCGATCTGTATGCTGACCTTAAAAAACAGCCGCACGCAGCAGAAAGCATGCTGCATCCGCTTAACGGATGCCAAAGGCAGCATGGAAATTCAGCGGCAGAAGGTGCTTGCAGCGATACGGAATCATGACTGCGGCTATTATTATGAAAGCTCTGCGGATGCGCTCGCCATGATTCCCGGTATGCCTGTGGCATACTGGCTGAGTGCAGCATTTGTGAGGGCATTTGAAAAGGGGACGGAGCTATGTGAACTGGGGCAGGCAAGGCAGGGCATCATTCCGGGAAATGTAGAGGTGTTTGTGCGGTTCTGGTTTGAGGTGAGTATCTGCCGGATCGGTCTGCGCCATACCTCTGCCAGCGATATCAACAGATACGGCTGCAAATGGTTCGCCTACAACAAAGGCGGTTCGTTCCGGAAATGGTACGGCAATATCCTGCATGTCATCAACATGTTCCAGAACGGCAGTGACATCCGTAATTCCGGAAAAAATCACCACTACCGGCTGCGTGAACCGAAATACTACTTCAAAGAAGCGGTCACATGGTCGAAAATTTCAAGCGGTGCTTTCTCCGCAAGGTATATGCCTCCGGGCTGCCTGTCGGACATTGCCGGGGGCTGTATCTATGAAATGGGTGACGAGCTGGAATATCTGCTCGGATTCGTCAATTCCGTGCCGGCAGCGGAAATGTTAAAGGTACTGAGTCCGACACTGAATTATGAGATCGGGCAGATCAAGCGGCTGCCTGTGCTGTCCGGAACGGCACAGAAAGAAAACATCCGGCAATTGGTGCAGGAAAATATCAGTCTCTCTGAAGCAGACTGGAACAGCTTTGAGATCAGTCCGGATTTCAGAAAACATCCGCTCGTATAATACACAAAGGGAGCAGTACATCTGTGCTGCTCCCTTTCGGCTTATCTGACAAGCCCCATGATCTCATCGGGCGTGAACACATATTTTTTTTCGCAGAAATGACAGCAGACCTCAATGTCCTCATGCGTTTCCGCAAGTTTCTGCAATTCCGCTTTTCCGATGCTGACAAGCACACGGGATGTCCGCTCCCTGCTGCAATCACAGCGATAACATGCCTCACCGCTGTCGAGCAGATTCGGCGTAAGCCCCTCCAGACAGCGCAGCACGATGTCCTCTGCCGTCATGCCGCTTTTCAGCATATCCGTGACGGGCGGCATGGCAGCGACATTCTTTTCAATGACCGGAATGCATGCCTCATCCGCAAACGGCAGCAACTGAATCAAAAATCCCCCTGCATGCAGCACTGATAAATCAGGTGCTACCAATACGCCAAGGCTCAGCACCGTCGGTATCTGCTCACTCGATGCATAATAGCTTGCAATGTCCTCTGCAATTTCGCCGGAAACAAGCGGTATCGTCCCCACATACGGCTCTTTCAGCCCGAGGTCTTTGATGACGGACAGCGTGCCGTTTCCCACAGCACCGCCCACATCAAGCTTGCCCTTGTCGTTGAGCGGAATTTCCACGATATAATTGTCCGCACAGCACTTGACATTGCCGTGACTGTCTGCCACTGCCACCATGCTGCCAATCTGCCCGTCACCGTCGATGCGCAGTGTCAGGCGGTCGTTTTCATTCTTCTGTCCATAGCCCATCAGCGAAGCCGCTGTCGCAAGTCTGCCCAGTGCTGCTGTCACCACAGCAGAGGGCTTGTGATACTGTTCGATCATAGCAGCAATGTCTGTTGCATCCACAGCAGAAGCAACCACGCTGCCGTCTGCGGAAATGGCTCTTTTGATCACACTCATTGTTTTCTCTCCTCTCTCAGAATTTCCCGGATATGGCAACAATATGGGACAGTTTCACAGTCACCTCGCAGGTTCTCCCCTCTTTCAGCCTATCAAAAACCACACGGGAGCAATCCAGCGTGTGCATGTTACTGTGACAGCGGCTTTCCTGCCACAAACAGGATACGCTGTGTCGTTTCGCTCACGGGGAACAGCGTTTCCGGAGTATCCAGTCCCCTGTCGGCATCAAATATTTCGAGAAGCGTAAGCCCTGATTTTTGGAGTGCCGCTTCGATTTCGGACAGAGCATAGGCAGTTTCCGTGATCTGCTCCTCCGAACGGAAATACTGCGCTCCGTCCTTTTCAAAAAACGTCAGCTGCATTTCGACCGTTGCCATATCGCTCAGAAGCCGGTTTTCCCACGCACAGAACACCTCCTCCATGTCGTAGAGGAACACCCTGTCGCCGAGAATTTCTCTGTGCTTGTAGAGCGTGTTCATATCGAACAGAAACAGTCCTCCCGGCTGTGCAAACAGCGATACCCTGTCAAACACCCTCTGCACATCCGCAAGCGAGGGCAGATGGTTCAGGCTGTCGAGCGTACAGACCGTCACATCAATTGTACCGAACATGTCCAGCTCACGCATGTCCTGACAGAGATACTGAATGGGCAGACCGCTCTGCATTTTTTTGTCCATGGCAGCCGAAAGCATCGCAGGCGAAACGTCCACGCCGATGACATCATACCCCAGACGTGCAAGTGCTTCGCTCATGGTTCCCGTGCCGCAGGCAAGGTCGGTCAGAAGTGTTCCCTCCGTATCGGTTTGCAGGTACTTCCGGATGAGAAAATGCAGCCGTGCCGCACGCTTTTCGTACTCCACATTCTGTGTCAGGGCATCGTAAAATGCCGCAAAGTTTGTATACATACGCTACATCACCCCCAGAAACCTATTACAACAGCCTACTCCTCAGAGCAGGCTGATTGGTTTAGCTATTTTCTTTCAGACCGCAGCACTTCTTGTACTTCTTGCCGCTGCCGCAGGGACAGGGGTCATTCGGACCGACCTTCTTGCTCTCTGCCTTTGCCTCAGGACTTCCGGCATTGGGGGCATCGGGTTTTGCGACCTGCTCACGCTGCGGTGACTGATTCTGCTGGATCTGAATGGTCAGCAGCATCCGGACAGTATCCTCACGGATGCTCTCCACCATCGCATCGAACATGTCAAAGCCCTCATACCGATATTCTACGACCGGATTCTTCTGCCCGTAGCTGCGCAGCGAAATACCACGCTTCAGCTCCTGCATATCGTCAATATGTGCCATCCACTTGGTATCTACGACTTTCAGCATGACCACTCGCTCCAGTTCACGGATGATCTTCTCGCCGTAAGTCTCTTCCTTCTTGGCATAGAGTGCCTTCATCTTGTCAATAATGGTCTGGATGATGCCGGATTTTGTCTGCTTCTCCATCTCCTCATCCGTAAAGACAAGCTCGCCTTCACTCAGTACCCAACCATAGAAGTAGTCACGCAAGCCGACCAGATTCCAGTTGTCCTGCGTATCCTCCTCATCAAGATACTGATCTGCGATCGCATGTACCAGCTCGTCCATCATATCAAGGATAGAGCTATGCAGATCTTCTCCGTCCAGCACCTGACGACGCTGCTTGTAGATGATCTCACGCTGTGCATTCATGACATCATCATAGTTCAGGGTATTCTTACGGATGGAGAAGTTTCTGCCCTCGACCTTCTTCTGGGAGGAAGCGATGATCTTCGTCAGCCATTTGCTTTCGATGGGCTGTGTCTCCTCCACATTGAGGGTGCGCATGACGTTTTCCATCCTGTCGCCGGCAAAAATACGCATCAGATCGTCCTCTACCGACAGAAAGAAACGGCTCTCACCCGGGTCACCCTGACGTCCCGAACGACCACGGAGCTGATTGTCAATACGCCGTGATTCATGACGCTCCGTACCGATGATGAACAGTCCGCCTGCCTCACGTACAGCAACAGCTGCTTCCTTGACTGCTGCATCATACTTATCATAGAGCTTACGGTAAGTTTCTCTTGCTTCGATGATGACGGGGTCTTCGGTATCGGCAAAACCGATGGCTTCGCTGATGACATTGTCGTCATATTTTTCAAGCTTGCGCAGCTCTGCTCTTGCGCTGAATTCGGCATTACCGCCGAGGATGATATCCGTACCACGGCCTGCCATATTGGTGGCGATGGTGACCGCACCAAGCTTACCTGCCTGTGCCACGATCTCAGCTTCCTTGGCATGGTACTTCGCATTCAGCACCTCATGCTTGATCCCTCTGCGTTTCAGGAGCTTGGAGAGCAGTTCTGATTTTTCGATAGAGATCGTACCGACAAGGACCGGCTGTCCCTTTTCATGGCATGCAACGATCTGGTCAATAATGCACTCATACTTGCCCTTCTCCGAACGATAGACCTGATCGGGATGATCGATCCGGATGACGGGACGGTTTGTCGGGATGGCAATGACATCGAGCTTATAGATCTCTTTGAATTCGTCCTCTTCGGTCATAGCCGTACCGGTCATACCAGAGAGTTTCTGATACAGGCGGAAATAGTTCTGGAAGGTGATGGTTGCCAGTGTCTTGGATTCCTTCTGCACCTCCACGCCTTCTTTGGCTTCGATCGCCTGATGAAGACCGTCATTGAAACGGCGTCCGAGCATTTTGCGTCCGGTAAATTCGTCAATGATGATGACTTCGCCGTCCTCGACGATATAGTCAATATCGGACTTCATGATACCATTGGCTTTGAGTGCCTGATTGATGTGGTGGAGCAAGGTCATGTTCTCCTGCGCCATGAGGTTTTCCACATGGAAATAACGCTCTGCCTTCTCCACGCCCTGACGGGTGATGGTAGCGGTCTTTGCCTTTTCATCAATGATGTAATCGGCATCTTCGCTGACATCTTCCTGATCGACCTTATCGTCGATCTCCACAACCGTAAAGGCTTTCAGGGATTTGGCAAACACATCTGCCTGCTTGTAGAGGTCAGTGGACTTATCGCCCTGTCCGGAAATGATGAGCGGCGTTCTTGCCTCATCAATGAGGATGGAGTCCACCTCATCCACGATGGCAAAAGCCGGATCTCGCTGCACCATGTCCTTCTTATAAGTGACCATGTTGTCACGCAGATAGTCAAAACCCAGTTCATTGTTTGTACCGTAGGTAATATCGCATGCATAAGCTGCACGCCGCTGTGCATTGGTCAGTCCATGCAGGATGCAGCCCACGGTCAGACCGAGAAAACGATGCACCTTGCCCATTTCCTCCGACTGTGTCTTTGCCAGATAGTCGTTGACCGTCACGACATGTACGCCCTTGCCGCCGAGGGCATTGGCATAAGAGGCAAGACATGCCACGAGGGTCTTGCCCTCACCGGTTTTCATTTCGGCGATACGCCCCTGATGGAGTACGATCGCACCGATGATCTGTACCTCAAACGCACGCTTGCCAAGCACTCTGTCGCCGGCTTCCCGGACGGTCGCCAGTGCTTCCGGCAGAAGGGAATCGAGCGTATCCGTCCCTTCGGCAAGGCGTTCCTTAAATTCATATGTTTTCTCTTTCAGCTCCGCATCGGACAGAGCCTTGTATTCTTCCTCAAGCGCAAGCACCTTATTCTTGATCGGTTCGATCCGGGCAAGTTCCTTTGCGCTGTAAGAACCAAAGATGGAAGTCAGAATACCCATTCCACATTACCGCCTTATTCAATTTATTTTCTGCTGTTCCTCTTTTCTCTGCCGACAGAGGAACAGTCACCGCAGGCAGCGAAGCAGGGGTTTCCCTGCATCATTCACATGCACCTGATTATTATTGTATATGATTTTCATCACTTTGTCAATACCCTGACAAAAATAAGTACACCGCATCACTGTGTCTTGGACGGACAGAAGTCCGAAAGCGGACAGTTGTCACATTTCGGGCTGCGTGCGCTGCACACATCCCTGCCGAACAGCACCACCCTATGGCAGAAATCCGAGGATTCCTCCGGAGGCAGGAGCTTGCGCAGATCACTCTCCACCTTCTGCGGTTCTGTGTGCTTTGTCAGTCCGAGTCTGCCCATGATGCGGATAAAGTGTGTATCCGTCACGACCGCAGGCTTATGGTACACATCACCAAGCAGAAGATTCGCCGTTTTCCTGCCGATACCGGGCAGCGTGAGCAGATCGTCCATCGTATCCGGAATAACTCCGCCATAGACTGTCAGCAGACGCTGTGCAGCATCCTTGATGCTCTTTGCCTTCGTCCTGTAAAAGCCGCAGGGTCTGACTGCCTCTTCCAACTCTGCAAGATCGGCATCTGCAAACGACTGCAAGGTCGGAAACTGCACAAACAGCGTCTTTGTGACGATATTGACCCGTGCATCCGTACACTGTGCAGAAAGCCGTGCGGCGATCATGAGCTGGTAAGGCTCATGATAGTTCAGTGAACAGATCGCATCCGGATAACGTTCCCTAAGGATGCGGACTGCCGCAAGCACCCTTTCCTTTTTTGTCATACGACTTCTTCAATGGTATTGATGGCTTCTTCATCGAACGTGACCGGGTACATCCCTTCAAGATCGGTGAACCACTGTGAAAGTGCCTGAGACTTCAGGGCGTTGGTGACAGATGTCTTCCAGAATTCACCGGCATTCCCGACAAAGTACATTACATGCATCCCGTAATCCGTTTCCACGATGTCCGTATCGCCCGGCTGGCGGCTGGCATCGAAGCACCAGTCATTGAACGGCTGCACCATTTCTCCCTCGTAGACATTTTCGTAAAGACCGCCGTTGGTATTAGATCCGGGATCTTCTGTCAGTTCATTTGCCAGCGCAGCAAAACTGTCCTCTGTCTTGTCGCCCTCGTTATACCGTTCAAGACAGTCCTCTGCAAGCTGTCTGCACTCCTCCCGTGCAGCATCCATGTCGCCGTCCTCGCCGGCATGTTCCTGAATATTGAACAGGATATGGCGCACATTCACTGTCATGCTCTCATCTCTTGCAGGTTCTTTTGTGAGCATGTAGACATAGTACGTACCATCGCTCTCGACCACATACGTCTCCCCGACTTTCGCACCGCCGAATGCCCATTCCGCAAGCTCCGAACCTTCCTGATACTGGTAGCCCTCATTGTCAAGGGCTTCCACCGCACTGTCGAGTTCCTCACCTTCTGTATAGCCCATATGATCTATCAGGATCTCTCTGGCAATGTTCTGGAAGGAGGCAAGATCTGTTGCAGCAGCAAGCTCGTCCGACAGTGCCTTTGCCTCTTCCTGCGTCAGCTCCTCCGGCTCTGTCGTCTCTTCTGCGGAAGTTTCCTCTGTGTCAGAAGTCTCCTCTTCTGCGGATGTCTCCTCTGTGTCAGCAGTGTCTTCCTCTGCGGAAGTCTCCTCTGTGTCAGCAGTGTCTTCCTCTGCGGAAGTCTCCTCTGTGTCAGCGGTATCTTCTTCTGCGGAAGTTTCCTCTGTGTCAGCGGTATCTTCCTCTGCGGAAGTCTCCTCTGTGTCAGCGGTATCTTCCTCTGCGGAAGTCTCCTCTGTGTCAGCGGTATCTTCCTCTGCGGAGGTCTCCTCTGTGTCAGCAGTCTCATCCTCTGTGGAATAGGTCACTGCAAAGAGCGCAATGTTGCAGAGATCATATGTGGTCTTGTTCTCATTATAATAGGTTTCAAGTTCTTCATCCGTGTAGCTCATGCTGTCGATATAGTGTTCATAGTATGCCTGCGTGTAGTACTGGAGACGCATCACATCACGCAGATCATCAATGGTAACACCATTGCCGTAAGAGGAAACATCGGTATCAGCGATCTCCTCCTCTACCTGCTGTTCTATTTCATCCGTCATTTCATACCCATCAGCCTTTGCCGCTTCTGCGACCATCAGCATCTGTGAAAGGGATGACTTCGCCATATTCATGACCTGATCATACCATGTTGTACCGTCATTTGCCGGATAAGCCTGATCTTTGAGCGACTTGCTCAGGTCAAGCTGATAATATGACAGCAGCTGCTCCTCACCATAGGCTTCCTTGTAGCTGTCAAGGATGTAGTGATAGTAGCACACCAGCATCTCTTTCGAGATATCCATATTCTCTGTAGAGGCAACCGCAGTGACGTTGTTCTGCTCCTTCATCAGAGTCACCCCTGCCAAGCCGATACATCCGAGCAAGACAACGGCTGCTGTAATACCAACGGCAGTAAGGGTTTTTTTGCTGACTTTTTTCTTTTCCTTTTTCTCTTTGGGCTGTTCCGGTTCAGGAGCTTGCCCGTCCCCCGTTTCTTCCTCTGTTTCGACAAAGTCGCCAAGAATGCCCGTATAGGGTTCTTCCTCTGTTCCGTGAGCAGTTTCTTCTGCGCTGCCGTCCGTCAGTTCCGGGGCGGGCTGCACAGTGTCCTGCGTTTCAGGCTCATGTTTGTTTTCCTGCATAGCAGTCGATCCTTTCTTG
Source organism: uncultured Clostridia bacterium (assembly GCA_947630845.1). Taxonomy (GTDB): domain Bacteria; phylum Bacillota; class Clostridia; order Oscillospirales; family Ruminococcaceae; genus UBA3855. The sequence goes on from CANRJB010000007.1 coordinate 12,011, forward strand.
TTCAGATTTTTGCATCCGGGTCAGTGTTCGGATAAGCGATACCGTCCTCCAAAGCTGCAAGCTGATTGTAGAGTACATAAATGCGCCATGTTGTATTCTCCAGAAAATAGTAGTGGAGCAGATACGGCACAAGCATTCCGAGCAAGAGGAGATCCAGCAGAAACAATCCTGTTGTCCGGAAATACAATGCCAGCCCCAGTACAATAAAAAATGCAACTCCCACCAGTATGCAGACCAGAAAATGTACCAGTCTTTCATGCTGCATGATACCAAGCTGGACTCTCGTCTCCCTGCGCAGGGCAGAAAGTTCCTCCATGCGTGGAGCGGTCAGGAATGCTTTCAGATAATTCTCATACGCTTTCATATAATGCCGCATCATAGCACCTCCTCTGCAAGCTCCTGCGGACGGCAATATCTTTATTATAACACAGTATAACCACGATTGCAAGAAGTTTCACAGAAAATACATAAAAATCTTTTTTTGTCACAGCACCATGCCCCGTATTGAAAAAAAGCAATAAAGTATATTGACATTTCGGGAAAATGGTAGTATAATAGTATGTGTGATGCGGACAGGTGTCCGTGAGAAACTGATATAAAGGATGATGTGAATGAAGATTGCAGTCATCAAGGGTGACGGCATCGGACCGGAGATCGTAACAGAAGCCATGAAGGTACTCGATGCTGCTGCCGCAAAATATGGGCATACCTTTCACTATACACAGCTCCTCATGGGCGGCTGCTCAATCGATGCCTACGGTGAACCGCTGACGGATGAGACGATCGCTGCCTGCAAGGAAAACGATGCTGTACTGATGGGTTCGATCGGCGGTAATACGACCACATCGCCGTGGTACAAATTGCCGTCCCATCTGCGCCCGGAAGCAGGGCTGCTGAAACTCCGCAAGTCATTGGGACTGTTTGCCAATCTGCGTCCCTGTGTGCTGTACCCGGAGCTGCGTGCGGCATGCACGCTGCGTGAGGACATCAGCGTCAAGGGCTTTGACATGCTCATCATGCGTGAGCTGACGGGCGGGCTGTATTTCGGTGAACGCCGGACAGAAGCAGTGGACGGTGTCATGACAGCGGTCGATACGTTGACCTACAATGAAAACGAGATCAGGCGCATTGCCGTCAAGGCATTTGAGGTCGCCATGAAACGCCGGAAAAAGGTCACAAGCGTTGACAAGGCGAATGTCCTCGATTCCTCCCGTCTCTGGCGGAAGGTCGTTACGGAGGTCGCTGAGGATTATCCGGAAGTCACGCTCGAACATGCGCTTGTGGACAGCACGGCAATGCAGATCGTAAAAGAGCCGTCACAGTTTGATGTGATGGTGACAGAAAACATGTTCGGCGACATCCTCTCGGATGAGGCGGCTATGGTGACCGGTTCACTGGGCATGCTGCCGAGTGCGTCGCTCAATGAAACGAAATTCGGACTCTATGAACCGAGCGGCGGTTCTGCACCGGATATTGCCGGAAAGAACATTGCCAACCCGATCGCAGCCATCCTGTCAGGGGCAATGCTGCTGCGGTATTCGCTCGACCTGAATGAAGAGGCAGATGCGGTGGAACGGGCAGTACAGCAGGTGCTGACGGAAGGCTTCCGGACTGCCGACATCATGAGCGAGGGCTGCCATCAGGTGAGCTGTTCGGAAATGGGCACGCTCATTGCACAGCGAGTATAGCGGTCAGAGCGGCTTACAACAAATCTGCATACTGGACTCCTGCATCGTGTTGACTGCGTCAACGGATGAAAGAGAAACAGCATAACCTATTTCACAGGAAAGAAGGATTTTTGATGGAAAAAAAGAACATAGAATGGAGCGAGCTGGGCTTTGCCTACATCCAGACCGACATGCGCTATGTGTCATATTATAAGAATGGCTCATGGGATGCCGGTGCGCTGACAGAGGATGCCACCATCACGATCAATGAGTGTGCCTGCGTGCTGCAATATGCGCAGACCGTCTTTGAGGGACTGAAGGCATACACCACTGAGGACGGCAGGATCGTCACCTTCCGTCCTGACCTGAATGCAGAACGTCTCGGCTCTTCTGCTGCACGGCTCGAAATGCCGATCTTCCCGAAGGCACAGTTCATTGATGCCGTCGATCAGGTCGTCAGAGCAAATGCGGCATATGTTCCGCCGTATGGCAGCGGTGCAACACTCTACCTGAGACCGTACATGTTCGGCAGCAATTCTGTGATCGGAGTCAAGCCGGCGGATGAGTACCAGTTCCGTCTGTTCGCAACACCGGTCGGTCCGTACTTCAAGGGCGGTGCAAAGCCCATCACCCTGCGTGTCAGCGACCTTGACAGAGCTGCGCCCCACGGCACAGGCAACATCAAGGCAGGTCTGAATTATGCCATGAGTCTGCATACGCTGATGGATGCACACAGAAACGGCTATGATGAGAACATGTTCCTTGATCCGGCAACGCATACAAAGGTAGAGGAAACCGGCGGCGCAAACTTCCTGTTTGTCACAAAGGACAACAAGATCGTCACCCCGAAATCCGACAGCATCCTGCCCTCCATCACCAGACGTTCACTGGTGTATGTGGCAAAGGAATATCTGGGACTGGAAGTTGAGGAACGTCCGGTGCTGTTTGAGGAAGTCAAGGACTTTGTGGAATGCGGACTCTGCGGCACGGCAGCAGTCATCTCCCCGGTCGGCAAGATCGTTGACCATGACAAGGAGATCTGCTTCCCGTCCGGCATGGAGAAGATGGGCGACACCATCCAGAAGCTCTACGACACCCTCACGGGCATCCAGATGGGCAGGATCGAAGCACCCGAAGGCTGGATCCACGAGATCAGATTATAATGTCAATTTCCTGTGACCGGCTGCACCGGTACAGTGGGGACTGCACTCTTTCGGGTGCAGTCTTTTTTTTATGAAGGATTTGTCATGCAATACTTGACAAGCGTGGGGAAATGTGCTATACTGTAAATACTGTTTACATAATGTGATGAATTTGTCATTCCGGAGAAAAATAGCAGGAAATGCATGAGCATATTGGGAAATTGGTATAAAAATGCAAAAACGTCTTGACAGATGACGATAATTGTGCTATAATATATCTGTCCTATTATAAATAGAACAGATGAAGGGAGAATCGGTATGAAAGAGAAAAAGAAAAAGAAGACGTGGATCGTTGTCGTGATCATTCTTGTGATACTGGCTCTGATCGTCGGGAGCGTCGTGTCCTGCACAAGGGCTTTGTCAGAGTCCCTTGAAGCTCTCTCCGACGGCTTTACAGAGCTGAGTACCGTCGAAAAAAGGGATATCTCCGACACCATCAGTGTGTCCGGTACGGTGGAGAGTGAGAATGTTGTCAAGATCACCAGCACCCTTGCAGCCGCTAAGGTCAAGACGCTGTATGTTGAAGTCGGCAGTGAGGTGAAGGAGGGCGATGTCCTGCTTGAATTTGACAGCACACAGTTGCAGCAGCAATATGATGCCATGCAGAAAACGATCGACAATGCACAGGGTATGTCTGACCATAACCATGCCATCAACGAGCGTAATCTCGAAAATGCAAAAACAGAGAAAACGTCTACCCTCCAACAGGCACAGCGCAGCATTGATGAGGCAAACAATGCCAAAAACAGTGCGAATCAGAAGATCAATAACCTGAGAACACAGCTTGACAGCCTGAAAAAGACCCGTGACGACTATAAGGCACAGATGGATGCCCCTGCCCCCGAAGAACCGCAGTTGGACGAAACTGCAACACCGGAGGAGATCGATGCAGCACGGGCTGCCTATGAAGAAGCTGTCAGGGCATATCAGGATACCCAGACAGCACTGTTGACACAGTATCAGGCTGCCGCTGCCGAAGTGCAGAGCGTTGAAGCACAGCTCTCTGCACTTGAGGAACAGCTCTCCTCTTATGACAGTGCCATCCAGTCTGCCAAGGATGCCTATGCTGCCGCAGAACGCAGTGCGGATTCCATGATCCAGAGCTATCAGGATGTCCTCGATGCGGAACAGTTCTCCGCCGACTCCAGTGCAGAGGATGAGCTTGCATCTCTTGCCGACCAGATCGCAGAATGTGTCGTGCGTGCGCCGAAGAGCGGTATCGTGACTTCGCTGAATGTGACAGAGGGTTCTCTCCCGACAGCAGATGCCCTCATGACGATCGAAGATAAGGATGCCCTCAGAATTACTGTGCAGATCTCAGAATCTGATATTCTGAAAATCGAAGAAGGAATGCCTGCTGTGGTGCGGACGACAGCGACCGGCGACAAGGAATTTCAAGCAGAAGTCACAAGAGTGGTCAATATCTATCATGCCGACAATCCTGCCTCTCTCTATGGACAGTCCGGCAGCGGCGGTTATTCCGCTGAGATCACCATCAATGACCCCGACAGCGAGCTTCTTATCGGTATGAATGCAAAAGTACAGATCATCCTGTTTGAGAGGAAGGATGTGCTGAGTGTGCCGTATGAATCCATTGTGGAGGAGGACGGCGAAAGCTATGTCCTGCTTGCCGAAACTGATCCGCAGACCGGTGCGACAACAGCCAAGAAAGCAAAGGTAGAGCCGGGTATGAAGGGGTCATACTATGTGGAGATCACATCCGGGGAAGTAAAGGAGGGCGACCAGATCGTCATGGACGGTGCTTCCTATCAGGATGGCGATGTGCTGCTTGTCATGCCTGACCTCAATGTATCCTCGGATGAGGAAGGTGACAGCGATGCATGAGCCTGTCATCTCCATGCGCAATATCATCAAGCGGTATTATATCGGAAAACCCAATGAATTGCAGATTCTCAACGGCATTTCTTTAGATGTGGAGAAGGGGGAGTTTCTTGCCATCGTGGGACAGTCCGGTTCCGGCAAAAGTACGCTCATGAACATGATCGGCGCACTCGACCGCCCGACGGAAGGGACATATTCCCTCAACGGCGTGGACATCAGCACGCTTGATGATACCCAGCTCAGCCGCATCCGCAATCAGGAGATCGGCTTTGTATTCCAGACTTTCAACCTCATTTCACGCACCTCTGCGCTGAAAAATGTGGAAATGCCCATGATGTATGCCGGTATGCCCCGGAAAGAACGGATGAAGCGTGCCAAAGAATTGCTGGAGATCGTTGACATGGCGGACAGAGCCAGTCACCAGCCGAATGAGCTGTCCGGCGGTCAGAAGCAGCGTGTGGCGATCGCAAGGGCAATGGCAAATCATCCGTCCATCCTGCTTGCAGATGAGCCGACCGGCGCACTGGATTCCAGAACCGGACGCATGATCATGGATCTGTTCCACAAACTCCATAAGGAGGAGGGGACGACCATTGTCCTCATCACCCATAGCCCGGAGCTGGCACAGGAATGCGACCGCATCGTCACCATCAGTGACGGAAGCATCATTTCAGATACGGGGGTGAGAGAGAATGCAGCTGATTGAAAACCTGCGGCTTGCGTTTACCTCACTTGCCGCCAACAAAATGCGTGCGCTGCTGACAATGCTTGGCATTATCATCGGCATCAGTTCCGTCATTATGATCACCACTATCGGCACTTCCATTCAGAAAACACTGACCAATACCTTCAACCAGATGGGCGAATCCAATTTTTTTGATGTCTATCTGATGCAGTCCTTTGATAGTGAGGAAGAAATCAATTATGATCTCGAAATGTCGGAAGAAGATATGTTTACCCGTGACATGATCGACCGCCTGACTGCGGAATATGGCGACCACTTCACGCCCAGACTGTCGCAGTCGTTCGGCAATGCTACTGTACATAATACAGACGGTCAGGAATTTACTGTTTCCATAGAGGGTGAGCTGTCACAGTCAAAAAACAGCGACCATCTGCGTGGCAGGACGATCAGCCAGCGTGACAATCAGGAGGGTATGTATACGATTTACGTGTCCGACCTGTTCGTGAGTCAGTATTGTAAGGACGGGAGCGACCCCATCGGGCAGACAGTCGAGCTGACACTGGACAGCGGCATTTCAGCGGATTTTGTCATTGTGGGGACATTTGAGCTGCCGAGTTTCTACGACCGCATGTATCCGCCGGGCACATCGGAAATGGAGAAAGTGACCGGTGTGACCGTGCCGCTCGACACCATGCTGAAACTGACGCATCAGGAACAGGAACCGATGATGTACCTGACTGTGGGATGGAACACGGACTATGACCCCGAAGTGCTGAAACAGGAATTGCAGGACTTCTTTGACAAGGAATACGAGGACAAACCCAATTATGATGTGATGATCGAAAATGAACAGGTCTATCTGGAAATGATCAACACAATCATCAATGTCATTACCATTGCCATTTCTGTCATTGCTGCCATTTCGCTGATCGTCGGCGGCGTGGGGGTCATGAATATCATGCTGGTGAGCATCACGGAGCGCACGAAAGAAATCGGTATCCGCAAGGCATTAGGCGCACAGAATGGTGCGATCCGGATGCAGTTTGTGGTGGAAGCCATCCTTATCTGTCTCATCGGCGGCGTGATCGGCATCATTATGGGCATCACGGGCGGAATGCTGATCGGCATCATTGCCAAATCGCTCGTCACCCAATTCTACCCGGACTATGCGGAGCTGATCGCCATCACGGTGCAGCCATCTATTGCGGCGATCATGGTCGCTGTGCTGTTTTCGGTGCTGACGGGTGTATTCTTCGGATATTATCCGGCAAACAAAGCGGCAAAGATGGACCCGATCGAGGCATTGCGTTATGAATAAAAAATCCCCCCTATGCACTGCATAGGGGGTTGTTGTTATACAACAGCATGACCTTTTGCCTTGATGACATCCACGATGCTGTCTACCTGTTTCTGACATTCCTCCTGTGTGACTGCCTCTGCCATGACACGGATGAGCGGCTCTGTGCCGGATTCACGCACTAAAATTCTCCCACTCTCACCAAGTGCCGCAGTCGCAGCCTCCACTGCCTTCTGCACATCCGGGTCTGCCTGTGCTGCTGCCTTATCCCGGACACGGACATTCACCAGTACCTGCGGATAGATGGTGACCGGTGCGGCAAGCTCACTCATGGGCTTTTTCTGCGCAAGCATGACTTCCATCATTTTCAGGCTCGTCAGAAGCCCGTCGCCGGTGGTCGCATATTTGGAGAAGATGATATGCCCCGACTGCTCACCGCCAAGACGGCAGCCATTCTTTACCATGTACTCATAGACATACTTATCGCCGACAGCCGTCTTTGCATAGCCTGTGCCTGCCTCATCGAATGCTTTGTAAAGCCCGAAATTAGACATGACTGTCGTCACCACGCAGTTGTTGTCCAGCTCGCCGTGTGCCTTCATGTATTCGCCGCAGATGTAGAGAATGTGGTCGCCGCTGAGCAGTCCGCCCTTCTCGTCCACACACAGGCATCTGTCGGCATCCCCGTCATAGGCAAAGCCGACATCCATCCCATGCTCCACAACATATTTCTGTAATCCCTCAATATGAGTAGAACCGGCATTGTCGTTGATGTTGATGCCGTTGGGGGCAGCATTGATGGTGTGGGTCGTAGCACCGAGGGCATCGAACACTGCCTTTGCTACGTTCCATGCCGCACCATTGGCGCAGTCCAGTGCAACTTTCTTTCCCTTGAAGGAATACAGTCCCAGTGAGATAAGATACCCGATATATCTGTTCCGTCCAGCAACATAGTCCACGGTACAGCCGATGGATTCGCCGGAAGCATAGGGCAGTTCCGTCCATGTTTCGCCAAATGCTGTAAAGCTGCCGTCAAGATATCCCTCCACAAGGGAAATGGTTTCCTCCTCCATTTTTTCACCGGCAGCATTGATGAGCTTGATGCCGTTGTCATAATAGGGGTTGTGACTGGCGGAGATCATGATGCCGCAGTCAAATTCATCCACCCTTGTAACATAGGCAACTGACGGCGTGGGGGTGACATGCAGCAGATAGGCATCTGCACCTGATGCGGTCAGACCGCTGACAAGGGAATACTCAAACATATAGCTTGAACGCCTTGTATCTTTTCCGATGACGATCCTTGCCGGGGAGTTGTCGCCCTTGCGGCGTTTGCATTCCCCGTAGTACCAGCCGAGAAATCTGCCTACCTGAAAGGCATGGTCTGCGGTCAGGTTCACATTTGCCTCTCCACGGAAACCGTCAGTTCCGAAATACTTACCCATATCCAAAAACTCCTTACCGAACATAATGCCGGCTGTACAAATCAGCCATTACCCGAACCGCATTTCTGCCGACGTTCAGGGCACAATTTCATTATACCATACATTCCATGAAAATGCAAGTACTTTTATGCATTCAAAACAGCCAACATCATGACTGCGTTCTGAGCAGTTCTTTTTTCATCAGAGCAAGGTCAATGACGTTGAGAATGCCGTCGCCGTTGATGTCGCAGTTTTCTGCATGAGAAAGAGAACCGCCTGTCAGTATGTACTTCTGCATGGCAATGACATCGGTCAGGGTGAGTTCACCGTCGCCGTCGGCATCGCCCGGTATGTCTTCGGTTCCGCCCTGTTCAGGGGCTTCGCCTAAGCTCTTGAAGTTGTAGCCCCAATTTTCGGCATAGGTTTGGGCGGTGGAATTTTCGTAGCCGTAGATTGTGCCAGTGAAATAACCATTTTTTCCTCATCCCGTACATTGCAAAATGTGTCTGCACCATCAAAAATTTCACAGTCCGGATTTTCTATCGTGATAGAAGCAAGGTCACTGCAAACAGAAAAAGTACATTTCCCGATGCTTTCCACGCTGGATGGAATCGTCACAGAAGTCAGGGATTCGCAGTTCTCAAAGGCAATAGCACTGATGCTCGTCACACCTTCCTCAATTACTGCCGTGGTATACTCCAGACCAGTCCACGGGCATCTATTAACATACGAATCGTAATTATCCATCTCCCCCGTTCCACTGATAGTCAGCGTTCCGGTGCTTTCATCAAAATTCCATGTCAGGTTTTCGCCGCACGTTCCGGAAGTTGCCCCATCCTGCGCAAGGGCTGCGATCTCCTGCCCGATCTCTGCCGCATACACCGGCATCCCCATCGTTCCGACACAGCATGCCATCAGTACCGCCGCAATGGCTTTTATTGTCTTCAACGTTTTCATTTCCTTACCTCCATCATGAATTGTAATTCAGCACTATGAGTTATACTTTATTATACCACGTATGCCGGAGTTTGTCAATAAAAACAGCAGATGCTCTCCGCAAGCATCTGCTGTATTGGTTCATGCTTTGACGTAGTCATCAATGGTAATGTCCTCACCTGCACCGACAACAGCGATATACTGCAAAATGAGGGCAGCATCACCAGTGTCCAGATCGCCGCCGTTGAGGTTGGCAGCAGTGTTCTGTGCATCCGTGAAGGATGGCTTTGCGCCTGCGCCGATACTTGCAATTTCAACAAGAATTGCGGCAGCATCGCTCGTGCTGATAACACCGTCGCCGTCAACATCGCCGATGCTGTATTCCGGGGTGGGGCGTTCATCTAAGCTCTTGAAGGTGTAATTGTATTTTTCGGCATGGGCTTGTGCGGTGGAATTGGTGTAGCCGTAAATTGTGCCCGTGAAAGTGCATTCATCATTAACATAGTCATTGGTAATTGTGTATGGGCTATCAAATATCTCACAATCAGGATTCTCAATGGTAACAGAAATCAATTTATAACAGCCATCAAAACTACCATTTCCAATACTCGTCACACTGGCGGGAATGATCACGGAAGTCATATTCTGACACCATAAAAAAGCACTTTCTCCAATGCTTGTCACGCCGTCCGGAATGACGTATTCACCCTCCACCAGAGTGCTGACACTGATCAGAATGTGATTGACAACGCAATATCCGTTTTCGTCTACGATCGCAGAAAGCCACGGTGTGTAAGCAAAGGCGTAACTACCGATGCTCGTCACGCTGTCAGGAATCGTCACAGAGGTCAGAGATCCACAGTACTCAAAAGCTTCAAAGCCGATACTCGTCACACCGTCCGGTATTGTCACAGAGGGCAGGGAGTCACAGGCAGCAAAGCCGTAATTGCCGATGCTCGTCAGGCTGTCCGGCATCGTCACAGAACTAAGGGAGAGACATTCATAAAAGGCTGAATTGCCGATGCTCGTCACGCCATCTTCGATCACAGCCTCAGTAACTGCCAGACTTTTCCACGGTGCATCCTCATCATCATAATCATTCATCTTCCCCGTTCCGCTGATGGTCAGCGTTCCGGTGCTTTCGTCAAATTCCCATGTCAGGTTTTCGCCGCATGTGCCCGTAACTGTGGCAGGGGGGTCGGTTGGCTGTGTGGTTGTCTTCTCCGGTATGTAGGCATCCGGAAGCTCCACGCCGCCTGTGAACATTTGTACCCAGTAAAGCACATCATCCTGCTCCACGACACCTACACCAATGTACGTAGAAGTTTCACTCAGGATATTGGCTCTGTGTCCCTCGGAATTCATCCATGAATTCACGGCTGCTTCCGGTGAAGAACGACCGTAGACACAGTTTTCAGCCGCTGTACGGTATCCGATGTTGTTGTCATCAAGGATGGAGAAGCATAACCGACCATCAGGACGGGTGTGCGAATATTGCTCTATGATCTCCGTGGCACGCACCTCTGCGGCATCATTCAGCACCGGCACAGCCTGCAACGGTTTCAGTCCGGCATTGGCTCGCTGCTCGTTCACAAGCACCACGACTTCATCGGCATAGTCCCTTCTGCTATTTGCAGCAGATGCGGCAGACGGTCGTATGCAGAGTGATACAGCGGTAACTATCATCACTCCGGCAAGAAATATACTGCCTAATTTTTTTCGTAACATACCCAAAAACCTCCTGTGATTTTGAGAAATCTCTCATTGTTCACATTATAGCATAATTCTCACACTTTGTCAATCGCTTTTCAACAAATCGTCTGCTCTTGTCCCTATCATGTGTTCCTGCTTCCCCGGCTTATGAAAAAACTCCCGTATTGAAACGGGAGCTTTCTGCTAAAATTCCTTTTTTCTTGCCCAGACAAAACTCTTCCAGACCATCCATGCCGACGATCCAAGCAGAAGTCCTGCTGCCGGCAGCAGGAGCAGAAACCACTGCACTTCCTCTTTGTAGTGAAGTGCAAGAAATATGCTCACGCCACACAGTACACCGGCAATGATTATGACAGCTAACATGACCATTCGTGCCTTTGTCGATTCAAACTTCATGGACAATCCGATCTCCCAGCACCCTAAAAGCAACGTGGCAATAAAGAGTACAAGACAGAAAATGAGCTGTTGAAATACATACTCCCAACGCATCGCACCGGAAACGATCAGCGTCATAAAGTTGCATAATGTTCCGATCAATGAACCGATCCCGGCATACATGATGTGGGAGAGATATTTTGCGGCGACATAGCTGCTGCGCCTGACAGGTGTTGCAAACACATACTGCATATAGCCGCAGCGTTCGTCATAGACAAAAGAATTGAGCGTCAGATTGATCGCTAATATCACCATCACAGGGGAAAGTGAATTGAAGGTCGAAATCGGGTTATAGGCAATGCTGTCTGAACTGCTCTTTGTGAATACAGGGAACAGCAATGCAAAGACGGCTAACAGCGCATAATACTTGAATTCCTTCCGCAGCAGATACATATCTTTCAGAATCAGACCCTTCATGACTGTTCTCCTTTCACATACATCAGCATGATCTCGTCAATACTTGCTCTGTCAAGCTGACAGGACACCTTGCCTTCAAGTGCCGCTCCCTCCGGCAGCAACACCTCATAACTGTAGTCCTGTTTCCGCCAGACTGCGCCTTTTTCCGTTTTCAGGCGATGAAATTCCTGTTCTCCGCAGCGAGCAATGCGGAACTGGTATTGCAGCTCATAGGTCGGACGGGTGAACAGCAGGCTGCCGTTGTGCAGAAATGTGACATAGTCTGCCGCTTTCTCCAGATCAGCCGTAATGTGCGTGGATAACAGGATGCTGTGCGTTTCGTCCTGCACAAAGTCCAGAAAAATATCCATCAGCTCATCCCTTACGACCGGGTCAAGTCCGGCAGTCGGTTCATCAAGCAGCAGCAATCTTGCATGGTGTGAGAATGCCGCCGCAAGGTTCAGTTTCATCTGCATGCCCTTTGAAAAGCCTTTGATCTGTGACTTCATGGGGAGGTCGAACCGCTGCAAGAATTTCTCGTAGCAGTCCGCATCCCAGTTGGGGTAGAGTTTCGCATGTATCCGTCCGACCCATTCCGGTGTCATCTGCTCATGAAAATGCATGCTGTCAAAGCAGACTCCGATCTGCTCCATCACGGTTTTGTCGTTGGTGTCCAGCTTTTTGTCACAGTAGAACACCTCTCCGGCATCCGGCTGTATCAGTCCCAGAATCGCCTTGATAAGCGTACTTTTTCCTGCACCATTCTCTCCGATCAGTCCCATGATACAGCCCTGCGGAATGTGCAGGCTCACATCTGACAGGCGGAATCTTCCGAGATCCTTTGTCAGATCGCTGATTTCCAGAATGTCCATCATGCATCCTCCTCATAAAATAATTTCAACAGCTCCTGCATCTTTTCCAACGAAATACCGCAGGAACGCCCGATCTCTGCCGCCTGCGCCAGATGCTCCTCTGCCTGACGCTGCTGTTCTTCCTGATAAAATTCCCTGCCCCCGACGGCGACAAAGCTTCCCCGTCCAACGGTCGTTTCAATAAAGCCGTCTCTTTGCAGAGTTTCATAAGCTTTCTGCACTGTAATGACGCTGATATGCAGCGATTTTGCCAACGCACGCATGGACGGGATGGGTTCGCCCTGCTGCAATTGTCCGCTCATGACTTTTGCCTTGATCTGTGAAACGATCTGTTCATAGAGCGGTTGGTTGGTATTGGTACTGATGATGATTTCAAGCTGCAAACGATCACTTCCTTTCAATTGTACTTATCGTACAAGTACATTATAGCACATTCAAGTACACTTGTCAATAGCTTTTTCAAAAAATTTTCCGGCTGCCTTTACAGTAACACAGCAATGCCCCCTCTGCACTTTCATGCAAAGGGGGCATAACACATTACTTTTCAGCTCCGGTTTTTTCCGTTTCGGTCTTTTCTGCTCCGGATTTTTCAGATTTTGTTTTTTTCGGATGCTTAGGCTTTTTCGGCTGTTTCGGGGGGTAGAAAGTGTTGTGGTAGTCATCCACCATGTCGCTCTTGCCATGCTTTCCCAGTCCGAAATAGATCAGCCGCCGGATAATGTCGTAGATCACCGCAAACAACGGCACTCCCACGATCATGCCCACGATGCCCCACAAATCACCAAACAACAGAATCGAAAACAATACCCAGAAACTCGACAGTCCCGTTGAATCCCCTAAGATCTTCGGTCCGAGGACGTTCCCGTCAAACTGCTGAAGTACGATGACAAAAATCAGGAAGTACAACGCCTGTATCGGATTTTCAAGAAGAAGCAGAATGATACAGGGGATCGCTCCGATGAACGGTCCGAAAAATGGGATGATATTCGTCACGCCGACGATCACGCTGATGAGTGCCGCTGATGGGAATCCCAGAATCACTGACCCGATGAAACAGAGCATTCCGATGATGACGGAATCAAGAAGTTTTCCCATCAGAAAACCATTGAACATCTTGTCGGCATAGAGGATCTCCTCCTCGATGTGTACTGCCCATTGCTGCGGAAAGATGCCGTTCAGGAGCATCTTGCCCTGTACAGCAAATTTCTTGCGGCTTGCAAGGAAATAGACCGAAATGAGCAGACCCAGAAACAGATTCTTCAACGTGGTAAAAATCATTGCCACCGATGAACCGAGGGTATTGAGAATCGTCCCCACGGAAGGCAGGAGCTTGTCCGTCAGCCAGTTCTCCACATATGCCGATGCAGCCGTGAACAGCTCGTCCCAGTAGTTTTGCAGTATAGGTTCCTGTTCAAACAGATCGTGGAGCCTGCCCTGCACGGTAGTCAGTTGTCCCGGTATGCTTTCCGAGAGGGAAACGATGCTGTCCCAGACCTGCGGTATGACCAGCATCACCAACACAAATATTGCAGCCGTTGCCAACAGCACGGATATGACGATAGACAGCACTGATACGGCGGTACTTTTCGTTTGCAGCGGCGGACAGATGCGCTGGAGCAGCTTTTCAAGCTTGTTGCACAGCGGCGCAAGGATATAGGCAAAGACCGCACCATAGATGAACGGCTTCATGATGCCCGTGACCGTCACAAGCCCTGCTGTGACCTGTTCGATCCGCAGCAGGATGAAATAGATCAGGATGCAGACCACAAAGACAAGAACACCTGTCAGACCGAGTTTGAAATATTTTTTATTTTCCTCATGTTTCATGGACGAACCTCTTTTCTATATGTTCGTCATTATTATAGCACAGAAAGGACAATTTTGCAAGTAAAATCCTTTTTTTTCCATGAAAACGCCCTACAAAAAACAAATTGCACAAATCTATATATCGTGTTTTGTGCAGAATATCGAAATTCTGACAAAGACCTTGACCCTCACCCTGCATGAAGGTTTATACTATAGACATCAGATTTTCAGATCACAGAAAGGGGGAATATGATGATAGAGGAAACAGAACAGAAACTGATGCGCATCGGCGAGGTGAGCAAACTCGTCGGCATCGCAGACAGCAAGCTCCGGCTGTATGACAAGGAGGGTGTGCTTGTGCCATCCGTGCGTGACCCGGAGACGGGGTACCGGTACTACACGCAGGAAGATGTCCGGCGGCTTGAACGGGTGCTGCTGCTCCGGCGGTTTGAGGTAAGTCTGGAGGACATCAAGGCAGCTCTCGATACGGATGCCCTCGACACCATCCTTGTATCCCGGATCGACCGGCTCAAGGAGGAGATCGACAAGAAGTCCGCACAGCTTGACCTCGCCTGCACACTGCGTGACACAGGCACGCTTGCCCACATGGAGGATGCCACTCCGGAGGAGACGGCGTTCTTTGAGGAGCTGCTTGACATCCGCAGCATTGCCCACACCCTCGATACCACGGAATCCGCCCGGAAAGAACTCGGTGATGATGGTCAGACCCTCTGGGATCACTTAGAACCGCAGCTTACGGCACTCTGTAAGCTATGGGAGAACGGTGCGGCAGCCGGATCGGAGGAGGTGCAGCAGCTGATCGGGGAGATCGCCGGACAGATGTCACACTCCCTCATGCTGATCGTGATGCGCACGGCTGCACAGTTTTTCCGGAGTGAAAATGCCCTCACCAATGCCGTGAACATCCAGCTCGGAGAAGGAGCATCGGCATTTCTGGCAAAGGCAGCGGAGGACTATTTGTCTGAAGGGGACTAACTACTCGATTTCCTGTTCAAGCTGACGGAACACCTCAGCATCGAAGAATTCTTCGAGTGTGATATCCAATCCGTCGCAGAGCATCTTGATGGTCGCAACACCGGGATTCAAGCTGATTCCGTAGAGAATGTTCTTGATGGTAGACGGGGGAATGGCGGCGAGATGTGCCAGTCCATTGACCGTAATGCCCCGTTCCTTGCACAGCTCTTGGATACGTTGTGCGACTGCTTCGTGTACTTTCATATGACTGCACCTCCAACAGAAAAGTATGTTTAATTTAGTATATACTTTTTTTACATAAAATGAAGATTATATATAGACTTTTCAGATGAGATGTGTTATAATATGAATGTAGTCTATTTATAGACTCAGTATATTGTTTTAGGAGGAATGGATAATGAATGAACAGAATCCTAACCCAAATGGTGGGCAGCAGCCTAATGAATCGCTGCAAAACAATCAGCCAAAACCCACCCAACCGCCGCCAAACGTTCGGCAAAATCCCAACCAACCGCCGCCAAACGCTCGGCAAAATCCCAACCAACCACCGCCAAACGCTCGGCAAAAACCCAACCAACCGCCGCCAAACGCTCGGCAAAAACCCAACCAACCGCCGCCAAACGTTCGGCAAAATCCCAACCAACCACCGCCAAATTATCAGCAGAATCCCAATCAACCGCCGCCAAATTATCAGCAGAACCCCAACCAACCACCGCCAAACTATTGGCAGAACCCCAACCAACCGCCGCCTTATGTTGTATATCAACAACCACCGCAGAAACAAAAGCATGGGTGTTTTTACTATGGTTGCCTGATTTCTTTGCTGATTTTTTTAGTGTTTTTTTTGATTTTTATCATCGTGCCGACTATTCTTGGCTATTCAAAAAAATCACGTGATGCAAAACAAGAATCCTCTGCTATCGTGGAGACACAGGCAGCTTCCAATAAAGCAGCAAAAGAAACGACCGCATCAGCTGCCCCTACAGAGGTTGAATCGACATCTTCTCCTGAGGCAGCAGCAGAAAGCACCTATGAAAATAACGAGTATTTTGAAATTGTAGAGACAGAAAGTTTTTTGAATTCAATTGGGAGTACAATCGTGATTCACAAGGTACTTGCAAAGAAGGATGCTTCTGTAGATGGAACTCTACTCGCAGTAAAAGCGGATGGGAGTGTAGTCGGTAAAAGCACAGACTCGATAATACTAACAGAAGGAGAGTATAACTATTTCAGATATTATTTTGATAGTGACATCTCACAGGCATCAATTCAAGCAAGTGCAAATACCAGAAGTGATTCTTTTCTGGCTGGTGAACGAAATGGGGTCGAAATGGTACAGTATAATCAATCAGAAGATACCCTGTACGTTACCTTCCGACAAACAGCTGATGAAATCGGCTCGTTTGCGAAATTTAAACTTCTGTTATATCAAGGTGATAAGATAGTAGGTGCTGAGGATGGCTATTTCAATATTTATACTACTAATCTAAATGGAAAGGATTCAACAGATGTAGCATCTGTCTTTGTATATGGAATCAGTTTTGATAGAGTAGAATATATCTATGAACCATAATCACCCCCCTGCCGGAAAGCACTCCGGCAGGGCTTGCTTTTTCTGTGAAATTGTGATATAATGAACGTATCATGAAAAGGAGGAGAAAACTTATGCGTTGCAGAAAGCTGCTGCCGCTGATCCTGCTCTGTGCTGCCGGAATGACGGCGTGCGGTTATGCAGAGCGGCATATTGATGTAGCGACCCTCTATCCCGACGGTACCGTCTCCGCCGACCTGCCCACGGAAACCGTCCCTCCCACCTCTGAACCTGTCACAGAACCTTCCACAGAGCCGGAGATCCCTTTCGACTACACCATCTGCTTTACCGGCGATATCAGCGTGGAGGACGGCGCACATACCACTGCCCGTTGGCTTGCCAACAACAGGGACACTTCTGCATGCTTTGATGAGACGATCATGAGCGAGATGCAGGGAGCAGATATCTGCTTTGCCAACAATGAATTTCCCTACTCCACAAGGGGCAGTGCAACACCCGGCAAGGATTATACTTACCGTGCTGATCCGGCAAATGTGCAGTTGATGCTCGATCTGGGCGTGGACATTGTGTCGCTTGCCAATAACCATGCCTACGACTATGGTCCGGATGCCCTCTGCGATACGCTCGATGTCCTTGATGATGCCGGTATCAGGCGTGTGGGGGCAGGCAGAGATCTCGAAGAAGCCTCCCGGACGGCTTTTATTGAGCTGGACGGGCTGACCGTTGCCTTCCTCAACGGCACACGTGTCGAATGGGTGGAGCTGACAAAGGGTGCGACCGAAACAGAACCGGGGGTATTCCGTACTGTTGACCCGGAACTGCTCTATCAGAGAGTACGGGAAGCACGGGAACTGGCTGACCTTGTTGTCGTCTACATGCACTGGGGCATTGAAGGTGTGGACTATCTTGAGGAATATCAGCAGACTGTCGGCAAGGAACTCATTGACAATGGCGCAGATGCTGTCATCGGCGACCATACGCACTGCTTGCAGGGCGTGGAACTGTACAAGGGAAAACCCATCATCTATTCTCTGGGCAACTACTGGTTCAATGCACGGACGCAGAACACCGCTCTTGCCAAACTCCATGTGACCGGCACAAAGTCTGACTATACGCTCCGGATGCAGTATCTCCCGGCACTCCAGTCCAACTGCACTGTGTCCTATATCTCCGACCCCGGTCAGCAGGAGGCGTATTACAGCTACTTAGAAAGCATTTCACCCAATGTGGAATTCGACGATGACGGATATTTTATGGAGGTCCAGAATGGAACAGAATAAACCGGAAATATTTGAAGATGTATTGAGGATCGCAATGCTTTGTCCGCAATGCGGAACAGAAATGAAAAAGGGAGAGATCATCTCCGTAACGAACAGAACCGCTCCGCTGGTCTGGCTGCCGGAACAGTACCTGACACAACATGCATTTGTGCCGGCATCGCTCCAGAAAATTGAGAAGGACGGTGGTATCGTTATCCCTCAGAAAGGCGCACACACGTATGCTTGCATGGTGTGCGGTCTGATCCTGACGGAGACAGAAAGGAAATGGAGCTATGCAGACTTATGATCTGATCCAAAAGACACGCCGCAAAGAACCGCTGACCGAAGCAGAGATCTGTTTCCTTGTGGACGGCTTTACTAAGGGCGTAATTCCCGATTATATGATGTCGGCATGGATGATGGCGGTCTGCTGTCAGGGGCTGACGACGGAGGAGACTTCTGCCCTTACGCTTGCCATGCGTGATTCCGGTGACTGCCTTGATCTGTCCACAGTCGGCGGCGTAACTGTCGATAAGCACAGCACAGGCGGTATCGGCGACAAGACTACTTTGCTCGTTGCGCCCATCGTGGCAGCATGCGGCGGATATGTGCCGAAGATGTCGGGCAAAGGACTCGGCTTCACGGGAGGGACGATCGACAAATTAGAAAGCATCCCCGGCTTTTCCGTCACGCTGAGTGAACAGGAATTTCTGAAACAGACCAGAGAGATCGGCTGCGCCGTCATCTCACAGAGCGGCAACCTGACCCCTGCTGACAAGAAAATGTATGCCCTGCGTAACCTCACGGCAACGGTTGACAGCATTCCCCTTATCTGCGCAAGCATCATGAGCAAGAAACTTGCGCTCGGTGCAGACTGCATTGTGCTTGATGTCAAATATGGAAGCGGCGCATTCATGAAAACAGCGGAAGATGCTGCCATCCTTGCAAAACAGATGGTTGATGTTGCCAAACTTGCCGGTAAAAAATGCCGTGCTGTCATTACGGATATGAACGCTCCCCTCGGCTGCTGTGTGGGCAATGCTCTCGAAGTCGAAGAAGTCATCCATCTCCTGCATGGTGAGGAACAGAACAGGGTGACGGAATTATCCCTTGCCTTGGCGGCACAGATGCTGTTTTTGTCCGGCAAAGGGGACATTGTGCAGTGCTACCGTATGGCGGAACAGGCACTCACATCCGGTGAAGCTCTGGTAAAATTCGGGCAGATGGTCGCTGCACAGGGCGGCGATCCCCACATCACAGATCATACAGACCTTCTGCCAAAGGCTGCATGTGAAAAGATTGTCACTGCACCGCAGAGCGGCTACATCCGCTCCATTCACAGTGAAGAAGTCGGGCTGGCTTGTCTGGAGCTTGGCGCAGGACGGACGGCTGACCATCCGTCGATCGACTATGGCGCAGGTGTGCGGTTCTGCTGTGGGGTGGGTGATGCCATCGAAGCGGATGCTCCCCTGTGTACGGTATACGGCAGCACGCAGGAACTCTGCGATCGTGCGGAAAAACGTCTGCTCGATGCCATTGCCATCCGGAAAGTACCGCCACAGAAAACACCGCTCATTCATACGATCATTGGTTGAATTTGTGCAGGGTGCTGCTATAGCACCCTGCTTTTTTGTTAAGAACGCCAAAGTTGCTGAGAACCCCTTGACAAAGTAGCAAAAGTATACTATCATAGAAGTACAAAGTAGTGATTCACTACTAACAAAGAAGGTGATCCCAATGACAGAGGAAGAATTTCTGCAACGCTACCGCAGCTCCGACTATGAAAAACCTTCCGTCACCGTCGATGCGGCTTTGTTTACAGTACGGGACGGGATGTTGCAGGTACTGCTCACCAAACGCAATGAACATCCCTTTCAGGGAAGGCTTGCCTTGCCGGGCGTCTTTGTCGGTATGCATGAGACGCTCGATGAGGCAGCGGCAAGAGCTTTGCACGATAAGACCGGGCTGCATGACATTTTTCTCGAACAGCTCTATACATGGGGCAGCATCGACAGAGATCCCCGTATGCGTGTGATCTCCGTCTCCTACTATGCTCTCGTCCCTGAGATGCGGCTCTCCGGTATGACGGGTGCGGCTTTGTTCCCGGCTGAGGAGATGGCAGCCGCTCACGATATCGCTTTCGACCATAGCCGCATCATTGCCTGCGGGAGAGAACGTATCCGCAATAAAGTGAATTATTCGGATATCGCCTTCTCCCTCGTGGGACAGGAATTTACACTCCCGGAATTGCAGCATATCTATGAGATCCTGCTCGGTCAGAAACTCTATAAAGCCAACTTCCGCAAAAAAATCGCTGACAAAATTCTGCCCACCGATCAGTTTACATCCGGTTCGCAGCATCGTCCAAGCAGGATCTACCGCAGAAATACGCCGCCGTGAACACCGGCAGAGCGGACAGCGGAAGAGGATGATAAAATTCCACAAAACCGCTTGACGTAATCCCTGTTTTGTAGTAAAATAGTAATGACGGCGAAAGCCGAATACTACATAGTGGAGGAAAATGTCATGTCCAAGAAATTTATCATCGAAACATCCGCACGCCATGTCCATGTCACACAGGAGACACTGGAGAGGCTGTTCGGCAAGGGAGCGACCCTGACGAAGAAGAAAGACCTTTCACAGCCCGGTCAGTATGCCTGTGAGGAGAGAGTGACCATCGTAGGTCCGAAGAAGGAGCTTGCCAATGTGTCCATTCTCGGTCCGGTCCGTCCGGCAGATCAGGTGGAGCTGTCGGCAACAGATGCACGCTCCATCGGTGTCGCTGCACCTATCCGGGAATCCGGCGATGTAGCAGGATCAGGCGCATGCAAGATCGTAGGTCCCTGCGGTGAGGTGGAGATCACAGAAGGTGTGATCGTGGCAAAGCGGCACATCCATCTGACACCCGAAGATGCAGAGGAGCTTGGTGTCAAGGATAAGGATGTCGTATGGGTAAAGTGTGAGACTGACGGCAGAAAGGCAATTCTTGGCGACGTGGTATGCCGTGTGTCCCCGAAATTCGCAAGAGCTATGCACATCGACACAGACGAGTCCAATGCCATCGGTGCAGGACGGGAGCTGTACGGTGAGATCGTAACTGTAGACTAACGGCAGCAGAGAAACGCTGCTGCCATCAAGGAGGTAATCAAATGAACATACTGAACGAATGGCGGCAGCAGTGTTCCACGCTGCCCGGACTGCAAGCCGGAACGCTCTGTGACGGCAAGACCATGCTTGTGATCGTCGACATGGTCAACGGGTTTCTGACGGAAGGGGTGCTGTCAAGCCCCCGTGCAGCATCGGTTCTGCCGGCAGTGGAAAACCTGCTTCTCTTTGCGAAGAACAGCGGTATTCCGGTCATTGCATTTGCGGACTGTCACGAGCCGGACTGCATCGAATTTGACAGCTTTCCGCCGCACTGCATCCGTGGGACGAGCGAATCAGAAATCGCACCATCTTTGCAGAAGATCGGCGGCTACCGCATCATTGAGAAAAATTCGACCAACGGCTTTCTGGTTCCAGCCTTTCAGGAGATCATGCAGAAGCCGGATGTACAGCGCATGGTGGTGTGCGGAGTCTGCACGGATATCTGTGTGATGCAGTTTGCGCTGACATTAAAGACCTTCTGCAATCAGAATGACAGGAAAATGGAAGTCGTGATCCCGGTCAACACGGTGGAGACTTATGACGCACCCGGACACAATGCGGAGCTGCTACAGGCGGCAGCCTTGCAGATCATGCAGCAGGCAGGCATTACTTTGGTAAAAGAGGTGGCTTACGATGGATGAAAGAAATCTGACGATGCTGGTGGACTTTTACGAGCTGACGATGGGAAACGGCTTTCTGGAAAATGGCTGCGGTGAGGAGATCGCCTACTTCGATATGTTCTACCGCAAGGCACCGGACGATGCTGCCTATGCGATCGCCGCAGGACTGGAGCAGGTCATTGCCTATCTGAACAACCTGTCCTTCACGGACGAGGACATTGCCTATCTGCGTGGGAAGGGGATGTTCTGTGAAGCGTTTCTTGACTATCTGCGGAATTTCCGATTCGCCTGTGATGTGTGGGCAGTGCCGGAGGGGACACCTGTCTTTCCGGGCGAACCTATCCTGACGGTAAGAGGTCCGGCAATACAGGCGCAGTTCATTGAGACGATGGTGTTGCTCTCCATCAACCACCAGAGCCTGATCGCCACCAAAGCGAACCGCATCGTAACGGCAGCACAGGGACGACCGGTCATGGAATTTGGTTCACGGCGTGCGCAGGGGTATGATGGTGCTGTCTACGGCGCAAGGGCTGCCTACATCGGCGGTGTTGCCGGGACGGCTTGCACGATCGCAGACAGGGCATTCCGGATCCCTGCTCTGGGGACGATGGCACACAGCTTTGTGCAGCTCTATGACACGGAGCTTGATGCCTTCCGGGCATATGCAAAGATCTATCCCGATGACTGCACCCTTCTGGTGGACACCTACAGCGTGCTGCACTCCGGTATCCCGAATGCCATCACGGTGTTCAAGGAGCTGGAGGCAGAAGGTCACAGGGGCAAGGGCATCCGCATTGACAGCGGAGATATGGCGTATCTGTCCAAGAAGGCAAGGAAGATGCTCGATGCTGCCGGGTTGGAGTACGTGGGCATCGTGGCATCCAATTCGCTTGATGAATACATCATCCGTGACCTGATCATGCAGGGTGCGCAGATCAACAGCTTCGGCGTGGGAGAGCGGCTTGTCACCTCGAAATCTGAGCCGGTGTTCGGCGGTGTCTACAAACTGGCAGCGGTGGAGAAGGACGGTGTCATCATCCCGAAGATCAAGATCTCGGAAAATGCCGTCAAGGTCACAAATCCTTCGTTCAAAACGGTATGGAGACTCTTTGACAATGAGAGCGGCAAGGCACTGGCAGATGTGCTGACCATGTACGATGAGAACATCGACGACAGCAAGCCCTATGAGATCTTTGACCCCATTCACACCTACAAGCGCAAGACTGTCACCAACTTCACGGCAAAACGGCTGCTTGTCCCCGTTTTTGAAAAGGGGAAATGCATCTACGAAAGCCCGTCTCTGCCGGATATCCAGCGTTACTGCAAGGCACAGCTTGAAACCATCTGGGAGGAAGTCAAGCGGTTTGAAAATCCGCAGACGTATTTCGTTGACCTGAGCCAAAGACTCTGGGAGCTGAAATATACGATGCTGAAAAATAATAAAATGTGAGGAACGACTATGAAAACCATCGGCATTATCGGCGCAATGCCCTCTGAACTCAAAGACATCCGTGCTGCACAGAAAGAACCTGCACAGACAGAACTTGCCGGCTTCACCTTCTGCGAAAGCAAAGTAGGGGAGAATACGCTCGTCAGCGTCTGCTGCGGCATAGGCAAGGTAAATGCGGCATGCTGCACGCAGCTTCTCATTGACCGCTTCGGGGCAGATGTCATCATCAATACGGGCATTGCAGGCGGCATGAAACATGACATCAAAGTGCTGGAGATCGTCATTTCCACGAGTGTGCTGCCGCACGATTTAGATGCGCACTTTTTGAACGACTACCCGCCCTATTGCGGCGAATTTCCGGCAGATGCGGAATTGCAGCGGCTTGCGGCAGAGGTGTGTGAGGAAATGGGCATCGTGTACCACATGGGGCGGATCGTGTCGGGGGATGCGTTCGTTACGGACAGCGCAGTCAAGACAGCACTCATTGCAGCGCATGACCCCTATGCGGTGGATATGGAAACGGCAGCAGTCGGACAATGTGCATGGCGCAATGGTGTGCCGTTCGTCAGTGTGCGGTGCATTTCCGATCTTGCGGATGATGAAGGAGAAATGTCCTATGCCATGTTTGAGGAAAGGGCAGCAAGACGTGTTGCTGACATTGTCCTGAAAGTCGCTGCCGGGGTGGGGAGTCCCCGGTGCTGAGAGTGTGCTCTCTTTATTGATACAGATCTTCTTTCCACCTGTTGACTGTTCAACAGGTGGAAAACCGCCGCAGGCATTTTCCTGTCATCCTATCAGGACAGGGTGCAGGAATGAGTATGAGAAAGGAAAACAAAAATGGGCAAAAAAATTCAGATCGCTGAGCGTCTGGAAAAATACGGACTATGGGTCGTCGGTGGGATCGCAGCAGCCATCTCACTGCTGCTGACAACCATCAGCCTGCTCCATACCTGTACGGTCAAGGACATAGATGACGGAGAAGGCGTCAGCAGCATTGTCTACAATATCAAGGAATGGAATGAGTCGGTCATCTACCTTAACGACAATTTCTTTCTGAACATTCTGATGCTCTGTCTGCTGGTGGTTGCCTGCTGCTTGCTCATCAGGAAAGTGAAAAACGCAAAGTACAGTGTCCTTTTCGTTTTTATATGGACATTTCTCGTGGGGACAGCGTGGGTGCTGTCCTCGCAGTCCGCACCCACATTCGATTCCAATTACGTTGCATCTGCTGCAAGGGAATTTGCGGAAAATGATTTCTCCAGTCTTGAAAAAAACCGCTATTTCATGGATTATGCATTCCAGCTCGGCTATGTCCTGTTCAATGAGCTGCTTTTCCGGCTCTTCAGTCTGTTCCATAAGCCGGAAACCTTTTTGTTTCTCGAAGTGCTGAATGCGCTGTTCCTTGCGGTCATCAATGCGTTTCTGGTGCTGATCAACCAGAGACTGTTCAAGGACGATCGGATCACATTCCTGACTTCGCTCCTGCTTGCGGTGAGTGTTGCACCGATGATAGCCTGCTCCTTTGTCTACGGTATCTATCCGGGCATGATGTTTGCCGTGATCGCCTTCTACTGCGAGATACGCTGGCTGCAGGACAGCAAATGGGTGTTCGGCATCCTTGCTGCTGTCTGCATCGCAATTGCAGTCATGATGAAATCCAATTACATGATCTGGCTGATCGCTATGGTGCTGGTGGCAGGTGTGATGCTGTTCCGCCGCAGGAAGTATCTTTTGGACTGCATCTTCCTTGTCCTTGCTGTGGGGCTGTCCATGGTGATACAGCCGGCAGTCAAGCGTATGTATGAAGTGCGCAGCGGCGTGGATCTCGGTGACTCCATTCCCTATATCTCATGGATCGCAATGGGGCTGAATGAATCCCCTCTTGCGCCGGGATGGTACAGTTCTTCCTATACGGTCGGCAATTTTGAAAGCAGCGGTTATCAAGTCGATGTGGCATCGGAGCGTTCTAAGGATGTCATCAAGGAACGGCTAAACTACTTCATAGAGAATCCACAGTATGTAGATGACTTTTTCTACCTGAAAATCGTTTCACAGTGGAACGAGACATCCTACCAGTCGATCTGGAACAATGTCGTCCGGGGACAGTACAAGGATAAGACCACCATTGCCAAATGGGTATGCGGCGATGGGGAAGGTGCAGCGATCAAGTATATGGACTATGTGGCACAGCTTGTCTTTTTCGGGTTCTTTCTTGGCTGCATCCTGATACTGAAACGCAGGCAGTTCCTGTGTGTGCCGATGCCGCTGGTCTTTCTCGGAGGATTTTTCTACCATCTGATCTCGGAGGGAAAGTCACAGTATATCATGCCGTATTTCATTGTGATGACTGCGTTTGCAGCGGTGGGCATCATTGGTCTGCATGATGCATACCTGAAACCGTTTGCTGAGGGATACCGGCTTTCGCTCGTGCCGCCGCAGGATACTCCGGCAGAGCAGGCATCCGCAGGCAAGAGCGGCGGTCTGAAAAAACAACGTTCAAAAAAGGGGGAGAAACATGCAAGATCCTGAAATTCTCTATATGGTGATACCTTGCTACAACGAGGAAGCTGTGCTGGATGAGACGGCAAAGCGGCTGAAAGAAAAATATGATTCCCTGATCGCACAGGGGATGATCTCTGAAAACAGCCGCATCGTATTTGTCAACGACGGGTCGAAAGACAAGACATGGCAGATCATCTCCCGGCTGCACGAGGAGATGCCGACGTACTATTCCGGCGTGAACCTTGCCCACAATGCCGGACACCAGAATGCAGTCCTTGCCGGTCTGATGACGGTGAAGGAGCATTGCGACATGGCGATCTCTATGGATGCCGATCTACAGGACGATATTGATGCGATCGACGAGATGGTGGAGCGGTACTATGAGGGAAATCAGGTGGTCTACGGCGTGCGCAGCGCACGGGATACGGACACCTTCTTCAAGCGCACCACAGCAGAAGGCTTCTATAAATTCATGAAGATAATGGGGGCAGATGTGGTGTACAACCATGCGGACTTCCGTCTCATGAGCCGGCGTGTGCTTGAGGAGCTGAGTAATTTCCGGGAAGTCAATCTCTTCCTTCGTGGCATGGTGCCGCTGATCGGATTCCAAAGCTGCAAAGTCTACTACAAGCGTGCGGAGCGTTTCGCCGGGGAAAGCAAGTATCCGCTGAAACGGATGCTGTCCTTCGCCATCAACGGCATCACCTCGTTCAGCACCAAACCGCTGAAGATCATCACATGGCTTGGCTTGCTGATGTCTGTCATCAGCATACTGGCGTTTATCTGGGCATTTGCCGTCAAGCTGTTCGGGCATTCGGAGATCGGCTGGTCAAGCATGATGTGTTCCATCTGGCTGATCGGCGGCTTACAGCTGCTTGCGCTCGGCATCATCGGGGAGTATATCGGAAAGATCTATGCAGAGGTCAAGCAAAGACCACGCTACATCGTTGCGGAGTTTCTGAACCGGGAATAATGTACAAAAAAAGGCACTGTCATTTCGACAGTGCCATAGTTTTGGTTGCTCTTATCTGTTGTCGTCGCTGAAACCGCTCTCAACCAGTTCCACCAGAGCTTCCACTGCTGCCTGCTCATCAGAGCCGTCAGCAATGATACGGATGTCTGTACCACCCACGATACCAAGTGACAGGATACCGAGCAGACTCTTAGCGTTGACTCTGCGCTCCTTCTTTTCGATCCAGATCGAGGACTTGTACTCATTTGCCTTCTGGATGAAGAAGGTAGCCGGTCTTGCGTGCAGACCAACCTGATTCTGAACTGTTACATCTTTCACAAACATAATCAAACTCTCCCATCTCTGCAATGTATTTAGTTTTGTTACCCTTGCATATTGTTATTATACATGTAAAATGCAGTTTCGTCAACGGGTTTTTGGGACATCCTGAGCATTTTTTCAAAAATTCTACGCTTTGACAAAATACCGGCGGACGAAATACCGGAAACTTTGTATATTATCACAACAGAAAAAGATGTGAAAATCTCTGTTTGCATCCCACAAAATTCAACAACCATTTCTGTGCAGGGTGCAAAAAAATTCAGGGTTCTTTGTCGATATACGCACTGTAAAGATCGGGTCTTTTATCACGGGTCACACGCAGACTTTCTTCCCGTTTCCACTTTGCCACATTGAGATGATGACCCGACAGCAAGACCTCTGGCACACCCTCACCCTCCCATATTTCCGGTCGGGTGTATTGCGGATGTTCAAGCAGTCCGGAGAAGTGACTCTCCTCCTCAAATGCCTCCGCACTCGGCAGCACACCGCTGCACATCCGTGCGACAGCATCCGTCAGTACCAACGCAGGCAGCTCCCCTCCCGTCAGCACATAATCGCCGATGGAAATCTCCTCGTCCACGATCCTGTCCAGCACCCTCTGGTCAACGCCCTCATAGTGTCCGCACAGCAGAAACAGCCCCGGCATCCGGGACAGCTCCACAGCCTTCTGCTGCGTCAGGATGTGCCCTTGCGGCGAGAGGTAGATGGTATGCGGCGGCTGCTCCATCGTGGCACAGACAGCCTGCCAGCATCTCCAGATGGGTTCTGCCTGCATCACCATGCCCATGCCGCCGCCAAAGGGCTTGTCGTCCACACGGCGGTGCTTGTCAAGGGTGTAGTCACGGATGTTATGGCAGTTGACCGTGATCAGCCCTGCTCTCCTTGCACGCCCGATGATGCTCTCCGACAGCACTGCTTCACACATCTCCGGAAACAGCGTTGCGATCTCAATCCGCATCGTCAAACAGCCCTTTCAGCGGACGGATGACCATTGTCCCGGCAGCAATGTCCGTTTTCACCACCACGTCCGAAATCGCCGGAGCAAGGTATTCCTTCCCTGTCTCCTCGTTCCGGATGACATAGACATCATTTGCACCGGTCTGCATGACATCCCTGAGCGTTCCCCATACCTTGCCGGTATCGGCATCAGTGACGGTCAGCCCGATGAGATCCTGAATGAAGTAGGTATCCTCTCCAAGCTGTGCATCCTTCCTGTCCATATACAGCACTGTCCCACGCATGGCTTCTGCCTGCTCACGGTCTGTGATGCCCTCAAACCGCATGATGACGAGGTTCTGCTGCACCCTTGCACCCATGACCCGGACGGTGTGCTGCCCCTTGCCGTCCGTGTACAATGTCTTGAAAGAACACAAAAACGCCGCATCGTCACACCACGGATAGACCTTGACCTCTCCGTGCAGACCATGGACGTTTGTGATCTTTCCGATTTCCAGAAATTGCTTCATGTTCAGCCGATCTCCACCGTTACCTTATCCATGCCGTTTCTGGCAGCACCGGAACGCATGATGGTGCGGATGGCTTTGGCGATCCTGCCCTGCTTGCCGATGACACGTCCCATGTCCTCCTCTGCGACATGCAGATGGAACACGACCATGCCAGTCTCATCAGGTTCGTCCTCTGTAATATCAATGGCATCCTTGTCGTCCACAAGTCCTGCCACGATGGCATATAATAATTCTTTCATTGTTTTCCTCCACTACGGATGTGCGGATACCGGAGACAGAAGCCGTCCGGCTTCCTCTCCGTTCGCATTTTCCCTTACAGAATGCCTTCCTTTTTCAGAAGAGTCTTTACGGTATCAGTCGGCTGTGCGCCCTTACCGATCCAGTCCTTAGCCCTGTCAGCATCCACAGAGATGACCGAAGGCTCTTTGGTCGGATCATAGTAACCGATCTCCTCAATGAATCTGCCGTCTCTCGGATAACGGGAGTCAGCCACAACGATACGATAGAACGGAGCTTTCTTTGCACCCATTCTTCTCAGTCTAATCTTGACTGCCATAGTTTTCACCTCCACAACTTACTTTTATATCAGGCGGAGAACCGCATGATAGCTTATTTTCTGCGCTTTTTGCGAGGCGGCATGGGACTGCCGGGCATATCAAAATTCATGCCTGCCATCGCACGCTGCGCTCTGCGCATCATTGCCTTGCCCTTCTTACCGCCCTTGATGCCAAACTGTTTCATCATCTTCTTCATCTGTGTAAACTGCCGGAGCAGGTTGTTGACATCCTCCACCTTATTGCCGCTTCCGGCAGCGATACGCCGTTTCCGGGATGGGGTGATGATGGAGGGCTTAGCCCGTTCTTCCGGTGTCATGGAGAGGATGAGAGCTTCAAGGCGGTAGGAATTGCGCTCGTCAATGTTTTCCTCCTTGATCTTGTCGCCGCCGGGGAGCATGGACACAATGTCTTTGAGGTTGCCCATCTTCCGTATCTGCCGGAGCTGTTCAAGGAGATCGTTCATATCAAAGTCAGATGTCGTCAGCTTTTGTGTCAGCCGTTCGGCATCGTTCTTGTCGATGACGGACTCTGCACGTTCGATGAGGGTAAGCACATCGCCCATGCCGAGGATACGGGATGCCATACGATCCGGATGGAATTTCTCAAAATCATCCAGCTTTTCGCCCATCCCCACAAACTTGATCGGCTTGCCCGTGACCGCAAGTACCGAAAGTGCCGCACCGCCTCTGGTGTCGGAATCAAGCTTCGACATCAGCACGCTGTCGATCCCCAGCGCATCGTCAAAGGCTTTTGCGACATTGACGGCATCCTGACCGGTCATGGCATCCACGACGAGCATGATCTCATCGGGTTCGGTCGATGTCTTGATCGTTTGCAGCTCTTCCATCAGCTCGGTATCAATATGCAGCCGTCCGGCGGTATCGAGTATCACGTAGTCATGCCCATAGTCCTTGGCATACCGGACAGCCTGCTTTGCGATGATGACGGGGTCGATCTGTCCCATCTCAAAGACCTTGACACCTGCCTTTTCGCCGACGACCTGTAACTGCTGGATGGCAGCAGGACGGTAGATATCGCATGCCGCAAGCATGGGACGGTGTCCCTCATTTTTCAGCATCTTGGCGAGCTTGGCAGAGTGGGTGGTCTTACCGGATCCCTGCAAGCCGCACATCATGATGATGGTGGGGGGCTTGGATGCCATATTGAGACGTGCATTGTCGTTGCCCATGAGGGCGACGAGTTCCTCATTCACGATCTTGATGACCTGCTGACCGGGAGTCAGGCTTGACAGCACATCCTCGCCGATCGCCTTTTCCGTCACCTTATTCACAAAATCCTTGACGACCTTATAGCTGACATCCGCTTCGAGCAGCGCAAGGCGCACCTCACGCATGGCTTCCCGGACATCGGCTTCGGTAAGTTTACCATGTGATCTCAATTTTTTGAAGACCCGGTTGAGCTTATCAGAAAGCCCTTCAAATGCCATACTATCCCTCCTGACTCTCGATCTGTTCAAGTGCATGTTCTGCAAGCTGTATGATCGTATCATAAGAATGCGCCTGTGCAGCGCACTGCAATTTCACAAGTGTACGCCGCAGCTCCTCGAGCCGTCCGGCAAGACCGAGTTGTGCTTCGGTTTCCGTCAGAATCTGCCGGGAATGCCGCAGGCTGTCGCTGACTGCCTGACGGGAGATGCCGTGCAGCGCAGCGATCTCAGAGAGGGAGCAGTCGTCATTATAATACAGCTCCATGACTTCTCTCTGCCGGTCTGTGAGCAGACCCTGATAGCAATCGAACATCCGCAGCAGGGGATAATCGAGCTTTTCTGCCATAAACATCCCTCCCGACACATTCGTACCCCACTATTATACCACATCCTGCCTGTAAAGTCAAGTACCTTGACAGGCTTTTTTCTCGTCATTCTGCACAAAAAAAGTCCCCGCACATCATGTGCGGGGACGGAACATTATACATGCCAATCTGTAAGTGCTTTTCCTTCGCTGTCGGTAAACGAACCACAGCAGATCATGATGAGATCAATCAGAGAACCGACACCACAGCATCCGGCAGTAAACAGCCAGACAAGTCCTGTGCCGACCTTGCCGACATAGAACCGATGTATGCCCAACCCTCCGAGGAAAATACAGAACAGCAGGGCAACAAGTCTTGATTTATCAGATGAAGTATTCATAAAGCGTCCTTTCCGCTGCTTATAACTATAAACAAGAACTTTTCAGCTCTGCCCCCTTTGCTGAAAGCATCGGGGGCATTGCGCACCATTAACGATATTGGTTCAGCTTACTTCTGGTCAGCGATAGCAGCCTGTGCCGCAGCCAGTCTTGCGATCGGCACACGGAACGGTGAGCAGGATACATAGGACAGACCGATCTTGTGGCAGAATTCTACAGATGTCGGGTCGCCGCCATGCTCGCCGCAGATGCCGAGGTGCATGTCCGGACGAACGCTCTTACCCATCTCAACTGCCATCTTCATCAGCTTGCCGACACCAGTCTGATCAAGCTTTGCAAACGGATCGTTCTCGAAGATCTTAGCATCATAGTAAGCACCGAGGAACTTGCCGGCATCGTCACGGGAGAAGCCATAGGTCATCTGCGTCAGGTCGTTTGTACCGAAGCAGAAGAATTCAGCTTCCTTAGCGATCTCATCAGCCGTCAGCGCAGCTCTCGGGATCTCGATCATCGTGCCGACCTCATACTTCAGATCTGCGCCTGCGGCAGCGATCTCTGCATCAGCAGTCTCAACGACGAACTTCTTGACGTACTTCAGCTCCTTGATCTCTCCGACAAGCGGGATCATGATCTCCGGAACAAGATCCCAATCCGGATGGTTCTTCTTGACATTGATTGCTGCACGGATGACAGCTCTTGTCTGCATCTTAGCGATCTCCGGGTAGGTAACAGCCAGACGGCAGCCACGATGACCCATCATCGGGTTGAACTCATGCAGGGATGCGATGATGTTCTTGATCGTCTCAACGGACTTGCCCTGTGCTTCAGCAAGCTTCTTGATGTCGTCCTCCTCTGTCGGAACGAACTCATGCAGCGGCGGATCGAGGAAACGGATGGTAACAGGATTGCCTTCCAGAGCCTCATACAGTGCCTCAAAGTCAGCCTGCTGCATCGGCAGGATCTTCTCAAGAGCCGCTTCTCTCTCCTCAACGGTGTCGGAGCAGATCATCTCACGGAACGCAGCAATTCTGCTTTCCTCAAAGAACATATGCTCTGTACGGCACAGACCGATACCTTCTGCACCAAGCTCACGAGCCTTCTTGGCATCAGCCGGTGTGTCGGCGTTGGTGCGTACCTTCAGTGTTCTGTACTTGTCAGCCCATGCCATGATGCGACCGAACTCGCCAGCGATCTTTGCATCTACAGTCGGGATGATGCCGTCATAGATGTTACCGGTCGTACCGTCGATGGAGATCTCATCGCCTTCCTTGAAGGTCTTGCCGGCAAGCTCAAACTTCTTGTTTGCTTCATCCATCTTGATGTCGCCGCAGCCGGATACGCAGCAAGTACCCATACCACGAGCTACAACGGCTGCGTGAGAGGTCATACCGCCACGAACGGTCAGGATGCCCTGTGCGGACTTCATACCTGTGATATCCTCCGGAGAAGTCTCGAGACGAACCAGAACGACCTTTTCGCCTTTTTCTGCCCATGCCACAGCATCGTCAGCAGAGAATACGATCTTGCCGGCAGCCGCACCGGGAGATGCACCCAGACCCTTGCCGATCGGGGTCGCACTCTTCAGCTTTGCAGCGTCAAACTGCGGATGCAGCAGAGTATCGAGGTTTCTCGGGTCGATCATAGCAACAGCTTCCTGCTCCGTTCTCATGCCCTCGTCCACGAGGTCACAAGCGATCTTCAGAGCAGCCTGTGCAGTTCTCTTACCATTTCTGGTCTGGAGCATATACAGATGACCATGCTCAACAGTGAATTCCATGTCCTGCATATCTCTGTAATGGGATTCGAGCTTCTGGCAGACATCCTGAAAATCAGCAAAAGCCTGCGGGAATTTCTCTGCCATCTGTGCGATCGGCATAGGTGTACGCACGCCGGCAACTACGTCCTCGCCCTGTGCGTTGGTCAGGAATTCACCCATGAGCTTCTTCTCACCGGTTGCAGGGTCACGTGTGAAGGCAACACCTGTACCGCAGTCATCGCCCATATTACCGAATGCCATGGACTGTACATTGACAGCAGTACCCCATGAGAACGGGATATCGTTGTCACGTCTGTAAACATTTGCACGGGGGTTATCCCAGCTGCGGAACACAGCCTTGATCGCACCGACGAGCTGTTCCTTCGGGTCAGACGGGAAGTCATTGCCGATCTTTGCCTTATACTCAGCCTTGAACTGGGAAGCCAGCTCCTTGAGGTCATCAGCAGTCAGCTCAACGTCCTGTGTCACGCCTCTTGCTTCCTTCATCTTGTCGATCAGCTCTTCAAAATACTTCTTGCCGACCTCCATAACAACGTCGGAATACATCTGGATAAATCTTCTGTAGCAGTCCCAAGCCCATCTGGGGTTGCCGGACTTCTGTGCGATCGAAGCAACAACGTCCTCATTCAGACCAAGATTCAGGATGGTGTCCATCATGCCGGGCATGGAAGCTCTTGCGCCGGAACGGACGGAAACAAGGAGCGGATTCTCGATGTCGCCGAATTTCTTGCCGGTGACTTCTTCCATCTTGGCGATATTAGCCTCGATCTCAGCCATGATCTCATCGCTGATGCCGCCGTCCTCATAGTACTGTGTGCAGGCTTCGGTAGTGATGGTGAAACCCTGCGGCACTCTGTCCTTACCGAAGATGGAAGTCATCTCAGCAAGGTTTGCGCCCTTACCGCCGAGAAGCTCACGCATATTTGCGTTGCCCTCAGTGAACTGATAAACAAATTTTTTGCTCATTGGTCTTTACCTCCAACATAATTTTCCCGGCACAGCGCACACAAAGCATGTCCGCCGCCGGATCTACCCTTCTATTATACCATATCTTTCAAAAAAAAGCTATCATTTTTTGGTAGAATTTCCGTGCAATTTTTTCAGCACTTTTCACAAAAAATGTGAACGCTTTCTAAACATTACAAACGATACAGCTGTCTATCCGATCTGTGCTTTGAACTCCTTGTAATTTCTGGTGTCCACAGATGAGCAGTAGACGGCAAATTCGATGTGCCGGAAATATCCCTGAAATTCCGGAAGAATGCTGTGATATGCCTGTGCGACAACAGCAGGGTCATTCCGGAATGCCCCGCAGCCGAATGCCCCGAGGACAAGCACCTCATCCCCGTTTGCTGCCGCAATGGAAAGCATATGCCTTGCCCGTTTCTGGTGCAGGGCAAGCAATTCTGCATCGCTCATGCGGATGGTGTGACCCTTGCCGGGCTCCATGGCATTGCCGGGATAGAGGTTCGGGGCAGCGCAGGTAAGGACATCGACTGTACAGAAATCTGTCATACGCTGCGGTTCTGTCGTATCGGTCTTGATGATGCGGATCTCCGGCGACCAGATACAGGCATCCGTATAGCGCACATCACGGCGTTTCCTATGGAATTGATAATAGGCATCCATCTGTGTTTCCAGCACGGGATAGAGGGTGGAACAGCGGCAGAGACATTCTTCCTGCGCCGTACACCCATGTACGACTCCGCCGCCGGGATTCGTGGCAGAGGCAAAATTGTGTACGGCAATGCGTGCATCCGGATATACCTTCCGCAGCAGCATGGCAGCTTCAAAGCTGCGGTGCTGTGTGACGGTGACAACAGTCTCCTGCCCTTCCGTAAGTGCAGGCAATGACGGCGTTTCGTCCTCATAGTAGAGCTTGGTTCCGGCAATAGATGCCCTGACGGATGCTTGCAGCTCCGGTTCCTCCCCGATCCACTGCATCGTGTCTTTGAATATGGAGATCAGTTTCATTCTGTTCATATGCTTCCTCCTTGATCGGTCTGTCCGGTATCGTTCTGACTTTCTTATCTTATTATATCGTATCATGACCGGAATGTCAAGTGCTGCCAGTGATATGTAAATTTTCTGTGAACGCCTGTAACATCTGCCCTCTGAACCGGTCATACAGACAGAACGCAGGAAAGTGAGGTGACGTTTTGGAGACGTTCGAGGAGCTTTATGCGGCATATTATGAGACGGTCTACCGCTATGCGCTGTCGCTGTGCAGGAGGGCAGATCTGGCAGAGGAGCTGACGCAGGAAACATTTTTCCGGGCATTGCAGCATGTGCGGTCGTTCCGGGGAGAATGCCGTCTGGACGTGTGGCTCTGTCAGATCGCCAAGAACCTGTTCCGCACCCATGCCGCAAAAGAAAGCCGCCGTATGCCCCTGACAGAACAGCTCCCGGCAGATGAGGACCTTGTGCAGGCACTGACCGATGCGCAGACAGCCCTGCATCTGCATGAACTGCTGCACCGGATGGATGAACCTTATAAGGAGGTATTCTGGATGCGTGTGTTCGGGGAGTTGAGTTTCCGGGAGATCGCCCGTATTTTCGGAAAAACAGAGGGCTGGGCAAGAGTTGCCTACCACCGGGCAAAAGCAAAATTAAAGGAGGAATTGTGATGAAACTGTCATGCCATCTTGTGAAAGATCTGCTGGAAGTCTACCGCACGGAGCAGTGCAGTGAAGAAACGAAACAGCTTGTGGAGGAACACCTGAAAACCTGTTCCGACTGCCATGCCTGCTATGATGCCCTGTGCGAAGCTGCAAAGGAAACAGCGCAGTCGCAGCAGGCAATGGAACAACAGCGTGCGGCATCGTTCCGGATGGTGCGCAAAAAGCTGAACCGGAAAACCATCCTTACGGTCTGTTTCAGTGCTGCCGCCGTGATCGCAGCCGGGGTGACGGCTGTCTGCATCATGGAGGGGACACAGCGGACGGTCGTCTATCAGGATAACATCCGGGTCGTCATGGAGAACGGCGCACTTGTCACCCGTTTACAGGGCAGCCGGGGCAGTGGGCTGCAAGCGAAGCGTGTGACCGTGGAGGAAGGTGCGGCAGAGAAGGTCTGCCTGTTTTATTCGCTGAGTGAGAGCGTGTGGGACAGTGTGAGAACACCGGACAGTGTTTATTGGGAAGAAACGCTCTGCTATGCCGACAGAGGAGCTGATGACGTGGACTGTGTTTATTATTACACCGGCAGCGATGCTGGACTGGAAACCATGAACCGGACGGAATTACAGACAGTCATCGACAATGCCGTCCTGCTCTATGAAAAGGGACAGCAGACGACGATCACGGAACCATAATTATGAAAATTGTGTGAACTTTTGGAAAACCCTCTTGCATTTCCATGAAAATGTGCTATACTTAGTATTAGCACTCAAAGAAAGAGAGTGCTAATTCGTGAGAGAAAGAGAGTGTTTGTATGGAAACCAAAGCGTTTCAGGCAGAATCCAAAAAACTGCTCGACATGATGATCCATTCCATTTATACGCACAAGGAGATTTTTCTGCGTGAGCTGATCTCCAATGCTTCCGATGCGATCGATAAGCTGTACTTCCGTTCGCTGACGGATGACACCGTCGGCATGAACAAGGATGATTTTGAGATCCGCATTGATGCCGACAAGGAAGCAAGGACGATCACTGTCACCGACAACGGCATCGGTATGACCGGCGAGGAGCTGGAACGCAATCTCGGCACGATCGCTACTTCCGGTTCACTGCAATTCAAAAATGACAATACACTGGGCGATGACCAGCAGATCATCGGACAGTTCGGCGTAGGCTTCTATTCGGCATTCATGGTCGCAAAGCGTGTGACCGTCTTTTCCAGAGCATTCGGCTCGGACAAGGCGTACAAGTGGCAGTCCGAAGGCGTGGAGGGCTATACCATTGAGGAGACGGAAATGGATACCCACGGCACAAAGATCGTGCTGGAGCTGATGGAGGATTCCGATGAAGAGGGGTACAGCGAATTTCTTGAATCCTACCGCATTCAGGGACTTGTGCGGAAGTATTCGGATTATATCCGTTTCCCCATCCGGATGGAGGTGTCACACCGGAAACTGAAGGAGGGTACAGAGGATGAGTATGAGGACGAGATCACGCTCGATACCCTCAACAGCATGGTGCCCCTCTGGAGAAAGAACCGTTCGGAGCTGACGGAAGATGATTACAACAACTTCTATCAGGAGAAATTCGTGGACTATATGCCCCCCATGTCGTACAAGCATGTACACAATGAGGGAACAGTAAGTTATGATGCGCTGCTGTACATCCCGTCGAAAGCACCGTTTGACTACTACACACGGGAATATGAGAAGGGCTTGCAGCTCTATGCCAACGGCGTGCTGATCATGGACAAGTGTGCTGACCTGCTGCCGGATTATTACAGCTTTGTGCGTGGACTGGTGGATTCTGAGGACTTGTCGCTGAATATTTCCCGTGAGATGCTCCAGCATGACAGACAGCTGAAAATGATCGCTAAGAGCATCGAAAAAACCATCCGCTCTGAGCTTGTTCACATGATCAAGAGTGACCGTGACAAGTATGAGAAATTCTTTGAGGCGTTCGGCACACAGCTCAAATATGGTGTCTACAGCGATTATGGCATGCATAAGGAAGATTTGCAGGATCTGCTGCTGTTCCAGTCGTCCAGAGGGGACAAGCCTGTGACGCTTGCGGAATATGTGGAAAGTATGCCGGAGGAGCAGAAGGAGATCTACTATGCATCCGGTGTGACTGCCGAAGCCATTGCTGCACTGCCGCAGACGGAAATGGTGCGCTCCAAAGGGTATGAGATCCTGTACTTCACTGCCCCCGTTGATGAATTTGCGGCAAAGCAGATGATGAATTACAAGGGCAAGGAATTCAAGTCCGTCACTGCCAATGACCTCGACCTCAATACTGAGGAGGAGCGGAAAGAGCTGAATGAGAAGCAAGAGGAAAATAAGCCCCTGCTCGAGGAGATGAAGTCTGCACTGGAGGGTAAGGTGGAGAGAGTGGCACTGTCAAACCGCCTGAAAAGCCATGCAGTCTGCCTGACGAGTGAAGGCGACCTGACACTTGAAATGGAGAAGGTACTCAACTCCATGCCGACGGACAAGAAGGTGCAGGCAAAGCTTGTGCTTGAGATCAATCCGTCGCATCCGGTCTTTGCACGCCTGAAAGCCCTGCACGGCAATGATGCCGATAAGGTGAAGAAGTATGCAAAACTGCTTTACGATCAGGCGTTGCTGATGGAAGGGATGCCGATCGAAAATCCGGCAGAATTTTCTGAACTGATCTGCGAATTGATGTGATATGTACCGTTCAGCCCACTTTTCCGGTGGGCTATCGGTGTTTTTACAGAAAGGAATATTATGCTTAACAAACTGCTCTATTTTTTTGTGAATCTGCTTCCGAAGTCCCTGCGGAAGATTTTTGACAGGTACGAGGAACAGATCGTCTATATCTACTATGGCGTGCTGACGACGCTCGTCAACCTGATCGTACAGTACGGCGTACAGTTCGGCATCCTGTCGCAAGTGCCGTGGAATGAACAGTTCGAGGTCACGCTTTCTACAGACATTGCATGGTGCGTGGCAGTGGTATTCGGGTTCTATGTCAACAAACGCTATGTGTTCAAAAGCAAGACGATGGAGAAAAAAGGTCTTGCATGGGAGTTTCTGTCCTTTACCGGGGGAAGGGTGCTGACACTGCTTGCGGAGAATGGCATCATGCTGGTGGGCTCGTTCTTTTATCATGATGCGGAGACGGATACCGATAATTTCTGGATCTTCACCCTCTTTAAGTTCATTGCACAGGTCGTGGTCACGCTGTCGAATTATTTTATCAGCAAGCTCATTGTATTCCGGAAGAAGAAAACGGAGGCGGAATAATGGATATCTACGAGCGGACACCGCATTACTATGAGACAGATCAGATGCGGATCGTACACCATTCCAATTACATCCGATGGTTCGAGGAGGCTCGTATCCACCATCTCGAAAGCATCGGTATCCGGTTTGCGGAGCTGGAGGCACAGGGGCTGGTGTGCCCGGTGCTGACGGTGCAGGCGGAATACAAGCAGATGGTGCGTTTCGGCGATACGGTAGCCATCCGCACCACCCTCAACTTCTATAACGGTCTGCGTTACGGCTATGCCTATGAGGTGACGGATGCCGGCAGCGGTGTACTCTGCTGCAAGGGGACAAGCGTTCACTGTTTTCTGAAAACAGACGGGAGCATCCTGCGTGTGAAACGTGAGCGTCCCGATCTCGATGCAATGCTGCGCAGGGAATACGAAAACGATAACAGAGAGTATAATTTACAGCAGGATTGACATTCCGAAAACGTTTATCTCCCGTTTTTTTATATTTTGTCATAACTGACAGGAAAATATTTGTAGAAAACGTCAATTGCAACAAAGAGCAAAATAGGGTATACTATTATGTAAGGGGATATTGTGTCCCAAAACCTCATGAAAGGAGACGCTCCGTTTCCGGAGCGGAAAATGCGTATGGCTGCAATTGAAACCGTGGAAATGAAAAATTTCAAGAAAACGTTCAGCGAGAGGCTGATGGCAAAATTCAATGTCTCTCCGGATGAGGCTTCCGATCAGCAGGTCTATGAGATCATCTCGGCTATGATCGTGGAGGTCCTTAAAACAAAACGCCGTAAGTTCATCAACAGCGTCCATTCCGCAGGAAAAAAACAGGTGTACTATCTGTCGATGGAATTTCTGATGGGGCGTTCCTTAAAGACAAGCCTGTATAACCTCGAAATCGAAAAAGATGTCAGAAAAATGCTCAGTGACTTCAATATCAACATCGACAAGATCTATGAGTGCGAACCGGATGCTGGTCTGGGTAACGGCGGTCTGGGCAGACTGGCTGCCTGCTACCTCGATGGCATGGCTACCATGGCAATGCCGGCAATGGGACACTCCATCTGCTATGAGTACGGTATCTTCAAGCAGAAGCTTGAGGACGGCTGGCAGACGGAACTGCCGGATAACTGGCTTCCCGGCGGCAGCGTGTGGCTTGACCCCAAGCCCGAAAAGGCGATCGAGATCCATTTTGAAGGCGAATTGAATGAGTACTGGGACAACCAGTATCACCATATCTCCCATGTCAATTACAATACCGTCATGGCAACGCCTGTGGATATGTATGTGTCCGGCTACGACAGCCCCGGTGTGTCCGTGCTGCGTCTCTGGTCGGCAAAAGCACCTTCCTTCAATATGGAAATGTTCAATCAGGGCGACTATGCAAAGGCTCTCGGACAGAATTCAATGGCTAATGCCATCTCCAAGATCCTCTACCCCAATGATAACCACCTTGAAGGCAAATCCCTGCGTCTGCGGCAGCAGTATTTCCTGTGTGCGGCTGCGATCGGTGATATCGTCAATACACATATGAATGTCTACGGCACTCTCGATAATCTGCACGAGAAGGTCGCTATCCACATCAATGATACCCACCCGACACTTGCGATCCCGGAACTGATGCGCATCCTGCTCGATGACTGCGGCTACGGCTGGGAGAAGGCTTGGCATATCGTTACCAATACCTTCGCCTATACCAACCATACCGTCATGGCAGAAGCTCTCGAAAAATGGGATGTGAACATGGTCAAGCACATCATTCCGAGAATCTTCTCCATCATCGTGGAGATCAATAACCGTTACTGTGCATCCCTCATGGAGCGTAACGGCGGCGACAGCGCAAAAACAACAAGAATGTCCATCATCAAGGATAACACCATCCACATGGCTACACTCTGCGTGGCTGCGTCCCACAGTGTCAACGGTGTGTCCAAGCTGCATTCTGAGATCATCAAGACGGATGTCTTTGCTGATGAGGCAAAAGATATGCCCCATAAGTTCAAGAACGTCACCAACGGTATCGCTTACCGCCGCTGGCTGTATCAGTCCAATCCGGGTCTGACCGATCTGCTGCGTGACAAGATCGGCAGCGGTTTCCTGCGGGATGCCTCTGAGCTGTCCAAGCTTGCTGTGTTCAAGGACGACAAGGCTACTCTCGAACGCATCATGAAGGTCAAGAGAGAGAATAAGGAGCGGTTTGCAAAATTTGTCAAGCACAGCACCAAAGCCGTTCTCAATTGTGACAGCATCTTTGATGTGCAGGTGAAACGTCTGCATGAGTATAAGAGACAGCATCTGAATGTCATGAACATCCTTGCAGAATATAATTATCTGCTCGAACATCCGGATGCCGATGTCACCCCCAAGACCTATATCTTTGCAGCAAAGGCTGCGCCCGGCTACTATCTGGCAAAACAGATCATCAAGATGATCTGGGCGATCAGTGAAGAGATCCGCAAGAATCCTCGTATCTGCGACAAGCTCGCTGTACACTTCATTGAGGATTACCGTGTCACCCTCTCTGAGCTGCTCATGCCGGCAAGTGATATCTCCGAACAGATCTCCCTTGCAGGTACAGAAGCATCCGGTACCGGCAATATGAAACTCATGCTCAACGGTGCTGTCACACTCGGTACGCTCGATGGTGCAAATGTGGAGATCAAGGATGCTGTCGGTGATGAAAATATCATCATCTTCGGTATGAAAACAGAAGAAGTCAACATGCGCAAGGAACATTACAATCCGGAACAGCTGTACAATGAAAACCAGACCATCCGTGACTGTATCAACCGTATGTACCATGGCATCAATGGCTGCACCTTCGCTGAAGTCGCAAACTCTCTCAAAACGCAGGATCCGTATATGGTGCTTGCTGACTTCGATGACTACCGCAGAGCGCAGGCATACAGCACAGAGTGCTATAACGACAAAATGCGTTGGGCAAAAATGTCCCTTATGAATACCGCAGGCGCAGGCATCTTCTCTGCTGACCGTTCTGTGGCTGACTACGCAAGAGATATCTGGGGATTATAATTCCCCTATATGGGAAATCCGCCGGAGTGATGTGATCTGCTCCGTGCGGATTTTTCAGTATTATTCTATTCGACAATAGTCGAACAAACAGGAGATGATTTTCAATGAGCCATTTGTATGACAGCTGGGATGCCAATTATAAGACCCCCTTCGGTGCCGTCAAAAAGGGTAAAGTCTGTTACTTCCAGATCCACCTGCCCAAAGAAGTGCATCCGGACTATTCGCCCTGTCTGGTGCTGTTTCGCACCGGTTTCAAAGAGCGTTTCATCAACATGTTCCTCATCAAGGAAGAGGACGACTGCATGGTCTGGGGATGCGGCTTTATCCCGAATTACGTGGGCGTGCATTACTATTACTTCGCCTATACCCTCAACCGCCAGCGGTTCTATATCAAGAAAACTGCCGGTCACATCGGTAATCTCAACGACGGCGACCTCTTTCAGCTCACAGTCTATTCTGAGGACTACGATACTCCGGATTTTCTCAAAGGCGGCGTGATGTACCAGATCTTCCCCGATCGGTTCGCCAAAAGCGGCAAGGTGCATGAGAATATCCCGGAGGGACGTGTGCTGCGTGAGGACTGGGGCGGTACGCCACAGTATAAGCCGGATGAGAACGGACATGTCTGGAATAATGACTACTTCGGCGGCGACCTTGCCGGCATTCAGGAAAAGCTGCCCTACCTGAAAGATTTAGGCGTGACCTGCATCTACCTGAACCCCATCTTCGAGAGCCATGAGAACCATCGCTACAATACTGCCAATTACATGAAGGTCGATCCCCTGCTTGGTACGAACCAAGACTTCATGGAGCTATGCGATGCGGCAGAAAAATTCGGTATTTCGGTCATTCTCGACGGTGTGTTCTCCCATACGGGTGCGGACAGCATCTATTTCAATAAATTCGGCAGATACCCGGAGCCCGGTGCTTACCAGTCCAAAGACAGCCCCTATTATCCGTGGTATACGTTCTGGAATTATCCGGAGGAATATGAGGCATGGTGGGGGATTGATACGCTCCCGAATGTCAAGGAGAACAACAAGGATTATAGTAATTATATCTGCGGCGACGGCGGCGTGCTTGATTACTGGCTTGCGATGGGTGCGGCAGGATTCCGGTTGGATGTGGCAGATGAACTGCCGGATGAATTTCTGGACAAACTGCGCAGATGTGTCAAGCGCAGCGGTACGGAGAAGATCGTCATCGGTGAGGTCTGGGAGGATGCGTCCAATAAGGAGGCATATGGCATCAAACGCCGTTATCTGCTCGGCGATCAGCTCGATTCCGTTATGAACTATCCCTTCCGGGAAGCCATCATCAACTATATCAAGGGCATGAGCAGCCGGGATTTTCAGCTCGGTATCATGACCATACTCGAAAACTATCCGAAGCCGACGGTGGATGTGCTGATGAATTTCGTCTCCACGCATGACATTGAACGTGCCATCAACCGGTTCGGCGGTGAAAACTGCGATGATAAGTCAAAGGATTGGATGGCGGAGCGATACCTGAATGAACAGGAATATGCCCGAGGCAAAAATATGCTCAAAGCGGCAATGGTGCTGATGTTCTTTTTACCGGGCGTGCCAAGCATCTACTACGGCGATGAAGCCGGCTTGCAGGGCTATAAAGATCCGTTTAACCGCCGCTGTTATCCGTGGGGGCATGAAGATCAGGAACTGATCGCCTACACCAAAGAGCTGTCAAGGATACGCCATACCTACAAGGTGTTCCGGGACGGCAGGATGGTTTTCCTTCCGGCACAGGACGATGTGATGGCATTTGCACGGATCCATGAGAGCGCAGGCATTTCTGTACAGATCTATGTCAACCGTTCCGCACAGGTGCAGGAAGTCGATTTCCATCCATGGAGGGATGACTACAAAGTCTCCTATATTGAGCGTGGGGAGTTTGAGCATGAAAAGATCAGGATCGAGCCGTATGACTATATAGTGCTTGTTTGCAGGGATGAGAACAAGGCATGACCGCATGTGCAGCACGGGGCTGAACGTGGAATCATAGCAAATTCCACAATTCAACAGTTGGGAATTGAACATACCCATAAAAAGTAAAGCGGTATTCCGTCCGGAATACCGCTTTTTTGTCATTCCTGTAGCAAGTGCGGGTAACAGGAGTTGAACCTGCATGGATCGCTCCGCCAGAACCTAAATCTGGTGCGTCTGCCAATTCCGCCATACCCGCATATTCCATTCCCACCGGCACTTACCTGCCGGGCAGAATGTCCAATAGTTATTATACCACAAATTCCCGATAAAGTCAATGACATGATACGAATATTTTTCCTGCACGACGAAAAGCAAGAAACGGAATGTATCTGCTACAGTCCGTCTCCTGCTTTTCTGTATCTGGTCAGCTTATCTGTCCGGCATGTGCCGAACCGTTGTCAGGCTTTGACAGTCTTGGAATAGTCGCCGATGGTCTTGTTCCCTCTGCGCTCATTCCACCATACCCAGAGAGTCGGTGCAATGCACTGTGAAGAATACGTTCCGGCAATCAGTCCGAATGTCATCGGCACAGAGAAGCTCAGAATGCTGTCTACATGGAAGAGA
Source organism: uncultured Clostridia bacterium (assembly GCA_947630845.1). Lineage (GTDB taxonomy): Bacteria > Bacillota > Clostridia > Oscillospirales > Ruminococcaceae > UBA3855. The sequence continues at coordinate 56,535 of CANRJB010000007.1, forward strand.
TAGGCAACAATGCTGATGATGATCATTGTCGAAACCGTCGTGATGGAAGTTCTCAGAGAACGGCGCAGCGTCTGGCTGGCACTGGCATTGACAAGCTCTGCAATGGTCGTCTTACGGTTCATGAGCTTCTGGTTCTCACGGATACGGTCGTAGACAATGATGGTGTTGTTGATGGAGTAACCGAAGATGGTGAGGATCACTGCCATGAAGTTGGAGTCGATCTCAAAGCCGCAGAGTACAAAACTGCCGTAAGTGATGATGATGTCGTGCAGCAGCGTCAGGATGGTGAACACGCCGGCAGACCAACCGCTGATCTTCTTGAAACGCAGGGCGATATAGATGATCAGCACAACTGCTGCAAAGATCACTGCCACGATGCACTTGCCGAAGAATTCCTTTCCGGAAGATGCACTGACTTCATTGCTTTCGAGCTGTTCAATATTGTTGTCGGGGTAGGTATCCTGTACGATGGCGTACATCTCATTCTGCTGTTCAAGGGTCAGGCTCTCGTCATAGGAGAAGGAGACAGTCAGCACATTGGTGTCCGCATCAAAGCTTTCGCCCTTCTGCATGGTGACAGGTGTGCCGAGCAAATTTTCAATGTCTGCCTGACAAGCATTTTCATCCAGATCACCCGTGAAGGAGTAGGACACGATCGTACCGCCCTTGAAGTCAATGGCGATCTCTGTACCGAGGAATGTGGTGCAGATGGACAGAACCACCAGACAGATGGATGTGATAAAGAAGACCTTCTTTGTTTCGCTGAATCTGTAGGTTTTTGCAGGCTTGTATTTCTTTTCGACATAACCGAAAAGGGAGGGTTTCTGGAATGCCTTGAACCTTGCAAGCGACATGCTCATCAGCCTTGCAGCAAGCACGCCCATGATGAAGTTCAGAACAACACCGGCTACAAGGGTGAAACCGAATGAATAGATGAAGCCTTCCGTCGTTGCCCCGAAGGCAAAGAAGATGGTTGCATCAAGGAATTTCGTGATGGGGTTGGTGTTCGTGCCGAATGCACCCATCAGGATGATGGCAACAATGGCAAGCGTCAGGTTACCGTCAAGGATGGCAGAGAAAGCGTTCTTGTAGCCTGCCTTGAGGGCAGTTTCCACGTTCTTGCCTCTTGCAAGCTCCTCACGGATACGTTCTGCCGTGATGATGTTACAGTCAACACCCATACCGATGGAGAGGATGATACCTGCAATACCGGGAATGGTGAGTGTGGACGACGGCTGGAAACCAAACCATCCTGACACTGCCGCAAGCATACCGGCAGCCTGTCCGAGCAGACCGATGACGGCGATCAGACCCGGGATCCGGTACAGGAACAGCATGTAGATACAGATAAAGCCCAGTGCGATCAGTCCGCTGAGGATCATTGCACGCAGCGCACCCGAACCGAGGGTCGGTGACAGGGTCTTGGTACTGGTCGCTGTCAAAGAGAAGGGCAGCGCACCGGATGTGATCTGGTCGGCAAGTTCCTTAGCCGATTCTGCTGTGAAGTTTCCGGAGATGACGGCGTTGCCGTCGCTGATCGTCTCGTTGACGGTCGCAGTGGAAACGCACACATCGTCCATCCAGATCGAAATGCTGCCGCCGTTGGCAGCCTGCTGCGCAGTTGCGGATGCGAATGCATCCTTGCCGGAGTCATTCAGATGGAGCTGTACCACCCACTGTGAATTCTGCTGGTCATAGCCGGGCGTTGCGGTATCTACGCTCGATCCGGTCAGGATGACATCGCCGGTCGCATCCGACCCATAGCGGAAGGTCAGCTCGGACATCTGCCCCAGCTCGTCCACTGCCGCAGACGGATCAAAGTCGGATTCATCGGACTGCCATGGAAAGCGGACGATGATACGGCTGTTATTGTAGTCCACATACGTTTCGCTGTCGTTGATGCCGAGTGTGGTAAGGCGGAGCTTGATCACTTCCATAGCGGCATCCATCTGCTCCTCAGTGGCATCCACATCATCTTCGGGTTCAAATGTTACATCCACACCGCCCTGAATGTCGATACCCAGACGGATATCATCCAGTCCGTGGATGTAAGTCGTCTTGATGTCACCCTTATAGCTGTCCACACCGAACACAGTCGTATAGGTAAACAGCAGGATGATGCAGAGGACGATGAAAAAGACGGGTTTTCCTACTTTCTTGTTCACGATCTGACCTCCTGTAGGGTTCTGTTGCAGAACCATTTCTCTCTTTTTGCCGCTGATACACGACACATACTTTTATTATAGTATAATTTCGCAAAAAAGTCAATAGTTTCCTTGAATTTTTTATTTCCGTGCTGTTTTATCCCCTAACTTCCGGCGATTTCCGTATTCATCCTCCACATAGGTATTGTCAAGCTGCGCACGCAGGCTGCGGCGGAAAGCTTCCCGGTAGGCATCCCGGAGCTGCTGCTGTTCGGCACGCTCCTCCACGGTCAGACCTATGGTCTTTGCCTTGCGTGCAAGTTCGTTGATGCGGTCTATCTCCTTCTGTTCCATACATACCTCCAAAAAAAAGCGGTGCCATACAGACACCGCAAACATAATATAGGGGGAATCGGGGGTTTCGCCCTTCTTTATCGTATACGGTCTAACTTAAAATAATCTTAAAGTTTTGTGACAGTGGCAAGTGCAAGTTCCATCATGGCTCTGAAGCCTGTCTGCCGTTCCTCTGCCGTGGTAAATTCCTGCCGGAGCGGACAGTCGGATACTGTGCAGATGCAGAGTGCCTCTTTCCCGGCACGGGCGGCGTTCATGTACAGTGCAGCCGCCTCCATCTCGATGCCAAGTACATGCATCTTCTGCCATTGCGCAAGAGAATCTGCATCGTCATAGAACGTATCACTCGACAGCAGATCGCCCACCCGGACAGGGATGCCCAGTTCCGCTGCCGTATCCGCTGCCGTTTTTAACAGGCGATACGATGCGATCGGCGCATATGTCCCCGGCAGACGATACTGGTCGGCATACCGGGAATTGGTACATGCCCCCTGTCCGAGAATGACATCACGCAGCTTTACCTCCCCGGCAATGCCCCCTGCCGTCCCGATGCGGATGATGCTCTGCACATCAAATTCATGGTACAGCTCATAGGAATAGATACCGATGGACGGCATTCCCATGCCGCTGCCCTGTACGGAGACAGGTACGCCCTGATACGTTCCCGTAAAGCCGAGCATTCCCCGTATCCTGTTGACACAGCGGACATCGCTGAGATAGTTTTCGGCGATAAATTCCGCACGCAGCGGATCGCCCGGCATGAGGACAACGGGCGCATAATCGCCCTTGTTTCCTTGCAGATGTGGTGTTGACATGATATGACCTCCTTATAATATGATCAACAGGCGGACTTTCTACCGCCTTACCTTCCGCAGCAGTCTGCCCGATACCTTGCCTGCGATGCGCAGTACAAGCCGTATCGCCTGTACATTGAACACGCACATGAACAGCAGCAGCAAAGCCTGTACCGGAAGATACCATGCAGGCTGTGTGACGGCAAGAATGCTCATGACAAACAGCAATGCCGTGTTGAGGAAGAACCGCCCGTGCTGCACCTTGAAATAGATCAGTTTCCGGGTATCCACGATGCGCACCAGATAGCATGTAAAATAACTTGCAAACGTCGCAACGACTGCCCCCTGTACGCCCCATTGATAGATCAGGATGATGTTCAGCAGAATGTTGACCACGGCAGCAATGAGAGATGTCCACATGCTGTGGGATGTTTTCTGCGTGGCAACATAGATGCTGCTCAGGAATTGGTTAAAACTCATCATCAGCACTGCAATGACGAGTACCGGCGTATAGAGATAGCACCTTGCATAGTCCGGATGTTCCGCATAGGAGATCAGTATCCCCGACAGCGGCTTGACGAACACGATCAATCCCGCTGCTCCCAGAAACATGAATGCCTGATAGGCACTATAGATGCGGTAGTAGAACAGGCTCTTGTCTTTGGCATTGTTTTCGGTGATGGCAGACATGTTCCATGCCTGAAAGAAGATGGTGGAGAACATGGACAGGAGATTCGGCAGTTTCGAGGCATTTTCATAGACTCCAGCTGCCGCCTGTCCCACATCCGTACTCAATGTATGCCCTGCCATGTAGCGGATGAAAAGCCTGTCCGAAAATCCTGTGATGATCCAAAGGATCTCTGTGGAGATCATCGGAATGGAGAACCGCACCATGACTTTCGTCACCTCATAGTTATAGCAGCGGATGTCAAAGAATCTCCATAGCTTCGCTGTCAGCCAGAGGAATATCCCCGAACAGAGATCGGAAAGAAACACCGACAGCATGAACCCCTTTACGCCCCAGTGCAGCACCGATATGAACAGCACATTGAAACAGAACAGCGACAGCGTCGCCAGTATCCCGTCCAGTGCAAAGAGTTTGGTCATGTCCCTTGCACGGACGAACTGTGAGCTTAACTGCCGGAAGGACGAGGCGATGATGTAAGCGACCAGAAAGCCGACATATCCGTTTGCATATTCAAGCAGCCTGAACAGCGGAGAACACAGCAGCAGCAGCACCATGCCAAACAGCTCTACCAGACATGCAGAGGTGAACACCTCTTTCTTGTCATACTCCCGGTCAAGCCCGTAGCGGATGACTGCCTGTGCAATGGAAAAGGTAAAGATCGGGATGATGAAATTGGCAGTCTGTTCAAGCAATGCTTTGGTGTTGGTATCATCCGGGGCAATGTTGGCAGAGTACAGCCGTGTGAGCAGCAGAAGCAGGATCTTTGACCCGAACGAACCGATGGCAAAGATCGCTGTGTTCTGCGCAAGCTTTTTGTATTTATCCAAAGGAGCTTCCTCCGTTTCGCATGAGATAGTATTATTATACCATAGTTTTTCGGAAAAGGGAATACCTTTCCGGAAACTTTCGCATCGCTTTCATAATATACCATAAGAAACCGGCATCCGGCATGGATCATCTTCGTACAATATGGCAAAAAATACCGCTCCCGGCAGAAAAGCTATTGACAAGTCCCCCGTGTGGTGTTATAATAATGGTAAACCGCAGATGACGGTTAAATTTTGTTTTATTACAGGAGGAAATAAGAATGGACGATTTTAACAATAGCCCGATGGATGAAAACACAGAGAACACCTACAGCGGTGACTCTTTCAGCAGCGATGTAAATGATTCTGTTGGAAATGACAATCAATCTTCTTATACAGGCTCAGATTTCAACTCCCAGTCTGTTGCGTACAGCGCACCTACACCTACACCCACAACCGGAACAGGCGGCAAGTCCAAAATCACTGCCGGACTGCTCGGCATCTTCCTCGGTGCATGGGGTGTTCATAGATTCTACCTCGGTTACACCACTATGGGTATCATCCAGATCGTGGTAACATTTCTGACCTGCGGTTTGGGTTCACTGTGGGGCTTTATCGAGGGCATTCTGATCCTCTGCGGCTCCACCATCACTACGGATGCCAACGGCAATCCGCTTGAAAACTGATTCAGACATCTGCCATCAGGGAACGCCTGCGGCGTTCCCTGTCCGGATTCTCAGGAAAAATAGCACCTTCTCCACGCAGGAGAAGGTGCTTTTTTTATGCCTGATCGAGTGTGCCGTGAGTGAGGGATTTCAGGTAAGCATGGATAAAGCCGTCAAGATCACCGTCCATGACGGCATTGATGTTGCCGTTCTCAAACCCTGTGCGGTGATCCTTCACAAGGGTATAGGGCATGAATACATAAGACCGTATCTGCGAACCCCATGCAATTTCACGCTGTACGCCCTTGATATCCGACACTTTCTCCAGATGCTCCCGTTCTTTGATCTCCACGAGCTTGGAACGCAGCATCTTCATGGCGTAGTCCTTGTTCTGATACTGGCTGCGCTGTGTCTGACAGGATACCACGATACCGGTCGGTTTGTGGATCAGGCGAACGGCGGATGAGGTCTTGTTGACTTTCTGACCGCCTGCACCGCTGGAACGGTACACTTCCATTTCAATATCCTCCGGACGGATGTCCACCTCGATGCTGTCATCAATTTCCGGCATGACTTCAAGTGCTGCAAAGGACGTATGCCGTCTGCCGGAAGCATCAAACGGCGATACACGCACCAGACGATGCACCCCTGCCTCCGATTTCAGGTAGCCGTAGGCATTCTCCCCTTCGACCATGAGAGATGCACTTTTCAGACCGGCTTCTTCTCCATCAAGATAATCAAGGAGCTGCACCTTAAAATCGTGGCGTTCTGCCCAGCGGCTGTACATCCGGTAGAGCATCTCTGCCCAGTCCTGCGCCTCTGTGCCGCCTGCGCCGGCGTGGAAGGTGAGGATGGCATTGCTGGCATCATACTCCCCGGAGAGCAGTGTTTCAAGGTTCTTGTCCTCCAGTGCCTGTCTGAAGGCAGCCATCTCTGTGACGATCTCGTTCTGCATATCCTCGTCTTCTTCCTCCATACAGAGTTCGATCATGGCGAAGATATCTTCAAGACGTTCTTCCATCCGGTTGTAACCGGCGATCTTATTTTCGAGCTGCTTTGTTTTTTGCAGCACTTTCTGTGAATTTTCGAGGTCATCCCAGAATCCGGCATCTGCGGACTGCTCCTGCAATTCTTTGATTTCCTCCTGTGCTTTTTTAATGTTTAGCACTTCGCCCAGCTCCGCAAGCTCTTTCCGGTAGCCGGATGCCTCCACTTTCAGCTCATCGAGTAAAATCATACTTTCTCCTCCTTTCGCACTGGCGGAGAGCAAGCTGGCATTACGCCAACATTCCCCTCGTCTGAATCATACTATCAAGAGAACAATTTCGGATAAATGGCACTAACAGAAAACCGTCTCAGATAAAAAGCACTAACAGAGAGCAACCTACCGTTAGCTTTGCCCCCTTTGCCGAAGGCATAGGGGGCATTGCGGTTAAGGTAATATCAACGCAGGCAAGAAAGCATTCTTACCATCACACCCGGTGTGCGTCTCGGAGCCGGCAGCTTGCCGGGGGCATTGCGGTTAAGGTAATATCAACGCAGGCAAGAAAATATTCTTACCATCACACCCGGTGTGCGTCTCGGAGCCGGCAGCTTGCCGGGGCTTAGTCGCTGACGTAAGGGAGCAGGGCAATGTGTCTTGCTCTCTTGATGGCAACTGTCAGTTCACGCTGATGGTATGCACATGTGCCGGTGACACGGCGTGGCAGGATCTTCGATCTCTCTGTCATGCACTTCTTCAGCTTGGCAATGTCCTTGTAGTCGATCTTCTCTACACGATCAACACAGAACATGCAAACCTTCTTGCGAGGACGCTTGGAAGGACGTCCGCTTCTCTCACGTTCCATATTCAGAATCTCCTTTTCTTAAATTGTAATACCGACCCTCTCCCCATCTGCCGGCAAAGAGGATCACAGCCTGCAAAACAGGCGTTTTCCTATCATCCGATCGGGCAGGATGATAGGAGATCAGTATCAGAACGGTACTTCTCCGTCGCTCAGAATATCCTCAAAATCTCCCAGATCTCCCAATTCGATCTGCGGCTGCGCACGGTTGGTGTTGGCTGCCGGAGGGGGAGGAGCTTGCTGCGGTGCGGGGGCATTCTGCTGGTAGCCGCCGTTGTTCTGGTAATTACCGTTATTCTGATAATTACCATTATTCTGGTAGCCGCCATTATTCTGATAACCGCCATTGTTCTGGTAATTACCATTGTTCTGGTAGCCGCCCTGACCGCCGTCATTGCGCTTGTCCCCACAGAAATTGACCTGATCAGCGACGATCGCAGTGCTATAATGCTTTACACCATTCTGATCGGTATAGTTATTGTTCTGGAGTTTGCCCTCCACAAGGATCATACGACCCTTGGTAAAATACTTGCAGACAAATTCTGCCGTCTGCCGCCAGCATGTGATGTCAAAGAAATCAGCCTGACGTTCTTCGCCCTGCTTGACAAAACTGCGGTCAACCGCAATGCTGAACCGGCACATGGTGACACCGCCCTGCGTGGTGCGCAGTTCGGGATCTCTTGTCAGTCTGCCCATCAAAATTACTCTGTTATACATCGCACTACCTCCCGATCATCATGGATATTCCGTTTGTCCTGCGCTCACTTGGTGGTGACCAGAGCACGCAGAACGCCGTCAGTGATGTTGAGAACACGGCTCAACTCAGCCGGAAACGCAGGATCGGATGTGAACGAATAAAGCACATAATATCCTTCTGTTTCATAGTTGATGGGGTATGCAAGTCTGCGCTTGCCCCACTCATCGACCTCAGCGGTCAGAGTACCGTTCTTTTCGATGAGATTCTTGAATTTTTCCACGAGTGCCTTGATCGCATCCTCCTCAGCCTTCAGGCTGAATACGACCATTGCCTCGTAGTTTTCACTCAGCTTTGCCATTTGCTGCACCTCCTTCTGGATTTCGCCTGCCACGCAGGCAAGGAATGGACACCCGAAACGGGCGGATTACCCTTTCGTGAGCAATCTTTAATATTATACCACATCTTTCCGTGTTTGTCAAGCATTTTTTTGGTTTTCACGATTGTGAAAATTGCATAAATCTTCCAGTTGATTAAACAGTGAATTTCTGCTTTCTTCCATCGGCGTTACCTATTGACTTTTGGGGAAAAAAAGAGTATCATAGAAATAATATCTGAATAAACTTCTTTCCTGCTGACCCTCTTTCGCTCCGCAGGAAAGAACCGCAGGTGCTTTCCTGCAACCCGAAACAGGATGATCAAAAATAAGTATCAGAAAGGATGGTCTGCAATGAAGGAAAACAAGTTTCAGAAAGAGGGACTGACGTTTGATGATGTGCTGCTGATCCCGGCACATTCGGACGTGACACCCAACATGGTCTCCCTCGGCACCCGTCTGGCAGGTGATATCCACCTGAACACCCCCATCATGACCGCCGCTATGGACACCGTCACTGATGCACGCATGGCAATTGCCATCGCAAGAGAAGGCGGTATCGGTATCATCCATAAAAATATGTCCGTGGAACAGCAGGCAGATGAGGTGGACAAGGTCAAGCGATCCGAAAACGGCGTTATTGTAGATCCCTTTTCACTGACAGAAAACAAGCTTGTGCGTGATGCAGATGAGCTGATGAGCAAGTTCCGCATCTCCGGTGTACCGATCGTGGACGGCGAAGGGAAACTCGTCGGCATCATCACTAACCGTGATATGCGGTTTCTGACCGATTATCACGAAAAGATCGGCAATGTCATGACCAAAAAAGAAAAGCTCATCACTGCCCCCGTCGGCACGACACTCAAAGAAGCGCAGATGATCCTCAGCAAAAATAAAGTCGAAAAACTCCCTCTGGTCGATGAAAACGGCTACCTCAAAGGGCTGATCACCATCAAGGATATCGAAAAATCCGTCAAGTTCCCCAACTCCGCAAGAGATGCAAGAGGTCGCCTGCTCTGCGGCGCAGGCATCGGTATGACGGCAAATATGATGGAGCGTGCGCAGGCACTCATTGATGCACAGGTGGATGTACTCGTTCTCGACAGTGCCCACGGTCACAGTGCCAATATCATCAATGCCCTCAGACAACTGAAAGCTGCCTTCCCGGCTACTCCCATCATCGCCGGCAATATCGCAACTGCCGAAGCTGCCGAAGAGCTGATCGCAGCCGGTGCGGATTGCCTGAAAGTCGGCATCGGACCGGGTTCGATCTGTACGACAAGAGTCGTTGCCGGCATCGGTGTGCCGCAGATCACGGCAGTCTATGATGTGGCATGTGTAGCAAAAAAGCACAATATTCCCGTCATTGCCGACGGCGGCATCAAGTATTCCGGCGATATCGTGAAGGCACTTGCAGCCGGTGCGGATGTGGTAATGCTCGGCAGTCTGCTTGCCGGATGTGAGGAAGCCCCCGGCGAAACAGAGATCTATCAGGGCAGACAGTTCAAGGTATACCGTGGCATGGGCTCGCTCGGCGCAATGGCTAACGGCTCGAAAGACAGGTATTTTCAGGAAGGTGCAAGGAAACTTGTTCCGGAAGGCGTTGAAGGGCGTGTGCCGTACAAGGGTGCTGTGGCTGACACGATCTTCCAGCTCATCGGCGGCATCCGTTCTGGCATGGGGTACTGTGGCTGTGCAACCATTCCGGAGCTTTGGGAGAAGGCACAGTTCGTGCGCATCACGGGCGCAGGTCTGAAAGAAAGCCATCCGCACGATATCTACATCACCAAAGAAGCCCCCAACTATTCGGCTCAGATATAAATCATCCAAAACTCCGGAAGAGGAGCAGTCGGATATCCATAAGTTTTGCCCCGAAGCGGTCTGTGACTGCTTCGGGGCATTTTACTTGGAAAGCCTGTCAATGGCATTGGTATTGAGCTTGGTGTCAAGGCGCAGACGGTCGATGTCTGCCGCACATTTCCCGATCTGACGGCTGTTCTGGGTCTGGGTCGCTTGCAGCAGCTCGATCTTTTCCTCCAGCTCCTCCACCCTGCCGATCAGCTCGGCAAGCCGTTCCTCCAGCCGTCCGTTTTCCTCCTTCAATGTATGGATGCGCTCCGTCAGCCTTGCGTTTAGGGCATTCTGACGCTCTCCGAATTCCCGGACGGTTTCTCCTGTTTTCCCGAAACCGTCCCGGCTATGATATGTTTTTGTCTCCATATTCTCTCCTTTACAGAATCCCGAAATTACGCCGGTTGTGGTCAAGCATGGTGTGCAGTGTCTCCTCTAAGGAGTATTCCGGCATCCAGCCTGTATCCGTTTGCAGTTTCGTGATGTCCGCCTGAATGACAGGGGTGTCAGACGGACGCATCCGGCTCATGTCCTGCTCCACGGCAACGGACTCCCGGCTCAGGTCAAGCAGCAGGTCAAGCAGCAGGTCAAGCAGCTCCTGTATGGCGACTGCATGTCCGCTGCCGACATTGTAGACCTCTCCCGAACAGCCCCTCTCCATCAGCATTGTGTACGCACGCACCACGTCCCGTACATCCGAAAAATCCCGCTTCGCCGACAGATTTCCCACATGCATCACCGGCGGGCGCAAGCCTGCTTCTATTTCTGCGATCTGAAGTGCAAAATCTGCTGCCACAAACTGTGGTGTCTGCCCCACGCCGATGTGGTTGAATGCACGCACCATCACGATACCCATGCCATATGCCCTTGCGTACACCTGCCCGATCATCTCCTGACATGCTTTCGTGACAGCGTAGATGTTGCCCGGATGCAGTGCAGTGTCCTCGGTCAGGGGCGCATCACTGCGGCATCTTCCGTATTCCTCCCCCGAACCGACAAGCAGAATGCGTGGGTAATAGTCCGGAATGCTGCGCACCGCTTCCAACAGATGCAGCGTCCCCAGCACATTCACATTGACTGTCAGCTCCGGCTCTTTCCATGAGACAGCCACCGAACTCTGTGCCGCAAGATGATAGATCTGCGCCGGACGCAGCTCAGTGAGCAGCCGGCTCACGGCATTGGCATTCCCCATGTCAAGGTCATACACCTCGCATCCGTCCACCCTGATGCGTTCCTTCGGGAGCTTTGTCGCACCGGTATCCTTTCCTTCTGCCAATAACTGCCGCAGCAGATAGTTTCCCACAAATCCTCCTGCCCCGATGACAAGCGCATCCATCAGCTTTCTCCTTTCAGCACGCCGAAGATCCGGCGCATATTGGTTTCATAGTCAAATGCTGTCTCCACCCTGTGCCTTGCGTTGTTTCCCATAGCATGGCGCAATCCCGGTCTGTCCGTCAGGATCTGGATCGCCCTTGCAAGTGCTTTCACATCGCCCGGCGGTACGGTCAGACCTGTCTGCCTGTGGATGCTCACAAAGGGGACACCTGTTGGCAGAGCTGTATTGATGACGGGCTTACCGCATGCCATCGCCTCCTGCTGTACGATGCCGAACGCTTCGGAATTTTCTACCGACGGCAGCACGAAGATGTCGCAGTCCGCAAACATCTCCCGGAGCATGGCATCATCCGGCTGTCCCATAAAATGCACCGGCAGCCCCTCTGCCATCTGCCGCAGCCTTTCCTCAAGTACCCCTGTGCCGCAGAGAAACAGCTCACATCCCCGTACATGCCGCATTGCCCTCACCAGCACATCCGCACCCTTGTAATACACCAGCCGTCCCACAAACAACAGCTTGCAGGCTTTCGGGTCGTCCGGATGCAGCACAGGTGCTGACGGCTTGCTGTGATAATGTTCCCGTGCAAGGGGATAGGGGATGATGCGGCATTTTTCCCTGAATGGCGGCAAAAATGCAGAGCTTCGGATATGTCCCGGCGTTGCCGTGATGATCACATCCGCACGGCGGAGAAATGCATGCAGTAAGGGACGATAGACAGCAAGCAGCTTCTTCTGCCGCACCACATCACTGTGCCATGCGATCACCACACGCTTGTCTCCGGCAAACAGCAGACATGCCAGATCTCCGGGAGGGAAGGGCGTGTGGATCTCGATCACATCTGCCCATGCTGCCATTTTCCGGAACTGCCGGAAAAAATCCAACGACACCGGACAGGAACACACCGTCCCGAAACTCCCGGCACGGATGACTTCGACATCCCCGACCCTCTCCCTCACGCCATGCCCTCGCTCCTGACAGACAAGCACCTTCACCTGCACATCCGGACGATGGGAAAAATAGTCCGCCCGCTGTGCAATGAGTGTCTCAATGCCGCCGATATGGGGCGGATAGAATTTATTTACTTCAAGAAGTTTCAGCAATTTCCCTGTACACCTCATATAACTGCTCTGCACTGCGCTCCCATGAAGCATCCTTTGCACGGCGCATTCCGTCCGTTTTCAGTTTCTGCCGCAGTGCTGCATCCTCATGCAGACGGCACAGCCCCTCTGTCATGGAGATCGGGTCCTCTGCCTTCACGATCACCGCACAGTCTCCCGTTACCTCCGGCAGCGATGCGGCATCGGATACCATCACCGGCGTGCCGCATGCCATCGCTTCAAGCGGCGGCATCCCGAATCCCTCATACAGCGACGGAAATGTAAACGCCAGCGCACCGCTCATCAGCGTACAGAGGTCGGCATCCTCCACATACTGCGTAAAGACCACTTTCTCTCCAAGCCGCAGCTCCTGCACCTTTGCAAAAATATCCTCATACAGCCATCCCTTCCCCCCTGCAAGCACAAGCTGTGCCGGGTCGGAACGCTGCTCCGCATATGCCGCATACGCCTGTACCAGACGCACCAGATTCTTCCGGGGTTCCAACGTGCCGAGATAGAGAAAATACGGCGGCTGGATGTTGTACTTCCTCTCCACCCGTTCATGTGCCGACGGATCATCGACCGGATGAAACCGCTCACAATCCACTCCGCATGGCACGACACGGATCTTTCCCTCATGTTCCGGATAGTATTTCACGATCTCAGAGCGGGAAAATACCGAATCCGTTACGATCCTGTCCGCTCGCCGCATCGACTGCTCCAGCCCGAGTGCAAGCATCTGCCTTGTGCGTCCTCTTACTGTCTCCGGATATGCCCGGAATACCATGTCGTGGACAGTGACCACCGTTTTTCCCTTCACGCCGGGAGGGACGATATAATTAAAAAAATGCGTCACATCCGCATTGCCGAACAGCATCCCGTATGGGACAGGAATAAATGCAGACACTGTCCGGTACAGGTAGGGCGGACAGAATACATGCTTTGCCCCCACATGCCCTGAAAGAAAGGGAGCGATCTCTGCTCTTCTCTGTGCAAGATGCCTTGCGGCAAAGTAATTCAGCGTGAACGCATCCTCCGGATGACTCCTCGTCATGGCAGAAACCTGCCCTGCCATGCAGTAGCCGATACCCGTCCGTCTGCCCATGAGAGGAAGTGCATCGAATGCAATGTTCATAGCCTCTGTATCAGCTCATGCAGACAGGCATTCACATCGTCCTCCCGGAAACCGCCCATCTGTGTCCGGAACGGCTCGCCGGCAATGCGCTCTGCCTCCTCGATCGCCTGTTCCCGGAACATCGAACCCCTCTGCACGGCATCTGTCAGTGCCGTCAGAGCTTCGATGCGTGCCAGTGTCTGCTCCTTGTCCACGCCTTTCAGGAGCGCAGTGCGGATCTGTCCTGTCTCCATGCCGCACCTCACCTTTCTGCCTGCACGAGTGCCATGTCATGGCGCACCATGCGCTCCACCAGCTCCGCAAAGCTGATCTCACGCTTCCAGCCAAGCTGCTTCTCTGCCTTAGCCGGGTTGCCAAGCAGGACATCCACCTCTGCCGGACGGAAAAATGCCTCATTCACCTTGACAATGACCTTTCCTGTATCGGCATTTTTCCCGACCTCATGGATGCCTTCGCCCTCCCAGATGACCGGGATGCCTGCCGCCCGGAATGCCTGCTCTGCAAATTCCCGGACTGTTCTTGTCTCGTTGGTCGCAATGACATAATCATCCGGTTTGTCCTGCTGTAACATCAGCCACATCGCACGCACATAGTCCATAGAATGCCCCCAGTCACGCTTTGCGCTCAGGTTGCCAAGCTCCACACAGTCCTGCAAACCGTAACGGATGCGTGCTGCTGCATGGGAGATCTTCCGGGTGACAAATTCCATGCCCCTGCGTTCGGATTCATGGTTGAAGAGAATGCCGGAGCAGGCAAACATGCCGTAACTCTCCCGGTAATTTTTGGTGATCCAATGCCCGTAGAGCTTTGCGCATCCATAGGGGCTTCTCGGATAAAAGGGGGTTGTTTCGGTCTGCGGCATTTCCTGCACCATGCCGAACATTTCCGATGTGGATGCCTGATAGAAACGGGCATCCGGCTTGACGATACGGATGGCTTCGAGCATGTTGGTCACACCGATGCCGTCCGTCTCTGCCGTATTCAGCGGCGTATCCCAGCTTGCTGCCACAAAGGACTGTGCCGCAAGGTTGTAGACTTCATCTGCCTGTGAGATGCGCATTGCCGTAAGCAGCGAAACGGGGTCGGTCATGTCGGCATAGATGAGATGCAGCCTGTCCCGGAGATGGGCAATGTTGCCGTAGTCCACATTTGCCTTCCGCCGCCAGATGCCGTAAACCTCATAGCCCTTTTCAAGCAGCAGTTCCGCAAGATAGGATCCGTCCTGTCCGGTAATGCCTGTGATGAGCGCATGTTTCATATCCATTCTCCTTTACAAAAGTGATTCCCTGTGTTCTTCACGCAGCTGTGCAAGGATCTGTCTGATGTCCTGCGTGCTGTTCTTGTCGCAGACAAGCACAGCATCGGGGGTATCGACAATGACAGTATCCTGCAAGCCCAGCACGGCGATCAGACGCTGTTCACCGCTGACGATACAGCCCCGTGAACGCACGCTGATCACATCGCCGGACAGCATGTTGCCGTTCTCGTCGGTATGGTTGATGCGTCCGAGTGCCAGCCAGCTCCCCACATCATCCCATCCGAAGCTGCCCGGAATGGTGAGGATGTTCTCTGCCTTTTCCATGATGCCGTAGTCCACCGACTGCGACGGGAGCGTGCAGAACCGTTCCTCCAGCACCTTGCTGAATGCATCCGTCCCATATGCCTCTGCGATCGGGAGCAGTCCGGCGTAAAGCTCCGGCATGAACTTTTCGAGGTTCATGAGAATGGTCGATGCCTTCCAGAGGAACATGCCGCTGTTCCAGAGATACGTCCCCTCACGAAGGTACTCCCTTGCCGTCTGCACATCCGGCTTTTCCACAAAACATTCCACTTTGTACACACCGTTCCTGCCGCTGCCCCGTACATAGCGGATGTAGCCGTAGCCTGTCTCCGGATACGTGGGCGTGATGCCGAGGGTGACGAGGTTTGTCCCCTGTTCGGCAGCAGTCACGGCTCTGCGGAGCGTGTCAAGGTACATGTCCGTCTGGCGGATGAGATGGTCGGACGGCAGGACAAGCATCACGGCATCGCCGTACTTTTTCCGTATCACGGAAGCTGCCAGTCCGATACAGGGGGCAGTGTTGCGGGAGCATGGCTCGGCGATGATATTCTCCGGCGGCAATCCCCTGAGCTGCTCCGTGACAAGTCCGGTATAGGCAGCATTGGTGACGACGTACACATCCTCTGTCCTCACGAGCGGTGCAAGCCGCCGTACTGTCTTTTGCAGCATGGTTTCATGGTCGGATGTGAGCGACAGGAATTGCTTGGGGCAGTTTGTCCGGCTCTTCGGCCAGAAGCGTTCCCCCTTGCCGCCTGCCATAATGACTGCGGTCAGTTTCATCTTTTTTCCTCCTTTTCGGACTCTGTGTGCAGAAGTGCAGCATTGCTTTTTTTATTGGGAAAAAGCATGGTCTTTAGTGTCATGAACACGATCTGGATGTCTTTCAGGATGGAGTAATTTTCAATATACATCAGATCCATCCGCAGCTTGTCATAGGGACTGGTGTCATAGACTCCCGTTACCTGTGCATAGCCGGTCAGCCCTGCCTTGACACACAGGCGGAAACGAAATTCCGGGCATGTTTTCTCATATTCCGCACAAAGTTCCGGTCGTTCCGGACGGGGTCCCACCACGGACATGTCCCCTTTCAGGATGTTGATGAGCTGCGGAAGCTCATCAAGCCGGAACCGCCGCAGCACCTTGCCTACGGGCGTGATGCGGCTGTCGTTATCGTCGGCAAGCTGTGCGCCGGTATCGGCTTCGGCATCGGGGATCATGCTGCGGAATTTGCAGACATTAAATTCCTTCCCCCCATAGGTCAGCCTTTTCTGACGGTAGAACACCGTTCCCCCGTCACAGAGCTTGACCGCTGCCGCACAGACCACCATCAGCAGTATCGCCGGCACACTCACCACGGCACAGAACAACAGGTCAAACAACCGCTTTGCCGCACGCTGTTCAAAGGTCAGCCCGTAATTCCGGCAGAGCAGCAGCGGTGTGTCAAACAGCCGGATATCCTCTGCCCCACGCAGTATGATGTCGGCAATATCCGGCACGACATAGGCACGCAGCTTGTGCGCAAAGCAGAATTTCACCAGCGCATTGCGCAGCTCTGCCGGGAGTTCCTGTAAGATCACGCCGTCATATTGCAGTATCTTATCCCGGATGGTATCCAAGTCGGCATCGGCACTGATGGATTCGCAGATCATATACTTGTCCACCCGGCAGCTCATCTTCAGGACGAGCGCAGCGGCTTCCTTGCTGCCGTACACCACGATCATGCGTCTGGGCGGATAGAGTGCAAAATAGAGCTTCTGCATCAGTACCGTCCAGAGCACGACCACGATCAGCTCCTCTGCCGTCAGCAGCAGCAGCGGCTGCATCGCTGCAAAATGCCGCAGGACCAGACTAAGCTGAAAATAGCTCACCACATTTGTCCAGATGATCGCCAGCACCTGCGAGAACATCACATCCGTCCGCCGCAGATAGCCCACCTTGAAACCGCCATATACCTTAAAAAACAGGAACAGTACCACCCCATACACGCCGATCAGTGCCCAGTTGCCCCTCCGGTAAAACGGCAGTACCAGTTCATCCAGATAGTACCTGTACCAGATATGTGCAAACAGCATGGTCAGCAGTCCCATCAGAAGCACTGCTGAGGTGAATGTCACGATACGTTTATATTGTTCCCTGTCTTGTGCGGAATTATTTATCTCTTGCCGCAAGATCTTTCTCCTCTCTTTTGTGCCCTTTCTCTCTTTCGGGCTGCTCTCTCATGATAGCAATGCCATCTGTCTCTGTCAATAGCATTGCCCGTTTCCCCCGGCAGATATTCAGTTTCTGTCATCCGACCGGAGCAGGATAACAGAAGCTTCCTGATGTAATCACAATGTCAGCAGAAACCGGATCCATCTCCCCTGCTCACAGGTCACGGAGAACCGGATGCGGTGAACATCCATGATGCTCTTGGCAATGGCAAGACCAAGTCCATAGCCGCTCTTGCCCTTGTTGTTGCGTGCCTTGTCGCCACGGTAGAAACGCTCAAAGATCCGCTCTGTCTCCTCCGGTGCGATCTCACAGCCGGTGTTGTAAAATTCAAGGATGCTGTGTTCCCCCTTTTTCATGAGAGTGACCTTGATGATGCCGTTCTCATTGGAATACTTGATGGCGTTGTCAATGAAGATGGCACAGAGCTGGCGGATGTGCTGTTCACTGCCGTGATAGATGATGCCGGGCGGCACGTCCATTTCCAGATTGCGCTGCTGCTCAAAGGCTGCACTCTCGAAGGGCAGTGTCGTTGCTGCCACTGCCATGCTCAGGTCGAAGTCCGTAAATTCATATTCCTGTGCCGCATTGTCCATTCTGGCAAGCCGCAGCAGATCACCGACAAGCTGGCTCATCCTGCTGATCTGTTCCTGCATGTAGCCAAGCCATTTGTTCTCTCCGATCTCATCCTGCAAGATATCCGCATTCGCCGTCAGGACAGCGATCGGCGTTTTCAGCTCATGTCCGGCATCTGAAACGAATTGTTTCTGCCGGGTGAAGGCATTCTGCACGGGTTTGGTGATCCATCTCGAAAGCACGATCAGCAAGCCCAGCAGCACCAGCAGCATCACGATACCGATGATGACCGTCGTCCGGAAGAGGTTGTTCAATAAGCCCTGATCGGATGTCTTGTCTGTAATGACAAGAAGCGTACCGTAATTCTTCTCTGCCCGGCAGTATTGCAGCCATCCGTACATGCCCTCGTCGTCCTTCCTTGCAAGGATCCCTTCAAGGATATCGACTGCCTCCTCATCGGTGTAGTCCTCCGTATTCCGCACACCGATCAGATTCCCCTGTGCATCCGCAAGAATGGCGAAATGGTCAATGGTAATGGAGACATTCCAACGGTCGGAACGGGGTGGTTCTTTCGGGGTCGGGGGTTCCTGCGGCGGCAGGGGGGCAGTGGTCACGGTGGTCGTTTCTGCGGCAGTCTCCGGCGGCATCGATCCTCTGGTATCTGACGGCACAGAAGCTGCCGGCGGAGATGGATTCACTGCCGCTGTATTCACGGGGACATCCGTTGTCAGTGAAGGGGCAGTCTCCGTCGGCTGCATGGGGGGCTGTTCCCATTCGGGCGGTTTCCAGTCGTCACGATCTTCCGGGTCATCCTCGCTATTCTCTGCCTGATCGTTCTCCCATTCCCATCGTCCGTCATCATACTCCGGTTCATCGCTGCTGTTCTCTGCCTGACTGTCCTCCCGTCCCCATTGTCCGCCCCAGTCCTCCGGTCTGACGGGCGGTCGGGCATTGGGATCCTGACGGTCACCTCTGTCTCCGGCAAGTGCCATCATCGCTGGTGCAGCGGAGTGATCGGTTTCTTCCGCCATGGCAGCAGGCTGCATGTCGGGCATTCTCTCCGGCGGCTGTATCTCCTCGGCGGATGCATAGCGGTCACTGTCGGCGATCTGACGGAGCAGACGCATGGACTGTGACCGGCTGACTTTGTTCATGATGACGTTGATGGACGCAAGCATGACCACAAAGACAGCGATCAGAATGCTCATTGCCATAGCAATGAACTTGACACGCATCATCCGGATGACATCCCTCCGGAAATCCTGCAAAAAGCGTTTTACATCAGAGAGTCCCGGAAACGGCTTCATTTTGTACCGCCTTCCAGAAAGTAGCCGATGCCTCTTGCGGTCTTGATCGTCACCTGTGAACCGATGGCAGTGAGTTTTTTACGCAGGAAGGAAATGTAGACTTCCACATTATTGTACTCCACATCACTGTCATAGCCCCATATTTTCTCGATAAACCGTTCTTTCGGAATGAGCTGACGGGGGTTGGCAATGAGCAGCTCCATGATCTGGTACTCTTTCAGACTGAGCTTGACATAGTGTTCCGCACGGCTGAGGGAGAAGGTACTCTTGTTCAGGGCAATGTCCTGATACTCGAATGCATCCGTTACGACCTCTCCTTTGCGGCGTGTCAGCGAACGCACCCTTGCAAGCAGCTCACCGCTGACAAAGGGCTTGGTGAGGTAATCATCTGCACCGCTGTCCAGACCGTTGATCTTGTCCTCCACATCCGAACGTGCCGTCAGGAGCAGGACGGGGGTGTTGATGTGCTGTTTCCGGAGCGTCCGCAGTACGTCGATGCCGTCCCGACGGGGCAGCATGATGTCCAGTATGATGCAGTCGTAAATATCCGTCAGCCCGTAGTCCAGACCATCTTCCCCGTCATAGACGGTATCTACACTATACTTATTTCGTCTAAGGATCTCGCTGAGCGCATCCGCCAAAGCGACTTCATCTTCCACAACAAGAATTTTCATTTGGTATTCCTTTCTGCTGTGCATTTTCCACTATCCTGTCCCGGCAGGACAGCAGGAACATGCCTGCGGCGGCTATCGGTCATTCTGAATTTGACAATCGCTATCAGATGTGGTATACTTATGTTATGGGTGTGCTGTCTCTGTATATTGTTCCTCCGGATGGTCATACTATGAAAAACCACAAAGGAGAATGTGCTATGAAAGTCACACCAGAACTTTACAAAGATATGGCAAAACAGGCAGAGCCTAAGTCCAACAGCAAGGTCAACATCCCGATCGCATTTCTTGTCGGGGGCAGCATCTGTGCTGTCGGACAGCTGCTCATGGAGGGATTCCTGCGGCTTGGACTGGAACGGTCACAGGCTGCCGCATGGGTATCGGTCATACTGGTCGCATGCAGTGCCGTCCTGACCGGATTCGGACTCTATGAAAAGCTTGCCCGTCATGCCGGTGCAGGGACGCTCGTGCCCATCACAGGCTTTGCCAACGCCATCACCTCATGCGCCATCGAAGCAAAGACAGAAGGCTTTGTACTCGGCGTCGGCGCAAAGATCTTTACCATCGCAGGGCCTGTCCTCCTCTATGGATGTGTGGCAGCTGCGGTCTATGGTATCTTCTATTATGCATTCCATTAAAGACTGTCGGGGACTGTGCCGGCGAGTGCCGCCGGCATCCCGGCAGACAAAGGAGGAAGTATTATGCTTTATGCGACCCGTCACGGACAGACTGCATGGAATGCCGGTGACATCATCAGCGGCGTGACTGATATCCCCTTGTCGGAGGAGGGACTGCGGCAGGCGCAGGATCTTGCGGAACAGGCAGCACAGCTGCCCATCTGCCGCATCATCGCATCCCCCATGCAGCGTGCGCAGCAGACGGCACAAGCCGTTGCGGACAGGCTGCATCTGCCCGTGCAGACGGACGAGAGACTGCGTGAATGGAATTATGGTGCATTTGAGGGGAAAAGCCGCCTTACACCGGGGTTTCCGGAGGCAAAGGCTGCATGGGGCTGCAAGATGCCGGGCGGCGGTGAATCCGTTTTTCAGGTCGTACAGCGTACATACAATGTCATTGACGATGTCAGGCGGCTGTATCCGGGGGAAAATGTACTGCTCGTCTGTCACGGCGGTATCTGCCGGGTGATCGACAGCTATTTCCACGATATGACCACAGAACGGTTCATGGGCTTTTTCATGGGCAACTGTGAGATCAGGGCATACGATCTCTGAGAAAACAGGCACTGATGATATGTTCCCCCTCTGCAAACTGCCGGAACACGGCATCTTCCCGGTTGGAGCGGATGCCGTCCGGTGTAAGGGCAAAGCTGACTTCACGCATGGGATAGCTGATCCCGATGCCCTTTGCCTTGACATAGGCTTCTTTCAGTGTCCAGAGCTGCGTGAAGAGCAGGTCAGGATCATCGGCTGCGGCAAGGGCTTGCTGCTCCTCCTCCGAAAATACCCGGTGCACAACACGTTCCCGGAGCGGTCTGCGCTGCTCTGCATCCACGCCGCAGACAGACGATGAAAGCAAACAGACAGCAAGTCCTCTGCAATGGCTGAGATTGAAGTGCAGCGAAGGCATATCCGGAAAAAAGGGCTTGCCCATCGGGGTACATTCCATGCGCAGGGGGGCTGGCTTGCCGGTGTACTGTCTTACGCTTTCCGCAAGGAGGGCATGTGCGGCAGCATGCTGTTCTGCCGCTGTCTCCCCTGCCGGGCAGCAATACAGCATCCCCTGCGGAAGGGTCAGGCTCTTATACATTCTTGGGCTGATAGCCACGCTCTGTCATGTAACTGCGCAGCCGCAGATACGTCTCCTCACTGATGACATGCTCGATCTTGCAGGCATCTTTTTCGGCAGTTTCAGGCGTGACACCTAAATACTGCATAAAGAAATCAGTGATGAGGGTATGCCGTTCATAGACGGCGACAGCACGTGCCTTCCCGGCTTTGGTAAGTCTGACCTGACCGTCATCGGCGACCGTGACCAGCCCCTCTTCCCGGAGGATGCGCATGGCACGGCTGATGCTCGGTTTGGTGTAGCCAAGTTCATTGGCAATGTCAACGGAACGGACGAAGGGATTTTTCTGCGTGAGCAGGTAGATCGTCTCAAGATAATCTTCGCCGGATTCATGCAGGGACATAGTAAGCCCACCTTTCATTAGCAAGTCATCTGACTTCTATTGTAACATATTCCCATGAAAAATGCAAGGGAATCAGAAAATTTCACCGAATTTCCTGCGGCAGCTCTGAACGACTGCGCCGCAGGGGACTGATACCAACATAAAGAATGGAGGAAACAGTATGGCAGATGCATTGGAAATACAGAGCATCAGCAAGTCCTACGGAAAAAAACAGGCAGTCCGTGAGGTCAGCTTCTCCGTGAAGGAGGGGGAGATCTTCGGGCTGATGGGCATGAACGGCGCAGGCAAGACCACGCTCCTGCGGATGCTTGCCACGCTCCTGAGACCTGATTCCGGCGATGCCCTGATCGCCGGACACAGCATTGTGAAAGCTCCCGAACAGGTGCGCACCTGTATCAGCTATCTGCCCGACGAGGCAGGTGCTTACCGGAGCATGACGGGGAAACACTATCTGCAATTCATTGCCGGGCTGTATTTCAAGGAGGAACAGGCACAGAAGGCATGTGTGCAGCGTGGAGAGGATATCTGCGGACTGGGGGATACCCTGAACCGGAAGATCAGCACGTATTCAAGGGGCATGACACGCAAGCTCGTCCTTGCCCGTGCGGTCATGACACAGCCAAAACTTGCCATTCTTGACGAACCGACAAGCGGACTGGATGTTCTCAATTCACTGGACATCCGCAATGCCATCCTCCGCTGTGCGAAGGAATACGGCACAGCATTTCTGCTGTCCTCCCACCACATGCAGGAGATACACACCACTGCCGACCGGGCTGCCATCATGAAAGACGGTGTTGTGCTGACTTCCGGCACGCCGGAGGAGCTGCTTGCCCGGTACAGCGCATCCACACTCGAAGAAGTCTTTGAAAGGGCGGTGAGAGCATGATGCATTTACTGCGGAAGGAGCTTTCGGAGCTGATCAACAAACAGATGCTCATCGGTCTGTCTGTCAGCTTTGTTCTCATCATCGTACTCGGTGTGCTGATGACCTCGACCATCACGGGGGAATGGACAGAAAGCGGCACGGTACATATCATCGACAACGACCGGACGGCGTTCACACAGTCCATCTCTGACGACCTCTCCGAACGGGGCTATACCGTGGAGACGGCTGAGGACTTTGAGACGGCAGTCAGGGAAAAGGGATGGAAGGATGCGGTGCTTCTGCCGGAGGGCATGACGGAGACTCTGCTTGAACGGCATGAGGCATGCCAGCTTGCAACTTACACGGCACTGCACTCCACAGCCACGACAGCAATGCTCTCCAGCGGCGGCAGTGCAAGCATTGTGACCTCTGCCATAGAGGATCTGCTGTCGGAGGAGTATTTACAGGGGGAGCTTGCGTTTCTGTCCGACCCGGTGGAGCTGACCCCTTACACCTATGCCAACGGCGTGACTGTACAGGAGGACAGCACTGCCATTATCCAGTCGCTTGCGCTGTTTGACCAACTGATGCCGCTTGCGCTGTTTCTGCTCGTGGTGCTGACGGCGCAGACCATCATCACGGCGATCGCCACGGAAAAAACAGACAAGACACTGGAAACGCTCCTGTCTGCACCTGTGCCCCGCAGCTCTGTCATCGGTGCAAAGATGGCGGCAGCACTGATCGTGGCACTGATCTATGCGGTGACATATGCGTTGGGCTTCCTGACGGCAATGCTGCTGACGGTGAGCGGAAGGGTGGATGCGGGCAATTCCGGTATCGGTGCAGCATTCACAGGGCTGGTCAACATCCGGAATGCCACAGAGCAGCTCGGTTTACAGATCCCGGCATACGGCTGGCTCGGCGTTTTAGCACAGCTTGCGCTGACACTGGGGATCGCCCTGACGGCATCGATCATACTGGGCGGACTGGTAGAGGATGCCAAAAGCGCACAGACGGCAAGCATGCCGGTCATGCTGCTGACGATGTTCCCCTACATCCTCTCGATGGTATCCGATATCCGGAGCATGGAGGGCGGTGCGAAATGGCTGCTCTACCTCATCCCCTTCACCCATACCTTCACGGCAACAGGCAATCTCCGGTTTCACGACAGCATAACTTTCTGGGGAGGGCTGTTGTATCAGGCAGTTTTCCTGACCGGAATGACCTTTGCGGCACTGAAAATGTACAGCTCGGATATCCTGTTCGTACATGGTATCAAAAAGAAGGCAGATACAGAAAAGCAGTGATGTGCTTCCCCGGCACGACACAGGCACCCATGTCAGCCACAAGCGGCTGGCATGGGTGATTGTTGAATATGCACAAAAATCTAAAACGTTTTTGAAAAAAATGCAGATAATTGCAAAAACGGCTTGCATTTATTCCATGAATATGTTAAAATAATGAGGTAGAGTTTCTGAGGAAAGGAGAGAGTAGGGTCATGGCTGCGGTGCGGATGGATTTTGAAATATGCTCCCTCATCTTCCTGCTTTTGTTCCTGATCACTTCCGCCTTGCGGAAACAGACGGGCAGCCTGATCTCCGGCAACGCCGGAATGCTCACGATCCTTACCTGTACATCCGAAGTGCTTGAGATCGCAGCGGTGCAGTGCTTCCAGAAAGACAGCAGCTTTCTCCGCATGCTCTCCTGTACGGCACTGCTGATCTGTTTGTGCCTGCTGCCGACGACTTTCAGAGAATTTTTCGTGTTCCGGCGGCAGCATGAGACAAAACGTGACCCCCTGCTCCGGATGCTGAATATGATCCCGGCTGTGCTGTGCATCATCACCATCCTGTGCAGCATCTTCAACAGATATGTGTTCTATATCGACGCAAGGGGATTCCATACGGGGCGGTTCTTCTTCCTCATCTATCTCAACTATGCGGTCTATGCCGTCCTTTCTTTCATCCACATCCTTTACCATAAGCGGCACAGACGCATCCCTCTGCTGATGGCAGCAGTGATTCTCTGCATGGGAGCAATGCCGGCTGTACTCACTGCTATTTTTCCGGATGTGCCGATGTTCAGTCTCTGCATGACCGGCATGGTCTTTCTTGCGTTCAGCAGCGAAGAACAGAGCTATCTCTTCACGGATATCATTTCCGGCGCACTCAACCGGGAAGCTTTCCTTTTCTCCATTCAGGAGGCTGAGGAACGGGGACAGTATAAACATGTCTTTGCCATCGGCATGGATAATTTCAAGCTCATCAACGAGATGTACACCGTTGAGGGCGGCAATCAGCTCATGCGGCAGCTGGTGAGCATTCTGCAAGGTGAATTCAGCCGACGGCGTATCTACCGCCTTGGCGGCGATACCTTCGCACTGATCGTGCCGGGCGATACCGAATACAACAAAACAATTGATACCCTGCACAAGATCCTCTCCCGTCCCTTCCAGTGCAACGGTCACACCGTCCGGCTGTCAGCATGTATCGGTGTCGTCCATACTGCCAACCACTCCAGTATGGAGTTAGTCTCTGCGCTGGAGTATGCGCTCTCGCAGGCAAAAGCTGTCGGTAAGGGGGAAGTGTTCGATGCCGCTGCCGACTCTGCCAATGCCATCAAGCGGCATAAGGCAATTGAAACTGCTATCATGGAAAATATACGGCAGCAGCGTTTTGAGGTACACTACCAGCCTATCTTTGATACCCGCAAGAAAAGATTCCACTCCATGGAAGCCCTTGCACGACTGAATGTGCCGGGCTATGGGTATGTATCGCCGGAGGAATTTATCCGCATCGCTGAAAAGAACGGCACGATCCTGAAGATCGGACTGCTTGTTCTTGAGGAAGTCTGCCGGTTTATCAAGGAGACAGACCTTGCGGACAAGGGAATCGAATATGTGGAGGTCAATCTCTCCGTCGTGCAGTGTACGAATGATTCCATCTACCCAAGTATCCGCAGTGTGCTGCAAAAATATGATATCCCTCCCGAAATGATCAATCTCGAACTGACGGAGTCGGCTGCTGCCTATTCCGAAAAAAAGCTCATCCGCAATCTTGCACGCATGTCGCTGATGAACCTGAGCTTCTCCCTCGATGACTATGGTTCGGGATACTCCAATATCAACTACATCGTCACCCTCCCCTTCACGATTGCCAAGATCGACAAATACCTCGTCTGGGCGGCAGCAAAATCTCCGACTTCACGCATTATTTTAGAGCATATTATCTCCATGTTCCGTGACATCCATATGAAAGTCGTCACGGAGGGCATTGAGGATGCCGAAATGGCTGAGATGGTCACACGCATGGGGGCAGACTTTTTGCAGGGCTATTACTACAGTAAGCCCGTCCCGAAGGAGCTGCTGCTCGAACGGCTTGAGGACGGCTATGTAGAGCGGTTTTTATGAGCCGGAAAGGAGCTTTTATGAGTGAACCCGGAAGAAAAAAAACAGTGCTGAGTATCCGGCAGAAACTGTCGCTGAGTTATCTGATATTGGTATTCTTTATCTTTCTGATCGGCAGTGTCGGGGCGTTCAGCATCTATATGGTGAACCGCAACGGCAGCATGATCTATTCCGATCATTTGCAGGCGGTCAACATCCTGCGAAACCTGAATCAGAATCTATGGGAGATCGACAGGGATGTCGTACTCCTTACGACCGATACGGGTACGGACAGCAAAACGGATTATATCTACAATATCCGGATGCGCCAGACCGAAAACGGTCAGCTTCTCATTGCCTACAGTCAGATCACACCTGACGATGCACAGTTTGAGGACTGCCGTTCACAAATCGAAGCCTATGACAACAAGGTGAACAGCATCCTTGACGGGCTTGACATGATGGACAATACACAGGAAAGTGTCTCTGCGATCGAGTCGCTTGAACAGGATGTCTCTGTGCTGCTTGATGACATGATCGCCCGGTCTATCGAAGCTGCTGATAACTGTAATGCCGAAAATCAGCGTATCTTCAACACCATTATCAAGACAGTGATCATTGTATGTCTGGCGGCGGCAGCAATTGCTGCACTGATCGCCGTCTACATCAGCAGCTATCTTACGAAACGGCTTGAAACCATCCGCAGCTTTGCAAAACGTATGGCTGAATACAATATTTCCGATGACATCGAGGATGTATCGGATGATGAGATCGGCAGGACAATGGTGGCTCTGAACGATTCGCAGTTCATGATACGTGAGCTGATCGAGAAAATTGTCAACGAGACGACCATCATGAGCGACATGGGAGAGGATATTTCCGCAGCACTGCGGCGAATCAAGGAACGTCTCCAGTCGGTAAGCATGATGATCATGCAGTCCGGACAGATGGCGAATGGCATGGACAGCACGCTGTCAGAGGTGCTTGCAAGCGGTGAGGTGGAAGAAAATGCCGCTGCCAGTCTCCGCAAACTGCTGCCGATATCGGAGGAGGCAAGGACGATGCTGGTCGATGCGATGGGAGAAATGAACAGCATCAACATGCAGCTCGAACAGATCGCCGTCACTTCCGACCACCAGAATGAGCTTGCCAATGACAACCGGGAACGTATCCAACAGTTCCGCTCCCAACCACAGACGGAACAGCATACAGAACAGGAAGAATAACAGCACTCCGCCCACTGCGCCGCAAGACGCAAGGGGCGGAGTGTTTGCATTCCTGCCAGATCATGCTGTCTGCTCCATCCGGCGAATACGGGGGAGTGCTTTTCTTGCCACTGCGGCAAGCAGGAAACACATTGCAATGTCCTTCGGCAGCGGCACAAGCCAACAGCTCACTATCATTGCCCAGATGCCAACGTCTGAACCAAGATAATACTTGCTGATGCAAAAATAGTAGAGCAGTCCCACAACATACACCAACACGATCGCTGCCAACCCGGCAAGCAGCAGCCGCCGGAACGTCGGCTCACCCTGTTCAGCGATCCATCCCGTAAGATACGCTGCACCGCAGTAGCCGAGGATAAAGCCGAATGTGGGCTGGAAGATGTAGCCGATGCCGCCTCCGCCCGAAAATACCGGAACGCCAAGCAGTCCGATCAGGAGAAAGCACAGCACACTCATAAGCCCCCGATTCCGTCCAAGCAGCAGTCCGGCAAGTATGGTGAGCGGAAACTGCATGACAAGCGGACACAATGGCAGCGGTATGCGGATGTATGCCCCCACACAGATCAGTGCCGTGAACATGGCGGTCATGGTAATGTCCTTCAGTTTCATGAAAAAACCTCCTTTTTTCTTTATTATACCACAGTTTATTTTATTTGTCAACCGTTTTTATGAAATTAGTTGACAATAAAAACAAACAAAACCGATGCCTTGCGCATCGGTTAAAGATCGGTATCATGAGCATAAACGGAAAAATACAGCCGTTCCCTCTCCACCCTCTCAATGAGCCGGAATTGCGGCGGCATCGGCGGAAAGTATACATCCCCCTCATAGGCAGCTTTCAGCTCCGTGAGGTAGATGCGCTCTGCATATGCCATCCCTTCGGCATAGATCCGTGTACCGCCGCAGAGAAACACATTCTCCCGGACGGCTGCCTTTCTGATGGCTTCGGGCAATGTTGCCGCCGTGCAGAGGTTGTCCCCGTGCAGATGGAGCGTGCCGGATACGATAACATGATAACGACCCGGCAGCGGATGCCCGATTTCTTCATAGGTGCGCCGCCCCATGATGACGCTGCTGCCCATCGTGAGGGTGCGGAAATGTGCCCTGTCCTCCGGTTCGCTGAACGGGATGCGTCCCTGCCGTCCGATCACTCCGTTCGCTGCGACCGCTGCGATCATGCTAATCATGCAGCCGCTCCAACATCTGTGCCGCTGTCAGCCCCGACACGGGATGCCGATAATATGGTGCGATCTGCACCAGCGGCGCAAGCACAAATCTTCGGTTCTGCATGTCCGGATGCGGCACTGTCAGCTCTTCGTCCGACATGACCACATCATCATAAAAAATCACATCCAGATCCAATGTCCGTGGTCCCCAGTGGATGTCCCGCTTCCGGTCGGCTTCCTGTTCGAGTGAACGCAGATACCGCAGCAGACCATGCGGTGAATGCACAGTTTCACAGAGCAGTATGCCGTTCAGAAAATCCGCCTGTTCGGTGTAGCCGTAAGGCTTTGTGCGGATGAAATCGGACACGGTGATGTGACGGAATTCCTCGCTGTTCCGGAGCGCAGTGACGGCATTTGTCATGTATGCTCTGCTGTCGCCCATGTTCGAGCCGAGCGCAATGACTGCCTTGTGCCATCCTCTGTCGATCTGCACGGATACTGACCTGAACGCCATCGGAATGGGAGCTTCGGGCTTGCGTATCTCAAGCACGATGCGCTCCACAAGCGGAAATGTCCGCAGCACTGCCATGGCACAGCTCTGCGCTGCCGCTTCAAGCAGTTTGCAGGTCTGCCCTGTCATGACCTCCGACAAAAGGCTGCACACTGCCCCATAATCCACAGAATCTGTCAGCGCATCCGTGTGCCCTGCCTGCTCGGTGTCCACATATAATTCTGCATTGATATAAAAATGCTGCCCCTTTTCATTTTCAGAGGGAAATACGCCATGATGCGCAAAAATCTGTAATTCCTCAATTCTGATGATGTCCATCGCCGCTCCTCCTGACTGCCAATGCCATCATGACAGCACGTTTGTTTTCCTTTACATCATGCACCCGGATCACGGCTGCTCCCTGCATCACGCCGATCACGGTTGTGGCAAGCGTGCCTTCAAGGCGTTCCTCTGTCGGCAGGTCAAGGGTCTGTCCGATGACCGACTTCCGGGATGCGCCGAGCAGCACGGGTAAGCCGAGACGCTCCCTGAATTCCCCCAGACACCGCAGCATTTCGAGATTCTGCGCATAGCTCTTGGCAAAGCCAATGCCCGGGTCAACAAGTATCTGCTCTCTCCGGATGCCGGCAGAATCGGCTATGGCAAGGCTCTCCTGCATGTCGCTGCATACATCGTCCATAAAATTCGCATACTCCGCATGGCGGCGGTTGTGCATCAGGCAGCAGGGAATGCCGCTTTTTGCAAGAAGGGATGCCATTTCTCCGTTGTCATAACGCAGTCCCCAGATATCATTGATCAGATGCACGCCGGATGCAATGCCTGCCTGTGCGACCTTCCATTTATAGGTGTCGAGCGACATCGGCACATTAAAACGTGTCCGGACGGCTTCGATGACGGGCAGCACCCTCTCCATTTCCTCTTGTTCGGAAATCTGCGTATAGCCCGGACGTGTGGACTCGCCGCCAATGTCAAGAATATCCATCCCTTCGGTAAGCATCTGTTCCACATGCCGCAGGGCTGCATCCGTTTGCAGGAATTTTCCGCCGTCCGAAAAGGAATCCGTCGTCACATTCAGAATGCCCATCAGATAGCAATTTTCCGTAAAGTCAAACTCCCTCGTTCCGATTCGCATATTACACCTCGATCTTCATCGTCCGTTTTTCATTCTCCCAGTTACACGCCCCCTGTGCCGGACAGGCAAAGCAGGAACGGGAGCGTTTGTCCGCAAGATAGAACATCTGTTCTAATGATATTGTCCCTTCCGGCTGACGGTGGGCAGCGATCAGATTCTGGATGGCATCCTGCTGACGGGGTGGGCAGCCGCATTCTGTAAGGATGGCGGCGGCAAGCTGTTTTCCGGCGATCTGGTGGGGGATGCCGTTGGTATATTCTGCCATCCGTCCGATGTCATGCAGGAGTGCGGCAGCATAGACCGTGTCCGCATCTGCCGGAATGCCATGCTCCATGCAGAGCAGCATCGCAATACGTGCCACGCTCAGACAATGCTCTATGTCATGGCGGCAGAAGATGCGCCCCTGTTCAGATGTACGCAGCGCATCCATTTCCCGACGGTATGTGGTATTGTTGAGAATTTTGTTGGCAAGCAGCAGTTCCAGTGCGATCACCCCCCGACATTCCTATTATACCACAGTCGGCTGCATTTTGCAAGCAAAAAAGCTGCCGTACTTCCGTACAGCAGCTTTCACCTTATTTCACGCCATCAGACCAAGAACAGTTTGCAGGATGCAAAGTCCGTCGTCCTGCCCGATCTCGCCGTCGCCGTTCATGTCTGCCGCCTTAATGCCGGCATCAGACAGGGGCGCACCGATCATGAGGTACTTATTGACAGCGATCATGTCGATCATCTCCACCTCGCCGTTGCCGTCCGCATCTCCTGCAATGATGCTGACAGGAGCTGCATCAAGTTTTTCAGCAACGTCCTCAGCGGTGTCGAACTTTTCGAGAACAAATCCAGCACGGGGACTCCCTACATAACAAAGAGCTTTGTCGCCTATTTCATAGTCTTCTTTATACAAAGGCTGCTCATATTTTTCGCTTTCACCCCTCATTCCAGCCCTATTTTCTAAAAGATCCAGTCTATATGTTTTGCCATTTTCATCTTTCCAGATCCGTTCCCCATAATCACCGGTATTTCCCGTTTCTTGTTTCCATCCCTTAATCCAATCATCTTCGACTATTTCAGAAAGAGTCAAAGTTTTGATATTTTCCGGTTCTAACTCGTAAATCGTTCCAAGATAGTCAATGGAACTGGGAGACTCACAATCAAAGCAGTAAATGCTCGGAGAACATTCCAATACCGTATCGCAATTGACTCTGATGACATCTCCAGCCTTCAAATCAAAATCATTTCCTGAATAATGATGAAAGTCATCCTGCGTTATTTCAGCATCATTATCAAGCAGCACAAATCCATCAGCTGTCGTTCCCATGACTACTGTAGGCATTCCATCTAAAGGTCCAAATGCTTTTGCTTCAAAGGAGATATCAGTAAACATAATGCAAAGCATTATGGTAAAAAAACTCAAAAAGAACTTTTTCATATTTCATACTCCTCTCTTAATATTAAATGTTGGCATTGTTGAAAATTGCGAACCGTTCGCCTGTTTTTGAATTTCATAAGGCATTCTCCTTTCTGATTCTGATCTTGAACGATAACCTACCTTTCACTTTCTATGATACCATATTTTATATTTTTTGTCAATTGTCATATTTGCCAATTTTCCACATCCGTTTTTATATGCTCTGCCATCACCCTCCTTTTCCGTTATTATCCTCCTTTCTACTCTATTAACACTTGAAACGGAAAAAGATTGGAGTATTTTTCTAAAGTTCACAGAATGTTTACATTTCAGCAGCAACAGCAATGCCCCCTTTGCACATGCGTGCATCGGGGGCTTTTGTATCAATAAAATGTAGCAACTTCCTGCTGCGGTGCGTTCGTCAGAATCACGGATGCAATTTTCAGAACAGGTCCTTTCCCTTTGTACAGCTTGTGCCGCTGTACAGATATCGTTCCGGTCACGTTCACCCACTGCCGGTTCTCCAACATCGGTGCTTTCTCCCATTCCGACACGATCCAACAGTACTGAATGTCCTCTACACAGCATGTCATAACATGCCGACCTGCCGCAAATACTCCCTTCGGGAATTTCGGATCTCTTGCCGCCGCCGCACGGAATGTCACCGTCTTGCCATCCCATTTGTCCGGTTCTTCCATGATATCCCGGTAAAACAGCGCATAGTCCTCGTCCTTGATCTCCACCACATCCGCTTCCATGTCAAACGGCAGCGGATCTTGTATGTCGTCATAGGCAACCTGTCCGTCCGTCGTTTCATAGGCGATCTGCGTCCTGCGGCTGATGCCCCTTACGATCTTGTGAAACTCGTTCTGATCCATCTGGTTCAGCTCAAAACGATTGAACACGACCAGCTCACTGACATTGACCTTGTCCACCACAAGACTGCGCATGTTGTTGTTGTAATTCAGGAATGTTCCGGCATCGACAAAGCACATCGCCTGATACACTGCCCAGTCGATCGGCATCCGCTCAAACATGTCCTGTATCGTCCACATTCCATTGTATTCCAACACGACCCTTGTTGCACCGGAACGGCTGAGGATGTCCGCAAGGTTGGCTTCGTTGAAGTCGTCCTGCTCCTCAATGACGTGCTGCACCACGTTTTTGTCTGCCCATTTTGAGGGGTCATACTCCTCAATGCCCTCCTCACAGATGAGCAGAAGTGTGCGCTCGCCGTTGTTGAAACGTGGGTCTTCGAGCGTCTCCTGAATGAATTTTGTCTTGCCGCCCTCTAAAAAGCCGACAAAGAGATAAACCGGAATATCTTCATTCTGTGTTACTGGCATGATTTCCTCCTGTTATTCGGCATGGAACAGCTTTGCCACAGCATCTTCTTTCAGGTCAGCACCAATGACACAAAGCCTGCCGATGGCTGCCGCACTTCCATGACGTACATCCGGCGTGCCGGGCACATAGTCATAATGGATCCACTGTCCGTCCGTACCTGCGACAATACCCTTTGCACGCAGTACCGTGCCATACGTCTCCGCATCTTCCAATGCAGCAAGAGCTGTCCGGATCTCTTCTTCTGTAAAGGTTCTTGCCGTCTCTGCGCCCCAGCTCTGGAATACATCATCAGCATGGTGGTGATGATGGTCATGCTCATCATGGTGATGGTGTTCATGTTCGTCCTCATCATGGTGGTGATGCTCGTGTTCGTCCTCATCGTGGTGATGGTGTTCATGCTCATCCTCATCATGGTGGTGGTGTTCATGTTCATCATGATGGTGGTGATGGTCATGCGCCGCAGCTTCTGCAAGCAGTGCCTTCAGCTCATCATCAAGGGTATTCTTCTGTGTCATGGCATCCGTGAGCTGTGTGCCGGTCAACTGCTCCCATTCCGTGGAAACGATCGGCGCAGACGGATTCTTCTCACGCAGCCGCTTGATCACATCGTCCAGTTTGTCCTGACTCAGCCCCTGCGTATGGGAGAGAATGAGACAGGATGCATAAGTGATCTGATTGTCGAAAAATTCGCCGAAATTCTTCTGGTACATCTTGCACTTCTTCGCATCGACAACCGTCGTGAATCCGTCCAGCATCACATCTTCCATATCCAGATTCTGCACTGCCCGTATCACGTCACTCAGCTTGCCTACGCCCGACGGCTCAATGAGTATCCTGTCAGGGTGATACTGCTCCAACACCTGCTGCAATGCCTTGCCAAAATCGCCGACCAGTGAGCAGCAGATACAGCCGGAATTCATCTCGGTGATCTCGATGCCGGCATCCTGCAAAAAGCCGCCGTCAATACCGATCTGCCCGAACTCATTTTCAATGAGGACAAGCTTCTCGTTCTGATAGGCTTCGGCAATCAGCTTTTTGATGAGCGTGGTCTTGCCTGCGCCCAAAAAGCCGGAAAAAATGGTGATTTTTGTCATATCCAACACTTCTTTCTGAATTGATACTTAATTATAGTATAGCACTTTTCCCACTCTTTTACAAGGGGTAAATCAAAAATTTTCAAAATTTTTCAAGCCGTCCCCTGCACCTGCGCACCGGGGACGGCTTTTCTCTCTGTTATCGGATCTCGTCGGGTCATACTTCCTCGACGATGCTATCCCGCTCTAAGAAATTGCAGAGCTGTTCAATGGGGATAGGCTTGGAGTATTTGTAGCCCTGTAAGTACTTCGCACTCATCTGTACGCAGTTTGCCTCGTCGCTGTCATCTTCGATACCCTCAAAGAGGACGGAATATTTCAGCTTGTCAAACATACTTGCAAAGGTGCTGACCATGTAGTAGGATGATTCACTCTTGCCGGATTCGATCAGCATGGAGCGGTCAAATTTGATGATGTCAAACGGAATTTCCATGATACGCTCAAAGTTGGAATACCCCGTCCCGAAATCATCCAGATAGAATTTGATGCCTAGCTTTTGCAGCTCAATGACTTTCTCCTTCATGAGGTTGAAGTCCGCTTCGCTCCGGCTTTCGGTGATCTCAATGGCGATCTTCTCATAGGGTATCTGGTTTCGTGCGATGATCTGCTGCACTTCCTTGCAGAAGTCCTCATACCGGATATCCATTGTGGAGAAATTCACGGAAATGCGGCTGATCTTGAAACCGTCCTCCAACAGCGTGCGGATCGAACCGCAGGTCTTGTTAAGGATGATAAGGCTGATGGTGTGGATCAGTCCGTGCTGCTCGGCAAGGGAAATGAACTGGTCAGGAAAGACCATACCGGTCTTTTCAAGCTTCATACGCATGAGTGCTTCGGCAGTATCATACTCACCGGATGCAATGTTGTATACGGGCTGGCAATAAACTAAAATCCGTGGATCGTCAAGGTCATGCCGCTGTGCGATGTCCTCAAGCTCGCTGAGGATGTAACTGCTGCGGTAGTAACGTTGGATGTCGTTGTCGTTGACCATGTAAATGGTATTATTGGGGATGCCCTGCTCTGCAAATTCGATCAGGCGGATATAATCCTCCCCATACGGCACATCCTGTGTCGTTTCCAGCAGCACAAGCTTATAATCTATCGCAAATTTCCTATGGCTTTCCTTGAAATCTTCAATAAGCTGTTCAATGATCCTGTCCTGTGTCAGATTATACTTCTTCTCAAACACCAGCACAAGTCTGTCATTCAGGTGGTAAAGGATACCGCCGGTGAGGTTCTGCTGAAAGAAATGGTTAAATTCCTTTCTGAGATCTTTGGACTGATTCAAGATCTTGGAAAAATTCGGGATGTTATAGCTCATGATGATCATGGTCTTTCCCTTTTCCAGATTGTCGTCCATTTCTTCATAGAAATAGCTCCCTGCGACAGCACCGGTGTTGACATCGAATGAATTGGAATGGAACATATAAACAATGCTGAGTACAAGCAGGAAATTGGCAACGCTGGTATAGGAATACTGACCAAACAGTCCCTGTACGATGAGGATGACAAGGGACAGGATGTTTGAGCTGAGCAAGCCGATATAGACCTGACGGATGATGCGTGAACGGTAGCGGAAGATGGTGTAAAAGAGTGTCACGCTGAAAACGGCATACTCGATCAGAAAGACATTCACGCCATGATGTTCCGAACCGTCCGGCATGATATAGTAGCCGAATTTACAGATCGTCCCTATCACGTCCACCACAACGACGACTGCCTGTAGCACCAGACCAAAGACAGATGCCGCCTTTACCCTTTCTTTCCGAAGGAAGAAAGGTCCTTGCAGGTAATGCAAATAGAGGTACAGGTTCAGAATCAGCACAATATAATGTACAAGCCGGAAGACATAGACGGGCAAATTTCCCGGCAGTTCAAGATTGACGGTACTGATGAGCTGTGTAATGGCAGCAATGCAGGTATTGCAGAGCATGAACAGCATCAGGCGGAAACTTTTGGATCTATGGATATAGTTCTGTACAAGCAGCAAAAAACACAGAATACAAAGCGCAAGCACAGAAACATCACCAACGGGGGTATAATTCACAGCCAAAGCTGTTATATCAGGTAAAACAGCAGTTAAAAATGTCATATCCAATTCCTCCCCTCTGTTATCTGTTCAACGAAAACGTTTTCTGTTTTTTTCTTTATATTACTTACATTATAGCACACAATCACTTGTTCGTCAATCCTTTAACAGAAAAACTGGCATTTTGTGAAATAAACTTTGTCACTTTGCACAAAGGCGGCAAGCCCCCAGCGCTGGGCAGCGCAAGCCATCTGCCTCCCAATGCGCCTGCGGCGCAAAGGTCGGCTTGTTCTGTGCTGGGCAGCACATGCCGATTGCCTCCCAATGCGCCTGCGGCGCAAAGGTCGGCTTGTTCCGTGCTGGGCAGCACGTGCCGATTGCCTCC
>CANRJB010000008.1 GCA_947630845.1 uncultured Clostridia bacterium
AAAATTTTCTTCGGAACTATTTTAGCACATTTTTCTGCCGCTGACAACGTTATGGAATGATTGGCGCTTACGAAAAAGAGAACGAAAATCGAACGATTTCGGTAGAAAAAAATCGGATTCCGATACTATATTCATCTACCGAAAATACTGAAAAATATCTTGATTACGGTATTTGACCAAAATAAAAAATATTTTTATATAATGTCATTGACTTCATCAGGATCTTATGGTATACTGCTGACAGATACATCCGTAATCTGATATGATTTTTACTATCATCCAACTCGATAGAACAATAGAAAAGCAGATCGGCATGACAGAAAAAATTTATCAAAAAAGTGTCACAGATCCGGGGGCTGATTTGTCTTATATCATAGAGGTAGAATAAGGGGGGATGGACATGACGGATCAGGAGCTGCATACTTTGCTCGACACATCACCGCAAGAGGGGTACAGAGCAATGTTTGACCAGTATTTCCGCTATGTGTATTCCATCGTCTTTCATACGCTCCGGGGCTGCGGCAAACCGGAAGATGTGGAAGAATGCGTCATTGACACCTTCGCTGAAGTCATGTCACGCATCCGGACGATACAGATCGGTTCTCTCAAAGCTTACCTCGGTACGACTGCCCGGAACAAGGCACTCAACGCAGCACGGTCACTTGCCGATGAGCGTGACAGGAGAGTGCCGGAGGAGACTGCCGATGCCATCCCATCTGTACAGCATGTGGAAGAAGACACCGAAGCAAGGGAACAAAGCCGCATTCTTCTTGCATGTATCCGGAAACTCGGTGAGCCGGATTCCACCATCATACTTCATAAATTCTACTACGATCACAGCTCCGGTGACATCGCACGCATCACAGGTCTGTCCCCTGCTGCTGTGCGGAAACGATGCAGCCGGGCTATGAAAAAACTCCGGAAAATGCTCGCAGTCATGGAGATCGACTGGTAAGGAGGGTCAGCATGAAATCAAAAAGAATCCGGAACATACTTCATCAGGTGGATGTACAGACTGCCATGCGCATCGGGGAAATGTGTCCGCCTGTCGATGACAGGACAAAAGAGCGCATCTACACAAAAAGTGTAAAGCGTGCCGCACAGCAGGAAAAAACATTGCCTGCGGCGGATATGGTAACAGGTGTCATGACAGAACCGACCCGTCATATCCGGCTGCGCAGATTTGCCATGTCGGCAGCATGCATCATGACCGCAGCCGTGACGATCTGGGGCGTGACGATGATCCATCAGACCGTGCCTGAAAATGAAACCTCCGAAGGTCAGGTCAGCACTGCTGGCTCCAGTGATCTGACCGACAACACCATTACACAGGAAGAACTGTATTTTCTCTGCATGAACCAGACTGCGGACAATCTGACCCGGTTCGGTCGGGTCTCCGGCACTATCGTTTCCCTGACCAGTAATGAAAGCTGTAACTTTGTTCTGGACTTTGAGAATGACAATTATGAGGCAGAACTGATCAGTGATGACATACATGAGAGATTTTACTGGTGGTATGGTGTTGAGATGGTGACGAATAATGACGACACTCACTTCTTCCGCTATACCGATGTGTCTCTTCTCGACCCGTTTCTTTGCCCATTTCCTGTCATACAATATCTTGTCCCCCGGACGCTGACACTGCACTTGCTGTATGATTTTGACCGCTGGAAGATCACTTCAACAGACAGCAGCCATGCTGTCCGCTGGGAGAGTCCTTCAACGGACAGTATGACGATCAACCGTGCTGCCTACGAAGTAAAGGGCAGCACGGAGGACGGATACAGTTTCACCATCATGATCGACAAAGAAACTGGTATCTGGCTTTCCTACCAGTTGGAGGATGAGAACGGAAACAAACTGGAAAACTGCTGTATCAGCCGTCTGCTGATAGGTGATGACGTAGAACAGATGCAATGTCCGGAACCACTGCTGAAGTATATCGAACAGGATATGTCCTCTTGTATTGAAGACTGATCGAATCCCTTGACAAACCCATACTCCCATGATATAATGATGAAAAGGCGGTGAGGTACATGCATAAGGAACGAAATTTTATACTTGGCACGGCGATCCTGTGTACGATCGCCATGCTGCTCGTTGATACACTGCTCAGCCCTCCGTATTTTCTCAAATCCATCATCAAGATGGTGCTGTTCGGTGGCTGCGTTCTGCTCTATATGACAGTGTACAAGGAAAAGCCTGCATTCTTCCGTATGCCGAAAAGTGCATGGATCCGCACAGTTCTCCTGTCCGCAGGGGTATTTCTCCTAATCGTGAGCGGCTATTTCCTGACACGGACGTTTGTGGACTACTCCAACATTACCGGCACACTGACTTCAACGATTGGCGTCAGTAAGGATAA
This sequence comes from uncultured Clostridia bacterium, assembly GCA_947630845.1. GTDB lineage: Bacteria > Bacillota > Clostridia > Oscillospirales > Ruminococcaceae > UBA3855. The sequence goes on from CANRJB010000008.1 coordinate 2,366, forward strand.
TTTTCTGTATGTGTCGTTGTACATCTCCTTTATCAATTCGCTGCTTGAGGAGATTTTTTTCAGGGGCTACTGTTATCTGACCCTACGCAGGCACATGGGACATGGATACAGTTTCGTTTTTTCGGCACTGCTGTTTTCGTTCTATCATGCCGGCTTGTTAAACGGATGGTTTCATGTTGCCGTCTATCTGCTGATGCTGGCGGGGCTGTTCCTTGCCGGGCTGTTTTTCAATCTGCTCGACAGCAAAGCAGACTCCATCCTGCCATCGTGGCTGCCGCACATGTTTGCAAATTTCGGCATCAATACAGTCGGCATGCTCCTGTTTGGCATCTTGCACTGATTCCTTTTCGGTCTATTGACAGGAATCCAATCTGACAGATCACAAAAACATCCCCTCCGGTCACAATGTACCGGAAGGGATGTCTTGCGTTTGGGCAAAAATGCTGCCGGTGCTTACAGCTCCGAACAGAATTCCACTTTCTCCCCATTCAGGATCATATTGGTGGTGCGCACTGCGCACATCTTGCCGCACATCGAGCAGGTGTGACGTTCGGCAATGGGGGTGCTTTCGTAGTAAGAACGTGCTTTTTCAGGGTCGATGCAGATCTTGAACATCTCCTCCCAGTCCAGCTCATGACGGGCTTTTGCCATAGCATCGTCAGCATCTTTCGCATGGGGAATCCCCTTTGCAATGTCGGCAGCATGGGCAGCGATACGGCTTGCCATGATGCCCTCTTTGACATCATTGACATCCGGCAGACGCAGATGCTCCGCAGGGGTCACATAGCACAGAAAATCCGCACCGTTTGCTGCTGCGATCGCTCCGCCGATAGCAGATGTGATGTGATCGTAGCCCGGCGCAATGTCCGTGACAAGCGGTCCCAATACATAGAATGGTGCATTGTGGCAGATGCGTTTCTGTAGCTTCATGTTCGCTGCAATTTCGTTCATTGCCATATGCCCCGGACCTTCGACCATGACTTGCACATTCTTTGCCCATGCACGCTCTGTCAGTGCGCCAAGCTCAATGAGTTCGGCGATCTGTCCGGCATCGGTCGCATCATCAATGCAGCCCGGACGAAGCGCATCTCCCAGACTGATGGTAACATCGTATTCATGCAGGATCTCCAGCACTTCATCATAATACTCAAAGAACGGATTCTCATTTCCCGTCATCATCATCCATGCAAACAGCAGCGAACCACCACGGGAGACGATATTCATCTTCCGCTTATCACGCATGAATGCTTCCACTGCCCTGCGGTTGATGCCGGCGTGGATGGTCATGAAGTCCACACCCTCCTCCGCATGGGCACGCACGACTTTCAGAAAATCCTGCGCCGAGATCTCAAGCAGATCCTTCTCCAGATACCCGATGGCATCATACATCGGCACTGTACCGATCATTGCCGGAGAGCGTTCGATAAGCTTTGTGCGGAATTGGTTGGTCTTGCCGTAGTTGCTCAGATCCATGATAGCTTCTGCACCGAACCGGATCGCCATGTCCACTTTCTGCATCTCTATGTCATAATCCTTGACATCGCCGGAAATGCCGAGGTTGACATTGATCTTCGTGCGCATCCCTTTACCGATGCCCTCCGGCGATATGGAGGTATGCCGCACATTGCAGGGAATACAGACTTCCCCTTTTGCCACAAGCGCACGCAGCTCCTCCGGTGTGATGTATTCCTTTTTGGCAACGATCTCCATTTCCGGCGTAATGATGCCGAGCCGGGCAGCCTCCATCTGTGTTTTGTACTGATTCATGCCTATACTCCTTTTCTGCTAATTTATACCAATTCTCTTCCATCCCATAACAAGTAACCGTGCAGCAGCGGACCGCTGCCATGACCCAGATCGACAGGCAGGGAAAGTGCCGTTGTAAGGTAGGATTTTGCCAGATGTATGGCATTTTCCAGACTCTGTCCTCTGGCAAGACAGGATGCAGCCGCACTCGACAGCGTACAGCCCGTACCGTGTGTATTTTCCGTGCAGATACGTTCAGCACGATACCACCGCAGACCACCGTCATAGCAGAGTACATCGTCCGCACGTTCCCCGTGTCCGCCTTTGATGAGCGCAGCACAGCCATATGTCCTGTACAGTTCCCGTGCAGCCTGTTCCATCTCGGCATCCGATGTGATATCCATACCAGTCAGCACCTCTGCCTCCGGAATGTTGGGAGTGATAAGCTCTGCCAATGGAAAGAGCTGCTGCTGCATTGCCTTCACTGTCTCTGTCCCGGCAAGCTCCGCACCGCTCGTTGCAACCATCACCGGGTCAAGGACGATATGCCGTGCGTTGTATTTTTGCAGACAGTCTGCAATGACCTGCACCTGCTTCGCCGATGCGATCATTCCGATCTTCACAGCATCCGGCGGAATATCCTCAAAAACGGCTTCGAGCTGGTCACACAGCATCTCCGGTGTGACTGCCTGAACAGAGCGCACTCCGAGCGTATTTTGTGCCGTTATTGCTGTGATGACACTCATGGCATATGTCCGGAACATGGTCATCGTCTTCAGATCCGCCTGTATCCCTGCACCGCCGGAAGAATCACTCCCTGCAACGGATAGAACGGTCGTCATAGCATCTCCTCCCTCTTCCGGCATAGCTGCGCTGCCGCAGCCCGTACATCCTCTGCCCCGAACACCGCTGACACCACTGCGACTCCTGCTATGCCGGAATCCTGTAAGGTCATCATATTCTCTGCCGCAATGCCGCCGATGGCGACTGCCGGGATCGTAACACTGTGACAGATCTCCCGGAGCAGCTCCGGCGTAATGCGCAGGGCATCTGTTTTGGTAGGGGACGGGAACACCGCACCCACCCCAAGATAATCCGCACCCTCTGCCTGAGCCTGTTTTGCCTGCTGCACAGTTTTGGTAGTTGCACCGATGAGAAAATGCGCTCCGGCAAGCCTGCGTATCTCCGACACGGGCATATCGCTCTGCCCTACATGCACACCATCCGCCCCTGCTTTCAGTGCAGCATGACAGTTGTCGTTCAGAATGAGCGGAACGCCGTATTTCCGGCAGATGGCTTTGATGCGGACAGCTTCTTTGATGAGCTGTTCCTCCGGCATGTTCTTTTCACGCAGCTGTAAACAGGTCACGCCGCCTTGCAGTGCCTGTTCAATTTTTTTTTCAAAATCCTGACCCATGCATGTCCTGTCCGTAATGGCATAGACTTTCAGTAGTTCCCGTTTCATGACTTCACCTCAAACGCATCCAGATAAGCCCTTACATCACTGCACTGCATCAGCCCGCTCATAACACATGCTCCTGCTGCGCCGTTTCTGCGGATGTCAGGCATGCGTTCCGGCGTAATTCCCCCGATGGCATAGACGGGAACAGATACCGCACTGCACACTTCTTTCAGAAACCGCAGCCCTCTACCCGGCAGACCCTTCTTGCAGTCCGTAGCAAAAATATGCCCTGCGGTCAGATAATCTGCCCCGAGCATCTGTGCTTCCCTTGCCTCTTCGGCGGAATGCACTGATGCACCGATGAACAGAAACTGTTGTTTCTGCTTCTCCGGCAATGTCCGCAGCATGGGCAGCGGCAGATGGATGCGTTCTGCCCCGAGGCGCAGTGCTGTTTCCGGAAAGCTGTGCAGTGTACAGGGCGTGCCATATCTCTTGCAGATTTCCATGACCTGCGCCGCAAGCAGAGCATAGTCTTTTTCGGGCAGGTCTTTTTCACGCAGGACGATGCTGTGCGGATGTGCGGCAGCAACTTCCCTGACACGCTCCCAAAAGTCGCCGCAGAGCTTCCGGTTCGTCACACAGATGAGATCAGACATACAGGTAGTCATTCAGCACCGGCTGCAAGCCTTCCTGCTCCATATCCCGGTACATCTGCCTGAAACTGCGTCCGTCGTTGATCTCAAACTGTTCATCGCCCTCTGCGCCGGATCGTTTGCCTGTGTACTTGCTCTCATGGTCGCCGATGCCGGTAGACACGCCTGCGGAGATCTTCGTTGCAGCGATCTTCACAATGCCGTTGCGGAAACTCTCGCTCTCCCTTGACGAAACCGTGATCCCTGCAAACGGCAGGAACAGCCGATAGGCACAAAGCACCTGACAAAGCTCCTTTTCACCCACATCAAGCGGCTGGATGCTCTCATTATTGATGATGGGGCGCAGCCGGGGACAGGACAGTGAAATCTCCGCATGGGGATATTTGCGCTGCAAATAGTATACATGCAGTGCCGATGCGAGCGCATCCTTCCGGAAATCTGACAGTCCCAACAATGCAGAGCAGGCGATCCCACGCATCCCCCCCATAAGCGCACGTTCCTGTGCCTCAAAGCGATAGGGGAACACTCGCTTGTGTCCGGCAAGGTGGAGCTGCTCATAGCGGTCGGCATCATAGGTTTCCTGAAAGACGGTCACATAATCCACCCCGCATGCATGGAGATAGCGGTAATCCTCCGTATTGACCGGATAGATCTCAATGCCCACCATGCGGAAGTACTTCCGGGCAAGCTTACATGCCTCCCCGATGTATGCCACGCTGCTCTGCGCATGACTTTCCCCTGTGAGGATGAGGATCTCCTCCATGCCGCTGTCGGCAATGACCTGCATCTCATGTTCGATCTGTTCCGGATCAAGCTTCATGCGGCGGATGTCGTTGTAGCAGTTAAAGCCGCAGTAGACACAGTAATTTTCGCAGTAGTTGGCAATATACAACGGTGTGAAGAGATAGACCGTGTTTCCGAAATGTTTTCTTGTCTCCAGTCTTGCACGCTCTGCCATCTGCTCTAAAAACGGTGCAGCTGCCGGGGACAGCAGTGCCTTGAGATCCTCTGTTGAGATGCGCTCGTGCTGCAAGGCACGTTTTACATCGGAGGCTGTATATTCCGCATAGTGGTATCTCTGCATTTCCCCGATCACTTTTTCCCGTATCTCCGGCGAGATCTGTTCCATACCGGGCATATATTCCATGTGGTCGGTACGGCAGGACGGGTCAGTCTCCAGTGCGTGCTTACGCTTCCGTGCAGCTTCGGAAAGCTGTGCAGAATCGACATAATATTGATTATCCATTCCATCTCACCTCAGAAAGCCTGTAAGGGTGTCCGACGGTTCGCCGCCACGCATCAGCACACGTCCCAGTCCCGACAAATATGCCTTCCGTCCGGCATCCACTGCTTTCCGGAATGCATCCGCCATCATGGGCAAGTCGCCTGCGGTCGCAAGTGCTGTGTTGCACATCACCGCAGCCGCACCCATTTCCATTGCTTCACATGCCTGCGACGGTCTGCCGATCCCGGCATCCACAATGATCGGCAGGTCGATCTCATCAATGAGGATCTGGATAAAATCCTTCGTTGCCAACCCTTTGTTAGAACCGATCGGCGAGGCAAGCGGCATGACGGAGGCTGCACCGGCATTGACCAGATCCCTTGCCGTGTTCAGATCGGGGTACATATACGGCATGACGACAAACCCCTCTTTTGCGAGAATTTCCGTTGCCCTGACAGTCTCTGCATTGTCGGGCAGAAGGTATCTTGTGTCACGCATGATCTCTACTTTTACAAAGTCGCCGCATCCCAGTTCTCTTGCCAGCCTTGCAATGCGCACGGCTTCCTGTGCATTGCGTGCGCCGGAGGTATTCGGCAGAAGGGTCACGCCTTCAGGGATAAAGTCAAGGATGCTCTCCTGTTCTTTGGTATTGGCTCTGCGGACAGCTAATGTGATCAGCTCCGCTCCGGCATATTCCACAGCTGCCTTGATGAGTCTCAGCGAATACTTGCCAGATCCCAGAATGAACCGGGAATGAAATTCATGACCACCCAGCAGCAGTACATCATCCTGCATATACATCTTCCTTTCTGTTGATACCGATCTCTGCCATTCCACAGACAGACTCATAGGATGGCAGAAAATGTGCATTACGATCCGGACTTACTGTCCGCCGCCCATAAACTGCACGATCTCAATGACATCCCCTTCTTGTGCGATGGTGGTGTCATACTGCGTCTTCGGGACGATCTCCTCATTGCGCTCAACTGCGACATGATCGCAGCGGTAGCCGCCATCTTCCACAAGCATCCGGATAGACTTTCCGGCAGCAGCAGTCTCAATACCGTTTACTTTCACCATACCTCTCTCTCCTTTCCTGACAGCCTAATAAAAACTTCCTTTTTATTATAGCATATTTCCGTCCGGATTGCAAGGTCTTTTTCTGCATTCGCACAAAAGTCAGTTTCTCTTACCGATATGATTTTCATCACGGTCTGAAAATCCGCTTGCTTTTTTCGGGAAGATATGCTATACTGATACTAAACGGAAAACCGGAACATAAGACAGGAGAAAATAGGAATCTTGAATGCATTGAAAGGAGAGTATGATTTAGGTCTGACTATATCATACAAGGATATTATGGAACAGCATCTTATCAAACCGCCGGTAGAGATCCGCTATGCACAGGAACTGGATTTTCTTTCCAGAGCCGATACCGGCAAACGCCCTGAAAACTGGAAACTCTCCCCGAAAGCCGTCCGCACTTTTATCATCGGCGGCAGAGTTATCGCACCTGACGGCAGCTGCATGGATATTTCCCGGAAATTTTACGGCAATGATGCCCTCGTGGAACGCTGCATCATCACTCTTGCCGGAAACCGGGGACTGATGCTTGTCGGCGAACCCGGCACGGCAAAGACCATGCTCTCGGAGCTGCTCTCTGCTGCTGCCTGCGGATGCAGCACCAATACCGTGCAGGGTACTGCCGGTACAACGGAAGATATGATCAAATACAGTTGGAATTATGCACTTCTGATCTCTAAGGGACCCTGCCGGGAGGCACTTGTTCCTGCGCCGCTGCTCATCGGCATGGAGAGCGGCATTTTTGCACGGTTTGAGGAGATCACCCGTACCCCTGCCGAAATTCAGGACAGCCTGATCTCTGTCATGAGCGACCAGATCCTCAATATCCCGGAATTGGGGGAGGAGGGGCTGATCCTTGCCCGTCCCGGATTCAACATCATCGGCACAGCAAACACCCGTGACAAAGGTGTCAATGAGATGTCCGGCGCACTGAAACGCCGTTTCAACTTCGAGACAGTCGCACCTGTGCGTGATGTAAAATTAGAGACACAGATCATCCTCCGGGAGGCGAACGACCTTGCCAGAGCCGGACATATCGACTGCCCTGTAGATAAGGATGTCGCCGAACTGCTTGCCATTACCTATCATGAACTGCGTGAGGGAACGACTGCAGAGGGGACGCTGATCGACAAACCTGCCGCCGTCATGAGTACAGCAGAAGCTGTGTCCGTCTACTTCCAGACACTCTGCCATGCGTGGTACTATGGAAATGGCAGGATGGAACTGCCCGTTCTCACTGAAAATCTGCTCGGTGCAGTCTGCAAAGAAAATCAGGACGACCTTGAAAAGCTCCGCAGTTACTTCAATACCGCAGTCAAGCAGAAAAGTACCCGGGAGGGCGGCATATGGACGGATTACTACAAGACCTCATCTCTCCTGCACTGATCCCGAATAAGGACGGTGCAGTGCTGTTCTTTCCGATACGCCATCACAGCCCCGTCTGTTCCTGTCAGCTTGAGCGGATAACTGCCAGATTCAAGCCGGAACTGATCCTGATCGAAGGACCGGAGAACAGCAATGACCTCATCCCTGTTCTGACGGATGCACATACCCGTCTGCCGGCGGCGATCTACTATTTTTATAAGGATAAGAAAAAATATATCAGCGAAGAAGCGGAGGATTATCACTGCTACTATCCGTTTCTTGAAAGCTCTCCGGAATATGCGGCAATGTCAGCAGCAAAGGCACTGTCCATACCGGCAGCATTCATAGACCTGCCCTATAGTGAGATCCTCATCCATACGAAGGATTTTGAGGGCTTGCGCCGTATGCAGGAACGGCACAGCTATGCCGATGACAGCTATCTGGTCAACAGCCGTTTCCGGGAGCTGCTCTGCCAAAAAACGGGATTGCGGAGTTTTGAGGAATTCTGGGAGAAATATTTTGAGATAGCCGGACTGCGGCTTGAACCGGAGATGTTTCTGCACCAGATGTACACCTACTGTTCCCTGACCCGGAACGGCACGCCGGAGTCACAGATACAAGCCGACGGCACAGATGTCCGGGAACAGCACATGGCATACCGCATCCGGGAAAAGATGCAGCAATACGGACGCATTCTTGTGGTGACAGGCGGGTTTCATACCCCTGCCCTTGTCACGCTCGTGCAAAGACCTGTCAAGCCCCTGAAACTGCACAAATTCCCGGAGGAACAGCAGAACTGCTACCCCATTGCCTATTCGTTTGAAGCGGCAGATGCTCTGAACGGCTATGCATCCGGCATGCCCCATGCAGGATACTACACGAAGATCATGCAAGGTCTGCATGAGAAGACGCTGCCGCCGGAAGAAGTCTATCGGCAGCTGACTCTTGCATTACTCACAGAAACGGCAAAGAAATGCTCCCGGAAAGACATTCCTCTGTCCATTGCAGATGTGACTTCTGCCTACTCGATGGCAGAAGGACTTGCGGCACTTCGGGAATCGCCTGTGCCGGGGTATGCGGAGCTGTGGGATGGAGTGCTGTCGGCATTTATCAAGGGGGAACGGACAGTTGCCTCCTCTCTGCCGCTCGACATTCTGGAAAAGCTTGCAACAGGAGACGGTGTGGGGCATATCGGGGATACATCTCATGTACCGCCGCTGATCTCGGACTTTGAAAAACAGTGCAGGACTTTCCGCCTGAAATACGAAACTATCATTGCGCAGGAAGCAGAAGTACCGCTCTTTGGCGGACTGCGTGATGCGGAGAAAAGCCGGTTTTTCCACAGGATGGCATTTCTGGATGTCCACTTCTGCAAGCGGAAAAAAGGTCCTGATCTGCACCGCAACCTTGACAGAAGCCGGGTGCGGGAGCTATGGACTTACTGCCGCACGCCGGAGGTGGATGCAGCACTTGTGGAGCATACGACCGATGGCACGACCATTGAGGAAAGCTGCCGCAACGTTGCCGCAAAGCGTATCCGTGCAGAATTCCGGACGGGAACAGCGGCACAAATATGTGTGGACTGTTTTCTGATGGGGATCCCGCTTGTGGAGCATGAGGTCATGCAGGAGATCCTGTCGGGGGACGGAGATTTCTTTTCACTGGGACAGGGGCTGCATTATTTTGATATGCTCTGTGAGTTGCAGGTATTATACCAGACATATGACCCGGCATACCGGCAATGGCTGGAATACTGTTTTTCAAGGCTGCTGGTGCTGCTGCCGCCGATGGCAGGGGTGCAGGCAGAACAGGCGAAAGACTGCATCCGTATTTTCCGGCTGTTGCACGGTGTGACAGGACGGCTGTTTCCGGAACGGCAGGAAGAATTCAGGCAGGCTCTCATTTCGCTGCTCATGCAGCCAAAAACGGAACCCTCTGTCCATGGCGCAGTGATGGGGCTGCTGTATGCAATGGATGCGGCATACCTCTCACAGGCAGAACAGGCAATGCAAAGCTATCTCATGGGCACACCGGAACACCGCAGAGAGGGCGCACACTATCTGCATGGTCTGTTTGAGACAGCAAGGGATATTGCACTGGGAGATGGGAATTTTCTGGAAATGGCAGATTCTCTGCTGCAAGGATCGTCCTATGCAGATTTCATGGAGATACTGCCGTCCCTGCGGCTTGCATTCTGTCACTTCACACCATCGGAGATACAACAGATCGCTGAACGCATTGCACAGATGCACGGTATACGGGATGACCTGCTGCACGGTACTGTTTATGATGAAGCCCTGATGGCTTTCGGCGCAGAACTGGATGCAGAGGTCATGAGGGAGATGAAAGCATGAGCAGGCATGACGTGAAGACCGGAACAGATGAGAAAAAGCAAATAACTGCAAGATGGCGGTTAGTCCTCGGAAAGCAGTCTGACCAGAATCTGCCCTTTGATGGAACAGAACGGGAGATAGAGACATTTGAGGACATGGAAGAACTGCTTGACTATCTTTATGGCAGGGCAGGCGGCAGTGATGTCCGGACAAAGGAACGGCAGGGCGGCACAGGCGCATCCCGGCTACAGGCTGCGGAATGGATCACAAGGGTACGTGAGCTGTTCCCGAAACAGACTGCCGAAGTCCTTGAAAAACATGCCTTAGAGGAATTTGAGATGACGGAACTGCTGACCGACAAGCAGGTACTCGAATCCATCACCCCTGACATGAATCTGCTCAAAAGCATTTTGCAGCTAAAACATCTCATGCATGGCGAAGTGCTCGAGACGGCAAAGCGCATCGCCGCAGAAGTGGCAGAGGAACTGCGGCAGAAGCTTGAAAACAGTGTGCGGCGTTCCGTCCTCGGACGCATTGACCGCAGCTCGTCGAGTCCTGTGCATTCCGCAAGAAATCTTGATATCCAGAAAACCATCCGCCGCAACCTGAAACACTACGATCCCCAGACACAGCAGCTTGTTCTGCAAGAGGTCTATTTCAGCAACCGGGTGAAGCGGTACAGTACATGGCGTGTCATCATTGCCATTGACGAAAGCGGCTCTATGATGGGGTCGGTCATCTATTCGGCAGTCATGGCACAGATCCTGACTGCATTGCCGTTTGCAGATGTGAAGCTTGTGATCTTTGATACAAGCGTAGTCGATCTCTCCGCACATACGGAAGATCCGGCAGAGATCCTCATGAGCGTGCAGCTCGGAGGCGGTACGGACATCGGTAAAGCACTGACCTACTGTGATTCCCTCATCGAAACGCCGGCAAAGACCTGTGTACTGTGTGTGACGGATCTGTATGAGGGTGCAGCACCGCAGCGTCTGCTGACAACGGCAAAGAACATCATCGGCAGCGGTGCAAAGCTGAATTTCCTGACAGCACTGGACGAAACGGCAAATCCGTCCTATGACCGGATGCTCGGACAGAAACTTGCGGACATGGGCGCATTCGTCGGCGCACTTACCCCGGAACAATTAGGAAATTATCTGGGGAAGATATTTGGTTAGAGCTATTTGTAAGGGGGATACCATGTCAGAATTACAAGATGCCCTTGCTGCGGCAGATGAAGCTTATCTCACGGGTCTGTCCAACAGGGGGACTTACAAACGTGCCTGCAAGGATGCCGAAGCGGACGGCATCACCGCTGACATGTCCGATACTTCCGCTGAAGTACACATCGGCGGCGAAGTCTGCACACTGAAAGTACCGCTCTGGGAAAGCGTCTGTACCTGTCCGTCCCGGAGCATCTGCCGGCATCTGGTCGCTGCCATCGTGTGGATGCGGTCGCATGAGGACATTCCTGATGCCCCCGGACAGGATATCCCGGATGTGCCCGATGCACCTGCTATCCATGAGGAGACACAGCCCGTTGAAAGCAAGCTCGAACCGGAGATCCTGTCCGAAAAGGAAACAGCGGCTGTGCGTGCCTGTGCGGCGGATGGCTGCGCACTGCTGTGCGACATCCTGCGGTGGGGAACAGTGCGGCTGCCGGAAAATCTGACGGAGCATATCGAAGCAATGGCAGTCCGCTGTCATGCCCTGAAAATGGCAGATGCAGAGCTGATGTTCCGTTCCATCGGGACTTCTCTGGAGGAAAGCCGCAGCAGACGTGCCGTGTTCCGGGCAGAACAGCTCCTCGGACGTATCTGCCGGACGGCAGCGTATCTGGACAGCTTGCAAAAGCAGCCTGTTACGGCTGCAATGCTCGGCACGTTCCGCAATACCTATGAAACACTGCCACATGACCTCACTCTTCTGCCCATCGGCGAGCGCAAGGTCACAAGCGGCGATCATACGGGAGTGATCTATTACTTCCTGAACATGGACGAACAGGCAGAACAGCATTTCTTCACGCTCTCTGACCTGCGTCCGGCATACTACGACACTGTCAGTACCAAGCGTATGCCTGCGGCGACTGCATGGGGAGCAGGCGTACCCGTCCACAATCTCATGCACACCAAACTCACCCTCCATCATGCCAAAGTCTGCGGCAGCAAACTTTCCACGTCCGGCGAAACGATCATTGCCATGCAGCAGAAGGCAGATCTTGACTGCGACGTGCTGCGGCATCTGGTCTGTACGGATTTTTCGCAGATCATCCGGAAACTTGCGGAAAATCCGTCTATACAAGAAACAGATCATCTCTTCTTCCTGCATCCGGAACAATGTCTGTCTGCTGCCTTCGACAGCCGTTCGCAGCAATACCGTATGACGATCACAGATGCACAGGGCTATCACGTGGAAATACAGGTACGCTACCGTGCAGAGGAAAAGCATTTCATTGAACAGCTTGAAAAGATCGGAGAGAGCATGCTGAAACATCCGGAAACAACTTATGTCTGGTTCTGTTCGGCTTGGATCGAAGGTGGAAGACTCAGCCTACGTCCGATCGAGGTATATGACTTCATTACACTGCCGGAATCAGTGCCGCAGCCGCATATCCCCGTTCCTGCACGCCATGCTGCCGCAGTCCTTGCCCTGACAGAGGAGGCAGAACATCAGCTCTGTTCTCTGCTCCAGAGCGGACTGCGGCAGGGAAAACAATTTGCAGGACTTGCACGGAAAGCAGAGGAATATGGTATGCAGGGATTTGCCGATCTGCTGACCGTTCTGCATGAGCGTGCCGATGGCTACCGTCATTCCACAGCCGACACTGCCGCTGATGTCCTCCATGCCCTCACGGATGCAGAGCGTTACCTGTATCTTTGCCGGCACAAGGTGGAGATACTGACCGCACTTGCGGCACTGCCGCAGTGAAAAGATCCGACCGGATGCCCCATATCACGATCAGATACACCAGTGCCCCCACCAATACTGCAAGCAGCAGTGCTGCACGCTGCGGAAGAAATGCTGTCGCCCTGTCATAACCACACCATGCTGCTGCTGCACACAGGATGCCTCCCCATGTCATCACGGCGACCGGCTTACCGATGTGCAGCACTTCCCCTGATACCTTCCGCAGACATACGAGCGACAGCATCAGAATCACCCCATAGCAGAGACTTGTCGCCAATGCTGCGCCTGCGGTGTACATGACCGGAATGAGCAGCAGATTTCCGATGAGCTTTACCAACAGCCCCGGCAGCATCACTTTCACCGGCAGATCGGCTCTCCCCATCGCCTGCAATAAGCTGAACACCGGAAACGTCATGCACAGGAATACCAGTCCCGGCATCAGCCATTGCAGTCCGGCAGTCGCAGCCATGATCTCTGCCTCCTGCCCGGCATAGAGGAATCGCAGCACACCTTCTGCCAACACCAGCAGTCCGCATCCTGCCGGGATCGCAGCGAGTCCTGTCAGAAGCAGCACCTGTCTTGCATAACCTGCGGCAGCCTTTCTGTCGCCTATGCTCCATGCCTGTGCTGTACAGGGAAGAACACCCTTGGCAAGCATATTTGTCAATGACGGTACAAGGTTGAATACTGTCACCGACAATCCCATGAACGATCCATAGACAAATGCAGCCGCATCCTCCCGTGGGATGCGGCTGTCCAGTGCCGCACCCTGATAAAATGCATCCGCATCCTCTGACAGCAATGCGGAGAATTGCCGGAGCATCGTCATAAGGTCAATGAGAGAGGTCAGGTTTGTCACCAATGCCCCCAATGCAGCAGGGATGAGTACGGACAGCAGCATCCGGAGAATGTGACGGGAGGAGGGAATCGGTTCGTTTGTGCCTGTGACCGGCGCACGCCGGCATAGAAGCAGGCAAAGATATCCTGCCAGTGTCGAGAGCATTACACCAAGCACTGCGCCGCATGCCCCTGCGCCTTCCGTTCCGAAGGGAAGGAGCCATGCCGGAGGTGATACCATGAACATCCGGCAGAACACCAGTCCGCATACCAGTTTGGTGAATGCCTCAAGTGCCTGCGAGACAGCAGTCGGGGTCATGCTGCACAACCCTTCATAATACCCCCGCTCCACCGCCGTCAGACAGCACAACAGCACTGACGGCGCAATGGCAATGACTGCTGGGAATGCCTGCATGCTGCCCGATGTCAGGCGCAGGAAGGGCGCAGCCAAAAACGATGCCGCAAGCATTCCTGTCAGCCCCATTCCCCATGCAAGTCTCCTTGCTGTCGTCAGGACACGTCTTGCCGATGCCATATTGCCCCGTCCGGCAAAGTCTGCCACGGGTCTTGCCACTGCCGTGGACAGTCCCGTCACAAGAACTGCATACAGCGGCAGGAAAAGTCCGTAGGCACAGCTGAAATATCCCATCCCCGTGCCACCGAGCAATGCTGTCAGCGGTATCTTGAATGCTGCGCCAAACAGCTTGGCAAGCAATGCTGACCCCGTCAGCAGCAGAGAACCCGTCAGGAAGGATTGTTTTTTCACAGGCGTACCCCCTCTTTCCGGAAATTTCGTCAGATTTGTATGAAAATAACCTCATAAACTCTTGACAGGCGGCTGAAATTGTAGTAAAATAGATATGTCAGCTTTTTGCAGCTGACCTGTCTGAAAGAATATATGATGAAGGAATGGATTCTATGAATTATACATTTTCCGAAAAGGTGTCTCACTTACAGGCATCCGCTATCCGTGAGATCCTGAAATTCACTTCCGTGCCCGGCGTCATCTCATTTGCGGCAGGCAATCCTGCTCCGGAGGCATTCCCTGTTGAAATGATACAGAAGATCACTGCGGACATCCTTGCTGATGATCCGATCACTGCACTCCAGTACGGCATCACGGAGGGTTATGCTCCTCTGCGTGATCTGCTGAAGGAACGCATGGCGAAAAGCGGCTGTTTTCAGGCTGAGAATGATGAACTGATGATCACCTCCGGCGCACAGCAGGTCATGGAGCTTGCCTGCAAGTCTCTCTGTGACCCGGGTGATACACTGATCTGTGAAGCTCCGAGTTTTATCGGTTCGCTCAATGCCTTCAAATCCTATAATGTCAATCTCGTCGGCATTCCGCTTGATGACGACGGCATGGATCCGGCACTGCTTGAAGAGGCACTAAAGGCTAACCGCAATACAAAGCTGATCTACCTCATCCCGAATTTCCAGAATCCCTCCGGCAAGACCACGACCCTTGCACGCCGGAAGGAATTGTATGCACTTGCACAGAAATATCATACCTGTATCATCGAAGACAACCCCTATGGTGATCTGCGCTTTGCCGGTGAAAACATACCGAGCATCAAGAGCATGGACACTGACGGACGTGTCATCTATGCAGGGACTTTCTCGAAAGTACTTTCACCGGGCATCCGTGTGGGCTATGGCATCGCTCCGAAGGAGATCATTCAGAAGATGATCGTCTGCAAGCAGGTTTCCGATGTCCACACCAACAACCTCGGACAGATGCTCGCCTACCGGTTCATGAAGGAAGTGGACTTTGATGCCCACCTTGCCGGACTGCGTGCCATCTACCGGCAGAAGGCAGGACGCATGATCTCCGGCATGGAACAGAGTTTCTCTGAGCGCATCACCTTCACCCGTCCTGAAGGCGGACTTTTCCTCTGGTGTACCCTGCCGGAGGGCAGTGACATGGCTGGTTTCTGCAAGCGTGCCGTGGCTGAATACAAGATCGCTGTTGTACCGGGAAATGCCTTCATGGTATCGGAAGATGATGTGACCTTCTCGTTCCGTCTGAATTATTCCACCCCCACAGACGAAGAAATTGACAAGGGCACAGAGATCCTCGGCAGTCTCACAAAAGAAATGTTCGGCTGATGCCGGCATTATCATATGCACGAAAGGAATAATACTATGGCAATCGTTAGACGCTCACCACTGGATCCCTATCCGGTGACACCTAAATTTCTCCAGACCCGCAATGGTGCGCTCCATATTCCCCCTGCCCAGTTTTCTGATCTGAAATTCAAGGCAGACGAGGTGTATGGCGTAGTGATCGACATTCCGCTGAGAGCTGCCATTCTGGTCACGATGGTCTGCTTCATCAACGGTGCTGCTAACCTCTACTTCAACAACGGCAGCGAATATGTCGGAGCATCCACACGGTACAAGGCAGTTGTACAGGCAGCCAGAAATCTGGTCGTCAATGCAACACCCCTGAAGGAAAAGGCTGTCCGCACATCTTCTTTTCCGCTTCCTGTCGGAAATACCAACTATGTCTATCTGATGACAAAGCGTGGTACGTTCCGTGCAGAGATCAACCCCTATACCATTACGGCTGACGACAGAGAAAAACGCATCGTATATCATCTTTATCAACAGGTGATGAGTGCGCTGCGTGTGGCGCAGCTCCGTGATGCAGAAGGTCTCCCGGAAGGCGGTAAGAGGGAATGAGCGAGCAGAACACCACACAGAAAAAAAAGCTGATCTTCAGCGGCATCCAGCCAACCGGTACCTTTACCCTCGGCAACTACATCGGTGCGATCCGTAACTGGGCACCCTTGCAGGAGGAGTACCGGTGCATCTACTGTGTCGTTGACCAGCATGCGCTGACGGTAAAGATCGAGCCGGCAAAGCTGCGGCAGAAGACCCTTGAGGCATATGCACAGCTTCTTGCATGCGGCATCGACCTCGACAAGTCTCTGCTCTTTATCCAGAGTCATGTCCCGACGCATGCTATGCTTAGCTGGATCCTCAACTGCTCCACGCAGTTCGGTGAGCTTTCCCGTATGACACAGTTCAAGGACAAGAGTCAGAAACACCCCGATGATATCAACGCCGGGCTGTTCGATTACCCCGTCCTCATGGCTGCGGATATCCTCGCTTACAATGCCGACCTCGTTCCTGTCGGTGCAGACCAGATGCAGCATCTGGAGCTTGCCCGGACGATCGCAAGGCGTTTCAACGGCAGATACGGTGACACCTTCACTGTGCCGGAAGGGTATGTACCGCCTGTGGGGGCAAAGATCATGAGCCTACAGGAGCCGACCAAGAAAATGTCCAAGTCCGATGTCAACCCGAACGCTGTCATTCTCATTCTGGATGACAAGGACACCATCATCCGCAAATGCAAGCGTGCCGTCACGGATTCGGAGACAGAAGTCGCTTTCCGGGAAGGAAAGGATGGTATCAACAATCTGCTGACCATCTATTCCGCTGTGACCGGCAGGAGCATTGCAGATGCAGTGAAGGAATTCGAGGGGCAGGGATACGGGACATTCAAAGAAGCTGTCGGTGAGGCAGTTGCTGACCATCTTGCACCCGTGCGCTCGGAATATGCCCGCCTGATCGCAGATAAGGCATATCTGAAGGACTGCTACACACGCTGCGGTGCGGAAGCGATGCGCTATTCCCAGCGCATCCTGAACAAGGTTTACCGTAAGGTCGGCTTTGTCCAGTCCGAAATACGGTAACGAACGGAAGGGAGTCATTCATGGTTGCGTATGAACAGAAGCCAGAGTATACCATTGCAGACTTACAGGAGATCGTCCGTTTGCTCCGCTCACCGGGCGGCTGCCCATGGGATAAGGAACAGACGCATACATCCATCCGGAATGATTTTCTGGAAGAAGCTTACGAGGTTGCCGAGGCAATTGATCTGCTCGATATGCCGCTGCTCCGGGAAGAACTGGGAGATGTGCTGCTGCAGGTAGTTTTCCACTGCACCCTTGCAGAGGAGGAAAAGGCATTCGTCTTTGACGATGTCTGTGATGAAGTCTGCAAGAAGCTCATCACCCGTCATCCCCATGTCTTTGGCGATGTTCAGGCAGATGATACCGAAACTGTACTGAAAAACTGGGATGCCATCAAGAAAAAGACCAAGGGACAGAAAAGCTATACCGACACTCTCCGAAGTGTTGCCAGATCCCTTCCTGCCCTCGCAAGGGCACAGAAGGTCGGAAAGCGTGCTGCAAGAGCAGGGATGGATTTCAGCACGATGTCAGATGCATTCGACTGCATCCGTGCGGAACGTGCAGAGCTTCAGGCAGCCATTGCAACAAAGGACAGCTCGATGATCGAAGAAGAACTGGGTGATCTTCTCTTTTCATGTGTCAACACGGCAAGACATCTGGGAATTGACGCAGAACAAGCCTTGACAAAGGCTACCAACAAATTTATTGATCGCTTTGCTGCTGCGGAACAGCTTGTGGATGCCGACGGCAGGAATATGCCGGAATTGAGTACTGATGAGCTGGATCGGTACTGGGCAGATGCTAAAGGAATACAGCGGCAGGCAATACTAAAGAATTTACAGGAGGCAAACAAAAATGACTAAGTCTGAACTCATCACACTGTACGGAAAAGAACGTGGGCGCAAGAAGAAGGAGGCAGAGGCAGATGTAAACTACATCTTCGACACCATCCGGGATGTGCTTGCTGACGGAGAAAAGGTCGTATTGACTGGTTTCGGGACGTTTGATGTCCGTGACCGCAGGGAGAAACGCTGCCTGAATCCCCGTACCGGAGAACCGATCCAACTGCCGTCCGGCAAAGCACCTGCATTCAAAGCCGGCAGGGGTCTGAAAGAAGCGGTCAATCCGAAGGAGGACTGACATGCGCCTTGACAAGTACCTCAAAAATTCCCGGCTCATCAAACGCCGCACCATTGCCAATGAAGCCTGTGATGCAGGCAAGGTCATGGTGAACGGCAAGATCGCACGAGCGTCCTATGATGTCAAGGAGGGCGATGTGATCGAGCTGATGTTGGGAAATCGCCCTGTGAAGGTGCGTGTGCTTGTAGTTTCGGAGCATGCGACCAAAGCGGATGCGGCACAGATGTATGAAGTCATTGTATAGCAGAAGAGGGTATCCGGTGCCGGATACCCTCTATCCTTTTCATTCTGACAGACAAAATCTGTCAAAGTCATCGGCGATCCTGCTGCTGACTGCAACGCCCACAGGATCTACAGTCTCCACCGGCACAGGAGCCGTGTCCACATGATTTACAGTCTCCGCCAACACAGAAACCATGCCCTGCCTTCCACTGCTTTGCAAGGTATCTGACGATGAAAATGACGATCACCAACAGGATACCACCCACGATATAATTTCCCATAAACAATACCTCCTCTTGTTAGCTTAGGCTAACTTATGTACAGCCCGAATCAGGGCTTATAGGATCTCCGCTGTTTCTTCCGGAACGATGTTCTTTTTTCGTGCAAACTCCAGACTACGGCTCGTGATGCTGTTGAGTTTCTTGATGGTGGTGTCCGGGAAATCAGAAAGAAACAGAAACGCCTGCTCCTTTGCTTCCCCCGGCGGCAAGCGCAGGATGCGGCGGAAAAATGCATACGTCATGTCATAATCCTCATTCAGACGTTCCGCAAGCATATTGCCGTCTTCCGTCAGCCGCACGGCTTTGCAGTAGTCCGGCTCAACTAACTCCATGCGCACCATGCATTTCATCATTTTGCTGACGCTCGGGCGTGTCACCCCTAAATCTGCCGCAATATCCACACATCGGATGCGCCTGTGTATCTGCTGCAAACGATAGATACAGAGCAGATATCGGTATTGTCCGGTACATAATTTCATAGCATCACTTCCTTTGGACTTCTTGTCATAGCTATCATCCCTATGGAAACAGATGATAAGAATGTCAGCTGCGCTGCATGTCATTCTATGGATTTTTTCTATAGGATGGCAGCAGCCCGAATCATGCTTCCTGCAAGCTGCCGTCAAGTGCTGCCTGCACTGCTCTTGCAAGCTGATCGGCACAGGATGTGCCCCTTCCGTTGCAGTCATTGCCTTTGAGAATACCGACAGCCCATGCGGCATCCTGCCCTTCCAACAGCTTGGCGACCGCCTTGGTATTGCCATTGCAGCCACCCATAAAAGAAACATTGTGCAGCTTACCTTCCTCAATGTCGAAGTTGATCTGACGGGCGCATACGCCCTTTGTGGTATAAGTATACATACGTATTCCTCCTTTTTCTTATTATACCACATGATAGTGAAAATGTCCAGCGTTTTGAAAGATATTTTTCTCCTGCTCACATTTTGCAGTAAGCTGTCTTTTACGCTGCACGCAAAAAACTCCGCTGCATGGCGGAGTTTTTTTGCATGTAATCAGCGGCGATCCTGCCGCTTATTTTGAGGAAAGCACGAGCTTTTTGAGCAGAGCCAGATCGAAAATGTTGATCGAACCGTCTTTATTCACATCAGCCTGTTCACTTACCTTCACATCGTTGCCCATCAGGTACTTGCGGAGCGTCAGGACATCGACCACGCCAAGAGAACCGTCCTCATTGACATCGCCTTTCACTTCCTCTGCTGTCTCAGTGGACTGCTCAGCAGGCTGCGTCGGAGCAGAAGAAGTCTCAGTTGTCGTGGAGGTTGTGGTCGTGGTGGTTTCCGGTGCAGGAGCAGCAGTGGTAGAGGTCGTAGTTGTGGTTGCAGCAGAAGTAGCAGTTGTGGTGGTGGTTTCTGTTGTCGTAGTTTCGGAAGTTGTCGTCTCGGATGCAGCCTTTGTGGTTTCAGCAGGTGCAGTGGTTTCTGCGGATGCCTTCGGTACTGCATAAACTGCATATGCGGTCATGCCGCCCTCGGTTGCGCTGATGAAGATGTTGTGGATCTGGTCTGTGGTCATGCTGCCGATGACTTTCTTAATGTCCTCATAGGTGAATTTCTTTACATTCGGGGTGTTGGAGGCATCACTTGATGCGATACGATTCCACGAATCATCCTTACCCTGTACAACAAGCTCAGGCTTTGTGGAAGAATCATAGACCATTACGAAATCATAGCTGCCGTCCATGTAACCTTCCCAACCCGGGAGGGGAGTATTGCCCCATACAGCAATGTTTTCGCCTGCTTCTTCAAGGTAGAGCTGTACCCAGTCAGAACCAACGGTCACATTGTCGAATACAGAACCGGTCGGCTGTGCAGGAGCATCAGTCTGGGGAGTGGTGGGGTCGGGCGTGGTGCTGCCTGTGGACGTGCCAACAGCTTCCATCATCGCATTCAGCACAGGAACAGACTGGCTATACCATGTATTGCTGCTGCGGTTGAGGTAACCATGAGCTTCGCCGTCGCTTCTGCCGACAATATTGTTGTCCCAAAGAACGCAAGGAATGCCGGCTGCCTTAGCCTTCGTCAGATAGCTCTTAGCCCAGTTGACTCTGGAGGTGGTGTTGTTGAAGTCAGATGCGCCGAACTCACCGATGATAATGGGAGCATTCTTCTGCTTGGAGACAGTTTTGAGGTTGTTGAAGAGATTGGTCAGGGCGTACTCATAATCCTCGCCGTAACCGCTCTTACCGGGGAAGTTATGGTTTGCATAGCTGTCAGTTGCCATCGTGAAGAAATAGGGAGCATATGCATGTACGGAGATCGCCACATTACCTGCATTTGCCGGGATCTGGATGCCGTTCAGGGCATCTTTCTCATAGGATGCCACATAGCCGGGGATCATGAGCAGACGCTCCTGATTTTCTTCAGAACCCTGCTTGCGGACAGTATCCACAAAGACAGCATTCAGCTTGTTGATATAAGCTCGGGAGTTGTTATCACCGCTGCCCCACTCTACGCTGCCGCCAAGACCGGTCTGACGGGGCTCGTTCATGCCCTCAAAGATGAGGTGCTGATCGTATTCAGCAAATTCCTCTGCGATCTGTGTCCAGATGTCGGTCATTTTCTTGGAAGCGTCCTGATAGGTGCTATCCGTGAACTGGGACACATTGATGAAATTCTCATGGTGCATATTCAGGATCACGAACATCCCACGATCGTAGGCATAGTCAACCGTCTGCTTGACGTAATCCATCCAACTGTCGTTGATGAGGTACATCTGGGAAGAAGCATCCCACTGGATGTGTTCATACCATGTAGTCGGGATACGGACGGTGTTGAAGCCTTCCTCCTGCACTGCTGCAAACATGCCGGCATTCGGAGCGGGTTGCCCCCATGCGGTAGCGAAGCGTTCAGGCGATGTATAATAGGAAAGACCAGTATCTTTGCAGTCGAGGGTGTTGCCGAGGTTCCAGCCGATGACCATCTGGGAAGTGATCTCATTTGCGGTCAGTCCGGTCAGCTCTGCTGCACTTGTCTCTACTGTGAACGGAGCCATAGCGGTAACTGCCAGAACGGCTGCGGATACGGCTGCTGCGATTTTCTCGTAAACTCTCTTTTTCATAATGAACTCTCCTTTTCATAACAGAAGTCGGAAAGCGACTTCAGTTTTCTATCAAATTGAATTGCAGTAATCGATTCATTTATATTTCCGAAATCGTTTACTGTAATTATAGTATAGCTCATTTTTCCCGAAATGTCAATGAATTTCAATTTAACTTAAATCAGATATCCTGTAAACGAACTATGAAAGGGAGAGCAAAAAAACATCATATTTTATTCATTGCTTTATGAAAAAGAAATGAACGGAGTCACGGTTTTTTCAAATATCCGGAGAGGAATTGACATGCATCTGTCAAAGAAGCAAAGGTTTTCCATGACAGGGCATTGCTTTCCGTGCCGGGCTGCTCCACATCGGGGATCTGAACCGGAAACGTACCTGCACGGTAAGCACTTCTGATTCCATTCACAGAATCTTCAAATGCAAGACATTCCCTTGTCGGAATTCCGATGGCATCGCAAGCCATTTTGTAAATATCCGGTGCAGGCTTGCCTTCCGTCACCATGTCTCCCGTAATGACCGCATCAAAGAAATGCAGCAACCCTGCACGGGATAACTGGTCTTTGACTGTGACCTCTCTTGTGGAGCTTGCAACGGCAAGACGGATGCCTCTGTCATGGAGCATGGTAAGGATGTCCGCCGTACCCTCCTTCACAGGCACTTCCACATCTGTAACCTCGTGAATCAACGCCCTTGCCCGGCTGCGGAATCCCTCATAGTCAAAATCCGGCGAACAATGCTCTACAAAATATGCCTTCGTGCTTGTCTCATTCAGTCCCCTGCATGCATGGATGGCAGCCATCGGGTCGGACAGATGAAATTCTGCCCCTGCCTGTACCCATGCCTTGTCTGCAAGACGTTCTGTGTCAAGCAGCAGTCCGTCCATATCAAAGACAGCACCCCGGATGACTTCCGGATTGCCGAACGGGAACACCCTCGTTCCCGGAAAGCTCTTTTCATAGAGGTCAAACAGCATGTACTGAAAGCTATACGGAATGACCATACGTGCCGCAAGCATTTCCTCCCATTCGGTGCGTGTGACCCATCTGGCAGCAGCAACTTCTTCCTTTTGTAGGTGCAGCGTCACCTGTTCGGAATCCACTGTTGCCATCCAGTAGTCATCAAAGACATTCCCTGCCCGGAACTGAAACACCGGTTCATCATCAGAGAAGTCAAGTGTCAGCCCAAGCTCCTCCTGCGTTTCCCGCTCAATCGCACTGCGGCTGCTATCACCTGCCTGCGCTGTGCCGCCAAGTGAGATGTCCCACATGCCGCCCCATGTCCTTTTATTTGCCACACGCTGCTGCACCAACAACCGACCCTGCCTGTCAAACAGCAGAAGGTGTACCACAAGGATATATTCATCCTTTCCTCGTGACGATCCACGCAGAATCGTCTTTCCTGTCAGATTTCTGTGTACATCATACACATCAAGATATTCCGGCATAGTCATTCCTCCTACATATTATAATGTCTCTATTATAGCACAAACAGCAACTCCTGTCAAATTCTGATACCAATTCTTTCCTTCCGATAGAAAAAGTCTATCAGACCGTCAGGAATTTATATTATTCGCATTTTTTATTTATACTTGACAAATGCTATTTGATGTGCTATACTATATACATACAATATATTATACGGCGTATAATATTATAGCAAAGGAGGAGATACCATGTTTCCCATTGGCTCTGCATTGCTTGATGCTATGGTGCTATCCATCACTTCAAAGGAGGAAACCTATGGCTACAAGCTCACGCAGGAAATGCAGTCCGCTGCCAATGTATCGGAGTCCACGCTCTACCCCGTACTCCGGCGGCTGCAAAAAAACGGCGCACTCGAAACCTTTGACCGTCCCTACATGGGGCGCAACCGGCGGTATTACAGGATCACCGCCCTCGGTACTGCCATGCTCCGGCAATACCGCATCGACTGGGAGCAGCACAAGGCACAGGTGGATGCCATTCTGAAGGAGGATACAACATGAGTACAGAAGAATATATAAATCAGCTTGCAGGCTGTCTGCATGGAATGAATGATGAGGAACGCAGCAGTGCCCTTGTCTACTACCGGGAATATCTCGCTGAAGCCGGAGACAATGCTGCTGCTGCAATGGAGGCACTCGGTTCTCCACAGTCTGTGGCAGAGCGCATACTTGCTGAAGCCGAAGATGCGAAAGAACCATACAAGCCGAAGCAGTCGGTCTGGGTCACAGTCCTGCTTGCGATTGCGAATTTTCCGCTCTGGATTACTTTGCTGAGTTTGTGGCTGAGTCTGCTGATCACGATGGCAGCGATCCTGCTGGCATTTGCAGCGGCAACGATCATTGCACCGATACAGGGCATTGTCGATCTTACAAGCAGTATGTATGGGCATGGTCTGTGGAGCATCGGTTCAGGCATATTAAGTGCAGGACTTGCACTGCTGCTCTGGAAACCATTTCTGAAAGCAGCTGTCGTTTCCACAAAGTATTCGTTCATGATCCTGAAGAAAATGATTGGCATCCCTGCAAAGGAGGTACGTACATGAAACCGCTCTATTGGTTCACAGCATCTGTAATCAGTCTTGCCGGAGCAGCAGTGATGACTGTCGGGTTTTTCCGGATGGGAAACGACGGCATTAGCAAGTCCGTCACAGAAACTGGCATCACTTCACTGCACCTTGATGTGGATTGTGATGTCCGTCTCAATGTTGATGCGCATGCGGACAAAACCACAGTCACCCTCACCCATGTTCCGGATTCCACATCGGTCAGTGTAGAAAATGGCACTCTGCACATGACAGACAAACGCACCTCCTCATGGCTGCATCATATCCAGTTTTTTAACCTCAATCTGACAAAGAGCGAGATTCTCATCACTCTGCCCCCGGAAGAATATGAAAATGTACAGATCTCAACAGGCAGCGGAGATATTCATATTTCCGGACTGCAAGCGGCAGATATGACAATTGCGATCGATGCCGGAGATCTGATCATGGAACAGACGTGTGCGGACAGTCTTTCTGCGGACATTGGGGCAGGTGATGCGACTTGCAACAATGTGGATATTGTACAGCAAAGTATATTTGAGCTTGGAGCAGGGAATCTGATAACGGAGCAGATGCATGCCGACAGACTTACTGTAGACGTTGGGGCAGGTGATGCGACTTGCAGCAATGTGGACATCGTGCAGCAAAGCATATTTGATCTTGAAGCAGGGGATCTCATGGGACAAAATTGCTGCTTCGGCGGAGAGGTCAGCATCAGCAATGGTGCAGGAGATGTTGACATGCAGCATCTGACCCTGACGGCAGATACAAACATTTCCTGCGGTGGAGGAGATGTAACAATTTCGATGACAGACGAACCGCAGGGTTATCGATTTGACTGTTCAGATGTGTTGGGCGATGTCAGCATCAATGGCATATCCGCAGACTACATCGGAAACAGCGGAAGCTATGCTGTGACCGTCACTGCTGTCGGCGATGTGCAAATTGATCTGGAACACACTGAATGATACTATGACAATAAAAAGGGGCTGCAGTTCATTTTGCAGCCCCTTATTCGGTTTTATCAGAACAACCCCAGATCCTGTTTTGATATGTCAAAATATTCTTCCAGAATTGCCACATAATACCGGAACACACACGTTCCGTTGTAGTACATAACATCTCCCTCCTCCGGCACACCAAGACGTGCCAGCTCCTCATCTGTCAGGGAGGAGAGCTTGACAGTCCGGAAATTCTCCACCTGAATGCCAAGCTTATTCAGCGCATTGTCACTCATTTCATCAAGCCTCAGCTCTGTCTTTGACGTTTTGAGCAGTTCCTGCTCCTCTGCGGTCAGCGGTACCACAATGGAATGGTAGTCCGCCTGCATAAGTGTTGCGCTTCTGCCGTCCTTATAAGTGATCTGGTAAGCAGCCCTGCCAAGCAGATCCATCTGTGCATCACTGAGAGTGATTTCAATATCATCGGAGAGCTGCTTGAGCTGTTGCGAAATATCCTGTCGTTTTTCGGTTTTCCACTCTATGGTGACGTTCTGGTTGAGCGGACGTTCGATCTTCACATCCCGCTCCAGTCCTCTGACCTTGAACAACAGCATGTCATAATCCCTGTCCAGTGCATTGGATTCCACAGTGACCTTTGTACTGCCGTCGGAGCTGTCCACTGTTTCAATGACTTCATAATGGTAGATACCGGATTCCGAAGTGCCTGACTGGACAACAGTCGTTACAGTGGACGGGGCAAACATGGATGTCACCAGAAAATAAACCAGTGACCCGATCAGATACAGCAGTAAGATTCCTGTACCGCATACTGTCTTTCCCGTCTCGCCCATGCCGGAGAAAAAGAAGATCACGACTGCCACTATCAACGGTGGGATCAGCACCTCCCACTGCCCGAAGTAGAGCAGCGTGGGCAGCAGCATACATGGAAGCAGCAGCAGACTTGTCAGGATGGTAAGAAACTGTCTGCGTGTATACAGCATGAGGATAAGTGCGATCAAAGAGAGTGCTGAGAGCAGTATGCAGAACTGCACAGGATTGCGGACGACCAACTCATAAAAAACTGACATGTAAGCGAAATATGCCGCAAATCCGCAATACACTGGACTAAGCAGCGAGACTGCACGCTTGGTCCATTTATTTTTGAAAAATTCGATCATATTCCTTTTCCCGTAATTACGGTTTCCTTTCCAGATTGTGGTAATCAGGCGCATGCAAGCAATCACGCCCGGTTCTATTATAGCATTATTTGCGGCAAATGGCAATAGTTTTTTCAAAAAAAATATGAAAATGCGTTTTTTTCTTTCCTTTTACCGGAAATTTCAAAAAAATGATTGACAAATGCATCTTCTTGTGCTATAATATTGATATACAAGAAATCCTGTGAACAAAGGTAAGTACCCGTACAAAACAGTATCCAGAGAGCCGGCGGATGGTGGAAGTCCGGTATATATGCTGTAGGGGGAATGGATTTGTGAGGAGCATCGGAGAAGGAAAAAATTCTGTGTATCTGGTGACGCTTGCCCAGCGTTAAAGGGGCAGGATATGTTTGTATCCGTCAAGAGGGGCAGGATTCTGCCCGAATCAGGGTGGCACCACGAGTTAATTCGTCCCGGAGTTTTCCGGGAGAATTGACTCTTTTTTGTTGCCAGATTTTGTTAAGGAGGATGATTATGCTGTTTCCGTCACTCGAAGAAGTGCAGAAACTTTCTGCACAGTACAACACCATCCCTGTGTTCTTCACCGTCCCGGCAGACCACAGGACTCCCATCAGCATCTTCTCTGCACTGTCACATGGAGAGGATACCGCTTTTCTGCTTGAAAGCGTCAACAACGGCACACAGTGGGACAGATATTCCTTCATCGGTTTCCATCCGGATAAGGAGATCTATGCTGCCGGCAAGCGGTTTTCTATCCGGGAAAATGGCTGTATCACAGAATGCTCCTGCGATATCCTGTTTTCCACTCTGAGCGAGCAGCTTGCACAGCGCACTTCTCCCAGAATGGAAGATATGCCCTATTTTACGGGCGGACTGATCGGTTTCTTTGCGTATGATGCCGTGCGCTATACAGAGAAAAAGCTTACCAATGTGCCGGAGGATGATATCGGTATGCCGGATGTACATCTGTTCGGCTATAATGAGCTGGTCGCCTATGACCACCTCAACAGCAACGCCATCATCATCATCAACCTCCATACCGAAGGCGACCTTGCCGCACAGTATGCAGATGCGGAACGCAAGGCAGCACAGATCGCTGCGGTCATTGATGCAGGACGCTGTAACGGACAGTTCCGGGATGATGAGCCTGCCATCCGTGTCGGCTCGAATGTCACAAAGGATGAATACATGAACATGGTGAAAATCGCCAAGGAATACATCATGGCAGGTGACATTTTTCAGGTGGTACTGTCGCAGCGGTTTGAGGTGGAAAATCCCCCCGACAGCTTTGAGGTCTATCGCCGTCTGCGTGCCACGAATCCATCACCGTACCTCTATTATTTCAAGACAAAAGACTATCAGATCGCAGGTGCATCGCCGGAGCTGCTCGTCAAGGTAAATGACGGCACTGTCTCGACCCGCCCCATTGCCGGTACACGCCCACGGGGCAGAAGTAAGGCTGCGGACATTGCCCTTGAGAGATCTCTGTTCGCCGATG
Source organism: uncultured Clostridia bacterium (assembly GCA_947630845.1). Classification (GTDB taxonomy): domain Bacteria; phylum Bacillota; class Clostridia; order Oscillospirales; family Ruminococcaceae; genus UBA3855. Next base: position 30,488 of record CANRJB010000008.1, read on the forward strand.
CCAAGGAGAAGGCAGAACATACCATGCTCGTCGATCTCGGACGCAATGATCTGGGACGTGTGTGCGAATACGGTACCGTGGAGGTCACGGATTTCATGCGTGTGGAGCGGTACTCGAAAGTCATGCATCTTGTGTCCGATGTACAGGGTACGCTCCGTGCCGGCAAGACGCCCCTCAATGCACTCCAGTCCGTACTCCCGGCAGGAACGCTTTCCGGTGCGCCGAAGGTGCGTGCAATGGAAATTATTGACGAGCTGGAAAACCGCAAGCGTGGGCTTTACGGCGGCACAGTCGGCTATTTCGGCTATAACGGCGATATGAACACCTGTATTGCCATCCGTACCGTACTCTATAAGAATGACAAAGCATATGTACAGGCAGGGGCAGGCATTGTCGCCGACTCTGACCCGGAACATGAATTTGCAGAAACCACCCAGAAAGCAGAAGCCATCATCAACGCCATGAAGGAGGCAAGAAAATGATTTTAGTGATTGACAATTACGATTCCTTTACCTACAATCTGGTACAGGAGCTTGGAGAAATGTACCCCGATATCACCACCAAAAGAAATGATGAGATCACCATTGAGGAGATCGAAACGCTCCATCCGCAGGCGATCATCATCTCTCCCGGACCCGGTTATCCGGTATCGGCAGGTATTTCTGTGGACGTGGTGCGGACATTCAGCGGCAAAATTCCGATTCTGGGCGTATGTCTCGGACACCAGTCCATCGTGGAGGCGTTCGGCGGCAAAATCGTACCCGCACGTCAGCTCATGCACGGCAAGTCCAGTTCTATCAAAATGGAGGAAAACCATCCCCTTTTCAAGGGAGTGTCCTGTCCGTTCACAGCCGCACGATATCATTCACTGATTGCCGACGAGGAGACATTGCCGGAGTGCCTGTCCATCATCGCACTGGACGAAAACGGTCAGATCATGGGTGTTTCTCACAAGGAACACAAGACCTACGGCTTGCAGTTCCATCCGGAATCCGTGCTGACGGACGAAGGGAAAAAGATCCTGCATCATTTTCTGGAAGTCGCAGAGATCCTTCCGGCAGAACCCGAAGAAAAGCCTGTTGACCTGAAACCGATCTACAGCAAGCTCATTGACAGACAGGATCTCACCATGCAGGAAGCTGAAGCTGCCATGGATATGCTCATGAGCGGCAAGGCATCACAGCTCCAGATCGCAGCAGTGCTTGTCGCTTTGGAAACAAAGGGTGAAACACCGGAGGAGATCGCCGGATTTGCAAAGGGTATGCGTGCCAAGGCAGCCCTTGTGCCGGATGCGGCAGATACCATTGACATTGTGGGAACAGGCGGCGACAAGGCGTTTACATTCAACATTTCCACGACCTCTGCATTCGTAGCCGCAGCAGCAGGCGCAAAGGTCGCAAAGCATGGCAACCGCTCTGTTTCAAGTAAGAGCGGCGCAGCCGATGTCCTCGAAGCACTGGGTGTAAAGATCGCCACCAAGCCGGAGCAGGCAAAGTCATGCATTGACAAAGTGGGGCTGTCGTTCCTGTTTGCGCAGAGCTACCATGCAAGTATGCGTTTCGTAGGACCTGTCCGTGGACAGTTGGGTGTCAGAACGGTATTCAATGTATTGGGACCGCTCACCAATCCAGCCCGTGCGGATTATATTGTCCTCGGTGTCTATGCAAAGGAGCTGACCGAAATCATGGCAAATGTGCTGATGCAGGTCGGCATCAAACGTGCAATGGTCGTCTTTGGCAATGATGTGATGGATGAAATTTCCGTTTCCGATGCCACCACCGTTACCGAAGTGAAGGACGGCAAGCTCACTACCTATGAGATCTGCCCGGAGCAGTTTGGACTCGGACGGTATGCAAAGTCCGACATCGTCGGCGGCACACCGCAGGAAAATGCAGCTATTACAAAAGGCATTCTCGACGGCTCTGTCAAGGGTGCAAAACGTGATATTGTATTGATGAATGCCGGTGCGGCACTCTACACCTATGGCGTGACGGAGACATTACAGGAGGGCATCACCCTTGCTGCTCAGACCATTGATTCCGGCAAGGCACTGGCAAAGCTGAATGAATTTGTCCGCTTTACACAGGAGATGGCATGATGATCCTTGATGCGATCTGTGAAAAGAGAAAGGAGCAGCTTGCAGCAGAAATGCTGCGCTGCTCCCGTGAGGAAATGAAAGCACGTGCAGCAGCAGCTCCACAGAAGCCGGGCTTTATCGAAGCCCTGCGCAAGCCGGGACTGTCCTGTATTTGTGAGGTCAAGAAGGCATCTCCCTCAAAAGGGCTTATCCGTGCGGATTTCCGACCGCTGGAGCTGGCAAGGGAATATGAAGCAGCCGGAGCGGACTGCATTTCCTGCCTGACGGAGGAGTACTATTTTCAGGGAAGCAGCGAATACCTGAAGGCGATCGCAGCAAGCGTGAACATTCCGGTGCTGCGGAAGGATTTCATCATTGACGAATACCAGATCTATGAAGCAAAAGCAATCGGTGCATCGGCTGTACTGCTGATCGCAGCAATGCTTGATGATGAAAGGATGGCAGCCTTCTTTGCATTGGCGCATACATTGGGGCTGGACTGCCTGATGGAGGTGCATACCTCTGAAGAAATGGAACGGGTACAAAAACTCCGTCCACAGCTCATCGGCGTGAACAACCGTGACCTGAAAACCTTCGAGATGCGGCTGTCACATACGGCAGAGCTTGCCGGACTGCGGCAGGAGGGACAGCTCTTTGTCTCCGAAAGCGGCATCAGATCTAATGCCGACATGCACACCGTACAGCAGAACGGCGCAGATGCTGTCCTCATCGGCGAGACACTCATGCGCAGCAGCAATATCGCAGAAACGCTGCATGCACTCCGGGAGGGAACGGTATGATGCTGAAGATCTGCGGCATCCGGCGCATGGAGGATGTGCGCTGTCTGAATCAATACATGCCGGATTTTGCCGGATCGATTCTGTCAAAGCCGTTCTGGCGATATGTGCCGCCGGAGGACTTCCGGACTCTGGCACTGGCAATGGATAAAAAAATCAGACGTGTGGGCGTGTTTGTCAATCCCACAATGGATGAAATTCACCAGTATGCAGCCTATCTGGATGTGATCCAGCTTCACGGAGAGGAAACGGCAGATTTTATTGAGGAGATCCGTGAAAACAGCAATCATGACCTGCAAATCTGGAAAGCTGTCAGAGTCCGCACGCCGGAGGACATCCGGGCAGCGGATGCACTTCCCGTGGATAAACTGGTGCTGGACAGCTTCTCGGAAGTTCAGCATGGCGGTGTAGGAAAGGTTGCTGACTGGGAGCTGATCGCCAGAAACCGACCGCAAAAACCGTTTTTACTGGCAGGAGGCATTTCTGCCGATAATGCGGCAGAAGCAGCAATGCTCCATCCGTGGGGACTGGATGTGTCAAGCAGCGTAGAGACGGACAGATGTAAGGATGCGGACAAGATCAGAACACTTGTGGCACGGGTACGTGCGTTATCATAGAAAGGAAGAAGCGTATGGAAAAAATCGGAAGATTCGGCGATTTCGGCGGACAGTATGTCCCGGAGACCGTCATGAATGCTGTCACGGAATTGCAGGAGGCATACGAACGCTACCGCAATGACCCACAGTTTTTAGCAGAATTGCACGACCTCTACCGGAACTATGCGTTCCGTCCGTCACTGCTGTACTATGCAGAGAAGATGACAAAAGACTTGGGCGGTGCCAAGATCTATATCAAGCGTGAGGATCTCAACCATACCGGCTCACACAAGATCAACAATGCCCTCGGACAGGTACTGCTTGCCAAGTATATGGGAAAAAAGCGCATCATTGCCGAAACAGGCGCAGGACAGCATGGTGTGGCTACGGCAACCATCTGTGCCTACTTTGACATGGAATGTGAAGTCTACATGGGACGTGAGGACATGGAGCGGCAGGCACTCAATGTCTACCGCATGGAGCTGCTCGGTGCAAAGGTCACGGGCGTGGACTCCGGCACCAAGACCCTGAAAGACGCCATCAACGAAGCCATGCGTGACTGGGCGACCAACATCGAAACGACTTTCTACTGCATTGGTTCTGTCATGGGACCGCATCCGTACCCGACCATGGTGCGTGATTTCCAGAAGATCATCGGTGAGGAAGCCAAAGCACAGCTCATGGAAAAGGAAGGCAAGCTTCCGGACTGCGTGGTTGCCTGCGTAGGCGGCGGCTCGAATGCAATGGGTATCTTCTATGATTTCATTCCGGATAAAGGGGTACGGCTCGTCGGTGCAGAAGCTGCCGGACGTGGCATTGATACCCCCGACCATGCGGCAACACTGAGCAAGGGCGACCTCGGCATCTTCCACGGGATGAAATCGGTATTCCTCCAGAATGATGAAGGGCAGATCGCACCGGTATTCTCGATTTCAGCAGGGTTGGACTATCCGGGTATCGGACCGGAACATGCCTATCTGCACAGCACGGGCAGGGCGGACTATGTTGCCATTACGGACGAGGAAGCAGTTCAGGCATTTGAGTATCTCTCAAAGACAGAGGGCATCATCCCGGCAGTGGAATCTGCCCATGCCGTTGCGGCTGCAAGGAAGATCGCCCCCACCATGCGTCCTGACCAGATCATGATCATCAACCTCTCCGGCAGAGGAGATAAAGACGTACAGCAGATCGCAAGATACAGAGGAGTGAAGATTGATGGCTAACAGAATTGATACAACATTTACATCCCTGAAAACAGAGGGAAGAAAAGCCCTCATCACCTATATTGTTGCCGGAGATGGCGGCTTTGATCTGACGGAAAATGCGATTTTGGCAATGGAACAGTCCGGTGTGGACATCATCGAAATCGGCGTTCCCTTCTCCGACCCGATCGCAGAGGGAAAGACCATTCAGGAAGCAAGCCTGCGTGCGCTGCGCAGTGGTACGACCCTGAAAGGTGTTTTTGCAATGGTGGAGCGTCTGCGGCAGAAAACAGATATGCCCTTGCTTCTGATGCTCTATGCGAACACCATTTTCCGCACAGGTACGGAACATTTCTTTGCGAAATGTGAGGAAACCGGCATTGACGGCGTGATCGTGCCTGACCTGCCATATGAGGAACATGAGGAATTTTCGTCAGTATCAAGGATACATGGTGTTCATAACATCAGTCTTGTCACCCCTACAAGCCACAGCCGCATTGCTAAGATCGCATCCGCAGCAGAGGGATTTCTGTACTGTGTCTCCTCGACTGGTGTCACGGGCATGAGAGAGAGTTTCACGACGGATTTTGATGCATTTTTCGGAGAGATCGCAAAGTCTGCAAAAGTGCCGTACTGCGTGGGATTCGGCATCCGGAACGGCGAAGCTGCCCGGAAAATGGGAAGCTATTGCGATGGTGTGATCGTGGGCAGTGCCATTGTGAACAAGGTCGCAGAATACGGAGAAAATGCCGTGCCGGAAATTGAAAAGCTCTGTACGGAGCTGCGCAAAGGATTGGATCACTCCCTTTGATAACTTCCTTTCCTCCTAACAGGCAATATTAAAAGAATCTCCCCCGATGCAGATTGATGCATCAGGGGACTTCTCATACCGATCTCTGACGCTGTTTTCAGCAGCGAAATTCCGACAGACTTTGTCTGCCGGCATGAAAAGAATCGGTATCATTCTGATAATTCCGCTATGTATGGCAAATTTCTGTAGTATTCCCCATAGTCCAGTCCATACCCTACCACAAATACATCCGGTATGGTAAAGAGCGATTCTACGTCCGGTATGCTGACCTCTCTGCGCTCCGGCTTGTCAAGCAAAGTCAGAATGCGCAGGGACAGGGGCTTGCGCTGCCGGAGCATTTCTGCCACAAGCGCAAGTGTCCGTCCGGAGTCAATGATGTCCTCAACAAGCACTACATGGTACCGGCTGATATCCTGCTGTAGATCCAGTGTGATGTTGACTGTACCGTTTGACTGCTTACTGTCATAATAGCTCTGTGCCTGCATAAAGCCGATCTCACACGGGATCGTCACTGCCCGGCTCAGGTCTGCAAGAAAGACAAAAGCCCCTTTCAGAATACTCACCAACAGCAGTGGCTTGCCTGCGTAAGTTTCGTCAATGCGTGCCGCTGCTTTCCGGACAGCATCCTGTAAATCCTGACCGGATAGCAGCACACGGCGGATATGGTCGGCATAGTTTCCGGGATATTGCATTTTTTTCTCCTTTCTCTTGACAGGGCTGTGAAAATGTGGTATACTGTTAAGGTATCATAATCACAGGAGGTATCTATGGAACTGATAGAATATATCAAAGCGGTCATTCTCGGCATCGTGGAAGGCATCACAGAATGGCTGCCCGTCAGCAGTACAGGACACATGATCCTTGTAGACGAGTTTCTGCAAATGAACGTTTCCGACGATTTCAAGGAGATGTTCAATGTCGTCATTCAGCTCGGTGCGATCATGGCAGTCGTGGTGCTGTACTGGAAACAGCTCTTTCCGTTTGGCAAAGCCAATAATGCCCATCCGTTCAGACCGTACGGATTCGGAGCGTACATCAAGACTGACATTTTCCAGATGTGGTTTAAGGTACTGGTCGCCTGCATTCCGGCAGCAGTCATCGGCTTGCTGCTTGACGACTGGATCGACGAACATCTGTACAATCCGTGGACGGTGTCTGTTGCACTGATCGTGTTCGGTATTGCGTTCATTGTCGTGGAAAAATGGAACAAAGGACGCACATCCAAAACCAACAGCATTGACGAGCTGACCTACAAGACAGCCTTCCTCATTGGCATTTTTCAGCTCATTGCTGCGCTCTTTCCGGGAACATCCCGTTCGGGTGCAACGATCGTCGGCGCACTCCTGATCGGGGTATCAAGAGTGACGGCTGCGGAATTTACCTTCTACCTTGCTGTTCCGGTCATGTTCGGGGCAAGCCTGCTGAAACTCGTCAAGTTCGGATTCGCCTTCACTGCGCCGGAGCTGATACTGCTTCTCCTCGGGATGGCAGTGGCATTCGTGGTGTCACTGGTCGTCATCCGTTTCCTGATGGGCTACATCAAGAAACATGACTTTTCGGTATTCGGCTGGTATCGCATCATTCTGGGTACGTTTGTCCTTGCCTACTTCATTTTCTCCGGCTGGGAGAATGACAACGCCGCAAGTGCCATTTCTGCACTCGTCTGAAATGTCAGATACAGAGCATGTTCGCCTGCTTCCGTATTCAGGAGGCAGGCTTTCTTGTTCCATGAGGAGGCTGCCGGGAGAGACAGTTTGCCAAGGATGCGTCCGTTCTCATCTGTCACGGTGACAACGGAATCTGCCTGTGAACGATAGGTCAGATTCAGCTCACAGCTTCCTGTGAAAGCAAAATACCGGTAGCCGATCATGGTGCTGTCGCATATCTCCGCTATAAATCGCAGCTCTCCCTCATGCGTAACATGGGGGAAATGCTCTGTGTAGATGCTGTTCGAGCCGTGCGGCATATGTCCGTTGGTAATACAGCAGGCAATGGCAGCAGGGTATTCTCCCTCTGCCGCAAGCGCACCGCCGTTAAGACCGCAGGATGTGATCTGCACCTGCGGAATCGTACCGTCCGGCAGAATATGGATGTGTTCTGCACATGCCTGACGGCTGTAATCTGACTTGTGGGTCAGTCGGTGATAAAACACATACCACTCTCCCCTGATCGCAATGATACTGCCGTGAGTCGTGCCGGTCATGTTCAGGCGTTCGGCTTCTGACCTGCCCTGATAGCCTACATCCCCGTTGGAAACGATCGTGCCGCCAAAACGAAACTCCCTGTCCGGAAATGCACTCACTGCATAGCAAAGCTCATGGTTCTGCTGCGATGAATAGATAAAATAATACTTCTCCCCCACCTTCCGCATGGATGCTGCCTCAAAAAACGGATGAGCCTCAAAATCTGTTCCCTTCACCCGGTAGGGGATGATGCGGATGGGGGCTGTCTTTACCGTCAGCATGTCATCGCAGAGAGTCAGCATATTGGCACCCATGACACTTTCGTGTGTGCTAAGTATCTCCTCTGCGGACTTGCCGAACATCTCCGTTTCGCTCTGCAATAGTTCCGGATGTTCCTTGAAATCAGAGCGTTCCTCGTAGTCATACTGTGTACCGTAGTACAGGCGTATCGTGCCGTTATCATTGATGACAGCCGGGTCAAAGCAGATGTATTTCTGCATGGGTCTGCCATCAGGATCACGCACAAAACCAAGATATTCATAGTTTCCTGCCGGCGTATCACAGACAGCAACGCTGATCGGTCCGTGATAGCCCCCTGCGCCCCGTTCGCCGGACATGCAGTAGTAGAGGTAAAATCTGCCATCATTACCCTGCACGACATCAGGGGCATACATATATTTCCGATGCGGATAATCGGGGTCTTGTGCGGCATGGTAGATCGTTCCCTCGCAACGCCAGTCTCTGAGGTCATCCACAGGCGCAGACCAAACGGTATAGTCGAGCATACAGAATGTGTCGCCGCCTTCCTTGTCATGCGACCCGAACAGATAGACCCTGTCTCCGAACACATGCGGTTCTCCGTCGGGGATGTACTCACTGAGGGGGAGAAAGGGGTTGTAAACTTGTTTTTTCATAAAGATTCTCCTTTATCATGAACCGTATTCCATCCTGAAACAATATGTAACAGGAGGTGATGCTATGACTGTCACGCAATTTGAAAAACTGCTGCAAGAATATGGCAGCAGTATATATGGCTTCTGCTGTCATCTGACGGGAAACCGCATGACAGCGGAAGATCTGTATCAGGATGCCGTTCTGAAAGCCTTCTCCAAACTGCAAACCATCCACAGTGAGGACAGGGCAAGAAATTACATCCTCGGCATTGCAGTGCGGCTGTACAAAAACCAACGCCGCAAACACACCGAAACACCAGCATCTGACCAGCTTGCCCCTGTTCCGGATGTACAGAATGTGGCAGAGGAAACGGAACAGCAGGAATTATATACCTGTGTACGCCGTGCTGTGCAGGGGTTGCCGTATCGGCTGCGTGAAGTGACGTATCTTTATTATTTCTCCGGACTGCGCACGAAGGAAATTGCTGCTGTGCTGCACATCCCGGAGGGAACCGTCAAGAGCCGCCTGAGCAAGGCACGCAGCGAAATCAGAAAGGAAATGGTGGATCATGGCTATGAAACAAGATGAGATCATCCGCAAAGCACTGTCAGACACGCCCCCCGTTCCCGGTGAGCTGCATGGACGGCTTGTCCATGCCTATGCCAACCGTAAGCCCTCTCACAGGAGGCTGTACATTGCTGTAACGGCATTGGCAGCGGCAACGGCACTCTGCGGTGCAGGGGTGTATGTAGGGACAGAAGGACATTTTGAGGATGTAATGAATTGGTTCGGCGCAGTCACAGGCACGACCTATGAGGATGCGACCGAAGAACTGAAGATCACCGCCGTGCCGACAGAGGACGGCATTGCCGTCAGCGTGGCACTCCTGACACCGGACAAAGCTCCCTATCCTTATATTGAACAGCTTGCCATATCAGACTATACACTGAAAAATAAGAAAAAGACCGTTGCGAAAGGAACCGTCCCTGCTGCCGCACTTACGGATACAGGAACAGAAATCCTGATTCCTCTGGAAGCCCCCCTTGTCTCCGGTACTTATACGCTTACCATCACTTGCTTTGAGGGAAGTGCCAAAGGCGACCAACCACTCCCCATCAAGGGGAAATGGACAGCAGACATCACAGTCTCCTGATACTCATCTTCTGTCATCCTACCCTGATAGGATGACAGAAAAATATCTGCTGCACAGGCTGCAACTGCTTTGCCAGTTGCAGCCTCATATTCTATAGTCCCGGAAAGCAGGGGACTGGACAAATCGCTGACATTGTGCTATAATAGAACAAAGGAGGTCTTCACCATGCTCAACGGAAAAACAGTCCTGCTTGCCGTGACTGGCAGCATCGCTGCCTATAAAATTGCCAATCTCGTCCGCATGCTGAAAAAGCTGCACTGCAATGTCCACGTTCTCATGACCGAAAACGCCACGCAGTTCATCCATCCGCTTACCCTTGAAACGCTTTCGCAGAACAAATGCCTGATCGATACCTTTGACCGGAGCTTTCAGTACAGCGTGGAGCATGTTGCCCTTGCAAAACAGGCAGATGTGGTCATGGTTGCCCCGGCATCGGCAAATGTCATCGGGAAAATTGCCAACGGGCTTGCAGATGATATGCTCACCACTACCGTGATGGCATGTCCATGCCCAAAGCTCATCTCTCCTGCCATGAATCACAACATGTACCACAATCCCATTGTACAGGACAATCTCCGGAAACTTGTCCGCTTCGGGTATACTGTCATCCCCCCCGAAACCGGCATACTTGCCAACGGGGATGCCGGAGACGGACGGATGCCGGAGGAAAGTGTGCTGCTTGCATATCTTCTGAAAGAAATCGCCTGTGAGAAGGATCTTGCCGGAAAGCACATACTTGTGACCGCAGGCGCAACAAGAGAACCGATCGACCCTGTACGTTTTCTCACGAACCATTCTACCGGCAAGATGGGCATTGCGATTGCAAAGGCTGCCATGCTGCGTGGGGCAGAAGTGACACTTGTCGCTGCACATCTGGATGTGGCACCGCCGCCGTTTGTAAAGGTCGTCTTTACAGAAACGGCACAGGAGATGTTCGATGCCGTCACAGGTCTTGCGCCGCAGATGGACATCATCATCAAGGCAGCTGCCGTTGCGGACTATACCCCTGTGACAACTGCGGACAACAAAATGAAAAAAAGCAATGCTGATCTGCACATCGACCTGAAACGCACACCGGACATCCTGCTGTATTTAGGGGAACATAAGCAGCCGGGACAGGTACTCTGCGGTTTTTCGATGGAGACGGAACATGTGATAGAAAACTCCCGGAAGAAGCTCCATTCCAAACATGCCGATATGATCTGTGCCAACAGTCTCCGGACAGAAGGTGCAGGGTTCGGAACGGAGACAAACATCATCACGCTCATCACCCCCGACAGTGAAACAGAACTGCCCCTTATGCACAAGGAGGAAGCTGCCCACAGGATCTTGGATGCGCTGACAGGTAAGTTATAATGCCAAGGGGACGCTCCTTGTATTTCTACCTCCGGTGGGACGATGTCGGCATCACTCATCCAGCAGTCCGAGTACCTCCGGGAACAGTGACAGACTTCGCCGCAGAATGCCGTGACAATGGGCAATGGCTGTGCCGTAGTTGGTGATGGGGATGTTCTGTTCCGTGGAGATCAACTGCCGGAACTGCACCTCCTTCGGCGGCAGCATACATGCACCGCAATGAACGACAAGTGCATAGTCAGACAGATCACGGGGAAATTCTGTCCCGGAGCTGAAATGATATTCCGGTGTACATCCGGCATGGACAGAGATCCACTTCGGGAGTTTGACCGTGCCGATGTCATTGCATTGCCTGTGATGGGTGCATCCTTCGGAGATCAGCACCTTGTCGCCATCTCTGAGATGGTCAAGTGCAGCAGCCCCTCTGACAACAGTCTCCAGATCGCCCTTGTAGCGTGCAAAGAGGATGGAGAATGAAGTCAGCGGCACAGATTCCGGCACGATCTTTGCAACCATGCCGAATGCCTGACTGTCAGTGATGACCATCTTCGGGGGGGATGGAAGTTTGTCCAGCGTCAGCGCAAGCTCTGTTTCCCGGCAGCAGATCGGGATGACACCCTCTTCCAGTGCAGCACGGATGACCTGCTGCTGCGGCAGGATGAGCCGTCCTTTCGGTGCGGCTTCATCGATCGGAATGACCAGTACGATGATATCGCCCTTCTCCACAAGATCAGAAATCAGCGGTTTCGGATTGGTTTCAGGGCGTACCTGTCTGACGATCAGCTCTTTCAGGTCGGTGATATTCGTCCCCTCTGCTGCGCTTACCCAGATCTCATGAACAGAAGCAGCCGGATGGGCTTCGGTCAGATCGGACTTGTTATAGACGATGAGATAGGGCAATCTGCGTTTCTCAAACTCCGCAAGCAGCTTTTTATCGGCATCTGCCAACCCCTCTGTGCCATCTACAACAAGAATGGCAATATCGGTTTTGGCAAGCACAGCAAGCGTCTTTTCTACACGCAGCTCACCAAGTGCCCCCTCATCATCAATACCGGCGGTATCGATCATCATGACAGGACCGAGCGGCAGCAGCTCCATTGCCTTGCAGACAGGGTCAGTGGTCGTACCCCGGACTTCGGACACAACAGACAATTTCTGTCCCGTTACGGCGTTCATAACAGAGGATTTTCCGGCATTGCGCCTGCCAAAAAAGGCAATGTGGATACGTTCTGAAGATGGTGTACTGTTCAGACTCATCACAAGAACCCCTTTCATTTTTTTACCATTATAACATAATTACATGCAAATGTCAACAAATTCACAAAACCCCTTTTCTTTTTTCAGCAACTGTGGTATAATAGAATTGATTTTGAAAGGTGGGAACGTTTCTATGCTGATCGAGACATTGAGAAAGAACCATGACCTGACCGATGAGGAATTCTGCACGCTGTTGGAGACTGACCGCTATGACGAAGAGCTGAAAGCTGCCGCTGATGCTGTCCGGAGGGAGTACTATGGGACAGATGTCTATCTGCGTGGGCTGATCGAATTTACCAATTACTGTAAGAATGACTGCCTTTACTGCGGCATCCGGCGGAGCAATCAGAATGTGGAGCGTTATCGTCTGACGGAGGGAGAGATCTTTGCCTGCTGTGAAGAAGGCTATGCGCTCGGCTATCGGACTTTTGTGCTGCAAGGCGGAGAAGATCCGTACTTTACGGACGAACGCATCTGTGCAATTGTATCTGAGATCCACACACGCTACCCGGACTGTGCCATTACGCTCTCCATCGGAGAGAAATCCCGTGAAAGCTATCAGGCATATTTTGATGCCGGAGCAGCAAGGTATCTGCTGCGGCATGAGACGGCTGACCCGGCGCACTATGCCATGCTCCACCCCACAGAGATGAGCTGTGAAAACCGCAAACGCTGTCTCTATGATCTCAAAGCCATCGGCTATCAGGTCGGCGCAGGGCTGATGGTCGGCAGCCCGTATCAGACAACACAGAATCTTGTGACGGATATCCGGTTTATGCAGGAGTTAAAGCCGGACATGATCGGCATCGGACCGTTTCTGTCACATAAGGATACCCCATTCCGGGACAAGCCGAATGGGAAATTACAGTTGGTGCTGCGGCTGTTGGGCATTCTGCGGCTGGTGTTTCCCTATGTGCTGCTGCCGTCCACAACGGCACTTGGGACGGTACATCCGCTCGGCAGAGAATTTGGTCTGCAATGGGGTGCAAACGTCGTCATGCCGAATCTGTCCCCCACAGCAGTCCGGGAAAACTACATGCTCTATGATAACAAAATCTGCACCGGCGATGAATCCGCACAGTGCAGGGGATGTCTGGAACGCAGGGTAAGCAGCGTGGGTTATCAGATCGTAACGGACAGAGGAGACGTAAAGAAATAAAAGAGGGGCAGCTGCCCCTCTTTTATCCCACTTCTTCTGGCTTTGTATACTTTTTCAGAAATTCATCCATCGTGATGGGCTTGGAATAATAATAGCCTTGAAAACTGCTGACACGGAACTGCTTGAGACAGTCACGCATCTGTGACGTTTCCACGCCTTCCACACAGACTTCAGCAGAATAGGCATCTGCTAAGTTGGAAATGAACTGTACTGTACTCTGGTCGGACTTGCTCCGCTCTACATCCTTGACATATTCCCGGTCGATCTTGATGGTATCCACCGGCACTTCACGAAGGATGCCCAGAGAAGAAAACCCTGTACCAAAGTCATCGAGTGCGACCTTGATGCCATTTTCCCGGAAAAGTTTGAACATGTTTTTCAGCAGGGAGATATCGAGTATCTTACAGCGTTCCGTGATCTCAAGGCAGAGATTATGCGGCGGAAAACCAGTCTCACGGAGCATCTGGAGTACTTCTTCCACGAAGGTGTTGGTTTCAAGCTGCTCATAGGAGAGGTTGACATTCATGACCAGATCGGGATAGAATTGCAGCAGCCGCTTGCCCTCCTCCATCGCCCGGCGCAAGATCCATCTGCCAAGCTCCGGAAAGAGTGCATCCTGCTCCAATACCGGAATGAACTGGACGGGCGGCACTGTTCCATAGGATTCATCCTTCCAGCGGATGAGGGCTTCCATGCCTTTCAGCTCTTCTGTATTGGCATCCATGATGGGCTGATAGCAGAGGAAAAATCCCCTGCAATTTTCAGCGACACTGTTGCGGATGACATTGAGTTTTTCAATATGGAGGCGGTTATCCTCCGTCAGGGCATTGGCAAAGATGACAGCATCGCCCAGTTTCCGGTTTTTGGATTCATAGTAGGCATATTTCAGGCAGCAGTAGATGGTTTCCGTGCTGATGTCAAAGCTGTCCATCTTGACGATACCGGCATTGAGCGGCAGACTGAGCCGTTCGCTGTCAACATGGAAATCATGCGCTGCTTTCCTCTGGATATTCTGGTAGACCTCTTTCATCTTTTCGGCAGTGAGTGAATGAGAGATCACAGCAAACTTTGTGCCGTCCATCCGGTAGACAGCACCGAGATTGGAAAATTCTGTATGTAAGAAATTGCCCAATGTACGCAGGACACTATTGCCAAAGGTATAGCCGTAGATATCATTGACATTCGAGAAGTTGTTCGGACCGATGAGCATGATACAGCCTTCCTCCTGCTTCCAGAACAACGCTTTCAGATCTTCAAAAAACCCGTACAGACTGCGCAGTCCTGTAACGGTATCCATATAGCTGTGTATACTATGGTTCTGGATCGCACCGGCAAAAAATTCCGGTTCGCCGTTGGCATCCCGGACGACGACACCCCTGCACGTACACACAACATAGTTGCCGTCCTTAGCAAGTGCCCGGTACTGCATATCATGGCTGCTCTCCGCTCCGGAGAAGATATTTTCAATGCTTTTGCTATAACTTTCCCTATCCTCGGGATGAACATGTTCCGCCCAGATATCTCCTGCGGCATACATATAAATTCCGGGCAGATCGAAATAATCAACGGCACTTTGTGACCAGCGTGACAGATCGTCATGCAAATCGCAGACATAGACATATTTTCCTTCTGCAATAATGGAGAATGCCTCAAAGATATTATCCAACCGTTGTTTTCTGTCCTGATTCATACCTGTTCACCTCCATCTGTAATAATTCTATGCTGCTCACGTGAAGTTACAAAAATAGCATTTATTCTATTGTAGCACATTTTGCTATAAAAGTCAATGTATTTTTATATATTTCAAAAAAAATTTTACCTTAATTCACAAAAAATTTCGTGACACTTTCACAGCACAGATCAAATTGGCAAACATTGCCAGTATATATATATATATATATATATATATATATATATATATATATATCAAATTATGAACGATATTTTTGTGCATAATCACGAATTTTTCAAAAAACTGTCAGGATTCGGGCTTTCAATGTGTATTAGAGAATAGGGACCCCCAAAAAGCGCAGAGAAAATGCATAATGGGTCTTGCTATGCTCTCGTGTCCGCTGCGGAGCATGACAAAGGAAAGGTGGGATAACAATGCTGTCGTCCATCAACGAAACGGAATCAGATGCCTACGATCTCAAAGCCCGGAAGATCCGGATGACCGGCATCGGCTTTGCAATAGTGGACAAGTACAAAGATCTTGTCTACCGCACCGCATTGACCATTACCGGCAATACGTGCGATGCAGAGGATGTCATGCAGGAGGTGTTTTTCAAATATTTCCGTGCGCATCCACAGTTTGATTCCGATGCACATGAGCGTTCGTGGATCGTATCCGTAACGCTCAATACCGGGAAAAATCTCATACGCAGTCCGTGGTACCGGAATCGTGCCGATGTAGATCCGGAGGAGATCCCCAATGAGAAAACGCATGCAGAACAGAAGTCACCTGTGCTGAATGCCGTGCTGTCACTGCCGGAGAAATATCGTGTCGCCATCTATCTGCATTATTATGAGGGTTACAGCATCCGTGAGATCGCCGTGATGACGAAAAAAACGGAAGCCGCAACCGCACAGTATCTTGCAAGAGGAAGAGCAAAGCTGAGAAAAAAACTGGGAGGTGTGGAATCATGAGTCTGCATAAAGAGATCAGGGATGCCTACGATCAGGTGCATGCACCCGATGCAGTTGTAGAGCGCATGAAACAGGAGCTGTATCAAAAAGGCTTTCATGAAGATGCTGAAGAGGTGACATGGCAGGTGTCCGAAGCACCTCGTCTGCACATCGGACGGTATGCGGCATATGTGGCAGCTGTACTGACGCTTACCGTTGGCTGCGGCATGGCTGTCTGGGGGTTGAACAAGGCGGAACTCAAACCCGGAAAAAACGTGAACAGCAGCTACATTGTGACCGATACTACAGAGGCAGCCACGGAGGAATATGCGGAAAATCTTTCCTGATGGAATAAAATTGCAGAAACAGGACATACTCACATCAGCGGAGCAGCCTGCTCCGACGGTATATCACTGGGGATACCGCACGCCCGGATATGCCGGGTCTGTGCGGAGAATGAGGTGAATGTCATGAGCAAGAACAACTCCAGCAACAAGCGTCAGGAAAGCTCCAACAATTCTTCTAACAATTCCAGCAACAATTCTAACAATCACTCCAATAACGCCAACGATTCCAACAGCGATTCGAGCGACCCGTGCTGCGATTAGCACAACGCAAAATCCCCTTGCCACCGGGCAGGGGGATTTTGCTTTTATGAAAGGTGTTAGTATGGAGAAAGCGATTTTATCAGTCGTCGAGCAGAGTAAAGCGGTAGGTATCGCCGACCTTATCCATGAACATGGTCTTGGGGCGTACCCAGACGGTACCATCCGTATCACTGCGGTAGACGACCATTTCCTCAAGCGTTTCACTGTGTGTTGCCACGCCGAGTACTGTGTAATTCCTGCCCTTGAAATGACGGTAATGCTGCCCCTCGCAGACTTCTCTGGGCTGCTCCTGCGGCACTTCCTTCTGTTCGGGCTGTATATTGACGATATCGTCGTTGACGATGATCATTGACGAGAACGGCTCCATATGGATGAAAGCATTGCCGCCTTCCACCCTTACGCTGCTGCCGCCAAGTACATCCACCAGCGCACCGTAATGCGTCCCGAACTGTGCGTCATAGGGCTGATCGTCAAGATTCAGGGCAACATAGACCGTCTGCTCATTCAGCTCCTTAGCAAAAAGCATCTGCCGGTTGCGGATGATGACGGTACGATAGCTTCCGGTACGGAGCGCAGGATATGCTCTGTAGATACGTCCGAGCTTGACGATATGCTGATAGAGTACGGTATTTTCCTCTGTATCGCCTGTGCCGAGCGTCAGGCAGGGACGGAGGTTGTCATCAGAATGATTCTCCTTACGTCCCTGAATGCCGAATTCCGAACCGTAATAAATGGATGGGATGCCGGGCATACAGTACAGGAGGGTATAAGCCGTGAACAGATACGCCGGGTTCTGCACCGTGCTTGCAAGGCGATTGACATCGTGGTTGTCCACAAAGTTATAAAGCCGGATATTCCGGTAAATGCCGCCGTTCGCACCGGACTGGCGGTTGATGGAATAGTCGATCTCAAAGAAATTCTTATCATTATGGGAGGAGTAAATCCCCTTGTAACACTCATAGTTGGTGACGGAATCGAGCATCTCCGGATTTGCCCAACGGTTATAATCGCCGTGGATGATCTCGCCCATGAGCCAGAAATCCGGATTTTTCCCCTTACAGAACGAACGGATGCGCTTGAAAAAGTTGAAGTCGATACAGTCTGCTGCATCGAAACGGATACCGTCGATCTTGAAATCATCCATCCAGTAATTGACAGCATCGAGCAGATAGTTGCAGACATCGGGATTCTGGAGATTGAGTTTGACGAGGTTATAGTGACCGTTCCATCCCTCGTACCAGAAAGGATCGCCGCAGGGAGACTGTCCGCCGAAGTTGAGATTCTGAAACCAGCTGCAATACTGTGAATTCTGACCGTTCTGCTGGATGTCAGTAAATGCCCAGAATTTCCTGCCGACATGGTTGAACACGCCGTCAAGGATGACACGGATGCCTGCCTCATGCAGCTTTTCACAGATGTTCCGGAACATTTCATTGTCGCCGAGACGGCGGTCGATCATCTTGTAGTCAATGGTATCATACCCATGCTCCACAGATTCAAACACAGGACCGAAATAGACGGCATCCACATTCATTTCCTGAAGATGCGGGATCCAGTCCAGTACCTTTTCCAGTCGTCTGACCGGTGCGCCGCCCTCGTTATACTTGGGTGCGCCGCAGAAACCGAGCGGATAAATATGGTAAATGATTGCGTTTTCATACCAACTCATGTAACTAACTCCTCTATGTATGATTTATGCCTTAACGGGCGTGCCTTCCAGATAATAGGTCGCTTCCATGTCGGCGACATGGAGTGCAAGTGCCAGCGGAAACATCTCAAACGCTTTGCCGATGCTGTTCCTGTCCTCACAGCCGGAGAACCCCATATGATACCGGATGGCAAATGCCTCCTCCCGGCTCAGGCGCATGTAACTGGAGATGATATAGACGGATTTCTCGCCGTGTCCATAGGGGAGGGTATCGTTGATGGTATAGTAGGGGACTTTCTCCCAGACACCCTGTTCATTCTTGGCATTGCGGTAATCGGTCTTGTAGTAATTCAGCTTGCAGACATCGTGCAGCAATGCGACCAGTGCGACCGTCTCTTCCGTGAAGTCCATCCGGTACAGCTCCTTGGTTCTCGGACGGGAGAGGTAATCCTTCAGGCAATGGTACACATTCACGCTGTGTTCAACCAGACCACCCTCATGAGATCCATGAAACCGGGTACTGGACGGGGCAATGAAGAAATCACTGTTCTCGCCTGTGAGGTAATCCAGAAACTGCTGCGCACCTCTGCGCTGGATGGAGTCTTGATAGAGTGCGATAAATTCTTCTTTTGCAGTCATGGTCATCCCTCCTCATGCGGTAAATCACGAACACATCCTTTGCTATTATAGCATTTTTTGAAAAACGATGCAATAGGTATTGTGAAAAATCATTGATTCATACAGGAAAGATTGCACATTCCTGTGCATTATACACAAATCATGAAAATGGTCCTCTCCTTGTCTCCCGATGTGGAATGAAACCCATTTCCGGTGGCAACACTACTATGGAGCCGGTTTCCGGCTCAGGAAAGGAAGTATGGGCAATGAAACACAAAATGACGACACTGTCCGCACTTGCAGCACTCCTGCTGCTGACAACAGGCTGCGGCAGAAATGATACCACGACAGATAACAGCCGCCATGAAGATGGCGTTGTGGAGGATGCAAAAGATCTTGTCAGCGATGTTGCAGACGACGGGAAGGAGCTCGTCAGCGATGTTGCAAAGGGCGGCAAGGAGATTGTCAGTGATGTTGCACAGGGCGGCAGGGATATCGTCAGCGACATGACCGGCAAAGATGCCGCAGACGGCACAGATGATGGTGATTACCATGCCGGCGATAACGGCAGGGTCGATGATTCCGGGACACGATAACCCATTTGCATGACAGGAACTCAGAAACAGGATCGTTCCCTGTTTCTGATACCCCTGTCTTTTTGGTTTTTTTCCGAAAATCATTGACAAGGGCGATAAAGTCTGTTATAATAGTAACAGCGCACTCGTGCGGAATTATTTTGCATCAGAAAGGAAAATCCCGATATGGAAGAAAGACAGATCGACATTACGGCGAAGAATAACAACAGCGTCAGGCTCGGACTCATCCCCGGACACTTCGCAACGAACCATTCCCATGTCAATTATTTCGTTGACATCACTACCATCAAGACCCAGTACCGTGCTGCCCGTGAGACTGCCCGTGAACTGGCAAAACTCTATGCTCATAACAAGAACATCGACACCATCCTCTGCTTTGAGGGGACGGAGATGATCGGTGCATTCCTTGCCCGTGACCTCTGTCTGCATGGCAGCGGTATGAAGGGCGGCGAGGATATCGCTGTCATCACACCCGAAACGAATATGAACAATCAGATGATCTTCCGTGACAATCTCCAGAAACATATTTATAATAAGGACATCCTCCTGCTTATGTCCACTGTTTCTACCGGCAAATCGATCACACGCTGCGTGGAGTGCCTGAAATACTATTCCGGCAGGCTTGCAGGTGTGGCAGCCGTATTCAGTGCCATCAACGAGTTTAACGGCATAGTAATCGATTCCGTATTCCATCAGGACGATCTTCCGGAATATAAGACTGCCTCTGCTGCGGAGTGTCCGCTCTGCGCAAGCGGCGTGAAGGTCGATGCCATCGTCAATAGCTTCGGCTACTCCAAGATCTGATGAAACTGCCGAAAATCGAAATGAATGCGCCGGTCATCGTCAGCTTTACTGTACTGTCGTTCATCGTCATGATGTTCAGCTATGCAACAGGCGGCGCATCCACGACATCTCTCTTTGCCTGCTACCGCACCTCCACAACAGACCCGATGATGTATGTGCGGACACTCACCTATGTGTTCGGACACACGGACATCAACCACTATTTCAGCAACTTTTCCATGATCGCCCTGCTCGGTCCGATGCTGGAGGAAAAGTATGGCAGTAAACGCCTTGTAATGATGATGGCGGTCACAGCAGTTGTCGGAGGGGCTGCCAATCTGCTTCTCACAACAAATGCGCTTGTGGGAGCAAGCGGCATTGTGTTCCTGTTCATCGTGCTATGTTCATGTACCTCTGTAAGCAGCGGCAAGATCCCGCTGACGCTGATCATCGTGGTCGTGATCTACATAGGACAGGAGATCGTCAATGGTGTCGCAAAAACCGACAATGTGTCACAGCTCACCCATATTTTAGGAGGACTGTGCGGTATCGGATTCGGAGTGTACTACCTCTGGAATCCGCCAAAGAATGCATGAAAAACTGCTCCGCTTGGTCGGAGCAGTTTTTGCATTCTCGTGTCACGTTCTGATGCGTTCGTCCGTCTGATACGAATCCCTGCTGCACCATCTGTCATTTCCTGCCAATTTTAACGCTGCTTTCAGCCGCTTCATGCAGTCTCATAAACAGATCTGAAAAAACACTTGCAGTTTCCGATGTTCTGTGCTATAATATAGTAAAAGAATGCCGGAAAGGGGGCTTTACCGTGATCAGAGTCACTGTAAAGGGCGGCACACTGCCGCAGGAGGAAATTGATGCCTACATATACTACACCAAAAAACGGTTCGGGACAAGAATCCCCAACGATCTGGAAATCATTTTAGAGGTGGACGGAGAGTATGTCAATCTCTGCTATGATCCGCCGTTCCGTTTTGAAGTGTTCAGAGGGACAGACTACCTTGTCAACGATGCCGAAAAGCTCAATGCTTCCAAGTTTGCTGAGCTGCAAGACAAAGTGCCGAACAGCATCTGAGGTGATACTATGCAGGAATTTGGCAAGGGAAGGGTTTTTCGCAATACCATCAGACGGGCTTTCAACCTGACGGAGGACACTGCTACGCATGAGGAGATCAGACAGCGCATCATCAGCTCCGGTCAGGTGACGGGGACGAATATGTGCATCCTCATCTGTGCGATCCTGATCGCATCGGTGGGACTGAATACAGGGTCAACGGCGGTTATCATCGGAGCAATGCTGATCTCTCCTTTGATGGGCAGCATTCTTGCCATGGCGTACAACACGGCAGCGGCGGATTTTGCACGTTTCCGGCGAAACTGCTATGGTTTCATCATCCAGATCTTCATCAGCCTGATCGTATCCATCCTCTATTTTCTGCTCTCTCCCATCAATGCGCCGACAAGTGAACTGCTCGCCCGGACGCAGCCGACACTCTATGATGTCATCATCGCAACAGCAGGCGGTTTTGCCGGCATCATCGGTAACACCCGGACGGATAAGGCGAACAATGTCGTACCCGGTGTCGCCATTGCGACTGCACTCATGCCGCCGGTCTGCACCTGCGGATATTCCATCGCACACGGAAACTGGCAGATGCTTGCCGGAGCAGCGTATTTGTTTCTTGTGAACTGCTATTTTATCTACATATCGGCTGTGCTGGTACTGGATGTTCTGAAGATCCCGAAGGTAAGCGCATTGTCTGAGCAGCAGTGGAAAAGGCTGCAAAAAATCATGATACGAAACACGATCGTCATGCTCCTGCCCAGCATCCTCTTCACCTATCTGATGCTGTCAGGCAGTTAAAAAATCCGCTCTGCGATGAGCGGATTTTTTCATAACAGCAGTCTTTTCCGAAGTGCATCGGGAGAACTGAGGATCTCCGCTGCACCGTGTTCCTGTAGAAATGCTGCCGTCCGGAAGCCCCATGCCACACTGATGCAGCTCAGCCCTGCATTTTGTGCTGTCATGATGTCCACATCGGAATCGCCGACATAGACCGCATCCTCCCGTGCGATCTGCAATTCTTCCAGTATCGCATAGACTGCATCCGGAGTAGGCTTTCTCGGTATACCCTCACACTCCCCACGCACTACATCGAACAGTCCCGGAAACATGGCATCACACAGCGTATGTACCGCATGATCTGCCTTGTTGGACAGTACCGCCGTCAGGATGCCCTCCTTCCGCAATGCCCTGAGCAGCTCCGGAATGCCATCATAGGGGGCAGTATGTTCCGTGCAGTGGGCATCATAGTGTGCCCGGAAATCCCGATGCACCTTGTCCTCTGCGGCAGCATCCGTCCCTTCCGGAACCGCTCTGTGGATGAGCATCCGGATGCCGTTGCCCACATAGGTGCGTACTTCTTCTATGGTATGTTCCGGATATCCATTTTTTACTAAAGCACTGTTGACCGAAATCTTCAGATCTTCTAATGTATCCAGTATCGTTCCGTCTAAATCAAAAATCACAAGTTTCTCTTTCATAAGCCCCTCCATGCACATTCTGCCGATCTTCTGTTCCCGGCAGCGGAAATATTTGTGGAATCGGATAAATCGTTTCCGGATGCTTGACAATTTGTCAAGGTTGTGGTATAATAATCGCAAGGAAATGTTGTTTCCATCATGCCCTATTCTATTATAACTCCAGTAAGAAAAAAAGTCAACTGTATACCGGATCTTTGCCGGCGCAATGGAAAGGGGATCGAGTGCTTATGAAGCATGAACTGGCTGCCCGGAGAACTGCCATGCTGCATCCGGGCGTAAAATATAACAAGAACGAAATCATCACTGCCATCCGTCAGGAGGCTGAGCTGCTGCTTCAGGAAGGACGTCTTTCTGAGACGAGACAATATGTCCAGCATTCGGATATGTCGGTTTTTCAGCACTGCTGTCATGTAGCTTATCTCTGCTGCGTGCTGAGTGTACGGATGGGGTTGGATGTGAGCTACCGGGAACTGATCCGGGGGGCATTGCTGCATGATTATTTTCTCTATGACTGGCATCACACCCACGCTTTCAATTTCCGCCATGCTTTCGGACATTCGACTCTCGCCATGAAAAATGCACTGATGGACTATCCGCTGACAGAGAAGGAAATGCAGATCATACAACGCCATATGTGGCCGCTGACGGTCGTACCGCCCACCTGTAAGGAGGGATGGGTGATCGTGATTGCGGATAAGATCTGCACGATACTCGAAGTGTTCCGGAAGGAGCGTGTGCGATTATGAAGGTGAATTTTGTAGAATTATCGGGTATGGAACTCGATTATCTGTTTCTGAGCTTTATGCTGTACAGCTTTCTGGGATGGCTCTGGGAGACAACGATCGTTTCTCTCTGGGAGTCCGGGCATTTCCTGAACAGGGGGTCACTGCTTGGTCCTTACTGCCCGGTCTATGGGGGCGGATGTGTGCTTGGCATCATCATGGCGCACAATATCCCGAATGCAGCGGTACAGTTTCTGGTATCGGCATGTCTTTGCATTGCCTGTGAGTATCTCTGTGCATCCATTCTGGAGGACATTTTCCATGTCAAGCTCTGGGACTATTCGGGCATTGCCTTCAACATCAAGGGGCGTGTATGCCTGTTGGGATTCCTGTTTTTCGGCATTGCTACGACGGTCATCAGCCGTATTGCCGAACCGCTTGTAGTGGCATGGTTTGATACCATCCGCCCGGACATCATCAATGTGACAGCGATCCTGTTTGCCATTCTGCTGGCAGGAGATACGCTGCTGTCGGGCATTGCATTTTCACGTAAGAGCAGGCGGCTGTACCGCTTCTATGTCCGGTATCATGTGATGCTCAACCGGGAATGCCGCAGTCTGTCGCATTTTCTCCAGAGTAAGCTGCCTCGTCCGCTGCTGGCGTATCTGATGCGCATGCAGGCAGCGATCCTTGCAACGAACCGCACCCTCAACGACCGTCACATGCAGCATCGTGAGGTGCTGGAGGAAAAAATAGGGGAAACCATCGGACGTTTCCGGAAAAGCTGATAAACCTGATTTTTCTGTCATCCTGACCCCGATAGGATGGCAGAAAATTGTCTGCGGCGGCAATTGGCGCATGCGTAAAAACGGTTTGCCAAGACATCACATGATTGACAAATCACACAAGCTGTGGTATAATAGTGATACCGAGCCGGAAATGTATTGACGGCAAGGATTTTATTTACTGACGCAGATCATTTGGAGATGCGGAAGAGGAGGAATTTTTTATGTACGATCCGAAGTCACTTAAAGCGGAGGAATTTATTGACCATGCCGAAATCGAGGAGACTCTTGCATATGCCGATGCGCATAAGCATGACAGGGAACTGATCGGGCAGATCATCGAAAAGGCAAAGGAACTGAAAGGACTGTCCCACCGGGAAGCTTCTGTGCTGCTTGCATGTGAGGAGGATGACCTGAATGAGAAGGTCTGTCAGCTTGCAGAGCAGATCAAGTTGGATTTTTACGGCAATCGTATTGTGATGTTTGCGCCGCTGTATCTGTCCAACTACTGTGTGAACGGATGCCTGTATTGTCCCTATCACGCAAAAAACAAGACCATCCCCCGCAAAAAGCTCACACAGGAAGAAGTGCGTGCCGAGGTCATTGCCTTACAGGACATGGGACACAAACGCCTTGCTATCGAAGCTGGTGAAGATCCGGTCAACAACCCCATCGAGTACATCCTTGAATGTATCAGAACCATCTACAGCATCCACCACAAGAACGGCGATATCCGCCGTGTGAATGTCAACATTGCGGCAACAACGGTTGAAAATTACCGTAAGCTCAAAGAAGCCGGCATCGGTACGTATATCCTGTTTCAGGAGACTTACCATAAGGAGAGCTATGAGCATCTGCATCCGACCGGTCCGAAACATAATTATGCTTACCACACCGAAGCTATGGACAGGGCAATGGAAGGCGGTATTGATGATGTGGGTCTGGGTGTGCTATTCGGGCTGGAACTGTATCGCTATGAATTTGCAGGGCTGTTGATGCATGCGGAACATCTGGAAGCAGTGCATGGCGTAGGTCCGCACACTATTTCTGTGCCGAGAGTAAAACATGCCGACGATATCGACCCGGAGGCATTTGATAACTCCATTTCGGATGAGACATTCGAGAAGATCATTGCCTGCATCCGTGTGGCAGTGCCGTACACGGGGATGATCATTTCAACCCGTGAAAGCGAGGAAGTCCGTGCGAAGGCATTACGGCTTGGAATCTCACAGATTTCCGGCGGTTCGAGGACATCGGTCGGCGGCTATACCGAGGAGGAACGTCCGCATGATACAGAACAGTTTGATGTGTCCGACCAGAGAACGTTGGATGAAGTGGTGAACTGGCTGATGAAGGATGGCTTTATTCCGTCATTCTGCACGGCTTGTTACCGTGAGGGCAGAACGGGCGATCGTTTTATGCAGCTCTGCAAATCCCGTCAGATCCTTAACTGCTGCCATCCGAATGCGCTTATGACCTTGCAGGAATATCTGGAGGACTATGCAGCACCGGAAACCAAGGAGATCGGCGAGAAACTCATTGCAGCAGAGCTAAAGAAGATCCCGAATGAAAAGGTACAAAACATTACGATCGAACGCCTTGCAAAAATCAAAAACGGAGAAAGAGATTTCAGATTCTGACTCATTTCCTGTCATCTTACGGATAAAGTTTATGGGATCGTATATGAAAGTGAAAAGAGGAACGGCTTGCCATTCCTCTTTCTCATTTGGTCGGAATATCAATTTTCTGTCATCCTCCCCCGATAGGATGGCAGGGAATGCCTGCGGCGTATCCATATCAATACGGCGTTGTATCGTACTTTTCCTTTAGTTTTTGCAGTGCCTTTTTTTCGAGACGGGATACATAGGAACGGGAAATACCCAGTTTTTTTGCCACCTCACGCTGTGTCAGGGGTACATTGCCGTACAGCCCATAACGATGTGTCAGGATCTCCAGCTCCCGTTCCTCCATACATTCTCCCAGAAAACGGTACAGCAGATCGGTGTGGATGGACAGATCCACCTGCTCTTCCAGATCCGTGCCGTCCTCTAAAGTATCCATGAGAGTGAGGGTATTTCCATCCTTGTCGGTCATGGTGGGTTCATTCATGGAAATGTCAGACAGATGCTTTTTCTGCGCCCGGAAATACATCAGGACTTCATTTTCCACACACCTTGAAGCATAAGTAGAAAACCTTGCACCTTTCGTATGGTCAAATGTATCGACTGCCTTCATCAGCCCGAACGTCCCGATGGAGACAAGCTCTTCCTGATCTTCGGTGGAGCTGTGGTATTTTTTGACGATGTGCGCCACAAGGCGGAGATTGTGTTCAATGAGCCGATGCCGGGCGGCAGTATCCCCTCGTTCCATTTTCAGGAAACATTCCCTCTCCTCTGCGGCAGACAGAGGTTTCGGAAATAAGCTGGGCGTATCGGCATGGAGAATGAACAGGATGATCCGGCTGAACAGTTCTGACAGCATGGCAGTACTCCTCTCTGAATGTTTGCTTCATAAAAGGATATGCCCGACATCCCGAAATCAGAACAATTGCACAAAAAGCATGTCCATATCTTGACAACATGAACAGAACGTGGTATAATAACTTTGTCATTAAAATAACAGAAAGGGGTTCTGACATGCTTGAATTAAAAGGTATCAAGAAAGATTATCTTGCCGGTGAAAATACAGTCCATGCTCTGAAAGGTATTGATCTGCAATTTCGATCCAGTGAATTTGTCTCCATCTTAGGACCTTCCGGCTGCGGCAAAACCACCATGCTCAACATCATCGGCGGTCTTGACCACTACACCGAGGGTGATCTCATCATCAACGGCAAATCCACAAAGCATTTCAAGGACAAGAACTGGGATACTTACCGGAACCATTCCATCGGATTCGTATTCCAGAGCTATCATCTTATCCCCCACCAGACTGTACTCCAGAATGTTGAAATTGCCCTGACGCTGTCGGGTGTGAAGAAGTCAGAACGCCGGGAACGTGCCAAAAAAGCGTTGGAAGACGTGGGACTGGGCGGACAGCTCCACAAGCGTCCCTCCGAAATGTCCGGCGGACAGATGCAGCGTGTCGCCATTGCCCGTGCATTGGTCAACAATCCCGACATCATCCTTGCTGACGAACCGACCGGTGCGCTCGATACGGAAACATCCGTACAGGTAATGGAGATCCTGAAAGCCATCTCCAAAGACCGTCTCATTATCATGGTAACGCACAATCCGGAGCTTGCGGAGAAATATTCCTCCCGTATCATCCGGATGCTTGACGGTGAGATCAAATCGGATTCCGCTCCCCTGACAGAGGAAGAAATTGCAAAGGAGAAAGAAGGAGATCAGGCTGCTGCCGATGCCAATGCCAAAAAGAAAAAGCCCTCCATGTCCTTCCCGACAGCATTCGGACTGTCACTGAAAAACCTCTTTACCAAGAAGGGGCGCACGCTGCTGACTTCGTTTGCCGGGAGCATCGGCATCATCGGCATAGCGTTGGTACTCTCCATTTCGCAGGGGTTTCAGACATATATTGATGCCGTACAGGAAGATACCCTTGCATCGTATCCGCTGACCATCGAAGCTGCCACCATTGACCTGACCACCCTCATGCAGACCTTTCTCGGTGTACAGCAGGACAGTGTCACACATGGTAAGGATGAAGTCTATGAGAAGGATGCCATGTATAACCTTGTGGAGGCTATGAATGATCTCGAAGCCGATACCAATGACCTCGAAGCCTTCAAAGTATACCTCGAAAAGGAATACGCCGATCCGGACAGTAAGCTTTCCGGTGCTCTGTCGGGCATTCAGTATGCCTACCCCCTCGGACTGCTTGTGTATACGGAAAATGTAGACGGCACAATTATCCGTTCCGATACACAGGAGCTGCTCAAAGACCTTGTGAGCGAATCCATTGACATGGATGTCTCAGCAATGGTAGAAATGCGTGACAGCATGTTTGGTATTTCCGAAAGCTCTACTGGCTCCGGACTGGGCAATGCTGTGCTGTGGCAGGAGATGCTGCCGGGGGATAACGGTGCTGCGGTGAGTGATCTGCTGAAAAAGCAATATGACGTACTCTATGGCGACTGGGCGGATGATTATGACGAGATCATGCTTGTTGTGGATGAAAACAACGAAATTGATGACATGACCCTCTATGCACTCGGACTTGAAACCAAAGATACGATGGATGCCATCATGGATGCCTCCGTCAACCATACCAAACTGGAAGAAAAGGATGCAAAGACATGGAGCTATGAGGAGATCTGCAAGATGGAGTTTCGTGTCGTCCTCAATTCCGACTGCTATTCCTATGATGAACTGACCGATACTTACAGTGATCTGCGTGACACAGAACAGGGGATGAAGTATCTGTATGACAATGCCCTGCCCTTGAAAGTGACGGGCATTCTCCGCCCGAATGAAGATACCCAGTCCGCCATGCTCAACGGTTCGATCGCCTATACCTCCAAGCTGACAGAATATGTGGTGCAGGAGATGCAGAACTGTGATGCTTTGCAGGCACAGCTTGCCGATGAGGACAAGGACATCTTCACCGGACTGCCCTTCAAGGAAAGCAGCGACGACCTGACCGATGCACAGAAGGAAGAGGAATTCCGCAGCTATGTGGATGAACTGCCGAAGGCAATGAAGCAGGAGATGTACATCCGCATGAAATCCATTCCGACTGAGGAAGAACTGCAAACCATGACATCCGATGCCCTCAAGGGCAAGTCACGGAAGGACATGGAGGATACCATGCTGCAAGCCCTCACGGAACAGATGAGCATGTCAGAAGATGAACTGAAAGATTATATCAAAAAAATGAATGACGACGACCTCAAAGAAGTCTATACCGAAATGGTCGAGCAGCAGGCAAAAATGCAGTATGCCGCACAGGTGCAGCAGCAGATGGCAGAAGTCCCTGCCGATCAGCTCATTCCCATGCTGGAGGAGGAGCTGAAACAGACAGATGAAGCTCGGTTCGGTGTCTACTATGAAGAATTGCTTGAATTTTCGGATTCCACCTATGACGACAATCTGAAAAAACTTGGCAATGCTGATCTGGACAGCCCGTCTTCCATCAACCTCTATGCATCCTCCTTTGAGAACAAGGATGTGATCGAGGAGGTCATTGCCGACTATAACGAGACTGTTGAGGACATCAAACAGATCAAGTACACGGACTACATCGGACTGATGATGAGCAGCATTACAACCATCATCAATGCCATCACCTATGTATTGATCGCATTTGTGGGCATTTCTCTGATCGTGTCGTCCATTATGATCGGTGTCATCACGTTGATCTCTGTACAGGAACGGACGAAGGAGATCGGCATCCTGCGTGCCATCGGCGCATCCAAGCGTGATGTATCGAGCATGTTCAATGCCGAAACGCTGATCATCGGCTTTACATCGGGACTGTTGGGTGTTCTGGTGACATATGCTCTGCTCATTCCCATCAACATCGTTATCCACGACCTGACGACCATCACGGCACTGAACGCAGTGCTGCCGGTTGTGGCTGCGGTTATCCTTGTTGCCATTAGTATGTTCCTGACGCTGATCGCCGGCATCATTCCATCCCGGAGTGCAGCAAAGAAAGATCCGGTTGTGGCACTCAGGACAGAATGATCTGTGGAGATCTGCACACTGATCCATCAGGTTTATGAACAATGCCCCCTTTGCCGTCAGGCATCGGGGGCATTGTGTTTGGAACATATCTATGCAGACAGAAACGATTCCCTGCCAGAAAATCCGGCATGTGTATGATCAGCGGCGGCTGTGCCATGTAAAGAATGAAGTAATGACCGGCACAGCAAAGGAAAAGCCGAGTGCCTGATACAGGATGTTCCCCGACAGAGCTGCCGTTCCGAAAATGCCTTGCGCAAATGGCAGCCAGATCGTTGCCGCAAGCATAAGGGCTGAAATCAGTACTGCGCCGATAAGCTTCCAGTTGGAAAAGTAATGCACGCTGAAAATCGTTCCATGCTCCGACTTACACTCAAAAACATGGATGAGCTGTGACACGACCAGTGTCAGGAGTGCAGCCGTGCGTGCCTCTGTGAGTGTGCTGCCGAAACGTAGTGCCGTGCTGAAAGAACCCAATGTACACAGTCCGATCATGATACCTCTCCAGACAATACGGCTCATCAAGCCCCCTGCGAAAAAGCTCTCATCCGGCTTTCGTGGGGGACGTTTCATCAACCCCTCCTCCGGCGGTTCAAGCCCCAGTGCAATGGCAGGCAGTCCGTCCGTCGCTAAATTTACCAGCAAAAGCTGCACCGGCAGCAGCACGACCGGCATCCCCATAAGAATGCCGAGGAACATTGTAATGACTTCCCCGATGTTGCACGAGAGCAGATAGCGCACGAATTTCCGGATGTTCGCATAAATACAGCGTCCCTCTTTTACTGCCCGGACAAGGGTGGCAAGATTATCATCCGTGAGAACGACATCGGCAGCTTGTTTGGCAACATCCGTACCGCTCTGCCCCATGGCAACACCTACATCAGCTTCCTTGATGGCAGGTGCATCATTCACGCCGTCGCCCGTCATGGTGACGATATGCCCTGCACGCTTATAGGCACGTACCAGCCGCAGTTTGTGCGACGGATTTACCCGTGCAAAAACCGTGATTTTCGGCAATCGCCTGTCAAGCTGTGCATCACTCATAAGGTCAAGCTCATCCCCTGTGACAACTTCTCCTCCACGCAGCAGACCTGCCTGTCTGGCAATCGCAGCAGCAGTTTTCTTGTGGTCGCCGGTGATCATGACCGTCCGGACGGATGCTGCCGCACAGGTGCGGATCGCTTCCTTAGCCTCGGGACGTGGAGGGTCAAGCATACCCGTCAGCCCAAGAAACACCATGCCATTCTGCGCATCGCCGAGGGTATCACATCGCTTTTCTGCAAATGCCAGTACACGCAGTGCCTTGGCGGACAGGGATTCTGCCTGTTCACGTATCTGCTTTTCGAGTGCCGGGGTCATGGGCATATCGCCTGTCTTCATCCGCACAAATCCGCAGCGACGCAGCAGCACATCACATGCTCCCTTCACGCACACCAGCCGTCCCTTTCCCTTCCGGACAAGCACTGCCATGCAGCGTGTATCGCTGTCGAACGGTTCTTCCTCTACACGGCTGAGATCCAGTGTTTTCGGAGAGATCCCCCCCTTTGCAGCAGCGGCAAGAAGGGCGATCTCTGTCGGGTCACCGACTGCTGTCCAGCTGCCTGTGCCGGTCAGCTCCCCTCTGTTCCGGGAAGATGCCGTTCCGGTCAGCTCCGCATTGTTGCAAAGTACTGCACACCGCAGGAGACTTTCCAGCGCAGGAACACTTTTCGGGTTGACATGCATGTTCTTTTCCATGATCGCCCCGTCCATTTTCAGACCGCTTCCTGTGACAGTAAATTCCCGGTCGGGGGTCATGATATGGGTGACGGTCATACGGTTTTCGGTAATGGTACCAGTCTTGTCGGAACAGATGACAGATGTGCAGCCAAGTGTTTCTACGCTGTGCAGACGGTTCACAAGTGCCTTCTGCTGCATCATCCGGCTCACGGCAAGTGCAAGCGCAATCGTGACTGTTGCAGGCAGCCCTTCCGGGATGGCTGCAATGGCAATGGAGATCCCCGTCATCAGCATGTCAAACACCGGTTCGCCACGCAGCACACCTGCTACAAACACTGCCACACATACCCCGATGCAGATGAGTGCGAGTACCTTGCCCAGTTCGCCGAGACGTTTCTGGAGAGGGGTTTCAGAGCGTCCGATAGAGGACAGCATACCGGAAATCTGTCCCATCTGGGTATTTTTTCCAGTTGCTGTGACTTCTGCTGTACCCGAACCCCTTGTGACGGCAGTGCCGCTGTAGAGGAGATAGGGCAGGTGCAAGCCGGACAGCTCTGCTTTGTGCGTGCCGCTGCATTTTTCCACAGGCTCTGCTTCGCCCGTCAGGATGGATTCGTTTGCATACAGGCGATTCGCTGTCAGCAGCAGACAATCCGCCGGTACGCAGTCCCCTGCCTCCACAGCGATCACATCCCCCGGTACAAGCTGTTCTGCCGGAAGCTCTTGTAAAGTCCCGTCACGCCACACCCTTGCAGTGGGAGCAGTCATGTCCCGGAGTGCTTCGAGGGTCTTTTCCGTGCGGTACTCCTGCACAAATCCAAGAATCGCATTGAGCAGGACAATGACTATGATCGTGACAGCATCCGTCCATTCGCCGAGCAGTGCGGAAATGCCGGTCGCTGCAAGCAGGATCAGCACCATTGCATCCCGGAATTGCGACAGGAAGATACGCACAGGTCCCGGCGGCTTGACCTGTACAAGGGTATTGCTGCCGGATTCTTTTCTTCGTTCATCTGCCTGTACAGTGGTAAGTCCCTTCATAACATCACCTCATCAGAATTGTTCCGATGTATCCTATGCAGGGCTTGACCGGAATAGACGTGGCAGATGTCCCATCCGGATTCAGGGGTACAGAACAAGAATGCAGATTGTGTCTTGCATTTTTCAGAAAGATGTGGTATAATCTAAATAATACAAAAGGGAACAGCAGAAAATGCAGCGTTCATTTTCCGGAACACCTTATCGACAAAGGAGGAATTCATCATGAGGTTTCGTCATTTGCTCAGCACTCTCACAGCCCTCTGCATGGGGGTGGTATCTCTCGGAGCAGAGGGGGTTGTCATTCCGAAAGCGGAGGATGTGCTGAAATATGAATTTGAGGACGGTGCAACGTCCGGCGGCAAGATCTACACCGAAGGCTGGGTCGGTAATACGCAGGAGGACGGCTCGGGAGAGGAAATGGATGTGACCGGATTCTCCGGCACGGGCTTTTCCTATCTTGACCAGAAGGGCACGACTGTAAGCGTGACAGTTGATGTGCCGGAGGGCGGACTGTATGAGATGAAGGTCGCCTACTGTGAACCCTACGACACCAATAAAAAAGTGCAGTACCTCAACATCAACGGTGTCAATCAAGGGGAAACCAGTTTCCCCTATTGCCTGCAATTCAAGGAGATGGATGCCGGTATTGCGGTACTTGAAAAAGGGCAGAATACCATTGAATTTAAAGGCTACTGGGGATATACCTATTTTGATTATCTCACCCTCACGCCTGCATCAGACAGCCTGACTTCCCTTAACCCCACCCGTACCCTCTCCAATCCCAATGCCTCCGACAATACCAAACGTCTCTACAGCTATCTCTGTGACCAGTATGGGGAGCATATCCTTTCCGGACAGCAGGAATACTGCGGCTCACATAATTATAACCAGTGGAATGACCCTGATAACTATATCAAGGATAATGAAGCCGAATTTGAATATATCCTTGAACAGACCGGAAAGCAGCCTGCCATCCGGGGCATTGACTTCCTGACGTACCGGGACGGGGCGACATGGGACGACAACGCTGCGGAACGTGCAGCACAGTGGGTGACGGAGTACGGCGGCATTGCTGCGATCTCATGGCACTGGAATGTGCCGTTGGAAAAGGGGGCGGAGGATACTGCCTTCTATGTGGAATCATCCGGCAACACCCCCTACACTACGTTCTCCATCACCAACGCCCTCAAAGAGGGAACATGGGAACATGAGCAGATCATGGCAGACATTGACTATGTAGCAAAGAAATTCCAGATCCTGAAAGATGCCGGTGCGCCGGTTCTTTTCCGACCACTGCATGAGGCAGAGGGCGGTTGGTTCTGGTGGGGCGCAGAGGGCGCAGAACCCTGCAAAGAGCTGTACCGCCTTCTCTATGATAAGCTCACGAATGAATACGGTCTGGACAACATCATCTGGGTCTGGACGGGCTACACCTATGAAACTTCTGCGGACTGGTATCCGGGAGATGATGTGGTGGACATCATCGGCTACGACAAATACAACTGTACCGATGGTGAACCGAATTTAAGTGCCATTTCCTCAACCTTCTACAGCCTTGTCCGGAGTACAGACGGTCAGAAAATGGTTGCCATGTCGGAGAATGACTCCATTCCGTCGCTGGAAAATTTAGTGAACGGCAAGGCAGGATGGCTGTATTTTTGCCCGTGGTATATGAATTATCTGACAAGTGAGCAGAATAATCCCGTGGATAATCTGGTGGAGATCTACCAGAGCGACTACTGCATCACACTGGATGAGCTGCCCGATTTGACCACCTATCCCATCACAGGAAGCGGAGACAGTCCCACAGAACCGACCATTGCACCGACAGATACTGACGGAACATCCTCCGGACAGCAGACGGAGAAACTTTATGGCGATGTGGATACTGATGGTAAGGTGCAGATGGTCGATATGATACTGCTTAATAAGTACCTGATGATCGGTTTGGAAATTTCTGCACAGGGACTTGCCAATGCCGATGTCGATCTTGATGGGGAAGTGGCACAGGATGACGGTCTGAACATTCTGCGTGCAGTCATTGCACTGATCACGCTGCCGGTCACGGGTACTTGATGGCATTGGAGATACTTCCCTTGCCTGCCATCCTTAACGCTGCTTTCAGCAGCTTCCTTCCGATAGGCTTTGTCTGTCGGAAGGAAAATGATCGGTATCACATTACAGGAGAAAATCCACAATGACAAGAAAATATCTGGTCACAGTCAGTCTGTTGGCAGCGACAGCAGTGCTTGGGTGTGTGATGGCATGGCTTCGTTCCGTGCCTGAACCAGTGCGGCAGATCGAAAATATAAGCACCGCTCTGCCCACGGAGGAAACCACAGAAATGCCCACGCCATCCACAGAACCTCCCACCACGGAACCTGTTACCGAACCTCCTGCCACAGAACCTCCCCCTCCGCCTGAGGAATGCCTGATCGAGGATGTTCCTTTCTACACGCAGCACGGCTTGCTGTCGACAGGATGTGAGCTGGTGAGTGCAAAGATGGTGTTGGAATATTATCTAAAGGAAGAAATTCCGATCGAAGATATTGTGGATAAGATGAAATGTCAGTATCCGCAGGATGTGAACGGAAAAGCTACCGCACCCCATCCCGAAGATGCCTTCATCGGAAGTCCCTATGACCCGACAAGCTTTGGATGCTTTTCACCGGCACTTGTGACGATGATGAATCAGTTTCTGCCGATAGGATCAAATGCTGTGGATACGTCAGGCACATCCTTGCAGACACTTGCAGAAACGTATCTGCCGCAAGGAACACCTGTGCTGATCTGGGCAACGATCAACATGACAAATCATCATGATTATCTGGGTTGGTACATTCAGGACAAGGATGGCAATCCAACGGATGAATGGTACGACTGGCAGATCAATGAACATTGTCTGGTACTCATCGGATATGACAGCGACTATTACTACTTCAATGATCCCAATGCATGGCAGTCGCAGACACGCTTCGGGAGGGAAATTGTAGAGGAACGGTTTGCGTCGATGGGAATGTACAGTGCAGTTGTAGAGAACGTCCAGAATCAGCAGCCGGTTTCTCCATAGCCGATTCCTGCTGCTTTCCTCATGGTATGGACTGGTTCTCCGATACGAATCCCTGACAAAACACGCCGGCGTGATGACGCCGGCGTGTTTCTCTGTAGGATAGTAATTTTCTTCCCTGTTTTTCAATGATACTGTTCCTTGCTGTACGGAGAATCATATCCTGCTTTCTTCAGTATACATCAAGCAGCACAGCATCCAGATATGTCCAGCTATTGGCAGATATGGTATATCTGCCTTCCTCATCGGCATTGATCTGAATGATCACCCCGACCGGATCCTGATAGCCGAGCGTATCCATATGTTCGTTCAGAATGTGCAGCACCGTAGTGCCCCATTTCTTCTCCAGCCATGACTGCCGCATTTCACTGCCTTCTGCTTTGGCAAAGTCCTCTGCAAATTCATCCACATATGCCGCTTCTACATCCCCAAGTGACTGCTCCCAGAGATCGATCGGCTCAGAGACGATGCTCACCTGATAATGTCCCTCCGTGCGCACAGCAGGCTGTACGGTATACCTGACCTTTCCAAGCAGCGTGACAGCAAGTTCGGTATAACCGGACTTTGTCTTTTCCGTCAGCATATCATATTTCACATCCATCTTCGTGCAGATAAGCTGTGCAGTACGCTCGACCTCTGTTGTATAGATGGTATCCGCCTCTGTCTGCGTAACGCCTGTCAGCTGGAGATAGTCATCCGTAGCATTCCGGTAGGTGCAGTCAAGGACAGACTGTACATACTGTGTGTAGGTATTTGCTGCACTGCCGCACCCTGTCAGCAGAAGTACCGCTGAAGTTAATATTCCTGCAAAACGCAGTCTCATGTTGTCTCCATTTCCGTGGATCCGGCATCTGTCAAAGCAGTGTCATCCTCCCCGGCATCTACAGTGCTGCCTGCAATGGTAAGCGGTATGCTTTCGCCATTTTCGTCATAGAATGTGATGTTATCAATATACAGATCGGACAGATTCTGCATACCCCAACGCATGATCTGGAAATAGACCTTATCCATGGAGCTGTCCCATTTTTTTCCTGATGCAGCAAGCAGCAGCTTGAAAGATACACGATAGGTATCCGAACGTGTCAGATTATACTCATTCACTCCTGATGCAGCAAAATCCGAAAAGCCATACCATTTCCCGTCAGCCGTCTCTGTGCCGCCGCCGCCGCCGATCCATCCGGGTACGGTCATATGGTTGCCGTCATTGTTGACAAATTCATCTGCTTTTGCCTGTGCATAGAGATCAAACTCTACGGAGCGTATCTTCTCCAGATCATCTGGTGCTATGAGATGCAGGACATTGATGCGCAGCTTCTGTACAGCATCGGGCAGGGAGTCGGCAGTCGTGGAAGTATCCGTGAATTTCAGCATATTGTTGCCGTCCACACTCTCCACAGACAAGGTACCGCCTGCGGCAAATTCATCGTCTGCAATGATCTCAGCAACTTCCTCACCAACTTCATCGAACGTGACAGCATTGGGATCAGCTTCAGGAAAGGGAGCATTGGTGGGCGGTTCAGTGGTGGGAGCTTCCGTTGTCAGTACAGGTGCAGCTGTCGTCTCAGGGATGGATTCCTCCGGAGGCGTACTGCCGCTGCATCCGCTCAGTAAAACGCTCAACAGGAGTACTGTACAAAGATATCGTTTCATACAAATTCCTCATTTTGCTTGATTTGGGTATTTCTGCTGATTCCGTGTCACCATCCATGCTGCGGAGCAAAAGCACCGGAAACCTCTTATGTGCATTCTGCTCTGCTGACGTGGCGGAAAGCCTGTGGATCTGATCTACAGAAACTGGAAAATCAGCAGCAATATCATTATAACATATCTGCGATTGATTTTCTATAGAAATCCTGCATAAGGATATATGACAAAACTTGTTTGTATTGAACATTCTGCACAAGGAACAGGTACGGTTTTGCAGATGATTTCCAGAATATAGTCGAAAAAGGTGATTGACAAACCGGATACAGTATGTTATAATAAAAATAACAAGTTTTCTGTCGGAATGAGGGGGTGAGAGATTGGAACGGCGGGAAGTTTATATCGTTGTCACACGCTCCGGAACTCTTCTGTCCCGGATGATCGGTAAATTCACCAAAACGCCTTATAATCATGCTTCCGTGAGCCTTGACCGGGAGCTGCATACGATGTATTCCTTCGGACGCATCCACGCTTACAATCCGCTATTCGGGGGCTTTGTCATGGAAAGCCCTGATTTCGGAACGTTCAAGCGTTTTTCGGAGACGGATGCGATCGTCATGCGTGTACCTGTGACACCAATGCAATATGCAGAGCTTGAAGCTTTTCTTTCGGCGATGTATCAGAAAAAATGGCATTATCATTACAATTTCATCGGACTTTTGCTGGCGGCAGCAGGAATTGTCTGGAGGCGTCCGAACTGGTATTACTGTTCGGAATTTGTACTTGATGTCCTCAATCGGTTTGCCATTCTGAACAAGGACGATTACAATGCGATCGTCAAGCCCATGGATTTCCTTGACGGTCATGAGGTCGTCTACATAGGCAAACTCAGGGATTATGCTGTGGTGGGAGGATTCCACTGATGCAGCATAGCAGGTCTTTCATGAAAACAGAAATGCCGACGTTTGAAAACGTCGGCAATTTTTCGGTAAAAACAGGTCGGATATTGACAGACAGCACCGGAGATCTGTGCTTATTCTGCCCCTTTGATCCATGATATCAGGCTGCACAGCAGATAGACCGCTACATTTGTTACCACCACGCATGCACCGGGTGTCAGATCAAGTATGACTGCAATGAAAAATCCCAGCACAAAGCATCCCACTGACAGACTCACTGCTCCGATCACAACACCACGGAATCCCCTGCATAACCGCATTGCCGACAGCGTCGGTACTACGATCAGACTTGAAATCAGCAGCGTTCCCATCAGCATCATTCCCATCACGATCGTAATGGCTGTCAATGCTGCGATCACCATATTGTATGCCTTCACCGGAATACCCGTTGCCCTCGAAAAACTCTCGTCAAATGTGACTGCAAAAATGCGGTTGTACAGCAACAGAAATGCTGCTGTCACGATCACTGCCGTCACGATGCACAGAATGACATCCCCCTTGTCCAGTGCAAGGATACTGCCGAACATGTAGTGGCTGACATCGTTGGTCAGCCCTGCCTTTGAGGATACGATAATGCCAATGGACATGGCAGTTGTGGAGAAGAGGGCAATGCCGTTGTCACCTTTGAGTTTGCCGGATTCGCTCAATCCGAGCAGAATGAATGCGGCAGCCAACACCACGGGTACAGCAATGCAAAGCGGCGCAAGCTGCATCACGGATGCCACACACAGTGCCCCATACCCTACATGTGACAGTCCGTCCCCGATCATGGCATACCGCCGCAGCACCAATGTCACCCCAAGCAGTGCCGCACAAACCGCCACAGCAATGCCCCCCACCAGTGCAGGGACGATGTAGTGCATGGCGGCAGGGGAGAAAAGTCCGCTGATCCCTGTCATGATGCATCCTCCCGTGAATAGTGTATTTTGCGCAGATGCGCATGGGTATGGTGTTCCTGTTCAAGCTGTCTGGCAATGGCAGAATGGCGGAAGGTATCGGCATCAGCAAAATACTGCGTCTTTTCGTCCAGATAGAGGACATGCCTTGCATCCTTCAAGCCGCCGTCCATGTCGTGCGAAACCATGATAATGGCGATGCCGTCCTGCTCGTTCAGCTCACGGATGATGTCATACAGCTCCGAAGTCGCCGCCGGGTCAAGTCCGGTCACAGGTTCATCAAGAAGGAGCAGTTTTTTGGTCGCACACAGTGCCCTTGCCAGCAGAACACGCTGCTGCTGACCGCCGGAGAGGGTGCGGTAACTGCGCTTGCGGAGCTGACAGATGCCGAGACGGTGCATGTTGCGTTCTGCCTCCATGTGGTCGGCTTTGGTATAGAATGGCAGAAATTTGTGATGTCCGAGACATCCCGACAGCACCACTTCCCACACAGTTGCAGGAAAGTCTTTCTGGATGCCGCTCTGCTGCGGCAGATAACCGATGTCACGCCGGGTGAAGCTGTCTGCTGTGACGATACTTCCTCTGTCCAATGGACAGAGTTTCAGTAATGCCCGTATCAGCGTGCTTTTTCCTGAACCGTTCTTGCCGATGACAGACAGATAATCTCCCGGCTCGACCGTAAAGCTCAGCTTGTCAAGCACGGTATTTGTCCCGAACTGCACGGTAATATCCTGACATGCAAGCAGCGGTGTCATAGCAGTGCCTCCTTTATGGCTTGGTAATTTTCACGCATAAGGGACACAAAACTCGTCCCTTTTTCCAGATCCTCTGCGGAAACATTGTGGAGCGGATGCAGCATGACTGCCCTTGCGCCTGTCTCTGCACACACCCGGTCGGCAATTTTCCGTGAGGAAAATTCGAGGTAAAAGACTGTATCGATGCTGTGGGTGCTGCATTCCTCCGTAAGGTGCAGCAAGGCATGAAGCGTGGGTTCTGTTTCACTGCTACACCCTGAAAAGGCAGCAGCATAGTGGAAATCATACTCTGCTGCCAGATAGCGGAAGGGAAATCTGTCTGCCACTACCAGAATGGCATCGTCCGTCTGTGCTGCAAGGCTGCGGAAGTCCGCATCGATCCCGGCAAGCTCATTACAATAATACTCTGCATGGTCGCTGTATTCGTCGGCATGTACCACATCCGCACGGATGAGGGCATCCCGGACGGCATTGACCATCGCCATAGCATTGACCGGAGAATTCCAGATATGCTCATCAAATTCCTCTGCATGCTCCTCGTGTTCAGCTTCATGCGTATGGTCATGCTCCTCTCTCAGAGGCTCAGGGATGCAGTCCATCAGCGTGACGACAAGCATCTCCGACTTATCCACGGACGCAAGCAGAGTATCCGTCCAGACTTCGGACTCACCGCCGATACGCAAAAAAATGTCACACTCTGCAATCGCTGCGACATCGTTGGGGGTCGGTTCGTAGCTGTGCATCTCCTGTCCGGCAGAAAGCAGGAGCTTTACATCGGCATTGTCGCCTGCGATCTCTCTTGCAAAGTCAT
The DNA here is from genome assembly GCA_947630845.1 of uncultured Clostridia bacterium. Taxonomy (GTDB): domain Bacteria; phylum Bacillota; class Clostridia; order Oscillospirales; family Ruminococcaceae; genus UBA3855. The sequence goes on from CANRJB010000008.1 coordinate 71,451, forward strand.
ACGCCGGGAACACGGTCGCCACGATCTTTATCCGTCCGTCCGCTGTGGGATGTGCCGGAACACAGCCTGTGCATAGTAAGAGAATGACCACCATCAGAGAGAGCAGCCGTCTCATGTCTTCTCCTTTCTGCACTTCTCACACACCCCATAGAGTACGGTTCTGGACTGGTCGATCTGAAAGCCATGATGCTCTGAAATATGGGATTCCAGACTGTTGAGATGTTCACAGGTAACATGGAACAGCGTGCCGCACTGCATACATTTCAGGTGAAAATGCCGGTTACAGCCTTGTGTTTCCGGAACGTATTCATAACACGCACTTGTCCTGCTGTCGATGGTATATTTCCGTAGTGTGCCATCGTCAGCAAGCTGTTCAAGTGTACGGTAGATGGTTGCTGTACCGACAGGTGTGCCTGCATCCGCAAGATGACGGGATATCTCCTGCGCAGTGATATGCTGACCGCTCCGGGAGATGAGGTATTGCAGGATCTGTTCCTTCTGCCGGGTTTTATAGCCCTGTTTCATGATCACACACCACCTTTTTGAAAATGAAAATCAGTATCAATTTCATTATAACACAATGTGTTCCGTTTGTCAAGAAAAACTGTCCATAAAATGTGCCTATACAAACGATGCCCGAAAACAGCTTTTCACTGCTTTCGGGCTTGCTTCATAATTTTATACTGTGCATACCATCCTTAACGCTGCTTTCAGCAACTCAATTTCCATCATCAGGGCTACTCTGCTGTGAGTCGGATGCAGCCTTGTGCCGCAATATGCCGAACAGCACCAGCAACAGGATACCAATACCCGCTGTAATTCCAGCCATCAGCATTGCCCTTCCGGTAAGGAGCTGTAAAAAGCCGACTACCGCTGCAAAAATCTGTGGGTCGCTCATGACAAACGCTGTGAAGTAATCCGTTGCCGTCAGGTAAATACATGGCAGCAGCAGCAGCAGTCCTGCAATTGCCGATGCCAGTCCCAGCCAGTAGGCAAGGTGTGCCATCTGTTTCCGGTTGCACACGATCAGCAACACCAACAACGCTGCCGTCACAGCGATCATGCCCATCGCTGCCGGATTCAGATAACCAATATATTTCTTTGCCTTTTCCAGCCAGCCATTCCGATATATGGTGGATAATTTGAACGTATCTGCCACGAACAGAATGCGTGACTCCGCACTGCTGATGGCAGAGGTGACCTTCTCGTCATAGGCTTCATCCTTTTCGTAGCCATTTTCTTCGGCATAGTCCGAAAAGAACGTATTGACAGCATTTTCAAGCTCTGTGAAATCCATTGTGAACGCATAGTCACTGCTCTTGCCGTTCAGGTAGTCAAACGCCTGTGACACACTGTCTAAAATACCCTGATGCAGCGCATCTGTGTCTACCGGGTCAAGAAAGACCTCTGCCGGGATACCGGTCGTGTTGGCATTGGAAGTAAATTCCTTTTCAAGAGTAGCATAGGCTTTGGTTTTCAGATCCTGCTCCTCTGCGACCGTCCGGAACGTGTCGGCATTGAGTACGACATACTTTGCAAACAGCACGCATTCCGTCCCAAGCAGCGCAAACACCAACAGAAACGTCAGCAGGACATTGGGGAGATATAACCTGATCTTCTTCATTCTGCTGCCCCCTCTCCCGGATAGAACAGCTTGCTTTTCAGGTCACATACGACACCGACACGGGTCGTGGATGTGCCAAGCACCTGTGCTTCACAGGTATAAAGGGTAAGCTGATCGTTCTCAGTCGGCAGGATGTACTTCTTGTCCGTATTCTGGAAAGTGACCTGCTCTCTTGCGGTGTAGGTGAACACACCGTATTCCGTAAACAGCACGATCTCATCACCCGGCTCGATCTGCGTAAGGTTGGCAAAGAAGGTGTTTACGTGTGCATCAATGACCGCATTTCCCGTCTCGCCGAGTACGGTCGATGCACTTGACTGACATGCACCCCGGTCGAGCAGCTCCGCACTGGAACCCCAGTACACCGGAACTTCGATCTGTGCTGCCTCACATCGCAGCACAGCATACTGCTCCCCGAAGGACGGTCGGATGATCTCACCCGTTTCCTCCATATCACCGGACGGCAGGTCAGTGGAAATGTTTTCATTTTCTGTAATGACCAGTCCCTGATCTGCTGTGAATCGTTCCTGATTCATGAAGATGATGTTCAGGTAGGTCTGTGCCTTCTCATAAGGCACAGTGAGCAGAGCAATACTCACTGCCACGCATAGAATAGCCATGAAAATGCCCGTCATGACATAGATGAGGGCATTTCCTTTTTGTTTTGTTTTTGCCATATAACTCCTTATGACTCCGACTCGTCAGTCTTTTTGATATAGTAATACATGCCGCAGAATCCCAAAGCCGCAAGCAGCGTACCGCCGACTGCAAAGAGCAGAGGCTTGGTGTGGGAGATGCCAGTCTCATCAATGGTGATACCAACTGCTGCCTTGTCGATGACCTTGCCGTCATTGTCACGCAGTGTCAGCGAAATATTCCCTTCCGACATGGAGTCCACGGTCACATTTACGCCCATCCCTTCTGCTGCATTGATATATTCCTGCATCAGGTCTGCCTTATCCTCAAGCGGCATCTGTTTGATCATACTGTTACGCTCTTCGGCAGTCAGGCTTGCCACAAATTCCTTCTTGGATTCCTCTGTCAGAGAATCCACATAGCTCTTTTTCTCATCGAGTGTCATGCCCACGAATTGCTCCGGTGTAATTCTGTCCTCAGTCGTGCCATCCTTTTTGGTGACGGTATCACACTTGCCGGGAGTGCTTGTATCCTGCTTGCTGCCTGTTGTGCCGGAACTGCCTGTGCTGCCTGCTGCGGCAGAGGTCTGTTCCGTAGGGGCTTCGGTACTGTCAACACCCAGCTCCTGATTTACTTTGTCATCAACAGCACCGCCGTACTGGTAGACGCTGTTGTATGCCTGATCGAGCTGCTCCTGTGTATAGTTGCCGGATGCCCACATATTATATCCCTGCTGGATAAGACTTTCCGGCCAGCCATAGGCTCTTGCCTTCGCAGCAACATCATCAGCAGAATAGGCAGAAGTATGCAGAAGTCCCATGCAGCCTGTTGTCAGCAGTGCAGCAGCAAGGGCAGCGGTGATTTTATTCTTCATAGAAAGCTCCTTTCTGTACCGGAGACAGTCTCCGGTCTGGGACGGAAAAACGTTCTGTTCCTATTATAGCATATTCTCTGCGAAAAAGCAAGCGCAAATTGTTTCCCAGAACCGTCGGGGAGCAGACAAGAAGCGGTTATTCCTCTTCCTCCTCAGCATCGGCACATTCTGCAAGATAATTCACGATATCCCCGATCGTGCGGATGCTGTCCACTGCCTCGTCCGGGATACGGACATCCGTTGCACTCTCGATGGCAACGATCAGCTCAACGGCATCCATTGAGGTACAGTTGAGATCCTCGATCAGGTCTGTGCTCTCGTCCAATGTGTCCGGATCTCTGTCAAACTGGTCGGCGACAATAGCAGCGATCGTTTCAAAATCCATAGAATATCCTCCATAAAACAAAATAGCATTTCATATTGACAAAGTCAATAGACAAAACGCCGCATCAGGCGTTTTCCATCATCCTTTCGGGGCAGGATGACAGGAAATGTGCATCAGGAATAGATCCATCTTTTTTTCTTACAAATAGTATAAAGGAAAATTCGCCTTACGTCAATAGTCACGTCAAACGATTTTTCGGTCGGTTCACGTTTTGTTTTTGTACAACATGCTTACCATTTCTACTTTAAGTATAATCGCACTATTGATATTACACCTATTTTCCTCTCCACAAAAGAAAATCCGGAAAAACCATTGTAATTTAAGAGAAAATATGGTATGATAAAAGAGAATATCCGGCACGTCCGGAAATGAGGAGGAAACTATGCGTACTTTTACATTGATCGGTTACCCGTTGGGACATTCCATGTCCCCCTTTATCCATGAGCGGCTGTTTGCCCTGAGCGGCAAGAAGGCTTCCTACACCCTCACAGAACTGCCGCCTGATGCACTTGCAGAAAAGATACCCATGCTCCGGAGCATGAGCGGATTCAATATTACCATTCCCTACAAGACCGATATCATTCCTTTCCTTGATGAACTGGATGAGACAGCAGAACGTTACCATGCCGTCAACTGCGTCCATACCAGAGACGGTCATGCGGTCGGCTATAACACTGACTGTACGGGATTCCTGCGGAGTGTGGAGAAGTTTGCACTCGGCGGCAGAGTGCTGCTCATCGGCAGCGGCGGCGTAGGACGTATGATGGCGACCGAAGCGGTTCTGCACGGTGCAAGTCTGACGATCGTGGAAAAGGATATCCCGAAGGCTGAGTCACTTGCGGAGGAATTGCATGCCGTTCGTCCTGATGCTGAGATACGTGTGCTGGACACTGCACCTATAGAAGCATTCGACCTGCTCATGAATGCAAGTCCTGTCGGCATGTATCCGAATACAGACCGCTGCCCTGTTGCGGACGATGTGCTTACCCGGTGCGATGCTGTGTTTGATGTCATTTATAATCCTACCGAAACACTGCTCATCCACAAAGCAAAGGCACTTGGCATCCCTGCTGTCGGCGGTGCGGCAATGCTTGTCTGGCAGGCTGTCCGGGCACATGAGATCTGGGATGGCGACAGTTATGCTCCGGAGGACATTGCAAAGATCATTGCCGATATGGAGGCAGAGATCAACCGCAGCTTTCCGGTAAAGGAGGAGTCGGTGTGACCATCTTTCTGTGCGGATTCATGGGATGCGGCAAGAGTACCATCGGCGTGCGGCTTGCGAAGGCGATGCAGTGCCCCTTCACGGACATGGATACCTATATTGAAGAACAGGCAGATATGAAGATCCCGGACATCTTTGAAACACACGGCGAGCCATATTTCCGTGATTTAGAAACGCAGGCAGTCCGGGAACTTGCGGAGCGGGACGGGGTGATCGCCTGCGGCGGCGGTGCAATGCTGCGTGAGGGCAATGCGAAAATCGCAAGAGAGCATGGAATGGTCGTATTTCTGGACGTGCCGTTCCGGATGTGCTACCAGCGCATTGCCAACACCGATCGTCCCATTGTAAAACGCAGTACCCGGCAGGAACTGTATCAGCTCTACCGGAAACGCAAGGGTCTGTACCGGAAACACAGTACCCATACCATCACTGCGACCGGAAGTCCGAGCAGCAGTGTACATGCGATCATGGCTCTAATGGAGGAAACGAATGATAATCTATAATGCGGAAATTTATTCTATGACAGAAGATATGCATTTCTATGGCTATGTAGAGGTGCATGACGGGAAAATCACAGCCGTGGAACAGGGTAAGCCCGATGCGACCACAGAGGAGGACATTGACTGTCAGGGCGGCAGACTGTTTCCGGGATTCATTGATGCACACACGCATCTGGGCATCATCGAGGACGGCATTGACTTTGAGGGGGACGACTGCAATGAGATCTCTGACCCCTTTACGCCGCAGCTCCGTGCGCTTGACGGCATCAATCCTTTTGACCGCTGTTTCGCTGAGGCAAGGGCGCAGGGCATCACCTCTGTGATGGTTTCGCCCGGCAGTGCCAATGCATGCGGCGGCGAAATGCTGCTGATGAAAACCTATGGCAGATGTACCGATGAAATGATGATACAGCCATGCGGCATGAAGTTTGCCCTCGGTGAAAATCCCAAATCTACCTACGACAGCCGTGATGAAGCCCCTGTCACACGGATGGCAACGGCTTCCCTCATCCGTGAGGGCTTGCAGAAGGCAAAGCTCTATTCCGAACGCTTACAGCGGTTTGAGGAGCATCCGGATGAGGAAGAACCTCCTGAGTACGATGCAAAGTGCGAAGCCCTGCTGCCGCTGCTCGAAGGCGATATCAAGGCGCATTTCCACTGTCACCGGGCAGACGATATCTGCACGGCAGTGCGCATTGCTAAGGAATTCGGGTTGGAACTGGTCATCGTACACGGAACGGAAGCACATCTTGCAGCGGAGTTGTTCGGGGAGTGGGGACTGAGCGTGATCGTCGGACCGGTCATGGGTAGCCGGAACAAGCCGGAGCTGCGCTCGATGGAGCTGCACAATGCAGCGGTCTTACATAAACATGGGGTAAAAGTTGCCATTTGTACCGACCATCCGGAAGTGCCTGTCCAGTATCTGCCTCTGTCGGCTGCGCTTGCTGTCAAGGGCGGACTGCCAAAGGATGCGGCACTGCGTGCCATTACATGTGAAGCGGCTGATATTCTGGGCGTATCAGACAGGATAGGACGCATTGAAGCAGGACTGGATGCCGATCTTGTGCTGTTTGCCGGATCGCCGCTTGATGTCATGCAATCGCCGGTATGGGTGATGATCGATGGAAAAATGGTCAGCAAAGGAGAAGTGGAATGAGAGAGATCACTGCTGCACAGATCACGGATGCGGTTGCGGCACTGTGCATCCGTGCAAACAAGATCCTGCCGCAAAATTTAGAGAAATGCATTTCGGCATGTGCGGAACAGGAAGAATCTGCTGTGGGACGTGCGGTCTTTGATGACCTGAAAGCCAATTTACAGGCAGCACGGAAAGAGGATCTGCCCATCTGTCAGGACACCGGCATGGCTGTGGTGTTTGCGGAACTGGGGCAGGATGTCCACATCACCGGCGATACCCTGCGCAATGCCGTTGACAGGGGAGTGGCAAAGGGATATACAGAGGGTTATCTGCGCTGTTCCATCGTAGGCGACCCGCTGGAGCGTGTGAACACGAATGACAACACTCCGGCAGTACTGCATACGGAGCTGACCGAGGGAGAACATCTGAAGATCACCGTCTGCCCGAAAGGATTCGGCAGTGAGAATATGTCAGCCCTGAAGATGTTCACTCCTGCTGCTACGAAGCAGGATATCGTCCGTTATGTGACAGAAGTCATTGCCAGAGCCGGAAGTAATCCCTGTCCGCCGATGGTGATCGGTGTGGGGATCGGCGGTAATTTTGAGGAATGTGCGCTGCTTGCAAAAAAAGCCCTCTGCCGGGATGCTGCCGTGCGCAATCCGAAGCCCCTCTATGCACAGCTCGAACAGGATATGCTCACAGAGATCAATAAGCTTGGCATCGGTCCGCAGGGATTCGGCGGCACATGCACTGCACTCTATGTCAACATCGAAGAAGGTGCAACTCACATCGCCGGACTGCCCGTTGCGGTCAATGTCGGCTGCCATGTAACACGCCATGCAGAAACGATTCTGTAAAGGAGGATGCAGATGCTGTTAGCCATCGACATCGGAAATTCTCACATTGTACTGGGGACATTTGATGCAGAAGGGAAGATCCTGTTCCGGGAGCGCATTTCCACGGCACGGCTTGCGACCGATCTGGAGTACGCTTCACGCATCCGGACGGCTTTTGATATTCACCACATTGACCCGTCGGAGGTAACGGATGCCATCATTTCATCTGTTGTACCTTCTCTGACAGCCGTCCTGAAACAGGCAGTGACGAAGTACATCGGCTGTGGTGTCATGACAGTCCGTGCCGGCATCAGAACGGGATTGAGCATCGTCATTGACAATCCGGCACAGCTTGGCAGTGATCTGGTGGTGGATGCTGTTGCAGGCATCAACGAATACCCCGTCCCCCTCATCATCATCGATATGGGTACAGCGACGACATTGTCCGTCATCGACAGCCAGAAACGTTATGTTGGCGGAGTCATCATGACAGGGGTGGCAGTTGCGGCGGAGGCACTTGTGAGCCATACCTCACAACTGCCGCACATTGCCTATGAACCGCCGAAGTCTGTCATCGGCACCAATACGGTGGACTGCATGAAAAGTGGTATCCTCTATGCCAATGCATCCGCACTGGACGGCATGATCGGGCGCATCGAGGAGACACTTGGCGAACCGTGTACGGTCGTTGCAACAGGAGGACTTGCCGGAACGATCACGCCGCTCTGCAAGAGAAGCATCATTCTGGATGATGATCTTCTGCTGAAAGGGCTGTATCTGATTTACCGGAAAAATCAGTGAGGGAGCTGTAGAAAAAGAGGACACCGGTCTGCCTGCTCCACGCACTATGAAACAAATCAGGCAGGGAAAGTCCCCTGCCTGATCCTGCTCAATTCAGCCCGAAACTGATGGACAGCGCATTGTCCACCCGATTCATGGCGGTGTGGTCAAGTGAACCCATCTTATCCTTGAGCCGTTTTTTATCAATGGTGCGGATCTGTTCAAGGAGGACAATACTATCCTTCTGCAAGCCGCAGGATGCGGCATCAAGGGAGATATGGGTGGGCAGCTTTGCCTTGTCGAGACGGCTTGTGATGGCAGCAGCGATGACGGTGGGACTGTGGCGGTTGCCAACATCATTCTGGACGATAAGTACCGGTCTGATACCGCCCTGCTCCGAACCGACGACTGGGCTGAGATCTGCATAATAGATCTCTCCACGTTTTACTGACATAAGAACACTCCTTTGCATTTCATTGGAATCCCTGACTGTAGTATGACTCCACAGTCATGGATTTATACATTCCCGGAGGATTTTGCTTTCCCTTCACATACTATGCTTACGGACAGAGATGCGTGAGGGGCTTGACAAGTGCCGGGTTTTATGATATAATAATAGTAGACTGGGGCGTAGCCAAGTGGCAAGGCAACGGACTTTGACTCCGTCATTCGCTGGTTCAAATCCAGCCGTCCCAATCCGGAAGATCATACATTCCCTGTCACCCTATCGGGCGGCAGGAAATCCGTATCAGAAGTCAGGGGGGATCTCTGGCTTCTTTTTCTGCTCCCTGATAGCATCACCATTGGTGCATCAGGGATGCGGCATGTTTCTCTAATGGAGAAAGAATTGCATGATCTCACGCAGGTGCGTTTCTGCACGTCGGAGCGTCCTTGTGACGCATGAGGGGCTCACTCCCAACTCCCGTGCAATGTCTGTCACCCGTTTCTGATCAAAATAATGCATCAGCAGCATTTCTCTCTGCCGGGGGGTCAGGGCTTTGTCGATCACCTTCCCCAACACCCTTTGTGCCGCCTGCAATTCCCCTCGATTCGTTGCCGGTGAATCCATAAAACCCTGTACCCATTCTCTGTCACGCTGTGCTTCCTCCAGCTCTATTCTTTTCGCCATAATTTCTCCTTTCCGCTACGCACGAAGATGACTTTGCATTTCCCGTATCCGGTGCAGCAGCTCCACTCGTTCCCGTACCAGCATATCTCGCCGCAATACTACCTGTGTCTGTTCCATAGCAGTCAGCTCTGCTTCCTTAAGCACTTCATTCAGCTCGTGTACCCGTCCACGCAGCATTTCCCGTGCTTTCTTGTATTCCCGTATCATTTTCTCCATGGTTCCCTCCTGCATAAACATACGTTCTTTTTTGCGGCTGTGAAATAGAACATATTCCGTTTCAACAGCGGATGGGATGTTTTCATCCGCTGCCCTGCACCATCTTCTGGTTCGGACGCATCTCATAGGAAATGCAGAAATCGAATATATGTTCTATTTTATATTATATACCATTTTTTCTGTTCTGTCAAGGGGGTTTTGAAAAAAATGTATAAATTTTTTTTGTCAGATTTTTTGCGAGCATATCAGCAGGACGATATGCTGCGCTGTCATATGCCGGGGCATAAGGGAAAGTCGATCATGCCCTTTCCGGAGCTGTCTGCCATTATGCCCTATGATATCACAGAGATAGAGGGAGCAGACAGTCTGTTTGAAGCGAGCGGCATTCTTCTGCATGCCGAAAAGGAAACGGCTGCACTCTATGGAAGCGGTGCAGTTTGCTACAGTGCAGGCGGCTCGACCCTCTGTATTCAGGCAATGGCTGCAAAAATGAAGGCAGAGCAGCGCACTGTCATTGCCGGAAGAACGGTACACAGGTCATTTCTGCATGCGTGTGTCCTGCTTGACCTGCCTGTACGGTTCCTGTTCCCGGAGAATGGGGACATCATCTCAGGGACATATCCGCTGACAGCATATGAAACAGCGTTACAGTCCTGTACACAGACAGGAGAAAAGGCTTGTGTCTATGTTACCTCTCCCGACTATATGGGGCATATCGCCGATATCGGTGCATTGGCTGCGCTGTGCCGACGATATGATGCACCACTGTTTGTGGACAATGCGCATGGGGCACATCTTGCATTTCTGAAGGAGAACCGTCACCCGATGGCATTGGGAGCAGACTTCTGCTGTGATTCTGCTCATAAGCTGCTGCCGGCATTGACCGGAGGTGCATGGCTGCACTGCCGGAGATCAGAGGATGCGCCGGAAATGAAGCAATATATGCAGATGTTTGGTTCGACCAGTCCTTCTTATCTTATCATGCAGTCACTTGAAACAGCATCGGGATGGATAAGCAGCAGCATGGAGCAGATCCGCTATGCTGCGGCAAAGGCAGAGCTGCTGCGACGCAGTCTGTCTGCGTACCATTTTCTTGGGGAAGACCCCTTTCACCTGACGATCGCAGCGGATGGGGTGAAGCTGTCGGAACTGCTGCGGAAAGATGGCATCATGTGGGAATATGCTGATCGGACATGTCTGGTGCTGCTGCTGTCCCCGGTGATGACGGATGGGGAGCTGGACAAAATCCATGCCGTTCTGCAAAGTCATGCAGACCATATCCCTCCTCCGGCAGTACGTCCACATCTCACAGCATTGCCGGAGCGTGTTATGTCTCTGCGGCAGGCGGCATTGTCTGCATGGGAAACTGTGCCGCTGTCGGAGGCAGAAGAACGCATCTGCGGTCCGGTACAGGTGCCGTGTCCGCCGGCAGTACCGCTTGTCCTCAGTGGGGAGCGGCTGAACAGGGAGTGGCTAAAACTGATGGCATTTTATGGCATTCGCACGGCTGCATGCGTGATAGAAAAGTAAGAACGCCGGCGTTACCACGCCGACGTTCTGTTCTTACTTTGCGCCTTTCCGCAGAATTACAGCTAATACAGTCTTGAATAAGAGCTTGATATCCAGACCTGTGCTTCTGGTCGATATGTAGCGGATATCACTTTCTACCCATTCATCGAAGGGCATGTCGCTTCTCCCTTCGGTCTGACAGATGCACGAAAGACCGCCCTTTACCAACAGCCTGTCCATCTGTTCCGGTGTGTACAGCACCACTTCCCGTGGCAACGGCGGACGGGGTCCGATGATGGACATATCACCCTTCAACACATTCCAAAGCTGCGGTAACTCATCAATAGAAGTTTTGCGGATGAATTTCCCGATACGAGTGATACGGGGATCGTCATCACTCTTGAAGGCAATACCGTCGCTTTTGTTTTCTGCCTGAATCTGTGCGAATTTTTCTTCCGCATCAAGACACATTGAACGCAGCTTATACATCCGGAAAGGCTTTCCTCTCTTTGTCAGACGCACCTGCGAGAAAAACGGCGAGCCTCCGTCCTCTGCCCAGATGAGCAGTGCAATGATCATCAGCGGGAGCAGCACGATCAGCAATGCCAGAAAAGAAAGTACAATATCGCCCAAACGTTTCAGAAATTCATAACCTTTTCCGCCTGCGATCCTGACGGAGGAATGCTTCAGCGTTTCTTCAACGCCCTCACACAGCAATGAGATCGCTTCATTGTCAAATTCCAGAATCGGATATTCCGTTACACCAGTGCTCTCATATTTCAAAGCTCCCGGGGATTCCAGAGCAACTTTTGTGATATCCTCTTCCCGGAGTATTTCCGTTAGACCTGACACTGCTTCTATCCCCCCTTCGCATCATCTGATGAGATCCTGCGCAGTCCTATCATCCGAACCATTGCGACAAAATATTGACTTTCGCAGGAAAACAGGCTCTTCCATGTTCAGCAGAGCATTGCGTGCCGATCTGGTATACAAGGATGCAGGAAACATGTAAGACTTCCAAAAATTGGCGTATTTCAGGCTCTGCATCAAGTGTTGTAATATCATTATAGCATATCTGTTTTAAGTTGTCAATAGGAATCTCAAACCTTTTGTGTTAAAATTTACATATTTTTCATCTGCAATTTAGTGAAGATTTACAAAATTCACCCCTGCTGCCAAAATGATGATCTCTATATTCCTTATTTCATGGATCGCATATACGAGCGGAAACGAGAGAGCAAAAAAGGATTGTTATGACGTAACCTATTGTTTGAAGGATGGCAATTTAAGCGTCGTATCCGAATAACTTCTGATTTGCCTTGGCAACACAATAAAAACGATGCCCCGGAGGTCACATGCCGCTCCGGGGCAAAACTTCTATATCGGCTAATTGATATCAATTTCAGTCTGGATGACCGGATAGTCCTCCGGATGCAGACCTGCGGCATCAAGTGTGTCCTGCAAGCCGATCACATCTGCACGGGCATCTGTCAGCTCGGCAGCGGCGGCAGCACATTGGGAGCGGATCTGTGATGTGAGCGCATCCCGTATCTCCTCCGGACAGTCGGAACGGATGCGGATCTGTACCGTGATGCCGTCTGCATCTGCCATGCGTTCGATACGTATCTTGCGGACAGTGATCTCCGTATCACGGAACGTAAAGGAAAATGCCCCCTCATGCCGCCTCATCCAGACCAGACCAGCGGCGGCATCCTCCGACAGGAAGCGAAACGTCCCATCCCTGCGCAGCAGTATCATCCGCATCCCGTCCGACGACGGTGTCGGGAGCAATGCTGTCTCCCAACGTCCGCTCCATTCCTCCAGTATGGATGCCAGATCGGTCGATGCCAACAGCCCGTCACGCTCTGCCATCCGGAGCGAATGCACCGTCTCCGCCGCATCTGCATGACGTAAAAAAGTATCCGGAGCTGTGAACAGCACCTTGCAGCCCGGAGAGAGTCCCTCTTCATAAAACAACTTCTCCGTCAGTGCAGGATCACTTGTCCCGTTAATGCAGAGCAGCTCCGTGTGCCCGATAAAGATCCTGCCGCCGGCATCTGCCTGTGCCAGACGGATGGCATCCGGAATGCCGGGCGCACAGTACGTCTCACAGCCCTCTTCCTCAAATGCCTGTAAGGTAAACGCCAGCGTCTCCTTTCCCGACAATCCGAGCGCACGGGTGTAAACACGGTCAGCAAGGCTGTCTGTGCTGCACCCGGTCAGCGTCATCAGCAATATGACGCTGCACAGAATTCTTCTCATGCCTCAGCCCTCCTTTGTACGGATCTTGCTGCCCGGATGCTGAGCGGTATCACGCATGCCATCACCGGCATCAGCAGTGCTGCGATTGTCCCTGCATCCGGAAGCAGGCTTGCAGCAAGCAGCATGGCAAGCAGTGCAAATGGCGCACTCTTTTCCAGTTTCGGATGCACCAGTCCCAGTACATGTGCAGTGACACCCGTCAGTAAAGTGATGTGGAAAACATGCAGCATCACGAACACCAACAGATACAGCGCATCTGCACGCTGCCCCTGCAAAGGCTGTGACAGTGCTGTCAACGTCAGAAAAGGATGGTCCTGTGCCAGTCTGCCGCAGGTCATCCGACAGAGCGCAGCCAGTCCTGCGGCGGCAGCTCCCTTTGCCAGTACATAGTACAGCACACTCCTGCTGCCGTTCTTTTTCACCCGTCCGAGCAGCACCCATGCACAGGGTAGATCCGTACCCAACAAAAAGCCCGGCAAAGCATTCTCCCACATATCCTCCGTCCGGAATTGCAGGCGGCTCACATCTGCACGCTTCCATGCCCCCGTCAATAGAACTGCCGCTGAAAGCAGCAGCAAAGCGAGTGCAGGAACGGCACATCTTGCCGTGGAGCGCAGTCCGGCAGTGCTTGTATAAAGACAGGTCAGCACGATGAGAACGGCACTGACAACGGGTGCTGCATGGAGTTGCGGCAGGGCGGTATCCCGTATCTGGAGAAAACCCTGCGCCCCGACCAGCAGAAAATACCCTGCATAGAGGATGCCAAGCCATTTGTGGCGATTTGCAAGTGTGGTGAAGTCCTGTTCCATGAGCATCGGCAGGCACAGCAGTACCTGTATGCCGAATGACAGCAGCAGTCCCGGAAGGTGCAGTGACTGTATCCCTGTCAGCATCCACATCCCCGAAAGAAACAAGATGCAGAAAAGCTGTGATCTGTTAATTCTGTTCATGATATTCCTCCACAGTGAAGTTTCCGTGCTGCATTTTCCGGAATCCCTCCCGTATCACCGTGTCACGCATCCCACGCACATAAAACGGAGACATCGGTGCTGTCAGCGGAAAGCCGAAATCCGATGTGCCGCACATCGTATACAGCACTGCCATCCCCAGTAATCCGATGCCAAACAGTCCCCATAATCCCCCCACGATGATGAAAGCAAGCCGCAGCACCGTCATGACGGGATTGAGGTCGGGGACAATGAATCCGGCTGTCACTGCAATGGCAATGACCGTCAGCATGGGTGTGCTGATAAGACCGGAATTGACGGCGGCATCTCCGATGATGAGTCCGCCTACGATGCTCACAGCACCGCCCACGACCTTCGGCAGCCGCAAGCCTGCCTCCCGTATCACCTCAAACAGCAGCAGTCCTCCGATCGCCTCCAATGGCAGTGAAAGCGGCTCATCTGCCTCCGCTTTCGTCAGGAGAAGCAGGAGCGTACTGTTGAGCAGTTCCGGATGGTGGACACAAACAGCTGTGTAGACCGCCGGAAGCAGCAGCGCAAGCAGAAAGCCGACATAGCGCACCCATCGGATAAAGGTCGCATAATAGGGTTTGAAGCAGTAGTCGTCGAGGGACTGGAAACTCTCCGCAAGGAGTTTAGGAATGACAAGGGCAAAAGGATTGCCGTCAATGAGTACCGCAACACGTCCCTCAAGCAGTTTTGCACAGAGAACATCCGGACGCTCGGTCGTACTCACGCTGTCAAACAGCCTGTTTTTCTTCGGCTCTAAAAAAGGCTGTAAATAACCGGGTGCAAGTAAGGTGTCAAGATCTGCGCTCTGTAGAGAGCGTTTGATTTGTTGAATGAGCTGCGGCGGCACACGGTCAGTCAGATAACACAGACACACATCCGTCTGACTGAGCTTTCCCATGACGGACAGCTCCAGTTTCAGCAGCGGAGTTTTCATGCGGCGGCGCAGCAAAGACATGTTCGTGCGTACAACTTCCGAAAAACCTTCATGCGCACCAAGCAGATTCGCTTCACCAGATGGTTCGTTGATACTGCGTTTATCATACCCTTGCACCCCGAAGGCAAGAGCCTTTGTCTCCCCTTCTGCTATGAGGACGGCAAAGCCTGAATAGATGAGGCGGAACACATCTTCGATCTCCCGGGCAACGGGACGGTCAAGCGACAGGAGCAGATGTGTCTGGATATGGTCAAATAATGCCGTGCTGTCGGGCATGCAGGGAATGGCAGCAAGGGGGGAAAGGATGAGTTCAGTCGAGGTCGCCGTGGAGATCATGCCCTCGCAGCAGACAAGAGCACATGAGATCCCTCCGACGGTCACAGGATTGATGAGCAGGTCGGAGCTGCCGTTACACTGACGGCGCAGCACGGCAAGTGTTTCTTCAAGATGGGACGGGAGTTTCATAGTATCACCCTTTCATAGATTCGTACAGGTAGTATGCCCGGAAACAGAGGAAATATGTGCTGATACGAATCCCTGCTGCGCAGAGTGTAAAGGATGTACAGGGCTGCGACAGTCATCAATAGCGTTTTCACTTTCCGGAATCATAGCTTACATTATAATAATAGCATGACAATCCTTTTTTCTTTTCGTGAAAAAAGCCTTGACAAATCCTTCTTGATGTGGTATAATATGAAAGTATGGTGTCACAGAGTAACCGCCTGATGATGCCGGGTCAGCGGCGATGAGAAATGCTTGCCGGATATCCCCGTGTCCGGGAATGTACAAAGCTGCGGCTCTCACAAAGATAGAATTTTGAACAGATGGAGGAAAGACTATGTCTACAACCATGCCGAAGGCTGGCGAGATCAGCCGTAACTGGTATATTTTAGATGCAGCAGACAAGCCGCTGGGCAGGGTCGCTGCACAGGCAGCAGTACTGCTCAGAGGCAAGCATAAACCCACGTTTGTACCGCATGTGGACTGCGGCGACCATGTCATCATCATCAACTGCGATAAGGCGATCCTGACCGGTAAGAAGCTTGAACAGAAGAAATTCTACTGGCACACGGGTTGGATCGGCGGTCTGAAAGAGATCTCCTACAAGAAACTCATGGCAGAACAGCCGGAGCGTGCAATGATGATCGCTGTGACCGGTATGCTGCCCCATAATTCTCAGGGTGCTGCACAGGCTCGCCGTCTGCGTACTGTGAAAGGTGCTGAACATAAGCACGCTGCACAGAAGCCACAGGTATATGAATTTTAAGGAAAGGAGTTAGCATTATGTACGAACCGAAGATTGCTTACCACTATGGCACAGGAAGAAGAAAGCATTCCGTTTCCAGAGTCAGACTCATCCCGGGCAACGGCAATATCACCATCAACGGCAGAGGCATTGATGACTATTTTGGTTTGGAGACTTTGAAGCTCATCGTTCGTCAGCCGCTGGCTCTGACGAATACTCTTGAGAAGTTTGATGTTATCTGCACCGTCGAGGGCGGCGGCGTAACAGGACAGGCTGGTGCGATTCGCCACGGTATCTCCCGGGCACTGCTCCAGTATGATGCTGAGTTGCGCCCGGCATTGAAGGCTGCTGGTTTCCTCACTCGTGATCCGAGAATGAAGGAAAGAAAGAAGTACGGTCTGAAAGCTGCAAGACGTGCTCCGCAGTTCTCAAAGCGTTAAAAGAATTTTTCGCAAAACGCCTATATTACGGTATTTTCGAGAATATCTTACAAAGTTGTTCAACAAATTGTTCAACTAAATACTTTGAAAGTAAACCTCTTTGTCGGGAAACCGACAGAGAGGTTTTTTGTGTTAGCTCAGTTCATTGAAAAGCTTATCGTCGATCGTGTCGGCAAGACGTATCTTCTGCTTCTGGAGTACATCGGCATAGATATTAGCTGTTACTCCTATATCGCAGTGTCCGAGGTGTTCGGAGATCACTTTCAGATCTACTCCGCTGTTCAGCAAAAGCGTAGCATTGCAGTGACGAAGCTGATGTAAGGTCATACCCTCAAATTCAAATCCTTTGGTGAAACGTTTGAGCGAGTGGTAGACCGAATTGCGGTCACGATAGTTTCCGAGAGCCGATACAAACACCATTTCTGGGTGAGCGAAATTATCACCGAGGATGTTTTTCAGTTTTTCAATATAATCTCTCTGAGCAAGAAACACCTTTTTCAACTCCTGCCCCATACCAATGATACGGATACTGCTTTCAGTTTTAGGGTCGGTCAGTTCGTGTTTTCCGCCAATGTCGGTCAGCGTGTGATTGATAGAGATCGTGTGATTCTCAAAATCAATATCCTGCCACGAAAGTCCGAGACACTCGCCCGAACGCATACCAGTGTACAACAGTACCTTGATGATACGCTTAAAGTCCTCATCCCACGGATTGCTGTCAAGAAAAGAAACAAAGCGTTTGAGCTTATCCTCATGCCTCTGCATCTACCATTGTAGCGTACTATTCTGTTTGTGTCAAGCATCTTTGAAGATATGCCATAATTTTTTGTCTTTTATTCTAATTCTGAAATTCTTGTTTTGGTGAATTTATACCGGGCAAATCGTCCGATAGCCCACAGGCAGATATAAATGCCTTAGCCTTTCTCAATTCACGGGACAGTTTTTCCTCACGACTGATCCGAGCCGCCTGATTTTTAAGCTTCTCACGGGTGAAAAGTCCCCTTTTTTTTCTGCTTTCTTGTAGGCAGCAAGCTCCGAGGAAACCGCCGTCAATTGCGTTCGCAGAGCATCACGCTCCTGAATAGCTTCATCACGTTCCTTTCGGAGTTTTTTGGTCTGTTTCAATGAAGTGACCTCTTTCTTTGCAAGAGCTGTCACGTTTTCCCAGTCCTCCTGCGAAACCGTGACTTTTCCACCGAAAACAGTTTTGCCTGTTTCGATGCTGTCGATTTCTGTTAGTTTGGCTTTCTTTTTTGCAGCCTTGTCAAGCTCCGCACGGACTTTATCACGTTCAATTTTATCCTTATGTTCTCTGTACTCCTGCACGGTGTAACT
>CANRJB010000009.1 GCA_947630845.1 uncultured Clostridia bacterium
GGAAAAATTTTCTTCGGAACTATTTTAGCACATTTTTCTGCCGCTGACAACGTTATGGAATGATTGGCGCTTACGAAAAAAACGCTCCCTGAACAGGAAAGCACAGATTTTCCGGAATTTCCCACGGAAGAAGATTTATTTTCCCGTTATGAAACGCCCACCGAAGCGCTTTTCCGGACGGAGGACGGGGAGTTTGTGGCAATTATATCAATTCCCGATTTAGGGATAGAATTGCCAGTGCAGTCAGAATGGAGTTATCCTGCGCTGAAATATTCTCCATGCCGTTACAAAGGAAGTTATTTAACGGGAGATCTGATTCTTGCGGCACACAACTATCAGTCGCATTTCGGGCGGATACGGGAACTGAACACAGGTGCGGAGATTCTTTTAACGGACGGAACCGGGAAAATCCATCATTATGAAGTTGTCCAGACGGAAATTATCCCCGGTCAGGACGTGGAAGCAATGGAATTTGGCTCAGCGGAAAACTGGGATCTGACGTTATTTACCTGCACATTAAGCGGACAAAGCCGTGTGACCGTCCGGGCAGTGGAGCAGACAGCGTGACGGCGGCGCAGGCAGCGTCACGCTGTAAAATAAAGTGTTCTCCCGTCGATCAGTTCATATTCCCCTGTATTTTCAAACGCAAATCCACCCGTGCAGACAAATCCCACGCCCGAAACGGCAAGACCCCTGATACTGTCAAGCTGTGCCTTTTCCTGACGGCATTCCGCAAGAGTCATCGGTCTGTCAAAATACTTGCATTCGTAGAGATCATACTGCTCCCCTCGCCGTATCACGCAGTCAAATTCACCATTGGTTTTCGTGATCGGGTCATCATACCAATAGCTTCCAAAGTCGTCCATATTGGGATATTTGCCAAGCAGGGCGGCTCTGTGAAAATATTGCAGGGCGATACCCTCCAGCCGTCTGCTGACAAATTGCTCCAGTACAGCATCGATATTCCGGCTGTAAAACTGCTCTTCACCAATTCGAGCGATCGTTCCCGCCTTGCCGAAAATGAACGTAAAATAAAACCGCATCAGATTATCCACGATTTCATAAAATTGCTTTTTCTTGTCATTACGGCGGTTAATTGGCTCGGTCTTTTGGATCGTTTCCATATCAAGGAGAATTTTCAATTGCTTGTCAAGCAGACCTGTTTCACTGTTTGCAATTTTATCCCGTATCTCGCTGTAACGATTTTTGCCGTTGCCGAGGATTTCCAGTATCCGTGCATCAAAAGTTTTCTGAATTTCCCTGAGCATGACATTTTCGATATGTGACCGCACCAGACCTGTTTCGGGCAAAAGCAAATGTTCGATATTTTCACGGAGCGTCCGGCTTGTGTCGAGATTTTCCAGAACATAGGGACTTCCGCCGAACACGGCATAGAAAGCGACTTTGTCACGCACGGAAAGTTCGGGATAGAATTTTGCCGCATCCAAATAATCAAAATCACGGATATGCTGTATCAGCGAGAACCTACCGAACAGCGGATCACCCTCTTCAAGCAGCTCTTTCATGACTGTGATATACGAACCACAGAGGATCAGCTTGACATTTTCGGGAAGTTTGTCGATGACCGCCTGCATATAGGAATCGACCTCGTTTTTCTTTTTGGTTTGCTTGAGGTAGGGATATTCGTCGATGATGAGCAGTATTTTTTTGTCAAGCGTTTTCAGGTAGTCCATCATTTCAGACAGCGAACCGAAGCGGATATCCGGCAGTCCCAGACCTTCCGAAACGCTCCGGTAGATCAGTTCGAGATTGCCCTCAAAAGTGCTTGTCACGCACATATGGTTGATGACGGTGCCGTCAAAACTCTTTGCGGCTTCACGGAGCAGTGTGGTTTTCCCGACTCTGCGCTTGCCGTAGACCAGTACCGCTGTCCTGCGTTTCCACGAGGATAATTCTGCGGTAAGCTGTCGGAGTTCTTTTTCTCTGCCGATGAACATAGCATCACACCTTTTCTGAAAATATTTTCTCTGAATTATTTTTCAGTATGTTTATATTATACCATGATAAATTGATGTTGTCAAGGTTTTTCATATAAATTCAGTGAAAAGTGATCCGGAAAACAATTTCACTGATCTGTTGTTCATAGTATGTCGTCGGCACGCTGTCGGTGCAGAGCTTGCGCTCCCATCTTCCTCCCACCGGCAAGCTGCCGGCTCCGTTCTGCCTCCCAATGCCGCCTTTGGCGGCAAAGGTCGGCTTGCTCGACTGTTACGTAAACTTACCTGAGAGCAGTCGCCCTTTGCGCCGTAAGGCGCATTGGGCGACAGATGGGTGCACAGGCACTGTGTCGCTATGAGAGATGTTGCGGAGAGGCTGCATATAAAGGCATAACAAACGCAGAATTAAACGCAGAATTCTGCGTTTAGCGGTATTGACATAACGCAGATTATGTGTTATAATAGTATAAACAACCTATATTCTGCGTTTGGAGGTACGAAAATGAATATTGGATTTCAGGAAGATCTGTTGAACGAGTTTAAGAGCGACCGGAAAAAACTCAGTGATTCGGAGATCATAGATGCCATTGTTGCTTTTGCAAATACGGATGGGGGTAACTTTTATCTGGGTATTGAAGATAACGGTGAGATCACTGGACTGCATACAGCTCATCAGGATACCACACAGCTTGCGGCTTATATCGCCAACAAAACGGTTCCCCCTGTCGCTGTCAGAATTGAAAAACAGGAGGATAATTCCTACCTTAAAATCATTGTCACCAAATCCCGCAATGTTGTGGCAGCATCTTCCGGTAAGGTGCTGCGCAGGAGATCAAAAGCGGACAGCACGCCTGAAAATGTGCCAATGTACCCGTTTGAGATCAATTCAAGGCTTTCTGATCTGGGTATGCTGGACTTCTCCTCGCTTCCGGTACCGGATTCGGAATATTCCGATCTGGACAGTATAGAGCGGGAAAGGCTTAGAAATATTATCCGCAAAAACCATGGTGAAGCAAATCTTCTGGAATTGACGGACGAGGAATTGGACAAATCTCTGCGGCTGGCTGTATCTGTAAACGGAAAGCTCATGCCGACTTATTGCGGTATGCTTCTCATAGGGCGACAGGATAAGCTCAAAGAGCATATGCCGACTGCCGAAAGTGCGTTTCAGGTAATGAGCGGCACAGAGGTAATTATGAATGAAACGTATGTTATGCCAATTCTCTCTGTTTTTGAAAAAATCGAATTGAATATGAGTGCAAGAAATTCTGAAATGGAAATTGAGGACGGATTGTTCAGAATATCCGTACCGGATTTTGACAAGCGGGCTTTCAGAGAGGCTGTTGTAAATGCCTTTTCGCATCGGGATTATACGATGATGGGAATGGTCAGAATACTGCTCGATGATAACGGTCTGACCATAAGCAATCCGGGTGGATTTATCGAAGGAATATCCATGGACGATCTGCTCAATGCAGAACCACGAGGACGAAATCCTGCACTTGCGGATGTACTCAAGCGGATAGGTCTTGCAGAAAGAACAGGCAGAGGTATTGACAGAATATATGAGGGTTCTTTGGTGTACGGTCGCCCGCTTCCCGATTATTCGGAGTCATCCGGTGTTATGGTAAAGCTGTTCATTCCGAGAAGTCTGCCGGATGAAACATTTATTAAAATGATTTCTGAAGAACAACGTCGGCTGGGACATTCACTTCCCATCAATACGCTTCTGATTCTGAACGAGCTGAAGCGTAACAGAAAAGCGACGATAGCAGAATTATCACGCTCCATTCATATAGGTGAAGCGAGAGTGAGAAATTCAGCCGAAAGTCTTGTCGAAACAGGAATTCTGGAAGCGACAGGGCAAGGCAGGAGCAGGGCATATATGCTCAGTGCAAAGATATATAAACGCTCCGATAATGTGGAGGGTTACGTCCGCCAAAAGGGAATAGACAGGGTGCGTTTTCCTGAAATGATCATGCAGTTTGCAGAAGCCAACCATGGTCAGATCAGCCGGGGGGAAGCGGTAGATCTTTTGCGGATAAACGAGGCACAAGCCTATTATCTGCTCAAAAAATTGGTAAAGGATAACAGGCTCAGATCCGTGGGAAAAGGCAAGAATGCCCATTACGAAGTGGTGTGAATGATTTGTATTCTTAATGAATGCCGTGCAGGTTTTTCTGCACGGCATACTTTTCTACTGTTTTATGGATCATTGCAAATCAGGAGAATGCCGGTGCAGATGCAGTTCGGGGAGTACGAGTGCGTATTCATTGGTGTCGGAAATTTCCGTGCTTCTCCACGCAACAATAAATCGTATCTTTGCGGCTGTGACCTGATAGCCTTTTTGATTCAGCTTTTCAAGCTTTTCCCGTGCTTTCGCTGAAAGTTTGACAACCGGAGGATTTTTGCTGTTATTTTTAACGCAAAGATAACAGCCATTCAGATATAAAGGCTCACCACTCTGGAATTTCAGAATCAAATTCTTTTTATTTTTAATAAAATCAAGAACAACATCCCTGTGTGTGAGCTGCAAGATCATTTCATCCGGTTCCGGATACAGTGTCATATCACGGCTGACCGGATAGCCGGAATCCTCAAAAAGGCCATTATTATAGTGTATGTACAATTCCGAACGTGCCCTTGTCATAGCAACATAGAGCATACGTTTATTTTCAAGAATACTGCTGTCAATGCGGTTCAGCAGCATATAAACGCAGTCAAATTCATGCCCCTTTGCTTTGTGCATGGTTGAAACAGTGACTTCCTTTTTCGTGGGGTGACACAAGTCCGAAAGATTGGATTCCCGGATAAACGTCTCTAAATCTGAACGGTATTTCTTTTCATTCACGCTTGCAAATTGGGCAAGCAAATCAAGACACAGGGCAAGACATTCGCTCTTGCTGTAATATTCTTTTAAGCCGATTATTGCAGATTCCCATTGTGCATCGCTGATAACAGGCTGCATTTCACCATTTTCTGTGAGTTTCAGAAACATCCGCAATTCAGCAAGATCATACAGCGAAAAGCCGTCATTCGACTGGATCAGCCTGCACGGGATGCCCCTTTGATGCAACGATCCTATAACGCTCAGGGCTTCTTCATGCAGCGACCTCGTCCATGAACAGCTCCATGGATTTTATGGAATCATCCAGCGGATTGCTGAGCATATCGGTCTGCAATTTATCATCTTTCAGCAAACGGTGATACGGTTTTTTCGGGAACAAAAGCGGAGACAGACACAGGGTGTCGATGTAATGCACAGTTTGATTTTTGGGCATTGCCGAACCGAGATATTCCAGATCACAGGCAAAAATATTATGTCCGCCTATGTAATCATACTTCGCTATAAAATCAGTAAAATCGGCAATTTTTATGCTGTGAAATTCTTTCCCGTCAAGGTCTGCCGCACCAATGTCCAGAATTTTTCCGCTTTCGGGATCTATTTCCGAATCAAAAAATACGATCGGTTTCATCAAGATCAACTCCCGTAATTTGTGTGGCTTGTTGGATGATGGAATGATTTTCTGCCTTGTTCAATATCCACAGAATTGGTGGTCTATTGTTTATGTCGTGACTTTCTGCAAGGATGGAATAGCAGTCCCGGCGGTGTGTCAGGATAAAAAGTTGTGCAATCGTATCTGAACAGATCAGTTTTTTCAGCATGGCAATTACTATATTTGCAGTTTCTCTGTCAAGCCCTGTAAACGGGTCGTCGATCACAGCAATTCTTTTCGTGTTTCCTTTTAATTCAGAACCGAGCAGATCATAAAAATATAAAAATGCAAGAAACCGCTGTTCGCCCTCGCTAAGCTGCGAAACAAGCGCACCGTTTTCACGAATGACCTCATAAGTATGATCGTATCGTGTGCTTTGTCTAAGTGAGAATCCGGTAAATCCTGCTTTGGCAAGCAGTGTGTTGATATGTGATACAGCATCGGCAGTGTTTGTGATTTGATTTTCAATTTGAACAAGCTGATCTGAAATGATCCGGCAGCTCTCCTGAAAGTTTTTGAGCTTTCCTGTATAGGTGTGCTTTTTTGCCGATAACTCCTATTTTTTTATTCTGTACTCTCTGATTTCATTTTGCAGACAATAGGCCATATATGCCATAATATTGTTTTTACAAGTCTCCTGTGCATTTTTTATGTTGTCAGCCATTTTGTTATGATTTTCAATTTCAGTATTGATCGCAGCTATTTCCGTGTTGATCTGTTCCATCAGTTCATGCGTATGTTCCAGTGTAATGACCGAGGACGGGCTTTCGATTTTCTTCCGTATGCTTTCCAGATTCGAGCTGATGATTTGTTTCAGGAGTTTCATCAGACTGATCAATCTGGCATGGTCTGTTTTTTCAAAACGGCTGTATTCTTTCAGATTGTTCTGTAGTGGGATGAACATTTCATTTGCCGATCTACGGTACCGTTCCAGAATTTTTTGCAGATCATCCAGAGAACGCTTGTATGCCTCATCAAAACAGGCGGCAAGCTGTTCCTCAAAATCGTCAGGAAGTGCCTGCTGACAATAGGGGCAGATATTTCCTGCCTTGTGCAAAAAATTGGCATGACCGTTTTTTACCCAATCCACGGCATGAATTTTTTCATAAATGCCGAAAAGAGCGAATCACCGCTTCCAAGCAGCGGCGTGCGAAGAAGTTCGTCTTCGTCTATTGTGTCCAGTACCATCGTGTCCGATATCATATAGTAAAACGGAAACGGTTTTATTTCAGAAATAAAGACTGCATCATAGAGCTGTGACAGTTTCATTTTGTCTTGCTGCTGCGGTGAAATACAGACACAAGCCTCTGCAAATTTCTGCTTTGTTTTTTTGCCGCTTAGAGCCTTTTCAAATTCTTTTCGCAATTCTTTTGTTCTTCTCCAACATTTTTCCCGGAATTGTTCATCTGAATTCGCACACGCTTTATTCAGTGAACTGATCATATCCGTCAGGATGCGGATATCCGTTTCTTCTTCCTGAAGCTGTTCTTTCAATGCCTTCTGTTCACGAAGCAATTCGGCATTCTGTGTACTGACGGTCACAATGCCGGGCATTCCCGCATAATGCTGTATGTTATGCTCTATAAACTGCTTGTCAAAAATGAAAAATTCGCAGTCCTCACCCGCATTATTTTCACCGAAAGTGAACCTGTCTGTATGATAAAATAGATTTGCGATCGTTGATTTGCCGGTGCCGTTTCTTCCGAAGATAATGTTGATTTTTTGGGGAGAAAATTTGTCGGTGAGAAAAATTTCGGGCGGCAGTGCAATTTGAAAAATGATATTTGCTGTCATATATCTACCTCCATGTGAAACATAAGGTATTGCTATATACATTATACCACATCGCCATGGATTTGTCAATATAATTTACGGAAAGCTTTTACGATATATTCGTGAATTCCTATAACTGCGGACATCGGGATTGGCAGACACTTCGCTGAATATTTCGGAAATTTCGGTAAATACTAACTTTGCAGACGGAATACTCCTGCTGCATCGCTATGAGGGATGTTGCGGAGGGACTACATATAAAAGCATAAAAAAGCACCCGAAATATTTTCCGAGTGCTGTTAAATATTCTGTTGTATTATTTTGAAAGAACAGCGAGTTTATTTTTTATTGCCTTTGCTCCCAAAACAGGGTCGTCAATTTCCTGATCCGCTTGTTCCATAGGGCAAATTCCGTCGCCTTTTCGGTTGATGATGTTTTCGGTAAGCTCACCGCATTCGTAAGCAATTTTATATTTTGAAAAAACTTCCGCTCCCGCACGGCTTAACACTTGTGCGTAAACTTCTTTCACGCCCAACAGAACGTAAAGCATCGCTGCCGCTTTTCCGACGATTTTATCAGCAGCCGAAAATCCGTTCAGATTTTCAGTACCGTCCAGCATATCCACAAGCGGCTTTACATCACGCTTTGTGCTTGTCATAATTGTCTCGCCCCTGCACAAAACGCAGGTGTAATTTTCATCTTCGAGCAGGGTTTTCGCACGTTGCAGATCAGTCATCATTTTTCTTCAGATTCTCCACACGGTAGACGATAAGCGGCAGTAACGCCCATTGCAGTGCAAGTCCGAACAGTCCGTTACATCGCCGAAATGCTCACTGTCCAGAAACGTCTCTTTTCTTCCCGTCAGAATCTATGCGGATAGCACTGGTGCGACACGTCAAACACCATTTTATCTTTGGGAGAATCAAAAACATAGTGGAGTGCAACTGCTATTTCGAACATGTGCCGTTCGATACACCGCAGGCTTTTGTTATTTCTTCAATTGATGTGTTCACCAATCCCCTTTCGGATATGATTTTTTTTGCCGCTTCAATCAGTTTCTTTCTGGTTTCCATAGCGGCAAGCTGCCGGTGGGAGGCAGATGGGTGCAGCGTCACGCTGCCTCCACGAATATTCTGTAAATTTCGGCAAATACTAACACCGCAGGGTAATTCCCGGCAGAATTTCAGTTAAATCTTACGGAGGTAATATCATGAAAGCAACAGGCATTGTCAGACGAATTGATGACCTCGGCAGGGTCGTCATCCCCAAGGAGATCCGCCGCACCATGCGGATCAGGGAGGGCGACCCCCTCGAGATCTACACAAGCAGCGATGGCGAAGTGATCTTCAAGAAATACTCTGCCATTGGTGAGCTGAGTGAAAATGCCAATCAGGTCGCTGACATCATGCATAAACTTGCCGGATGTCCGGTGGTGGTGTTTGACAGAGATCACGTGGTGGCAACTTCGGGCGTGACAAAGCGTGAGTTTCAGGAGCGACGTGTCTCGCCGGAACTCGAAGAACTGATGGAGACACGCAGACAGTATTTTGCGGAGGACAGCGAGCATATGCTCCATCCGGTCGAGGGAATGGAGCAGACCTCGCTTGCAGCGATGCCGATTCTGTCGGCAGGGGACGTGACCGGAGCGGTGACGTTCCTGTCGAACGGCAGCAAACAGACCGTATCGGAACTGCAAAAATCTCTGGTGAATGCAGCGGCACAGTTTCTCGGCAGACAGGTGGAATAATGCACGATGCCCCCATGCAGCATGGGGGCATTCCTTTATATTGTGGAGATTTTATATTTTTCAGAAAACCGCTCGAAATTGTCATTGAAGTTTTTATTGCCGAATTTGACTTTGCTGAGGTAGTTGTGTGTCTCGAACATGTTGTGGGAAGTCTCGATGACGGAGACGGCAATATTGGAGCAATGGTCGGACACACGCTCATAATTGTTCAGGATATCGGCAAGCACAAAACCAGTTTCGATGGTACATGTGCCTTTCTGGAGACGTTTGACATGATTTGCCTTGATGTCCCGGGTGAGATAGTCAATGACCTGTTCCAGCGGCTCGATATTGGCAGCATCCTTTTCATTGAGACTGGTGTAGACCTCACAGGTATTGGTGAGAATTTCATTGATGGCATCGGTCAGGGTACTCATTTCTTTTGTTGCGCCGTCGGAGAAGTTGAGCTGTTTGTCATGAATTTCCTTTGCATTTTCAGCTAAATTGATGGCATGGTCGCCAAGCCGTTCAAAGTCACCGATGGCACGCAGCACACGAGTGGAGATCTGGCTGTCATGTTCTGAGAGGGCTTTGGTGCTGAGCTGGACGAGGGTCGAACCGATCCTGTCCTCATAGCTGTCGAGCTTGTCCTCATTTTTATAGACATTCTTTGCGATTTTTTCGTCATAATTTTTCAGGAGAGAAATACTCATCATGACAGTTTCTCTGGCAAGCTGTGCCATTCTCCGGGAAGCTGCCTCACATTCCGCAACGGCAACAGAGGGCGTTGTCAGCACACGTTTGTCAAGCAAGGTATGCTGCCGTTTCGGCGTTTCGCTTTCCGTGGTCTTGTCACGCAAAATCTGGTTCGCCATGCGTTCAAGCTGTTTCGTAAAGGGAAGCAGAAGTACCATTGTTGCCATATTGAACACGGTGTGTACCACGGCGATTCCCACCGCATCGACCGGCATGGAGGAGAATGCAAACCCGACTGTCTTATCAATTACCTCATAGAGTGTGAGAAGTATGGCTGTCCCGATGATATTGAAGGCAATATGAATCGCACTGACCTTCTTGGCATTTCGGTTGACACCGATAGCGGAGAGCAGTGCCGTCACGCAAGTACCGATGTTCTGCCCCATGATGATGGGAATTGCCATCGAGAAGGTGATGGTATCTGTGCTTTCGGCGAGGGTCTGGAGGATGCCGATGGAAGCAGCAGAACTCTGGATGATGCCGGTCACGACCGTACCGACGAGGACACCGAGGATGGGATTGTCAAAGCGGGTCAGGAGATTCTGGAAGTCGGGGGAGTTTTTCAGCGGTTCAACGGCATCCTTCATGAGTACCATACCATACATCAGCACGGCAAAGCCGACAAGGATGCTGCCGATATCTTTCTTTTTGCTGTTGTCAGAGTTTTTGGACATCATCAGAATTGTACCGATGAGTGCAAAGATGAGGGAGAAATATTCAGGATTGAGCAGCGACAGCCACAAAGGTCCTCCCGTATCCACACCCATAAGGCAAAGCAGCCATGTTGTGAAGGTCGTACCGATATTGGCACCCATGATGACGAGTACTGTCTGACTGACCTCCATCACGCCGCAGTTGACAAGCCCCACGAGCATGACGGTCAGGGAGGAGGAGGATTGCAGGACGATGGTGATGCCTGTCCCGAGGAGGAGACTGAGAAGCCAGTTGGAGGTCAGTTTTTTGAGAGCCTGCTCCATTCTGCCGCCTGCCATCTTTTCCAGTCCTGCGGACATGACATGCATGCCGTACAGAAAAAAAGCAAGTCCCCCGATCACCATGATGATCGCAAGCACGACATCCTTATAATCCATTGACATTACCGCCTTTCACATTTTACATGATACCTGTATTATCGCACGGAAAGCTGAAACCAATCTTGATTTCCATCATAGTTTAGCATAGTTATGTAAAGATACGGGGAAGTTTATGTTAAATCCATGTAAAATGATGAAAAGAAATTGAAAAAACCCCTTGACAAATGTAAAAAAGTATGATATACTATATCTGTATTACAACAAACAACACAACTATTGCAGAAAGGAGGAGTACGATGTTTGACATTGATATGATGAGCCGCATCCCCATTTATGAGCAGCTTTGCCGGAAAGTGACAGAGCTGATCCTGAAAGGTGTCCTGAAAGAGCATGACAAACTCCCTTCCGTCCGCAGCCTTGCGGCTGAACTGGGAGTGAACCCGAACACCGTCGCCAAGGCATATGCCTTGCTCGAACGGGACGGCATCATCTATTCCCTGCCCGCACGTGGCAGCTTCATCGCAACGCCCAATCTTGAGATCACGCATGCGATCATGCTGAAAGATTTTGACGAATCCGTCCGGCATGCGCTCAGTACGGGCATCAGCAAGGATGTCCTGACCAAAAGAATCGAAACTCTGGAACAAGAAATCGAAAAGGAGGATACGTCAACATGATGACATTGAAGGGAACGGTCAAGCGATTCGGCGAATTTGCGGCACTTGACGGTGTAGACCTGGAGATACCAAAGGGGACAGCCTTCGGATTGCTCGGGTCGAATGGTGCAGGAAAATCAACGATCCTGCGTCTGTTCAGCGGTATCTATCAGGCAGAGAACGGCGAGGTACTGATCGACGGAGAGAATGTCTATGACAATGTGAATGCCAAGCAGAAGGTCTTTTTCATTAACGACGAAACCGTGCAGTTTTCCAACTTCACGCTCATTCAGCTCAAAAATTTCTATAAGCAGTTTTATCCGAATTTCTCAGAGGATATCTTTGCCCATTTGCAGGGCATCATCCGTCTGCCTGCCAACCGCCGCATCAGCACCTATTCCAAAGGCATGAAGCGGCAGGCGATCGTCATTACCGGCATTGCCTGCTGTACGCCGTATCTGCTGCTTGATGAGGCGTTTGACGGACTTGACCCGACCATGCGTATCATCGTCAAGCGTATGCTTGTGGATGCGATGTGTGAACGGGAGCTGACTGTCGTCATCTCCTCCCATAACCTGAAAGAGATCAACGAACTCTGCGACACCGCCGCCCTCCTCCACCACGGCAAGATCGTTTTCAACCGGCAGCTTGACAGCCTCAAAGGCGCAGTCCATAAGGTGCAGGTGGCATTTGCCGACAGGGAGCGTGTGTTCACAAAGGACGATTTTAAGGAGCTTCCCGATATTCTGCACTTTTCACAGTCGCAGAGCATTTACCACATCATCGCCAAGGGCAGCGAGGAGGACATCCGGAAGGCACTCGAACCCTTCCATCCTGTGGTGGCAGACATGATACCGCTGACACTGGAGGAGATCTTTATTTATGAACTGGAGGTGCTTGGCTATGACAGCAAAGTTTTTGCATAGTTTCCCTGCCCGGAACACGCTCCGGGTGGTGAACCAGAACCTGAAAATGACCATCGTGACGGGCATTCTGTACATCCTCGGCATTCCGCTCGGCATGGGTGCATTCATGCTGGAGATGATTTTTGAAAGCAGGGATACCCCCTACAGCATCATGATCGCTCCGTATTTCCTGATCGCATCGACATGTCTGACCGGAGCGGTATTCATGGGCTTGATCGCCGCCATCAATTCCTTCACGGAGCTGCACAACAAGACCAAGGTTGACATGCTCTATTCACTCCCCCTGACCGGACGGCAGCGGTTCTTCTCCGACTACATAGGTGGGATATGCATGTACATCCTGCCCTATGTGCTGTCGGTCATCTTAGGGTGGATCGTGATCGGTGTCATGTATCCGTTCATTGACAGAGAATCGGCAGATATGGTCATGGAAGAAGGGACATTACTCGGCGAGATCAGCAAGTATTATGCGCTGCTTTCCTTTGGTCTGCTTGCGCTGATGCTGCTGTACTATGCGCTGAGTGCGTTTGTGACAGTCTGCTGCGGCACACTGTTTGAGAGCATCTACACCAACCTGCTGCTGAATCTGCTCATTCCGGGCACGATCGCAGCGGTCACCGGCGTGATCTCAGCGAATGTGGAGCTTGACTTTTCCTACATGTGGCAGATCATCGGCTTTATTTCGCCCATCGGCGGACTGATCTACATGTTTTACATCATACTGGATTTTCCGCTCGAATTCTATAGCAGCAATTATGCGATCTCGGCAACACAGACCACACAGCATGAAATGCTGCCGTCCTATCTGCGGTGGATCGCTGTCATCGTGGCGGTGGCAGTCCTGCTGACAATTGCGGCATGGCAGCTCTATGTCCGCCGCAAGGCAGAGCATGTCGGCAAGCCCTTTGTTTACCTTGCAGCCTACTATGTCATGCTGACACTCGGCACATGCCTCATCCTTTGTCTGATGGAGACAGGCGTGGTCGGCGCAGCCATTCTGTTTGCAGCGATCGTGTACTTCGTGATGGAAGTCATCCGCAAGCGTGGATTCAGGCGGTTCTGGGTGTCCCTCATCACCTTCGCTGTCACTGTCGGCGCAGCGGTCGGCATGTACCTGCTGATCGTGAATACCGGATGCTTTGGCAGGGTGAACTATGTTCCGGCATCTGCGGCAGTCAATTCCGTCAGGGTGAAAATGGATCTGTCTGATTATTGGTATTATCATAATGAACTCGTACTGGAATATACAGACCGGGATGTGATCTCTGCCGTCACTGCCGCACACAAGGAGATCGTGAATGCCCGGAAGAAGGGTAACGACCCCGTCAAGGACATCAACCAGAAACTCTCTGATGAGCGGATGTACAATATGACGTGGAACGAGTCTGACTATACGCTGTATGCACCTGATCTGACTCTGATGATCGATGACTGTGACGAATACTGGGATACCTACGATTACTATGACCAGAGTCCGTCTGAATACGAAAAGGCACTTGGGGAAGGTCAGATCGGCGATTACTGCGAAACGATCGGCGTGCAGATCGACTACTACACCCTGACAGGCAGTGTCATTCACCGGTCTTATGATGTGACACTGGATGAGTATGTCTCACTTCTCCTTGCGGTACAGGGAACGGAGCTGAGTGCGCAGGCATATGGCGATGCCCTGAAATCACGCATCACAGATGCAGTGGAAGTGTACAGCGATGTCACACATACCTACAAGATTCCGGAAAAAGCTGATCTGACGATCAAGAGCAATTATGCCAATGACAAAACGATACAGATCACGAATGTGCAGAATTTTATTGACAAGCTGACGGAAACGTATGTGAAAGAGCTGTCTGCCATGACCGCAGAGCAGCTTCTGAAAGAGAAGGTCGCATGCCGCATAGAATCCATACCGGTATACGAAACCTGCACGGAGACGCTGACACTGCTGAAAACCTATGGATTTGAGGAATACAGTCTGATGGACAGATATGGACTGAACAGCACAGGTACGTCAGCCGCTGCCATCCGGATCTATCAGCCGGGGACATATTCGGTTCCGTCGATGGCATACCCCTGTTCCACATCGACGCTTGCGACCACCTATGTCAAGAATGTGGAACCTGCCTATGAGGATGTTTGCCCCTATCCTGCGAGCATACTTTACTCCTATCCGGAAATGACAGAGCTGATGAAGGCAGCACGGACGGATTACATCACAGCCGATGACTGCTATCTGCTTGTGGTGAACGGGAATTACTTCACCATTCCGGCAGAGGACAGCGACCTTGCCGAAGCGGTCATTGCCAAGGGGAGCGGCTATCTCATGAGCGATGCATTTGAGCCGGACATGGGTGCGTATTCTGATGGCACAGAATCACCTTACGGCTTCTGGGATTACAACAGCGACTGGTACGGCAGCGTTGGTTCTGAGGCATAATGCAGACAATCAGGGCGGAGCAAATGCTCCGCCCTGTTCCTGTTTATGTTGATCCGTATCAGACGGATGAAGGGGACTTGGAATCGGAGCGACCTTGGATCGGTGAATATTCATCCGAGATCAGACCGCCCGCATACTTGAACTTGATGAGTACGCCCTTCTTATGGGTCAATGCGCCCTCCTGATTGAAGGGGACTTCCTTGAATGCTGCACGGGAGGTGACGAGATGCAGGGTTTCGCCCTTCTTCGTCTCAAACACCAGCTCGAAGTATTCATCATACAGTGTCGAATGTCCGCTGCTGTCCACCACTCTGCGCCTTTCATCAATTTTCTGCTGCAAGAGTGCCATTTCCGTATAAGCCTGCTTGGGATTGCGGCGAACGGTTCTGGATGCAGACTTTCCGTTCTTACCGGACGCACCCTTTCTGCCCGGTTTCTGCGCAGCTTTCCCATCCGGACGGATGCCCTGCCGCAGATTCTGAAAGGAGAGATAGGGCTTTGACGGCGGCATATCCGCATCCTCTACAAAAAAACCAATGACCTTCGCCCTGTTCTGCTTACCGCTGAACGCAAACACCAACAGCAGCAGCACACAGACGATCAGTAATATGATAAAAAACAAAAGCATGTTCGGGATTCCCTTCTTCCGGATCACAGACCGTTTGGATTCTGCTGCATGAACCGCCAGCTGTCTTCACACATCGTTTCAAGCGTTTCCTGTGCCTCCCAACCGAGCAGCTCTTTTGCACGGCTTGCATCCGCATAGGATGTGGCAATATCTCCTGCACGCCGTGGAGCGATGCGGTAGCTGATGGCATGACCGCAAGCCTTTTCGTAGGCATGCACCATCTCCAGTACGGAGACACCATTGCCAGTGCCGAGATTGATCGGCATGAATCCCTCATGCGCCATCGCATAGGCGATCGCACATACATGTCCCTTAGCCAGATCGACAACATGGATATAATCACGCACACCCGTCCCATCCGGCGTATCGTAATCATCACCAAAGACGGACAGCTGTTGCAGTTTCCCCACAGCGACCTGACCGATGTAGGGGAGCAGGTTGTTCGGGATGCCGTTCGGGTCTTCGCCGATCAGACCGCTCTTGTGTGCGCCGATGGGGTTGAAGTACCGCAGTGCAACGGCAGAGAAGTCCGGCTGGGCATGGCAGATATCCTGTAACATCTGCTCGATCATGACCTTTGTATAGCCATAGGGATTGGTTGCCGAGGTCGGCATATTCTCCACATACGGAACGGGGTTATGCATGCCGTAGACCGTTGCGGACGAGGAGAATACAATTCGCTTGCATCCTGCCTCATGCATGGCATTGAGCAGCACAAACGTGCCGTTCAGGTTATTCTCATAATAGGCAAGCGGCTTCTCCACGGATTCACCGACCGCTTTCAGCCCTGCAAAATGGACAACTGCGTCGATCGGGTGCGCCTTGAAGATGGCACGCACTGCCGCAGCATCACGCATATCTGCCCGATAGAACTTCACATGTTTCCCCGTGATCTGTTCGATGCGGCGGATGCTTTCCTCCTTGGAATTACTGAGGTTGTCGAGTACAACGACCTCATAGCCACGTTCTAAAAATTCCACGCATGTATGACTGCCGATAAAGCCGGCACCGCCTGTGACAAGAATTTTTCCCATGATATCCTCCCTTATACGATAACCAAAGTCCGTCCATGCCATGCAGGACGGGTTCACCATTTATAAGTATATAACACTCACGTTTTTTTTGCAAGTCTTTTGTTACGATATCGTAAGCTTTTCGGCATTTCTCCCAAAATTTCAGAAAAAACAGGCTGTACTTTGGGCAGCTACATCTCGCTGCGATTCTCCAGTGCCTTATAGAGCGTGACTTCGTCCGCATACTCCAGCATGCCGCCGACCGGCAGACCGAATGCCAGTCTTGTCACACTCACGCCCAATGGTTTGAGAAGCTGTGAAATGTAGGCAGCCGTTGTATCTCCCTCGACCGTGGGATTTGTCGCCATGATGACTTCCGAAATACCGCCCTCACGCACCCTGTCGATAAGGGAGCGGATGCGCAGATCATCCGGCATCACGCCACGCAGCGGCGAGATCAGCCCATGCAGGACATGGTACAGCCCCTTGTATTCTCCCGTGCGTTCAAACGCCGAGATATCCTTCGGTGATTCCACCACGCAGACCGTGGACGGGTCACGTGAAGGGTCGTCGCAGATCGGACACAGCTCACGGTCAGTCAGGTTCTCACAGCACCGGCAGTAATGCAGTGTGTTCCGGGCATTGAGGAGTGCCTGTGCAAATTCCTCCACCTCACTGCTGTCCATCGACATCACATGATACGCAAGCCGGGCAGCGGATTTCATCCCGATACCCGGCAGCTTTGCAAATTGTTCTGTCAGAACGACCAGCGGCAATGCGTCATGATTCGCCATACTTAAAACAGACCCGGCAGAGAAACACCGCCCGTGATCTTGCTCATTTCTTCCTCGGTGGTGTTCTCGATCTGTGCAACGGCATCATTGACGGCACTGATGATGAGATCCTGAAGCATTTCAATATCTTCGGGATCAACGATCTCAGGCTTGAGGGTCAGGGACTTGAGGGTCTTTTTCCCCGTCATCACCAGCTCAACCGCACCGCCGCCGGCGGTCGTTGAAAATTCACGGCTCTCGATATCGTCCTGAAGATCAGTGATCTGATCCTGCATCTTCTGTGCCTGACGGATCATCTGATTCATGTTCTGTGCGTTATTTCCCGCACCCTTCGGAACTCTTGCTTTCATACTCGCTTCTCCTTTTGATTAAATTCATTTATGTGACAGCGGTCGTCTTGATACCGCTGTTTTTCGCTTTTTCAAGCATCTCCTCCGATGCATTGGGTCTGACGGCAGCCTGTGAGCATTTTGCCCGGATGACATAGCGTTTTCCTGTTACCTTCTGGATGGCATCGCCGAGAGAGACAGCATTCTCCTTGACCTTGAACATATCCAGAAAGAACCGGTTCTCTGCCACAATGAGCATGACATTGGCATACTCCACAGCATTGGAACCTTTGAGCGTTCCCTGCACCGCAGGGTTGATCCTGCCGCATTCTTCGAGGATCTCCTGCCATTGTAAGACGGGCTTGAAATCCGAAGTACGGAGCTTACGGATATCGACTTCCGGCACAGGTTCAGGCACAGGCGGCGGCTGCGGCTTTGTCAGCTCTGATGGAACCGTTTCCACAGGTCTGTTTTCAAGGGCAGTGATGCGGTCGCTGATCGCCTGTATCTCCGCAGCAGGGATATCCGCATTCTGTGTGATGCGGATCAGTGTCATCTCCATCTCCACACGGCGGTTGACGGCACGTCCCATGCGTTCCCGGCAGCTCTGGAGTTTCCGGAGCGCATCCATGATCTGCGGCATTCCGGTTTCCTGCGCAAGCCTTTGCAGCACAGTCAGCTCCTCTCCCATGCAGTTGGTCAGATTCGTACTGCCGCCGGCTTTCAGCAGCATCATATCCCGGTACATCAGAATCAGCTCATCGCAGAGTCTTGTCAGGTCTTTCGATGCATTGTGCATCTCCGAGACAAGAGCCATGGCGTTAGCCGTATCCTTTGTATGGAGTGCTTCCATGAGTTTCAGGATGTCGCCCCTTCCGGCAGCACCCGCAGCTTCGGCAGTGAGCTGTGCGGTGATGGTATCGCCGAGTGCG
Source organism: uncultured Clostridia bacterium (assembly GCA_947630845.1). Classification (GTDB taxonomy): domain Bacteria; phylum Bacillota; class Clostridia; order Oscillospirales; family Ruminococcaceae; genus UBA3855. Next base: position 18,457 of record CANRJB010000009.1, read on the forward strand.
GCGCATCTGTCGAGCAGTGAGATGGCATCACGCATACCGCCGTCTGCCAGTCTTGCCATCAATTCGGCAGCATCCGGTTCAAGGGCGATATGCTCCTCTCCGGCGATATATTCCAGCCTTGTGACAAGATCTTCCAGCCGGATACGGCGGAAGTCATAACGCTGACATCGGGAGATGATGGTTGCAGGGACTTTATGAATTTCCGTCGTGGCAAGGATGAACTTGACATAATCCGGCGGTTCTTCCATAATTTTCAGCAATGCATTGAAGGCACTTGGCGAGAGCATGTGTACCTCGTCGATGATGTAGACCTTGAACCGGCAGCGTTCCGGCGTATAGACAGTTGCTTCCCGGAGATCACGGATATCCTCGACACTGTTGTTAGAGGCAGCATCAATTTCAATGAGGTCGGACAGCACACCGGCTTCGGCATCCTTACAGATGCTGCATTTCAGGCAGGGATTGCCGTCCGCATCCGGATGCTCACAATTCACAGCCTTTGCAAGGATCCTTGCGCAGGTCGTCTTACCCGTACCCCGTGAGCCTGTGAACAGGTAGGCATGTGCAGTTGTGCTGTGCCGCACCTGATTACGCAAAGTCGTTGTGACCTGCGGCTGGGACAGGACATCATCAAATGTCATTGGTCTCCATTTCCGGTACAGTGCCTGATACACGACCGATCCCTCCCATCTTCCGGATAGCACAATTCGGAACATAGGTGTGCAGGCTTGCTGCGGCACATGAAACGATCCGCTTAATGCTGCTCGGTTCCCCGCCTGACATGGTTCACAGTGCTCCATTGCACAGGGCCCGCACACCTATATTCCGAACACTTTTGCTCTTGCTCTGACATTATCCTTCATGATTATAACATATTCTCAGACTTTTTGCAAGTGCAAACCACAAATTCGGATATTATATACAAAAAATATACATGCGTTTTGTGCATCTATACAATCTTTTTGTTTTTTTCAAAATCTCTTGTAATATACAAAATTTTCTGGTATAATGAAAAAGGAAAATGATTTCTAACCTCTTTCTCTTACTTTAGTTGGAAAAGACACGGTTTCGACCGTGTCTTTTTCATTTTTCTGCAACTGAAAAAATATCCTCTGCCGGAGCAGAGGATACAGGATCTTATCTTACTTCTTGGTACTCTTTCTGCCTCTCTTCTTCGGAGCAGCAGTTTCCTCTGCCTTCTTGGCAGCAGGCTTTCTGCCTCTTTTCTTCGGTGCAGCTTCCGCAGCAGCGGTTTCTTCTGCCTTCTTAGCGGCAGGTTTTCTGCCTCTCTTTTTCGGAGCAGCCGGAGCAGCTTCCACCGGAGCAGCAGCTTCCACCGGAGCAGTCTCGACCGGAGCAGCAACTTCTGCCGGAGCGGCTTCCACCGGAGCAGTTTCGACCGGTGCAGCTTCTGCCACAACAGTCTCCTCGACTTTCTTAGCAGGTTCTTCTGCCTTCTTAGCGGTTTCTTCTACCTTCTTGGCAGCAGGTTTTCTGCCTCTTTTCTTCGGAGCAGCTTCCGCAGCAGTCTCTTCTGCCTTCTTGGCAGCAGGCTTTCTGCCTCTCTTTTTCGGAGCAGCCGGAGCAGCTTCTGCTGCAGTCTTCTTTGTCTCCTTCTTGGCAGCCGTCTTTTTCATCGGGATCGTGTCGCCGAGTACCAGTGTCTTTTCCCAGTCACCCTCATGAGAGATCTTGCCCTCATTCACAGCATCTTCGAGGGAGACTTTGCCCTGTGCAACAGCAAGCACATCTGCGCCGTCTGCTGTCAGCAGTGCATCACGGTCATTGTAGTCATAGGGGGCAACATAGAGGACCCCGTCTGCAATTTCCATGTAGAATGCACCCTGTGCTTCACCGGTCACATTGACCTGTACGGCAACATGTTCCTCTACTTTGGAAGCATCAGCTTTCGCAAGAGCAGTCTGCACTTTTTTTACCAGTTCATGATATGTCATGTCGATCACCTTTCCTTCATCCGTTTTAGCGGAATGCATAATATAATTTTGCTATGAATATTATACAGGAAATTGCGGATTTCGTCAATGAATATTCCGCAATTTCTGCATATCATACAATAAATTGTACTTTATAGCCCTTATTTTTGGGCAAAAGTACGGATTTTACCGGAAAATATTCTGCCTTTTCATGGAATTTTCCGTCACTGATAAAAGAATGGACAGCAAAAAAAGATTTATACAGCCGGAGTGTTTTTTTTTACGAAAACGTTTTTTGTTGACCTTGAACAAAAAAATGAAAAAATGTGAAAAAATCTCTTGACGAGAGAAAGGAAAAGGAGTATAATAAAAACAGAAACTTAAATTCAAAAGGAGGGTTTCACCTTGACCAATATTTTATTTGCAGCATCCGAATGTGTGCCGTTCGTTAAGACCGGAGGTCTGGCTGATGTTGTCGGTGCGCTTCCGAAGTATCTGGATAAGAATCGTTTTGATGTCCGTGTCATCATTCCGTACTATACCTGTATCCCCGGCAGATACCGCAATTTCTTCCACTATCGCCACCATTTCTATATGGATTATGCAGGGAGACAGGAACATGTCGGCATCATGGAATATGAGTTTGACGGCGTCAAATTCTATTTCGTTGACAATGAGTATTATTTCAACGGCGAATCTCCCTACAGCAGTAATCTGAAATGGGATATCGAACGCTTTACTTTCTACTGTAAGGCAGTGCTTGCCATGATGCCTGTCATCGGTTTCCATCCGGAGATCATCCACTGCCATGACTGGCAGACAGGTCTTATCCCTGTGCTGCTCCACAGCACCTTTGCGACCCATCCGTTCTATCAGGGCGTGAAGTCCATCATGACCATCCACAATCTGCGCTTTCAGGGTGTCTGGGACATCAAGACATTCCAGCAGAATACCGGTCTTCCGGGCTATATGTTCACCCCCGATAAGCTTGAATTTCACAAGGATGCCAACATGCTCAAAGGCGGTCTGGTCTATGCCGACTATATCACCACCGTCTCCGAAACCTATGCTGAGGAGATCAAGACTCCTGAGTACGGCGAACACCTCAACGGTCTGCTCTCTGCCCGGTCGCAGTCACTGCGTGGCATTGTAAACGGCATCGACTACGGCGTGTTTGACCCGGCAACTGACAAGAAAATTTTCTTCAATTATAACGCTGAAAACTGCCTGCAGGGCAAAGCAGAAAACAAGCATCAGTTACAGGCTGAACTTGGTCTGCCGCAGGATAACCGCATCATGCTTATCGGCATCATCTCCCGTCTGACCGATCAGAAGGGACTGAATCTGCTGGGCGATGTGTTTGAACGGTTTCTGGATGAGAACACGCAGTTTGTGGTCATCGGTACAGGAGAACCGGGGTATGAGAATATGTTCCGCTACTTTGCCGGACGTTATCCCGATCGCTGCTCTGCCAACATCTGCTACAACGATGCCCTCGCACGCAAGCTCTATGCAGGGTCGGATATGATGCTTGTGCCGTCCCGGTTTGAACCCTGCGGACTGACACAGCTCATGGCACTGCGCTACGGTTCTGTGCCGCTCGTGCGTGAGACAGGCGGTCTGAAAGACACCGTTCAGCCGTACAATGAATTTGATCTGACCGGCACAGGCTTTACCTTCGGTCCGTTCAATTCCGGCGACTTTCTGAACACCGTCAACTACGCAAAATCCGTTTTCTTCAACTACCGTGACAACTGGAATGCCATGGTCAGACGTGGCATGGAGACTGATTTCTCGTGGAACAGCTCTGCAAGACAGTATGAAGGTATGTATGAGTGGCTGCTCGGTAAATAACCGGGATAACAACTGATGATAAGGATGCTGGTGTTTCCGGCATCCTTTTTCTGTTATGCCATATTTTTGCGTTTCTGTTGACTTTACGGAAATTTTGGGGTATAATATCATTGATATGAAGGAAAGGAGGGTCTGCATGATACAGCAGATCAGAGAACTTTTTGCCTACAGACAGATGATCATCAGCCTTGTCCGGAAAGATCTGCGTGGACGCTACAAGGGCAGTGTGCTTGGATTCCTGTGGACATTCATCAATCCGCTGTTTCAGCTTGTGGTGTATACATTGGTGTTCTCCTTCATTCTGAAAAGCAATATCGACAAATACTATCTCTATCTCTTTGTGGCACTCATCCCGTGGATTTTCTTTTCTGCCTCCATCACAGGCGGCTCATCAAGCATCATCGCACAGAAAGATCTGGTCAAGAAGATCTACTTCCCCCGGCAGGTCATCCCCATTTCCTATGTGACAAGCTGTTTTGTGAACATGCTGCTGTGCTTCCTTGTCATCATGGCAGTGGTGCTGCTGTCAGGCATCCGGCTGCATCCGGTCGGGCTGCTCTGTCTTCCGGTCATCATGGCAGTGGAATACCTGCTTGCGCTCGGCATGGCACTGCTTGCATCGGCAGTGACCGTGTATTTCAAGGATTTAGAGCATATCCTCGGCATTGTCTCCATGGCGTGGATGTACCTCACGCCGATCATGTACGACAAGTCCATTGTCCCCGCAGAGATGCTCCCGTTCTTCAACCTCAATCCCATGACCCACATCATCGACTGTTACCGTGCTGTGCTGTACAGCGGAGAGGTTCCGCAGCTTGGCTCACTGCTTTCATCTTTTGTGCTGGGGATGTTGTTTTTGGCGGTGGGATGGATAGTGTTTGCACGGCTGCAAAAGCATTTTGCAGAGGTGCTGTGACCGGATTCTGATACGACCCTGATGAATCTGATGCCTGTCAGATTATCAGGGCTTTGTGCCATCCGCAAATTGTCGAATATTGTCGGATAGTGTCGAATATTGTCGGATAGTGTCGTATTTGGATACTGTCGAATATTGTCGAATGTGAATGTTATCATATTCGAATACTGTCGTATATTGTCGGATAGTGTCGAATAATGTCGAATACTGTCGGATTTGAATGTTATCATATTCGGATACTGTCGTATATTGTCGTATAACGTCGAATCATGTCGAATAGTATCGTATTCGGATACTGTCGAATCATAGAAAATGAGGAAAGGAATGCCCATGAAACTTATTATTCAGATACCCTGCTTCAACGAGGAGGAAACACTCGGACTTGCCTACAATGACCTGCCCCGGCAGATCGACGGCATTGATACCATCGAATACCTCATCATCAACGACGGCAGCACTGATCATACCGTCGAAAAAGCAAGAGAACTCGGTTTTCATCACATCGTCTCCTTCCGCCGCAACAAGGGTCTGGCTATGGGATTCATGGCAGGGCTGGACGCTTGTCTGCATCTGGGAGCAGATATCATCGTCAACACCGATGCCGATAATCAGTACTGCGGCGCAGACATTGCAAAGCTTGTGCGCCCCATCCTTGACGGGAAAGCTGACATCGTCATCGGCGAACGCCCCATTGACCAGACAGAACACTTCTCATGGAAAAAGAAAAAATTCCAGCACATCGGCAGTTGGGTGGTGCGTGTGGCATCCAGTACCGACATCCCCGATGCCCCCTCCGGTTTCCGTGCCTATTCAAGAGAAGCCGCACTGCGGATGAATGTCGTCAATGAGTACACCTATACCCTCGAAACCATCATTCAGGCAGGGCATAACAAAATCGCCATGTCCTCCGTCCCCATCCGCACCAATGCGGAGACTCGCCCCTCCCGGCTTTTTTCAAGTATGTGGCGATACATGAAGCGTTCTGCTGCCGTCATCATACGGTCATTCGTGATGTACCAGCCGCTGAAATTTTTCACGATGCTCGGACTGGTGCTGATCTTGTTCGGGAGCGTGCTTGGGGTGCGGTATCTGATACTGCTGTTTTCCGGCGATGGCGGCGGTCATATCCAGTCGCTGATCCTGACGGCGATCCTGTTAATGGCAGGATTTCAGACCATCACCATCGGGCTGCTTGGCGACACCATTGCTGCCAACCGCAAGCTCATTGAGGACATGCAGTATCGTATCCGCAAGATGGAATGCGGCTCTGCTCACGATGAGGACAAGCGGACATGAAAAAAATCCCTGAGCTTGTTCGCATAGCCGGCAATCTGGTCATGCTCCTTGCACTGGGATTTCTGGTAAAGCGGTTTCTTGGAATGGGACTGCGGTGGACGGATCTCCGGTCATGGGGTGTGATGGGGGCATTTCTGGTGTGCATGACCGGGCAGGCGTTTCTGTTCTGCATCCAGTGCATCCCGTGGATGAATTTCACACGCTCACTTTCCGGCGTAAAGATCCCGTTCCGCCGTGCCATGCCGGTCTACACCCGTTCCAATATCTACAAATATCTGCCCGGCAATGTGTTCCAGTATGTCGGACGCAATCAGCTTGCTGCCGATATGCACATCAGTCATGTGGATGTGGCATGTGCGACGATTCTGGACATTCTGTTCTGTCTGGTGTGGATGTGTCTGTCAGCGGCAGTTCTGCTCCGGCAGAAGGCAGCGGAATTATTGGTGCAGTATCTGAACCGTTTCCTCATCATTGGCGGCATCGGTGTGGGGATAGCAGTGGTGGCGTTTGCTGTTTTCTGGCTGAAATTCCGTGACAAACTCATTGCCTGTTTCCGGCGTTACAGAAAGGCATTTGCTCCTGAAAACCGGAACGCTCTGCTCTGCGGCATTTTCTATTATCTGCTGCACAGCAGCCTGTTGGCAGCGATGTATTTTGTCTGCCTGAAGCTCATGTTCCCGGCGGACACGCCGCTCTCCACACTCATCATGCTGACAGGAGCATTTGTGTTTGCATGGATCGTGGGTTTCATCACACCGGGCGCACCGGGCGGCATCGGCATAAGGGAATCGGTCATGATGCTTGTCAGCGGTGCAGAACATGAGCAGGAAGTGCTGCTGTTTGTACTTGTGATGCGTGCAGCATCCGCTGCGGCGGATGTGCTGGCGTTTGCTGCCGGGGCAGTGTATCTGAAATGCAGCGGAGGGAAAAATGAAGAATAGAGAGTCGTTCTATGCTCTGTGGGCATCCTTCAGCCGGAATGCCAGAGGGAGCAATTCTCCGAGGGTATGCACGCCGTCGGCGAGGATGATGCGGAAGTCATCATCACACAATTCTGCCAATACCTGACGGCAGGCACCACATGGCGGACAGGACTTGACCGGTGTTTCGCCTTCGGGTGCGCCGCAGATGGCAATTGCACGGAATTGCCTGTGCCCTTCTGATACTGCCTTGAAAAAAGCCGTGCGTTCCGCACAGTTGCCGAGCGGATAGGCAGCATTCTCCACATTACATCCTGTAAAGACCGTGCCGTCTGCCGTCAGCAAAGCAGCACCGACCGCAAAACGGGAATACGGACACCATGCGTTCTCCCGTGCCTGTAAGGCAATTTCCATCAATTTATCATCATTCATAACAAATTCTCCCGAAATACTTGCAATTTTCTGACAAATATGCTATAATGAAAAGGCAGGTGAAAACCTGCCTTTTCGTATGCTTACTTCGTGATGAGTGCGAGGGTATCTCTTGCAATGAGCAATTCCTCATTGGTAGGAACGACCCAGACTTCAACTTTGGAATCGGACTGAGAGATTTTACAGAGCTTGCCCCTGACACCGGCATTTGCGACGGTGTCGATCTTGATGCTGAGGACATCCATCTCAGAGCAGACAGCCTCACGCACATCCGGTGCATTCTCACCGATACCGCCCGTAAACAGCACGGCATCCAGACCGTTCATGGCAGCGGCATACGAGCCGATGTACTTCTTGATCTCATAGACGAGCATTTCCTTGGTGAGGGCAGCTTTTTTGTCGCCGTGTTCAGCGGCAGCGGATACGTCCCGGTTGTCAGAACCCACACAGGATACCCCAAGGAAGCCGGACTTCTTGTTCATATAGTCGGACATCTGTTCAGGGGTCATGTTCCGCTTTTCCATGATGTAGGTGACAGCGGACGGGTCAAGACTGCCGCAGCGTGTGCCCATGATAAGACCGTCAAGCGGAGTGAAGCCCATCGAAGTATCAACGGACTTGCCGCCGTCAATGGCAGTGATGGAAGAACCGTTGCCGAGGTGGCAGGAGACGATTTTCAAGTCCTTGGGTTCTTTGCCCATCGCCTTGGCAAGGGCAGCGGAGACGAAGCGGTGTGATGTGCCGTGGAAGCCGTACTTTCTGACGTGATATGTCTCATAATCATCATAGGGAAGGGCATACATGTAAGCCTTCTCCGGCATGGTCTGATGGAAGGCAGTGTCGAATACAGCAGCCATCGGTGTCCCTTCCGGCATCACCTGCTTGCAGGCACGCAGTGCAAGGGCATGCGCATGGTTATGTACCGGTGCAAGCTCACGCAGTGCATCAATTTTGTCAATGATCTCATCCGTGATGAGCATCGTTTCGGAGAACTGTTCACCGCCGTGTACGATACGATGTCCGACAGCAGCGATCTCGCTCATGTCCTTGATGACAGCGGCATCGCCGGTAGTAAGCACCTCAACGAGTTTCATGAAGGCTTCGGTATGGGTCGGGAAAGCGCAGTCTGCGGCATATTCTCTGCCGTCTGCGGTTTTGTGGGCAATGTGTCCGTCAATTCCGATACGGTCGCAGTTGCCCTTGGCAAGGACGCTTTCATCGTCCATGTTCAGCAGCTGGTATTTGAGAGAGGAGCTGCCGGCGTTGACTACTAAAATCAGCATGGGTATTCTTCCTTTCGGTAACAAATTTGTCCGTTTTGCGGACGTTCCATATAATATTATACACATTTTTTCAAAAAAATCAAGAGTTTTTTGATTTTTTTACAGAAATTATATAATTGGAGGTCATCCAAATGGGCTTTGTCGATAAACTCCGGAATGCGCTCGACATCCCGAAGTTCACAGAGGACGGTCTGAAATATCAGGTCGCCGGAAACGAGATCAGAATTGTCGGATTCAGGAAGAATATCAGTATTTCTGCACTTCCGTCCCATATTGAGGATCTGCCGGTGGGCATCATTTCCGGCTTGCAGAGTCTTCCGTTTACAGGAGAGCTGTACATTCCGGACACAGTACACACCATTGAGGGCAACTCACTTGATCTCACAAAAGGCATTACCAAAATCTATATTCCGGACAGTGTGAAAGAAATCGGAAACAATGCATTTGGTTTCAGCGAGGCACTGGAGGAGATACGTTTTCCGGAGGGCATGGATTTTTCGGATGCGCTGGAGGGCATTGTCAGCTCATGTGAAAAGCTGAAAATCGTTCATCTTCCGTCCACAATGACAAGGATTCCGATCGGCTTTCTGGGCAGCTGCACAACGCTGGAGGAGATCGACATCCCAGACGGGGTGACAGTGATCGACGATTGTGCGTTTTCCTACTGCGAAGGTCTGAAAAACGTCCACTTGCCCAAAGCCCTGAAACGTCTGAATGAAATGACTTTTTCCGACTGCGTAGCACTGGAGGAGATACAGCTCCCGGAGGGATCGGAATACATCGGAAAGCGGGCATTTTCCGGCTGTGAAAATCTACAGCACATCCATATTCCCTCCACTGTGAAAAAAATTGATAAGTACGCCTTTCAGCAATGCCCGAAGCTCGTCAGACCGGAGATCCCGACAGGCTGCGAGGTACACGAAAAAGCGTTCGATTGACCCGCCATCCGAAAGACAGGGATGGCAAATATTTTATAAAAAAGGAGACAAATACCATGAAAGTCAGTGCCATTATCTGTGAATACAATCCGCTCCATAACGGACATCTGTACCACATTCAGGAAACCAGACGGCATGGTGCAACACATATCGTCTGTGTCCTGAGCAGTAACTTTGTCCAGAGGGGCGATGCGGCACTGCTGAGCAAATTTGACCGTGCCGGGCTTGCCGTCAAGGCAGGGGCAGACCTTGTACTGGAGCTGCCGACACCCTTTTCCTGCGCTGCGGCAGAGGTCTATGCTTCGGGGGCAGTGTCTTTGCTTGACCAGCTCGGCATTGTGGATGAGCTGTCGTTCGGCAGCTCCATGGGGGACATCGAGAGCATTGCGCTGCTCACGGAAGCATCCCTCTCCACCACACGCATTTATGGCGAACGCATCCGGGAGCGGATGAAGCAGGGGGATTCCTATCCGGCAGCCGTCTGGGAGATCATCCGGCAGCGGTATGGCAGTCAGGTCGCCGACAAGATGCAGGATCCCAACAATCTGCTTGCCATCGAATATATGAAGGCAATGCAGAAGCAGAAAGTAACTTTCTCTGCCTATACCATCCCACGCCGCATCGTGCTGCATGACAGCGAGAAACCGTCCGGACATTATGCGAGCGCAAGCTTTATCCGCAAGTCCGTTATGGAGGGGGAGAATTATGCCGACTTCATGCCGCCTTTTGCAGCAAAGCGGCTTGCTGACTGCATCCGTGAGGGGAGCGTGGCATCGTTCCGGCAGCTTGAACGTGTTTCACTGTACCGGATGCGCACGGCATCGCCGGAGTATCTGCTTGCCCTTCCCGATGCGAACGAAGCACTTGTGAGCCGCTTTATTGCCGCACGTTCAGCCAACAGCCTTGAGGAGATGCTCATGCAGGTCAAGACCCGGTGCTACACCATGGCACGCATCCGGCGCATCGTGATATCCGCACTGCTTGGCATCCGGTCGGATTCCGCCAAGACCCCTGTCCCCTATGCAAGGGTACTGGCATTCAGTGACCGGGGACGGGAACTGATGGGAATAGCCAAAGGAAAGAGCCGCATTCCCATCAGCACATCCCTTGCCAGACTCCGGCAGGAGGGCGGAACTGCCGAAGCTTTCGTGAAGATGGAGGAGCGTGCATCCCATGTCTACGGACTTGCACAGCGCCGCATTTCCTCCGCAGAGGAAGATTTCCGGGCACGTATCGTCATGGAGGACAGGGCATGAATTTCCGTGGTGTGATCTTTGACATGGACGGAACGCTCATTGACTCCATGCCCATCTGGCATGAGATCGACATCCGGTTTTTTGCGGAGCATGGGCTGGATGTGCCGGAGGGGCTGTCGGAGATGGTCAACAAGATGTCCATGGAGGAGTGGGCAGACTACTTTGTCCGGGAATTTCCCATTGCTTCCACACCGGCAGAGGTCATCCGCCGCATTGAGGAAATGGCAGCGGACTATTATCAGGAGCGCATCCCCCTGAAACCCCATGTGCCGGAGCTGCTTGACCTGCTTGATGCAAGGGGCATTCCTTATGGTGTTGCAACGGCGACCTATCGCAGCTCCGCAGGAGCTGCCCTGAAACGGCTTGGTATTCTTGAACGGATGCAATTCGTTCTCACCGCAGAGGATGTACCCGGCGGCAAGACGACCCCTGCCATGTACCGGCAGGCTGCTGCGCTGCTCGGGACTGCACCGGAGGAAACACTTGTGATCGAGGATGCTCTGCACTGCGTACAGACGGCAGTGGGGGGAGGATTTCCGGTCGCAGGGGTACGGGATGCATGCTGTCCGGCAGAGGAATGGGATGAGATCTGCCGGCTTGCGGTATGTTCCGGAAATTCCCTGCATGATATTGCTGTCTGGCTGACGGCGACCGGTGCAGGGGGATCCTGTCAGTCTGAACATCTTCACCGGATGTGATGGGACAAAATGAGCTGCTGTACTGTTTTCGCAGTGCAGCAGCTTTTTTCAGGATTCACTTGTCTGTTCCAGTATTTCGGAAAGCTGTTTCTTGACCTTATCATAATTCATGCTCCAGATGACACAGCGTTTTGTGACTTCCGACCGGAAGTACAGCACGACATGGCATTTGTTTGCCCACTTCTGCCAGAGGAACTGCTGAATGCGCACCTTCACCACGCTGTCCGTATCGGCAATGATGGTGTGGAAAGTCAGCCCCTTGCAAAAGCGCACGCAGATGCGCCCCTTTGAGCCGCTGATGCCTGTCGTCAGGAGGGCTGTGATCTGGATGATCAGCTTCCAGATGATCGGTATCTCAAACATGATCTGAAAGAATGCCAGCACCTCATCAAGCTGTGGGATCAGCTTCCGTGCCAGAATGACGGCAGGAATTACCCCTGCTGCTGCGATCACCGGCAGCATGGTGTAGGACAGCCATGATGTCCACGGCGGACGCAGGCGGTTTTTCGTGAGATGACTGCCCGGAAAGATCATGGGCATTGCCTGCTCCATTTCCTTCTGCGTAAGGATGGGCAGACAGATGGGGATGCTGCCTTTCTGGTTGCCGTAGCCGGGGCAGTTGACAGCAAGCGAAAAAATGCGGAACAGCTTCGTCAGCAGATTCTGCCGCAGGTCAATGAAATTGATCTTGCGGCTGACCAGATAGAAGTGCCGCCGTGTCACCAGTCCGCTGCGGACATGCAGCATCCGTTTGTCGCTCTCCATGTCGAAACCGCCGTAACGGATGAGGTTTGCCATGAAGGACAGCAGCCATGTGGACAGGATCACAATGCCTACCGTCACCGCAGCCGGAGGGATTCCCATGAGCCTTTTTGCCACCTCTTCGGAAACGGTATTCAGGCGTTCTGTGATTTGCAGCTGCTCAATGATGTCCCGGGCAATGCGTCCGCCCTGAAACCAGAACATTGCCATATAGATCGACCCTGAAAAACTGCTTGAAAAGATGATGGAGAACAGCAGGATGCGCCACAATCCCACCTGATGCGAAAAATGATGTCTTTTCCCCTGCCGCAGACGGGGCAGTCCGTTCAGAAACATCTGCTCATCACGCTGCCAGATGAGCAGCCGCACATCCGTAGACTGTCCCACGCCCGATGCCGTGTCTGCGTAGACGTATGCCCCCCGGAAGGGCTGCAGCCAGAGAGGATGTTCGATGGTGACGGCAGACAGGTTTTTTACGGGCAGATAGCGGCGGCGTGTGAAAAAGATGCCCTCCTGTACAAAGAGCTGTCCGTCCTTGACGATAAATTCCCGGAAGAACCAGTTCAGCCACCCGTAGCCGAAGATGGCAAACAGGATCAGCAGCTCAAACCATGTACCCTTCAGCCAGTCGATGATGTCCTCCTGTGTTGCAAAATGGTATGCCCCACGGATGATGGGGAAGATCAGCAGCCAGAGATTTTTCAGGCTGTAGCGCATGATGCGCAGCGGATGTTCACGGCACATGGAATACCCCCTTCTGACAGAGGAATGCCGCAAGCTCCTTCCGGTCAGCCTTGCTCAGGAACAACACCGCAAGCTGTCCGCCGTAGACATGAAGAATGACAAAATTCATCCCCAGTATCCCGTCAAACGGTCCTGAAATGATCTGTACGAACTGCACCGTATTCAGCCGTATGGACTGTTCACGCCGCAGGATGATGCCCGAATGCACCGTGACCTGTGTCGCTGTCACCACACACCGCAGATTCCGGAACAGCAGCGGCAGCAGGAAAAACCCTGCAAGTACCCCGATGCCTGCGAATATCCCGGCAGCGATCCACATAAAAATAGGAAAAGACGAAAGAAACAGAGCAGCCAAAGCCGTCAGTCCGGCTGCCATCAGGCAGAGTATGATCTGAATGGTGCGCAGTGCGGTAATGTCGGCATGGTATTCCCTCATGTTCCTTTCCTCCCTTCGCCAGCCTGTTTCTATTATAGCATAAAACGGATGCTGAATGCAAGGGGAAAAGAGAAAAAAGAGGTGTGTTCATGACAGATCTTTTCGGACGGCTCAATCAGGTGTTGTGGGGGAACGGACTGGTGCTTCTGCTGCTGGGGACGGGGGCATATTGTCTGGTGCATGACAGATGTGTACCGCTGCGCAGTCTGTTTTCCTTCCGGCGGCACACGCAGGGAAGCGGACATGCGCATTCTCCCTTTCAGGCATGCATGACGTCATTGGCAGCAGCGATGGGAACGGGAAACATTGCCGGCGTGGCAACGGCATTGACTCTGGGCGGTGCAGGGGCTGTGTTCTGGATGTGGGTGGCTGCCTTGCTCGGGATGGGGTTGATCTATGCGGAAAATGTCCTGAGCTGCCGTTTCCGGAAGAATGGCATTACGGGTGCTGCGGCATATCTCCGCTATGGTCTGCAAAGTCCTGCTTTGTCGGGGATATTTGCGGTATGCTGTGTGGCAGCATCGTTTGGCATGGGCAACATGACACAAAGTCATGCGATGGCACAGATCCTTTCCGATGCATGGCATGTACCTGCGCTTGTGACCGGACTGCTTACGGCAGGAGTTGTGGGGGCAGTCATTTCAGGCGGTGCGAAGCGTATCGGCAGATTTACAGCAGCAGTCGTTCCGCTGCTTTCCGTGATCTATCTCGGAGCGGCAGTGATCGTGATCTTCCGGTGCAGGGCGCATCTGGGGGATGCGCTCGCATCGGTTTTCCGGGAGGCGTTCGGGATGGATGCGGTCGGCGGCGGCATCAGCGGTGCAGCCGTCAGCAGGGCAGTTTCAGTCGGGGTACGGCGTGGCGTATTTTCCAACGAAGCCGGACTTGGCAGCAGCGGTTTGCTGCATGGTGAGGCAGACAGCAATGACCCGTCCTTTCTGGGGGTATGCGGCATGATCGAGGTGTTTGTTGACACCTTTGTCTGCTGTACGGCAACAGCTCTGGCGATCCTCTGTGCAGATGTGCAGGGGGCAGACGGAGCAGGGCTGGTGCTGCTTGCCTTCCGCAGGGGACTGGGAACTGCTGCGGACTGGATGCTGCCGCCTGTTGTGGCAATGTTTGCACTCTGCACACTTATCGGCTGGTCTTACTGCGGATGCAGCGCACTTGGCAGCATTACCGGAGGAAAGTTTCTGATGGTTTACCGGATGGTGTTCTGCATGTCTGCGGTACTTGGTGCAGTGATGCGGCTTGACATGGTCTGGACAATGGCTGACATGGCAAATGCATGCATGGCGTACTGTAATCTGCCGGGGTTACTGCTGCTGTATCCGGCAGCATGCAGGACGGCGGAGGACAGAAACGCAGGCACATCTCATAAAAGCAGGGGGAAAACCGTATAATTTCCTGAAGACTGCCCATACTTATCGAAAAAGGTACGAAAGGCGGTTTTCAGACCCATGCAAGCAATACTATTCTGTGAGAAACAGACCGACTGTATCCCCATGCAGGACTGCCCGGAGGCACTCCTGCCCTTCTGCAATGTGCCGCTTCTGGAGCATCTGCTCCGGTATATGGAGAAAAGCGGTTTTGAGGAGGCAGTGCTGCTCGCTGCAAATGAGCGCATACGGCGGATGCTGGATGGTCTTTCGCTGCAAATGCCCATCCGGTTTGCACGTTCGCTTGCCTCGCTGCGTGCAGAATCTCCCACTTTGCTGATACGGCGGCTCTGTCTGCCGGAATGGGATATGGGGGAGCTGCATGCCCTTTGCGGAAGAAATGCAGTGCGGCTCATCCATGCAGACGGCAAGCCCTGTTATGCGGAGCTGCATCCGACCGGTTCAGCACTTCTGGAACCGGCAGAGACGGCTGTGGCGGAGGAATCTTTTTTCCGGCGTGCAGACGATCCCGGCGAGTACAGGGAGCTATGCCGGAAACTGCTTCACGACGGCATGACCCCGAAACGCATTGCTGACGGTGTGCGCATCGGCAAGGAGACAGAGATCGACACAGCAACTGTGATCGGAACGGACTGTGTGATCGGCGACAGGGCAGTACTCGAAGGGTGCGTGATAGGAGATGGTGTACAGGTCGGCGCAGGGGCAGTGCTGCGCAATTGTGTGGTGTGCCGTCATGCACTTGTTGACCGGGAGGCACATCTGGAAAATGGCGTTGTCCCCGAAGGCAGCATTCTGCCGCCGCATGCCCGTATGACGGAGACACGCCGTCTGCTTGTGCTGCCGGAGGACGGCATCTGCTGGCGTGACCCAAGATGGAATACAGCAGAAACAGCACTGCGTGCCGGAGCGGCAATGACGGTACTCGGACGGCGGATTGCAATCGGTTATGGCTATCCGGCAGGGGAAGGTCTGGCAATGGCAGCCGCCGCAGGGGCAGTGTCGCAGGGAGCGCATGTATGGCAGGTCGGCAGATGTGTGCTGTCGCAGCTCATCTATGCGGCACATCTGACAGGCTGTGATGCGCTGCTCTGGGTGTCAGGGGAGGACACGGTGCTGCTCTGTCCTTGCGGAGCGGAGGGCATGCCGCTGACCGGCATCCAGACATCCCGGTTACAGCGTGCGCTTGATGCAGAATTGTCAGCACGTATCGTGGACAGCGGCAGACTGGCGGATGCAGGCGGACTTTTGCCGTTATGGGAAGAATCCTGCCGGGAGCTGCTGCCGGAACAGATGCCGGAGATCAAGGTGAGCTGTGCCAATGCTGCCCTGCGCACGGCTGCGGAGGAGATCTTCTGTGCGGATGTGCATTCCCCCGATGAGCAGCGCATCACCCTCACGCTCTCCGAGGACGGCACGCAGGCAACAGCGTTTTCGATGGAAGCAGGACTGCTCCGGCAGGAACAGCTTCTGCTGTTGTCGGCACTCTCTTTACAGGAAAGGGGGCAGCCCCTTGTGCTGCCGGAAAGTTTTCATCCGGCTGCGGAGGAATTTGCATCCCGCCACCATGCACGCATTCTGCGGCTGAACCATAGCAGTTCCTCTGCGGCACGGACACTGTACACGGAACAGGGGGTCTGCACGGATGGGGTGCGGCTGTTTGCGCATGTACTGCGTGTGCTGCATGGACGCAGACTGACACTCCGGCAGGCATCCGGACTGCTGCCGAAACTCTGCACAGTGAACCGCTCACTTGCCACAGCACTCCCAAGACAGGCAGTCGAACGCCTCTCACGATGCAATCCGGATGCTGCTGTGCAGATGGTGCTGCCGCCACAGGGGAGACTGCTGCATCTGCGTGTGCATGCGGATTCGATGGAGGCAGCAGCGGAGCTTTGTGCGTTCTGGGAAAAGAGAGTGCGCAATGCGGAACGAACAGAATAACCATCGGTTTTACAGAACATGCAGGAAATTTAGACAAACTGCCCAATTCCGGAGGACATTGCAGAAATGTGCTTGACAAATGGTAAATTTTATTTTATAATGAATGTATGTATCATCTTCCGGATCATGAAGATGCAGAGCGACAGAAGAAGCCGGTGTTCCGGCTTCATTACTTAAAACAAAAACAGACTACAGCCATCGGAAACAAAGTCGGAACAAATGCCTTAGCTCCCATTTGTGCAGCATTTCTGCTTATTTCAAAAAAGAAGAAAATTTGTTCGGACTTATGGATCCCACAATAAAAAGGAGGTTCTCTATTGAATCATAACCAGACAAATCCACCCCGTAAAAGCCGCCCTGCCGCACAGACAGGGGGCAGAAAACGCTATGTCGTACAGCGTCCGAAAAAACAGCAGACTGCCAATGCACCGCATCGTCCGCCGCATCAGGAGCCTGCACCGCAGAACAAAAACAGATCTGTCCGTGAACAGCGGCGCACTCCTGTCAGGATCATTCCGCTCGGCGGACTGAATGAGATCGGCAAGAATATGACTGTGTTTGAATGCAGCAATGATATGTTCATCCTTGACTGCGGTCTTGCCTTTCCGGATGCGGAGATGCCGGGCGTGGACATCGTCATTCCGGACTTCACCTATGTGGAGCGCAATAAGGATAAGCTCCGGGGCATCGTTATCACCCACGGACATGAGGATCATATCGGCGGACTTGCCTATCTCCTGAAAAAGGTCAATGCCCCCGTCTACGGTTCAGGCATGACCATCGGACTCATCAAACACAAGCTTGAAGAACAGGGACTTCTCAACAAAGTTGCTCTCAATGTTGTGGAATCCCGGAAAACCGTGCGCATGGGCTGCATGGCAGTGGAGTTTATCAAGGTCAACCACTCCATCCCCGGTGCGATGGGTATGGCGATCCATACGCCTGCCGGCGTGTTGGTGCATACGGGCGACTTCAAGGTGGACTTCTCTCCGATCGACGGCGGTCCGATCGACCTTGCCCGGTTCGGTGAACTGGGAAGCAAGGGTGTGCTTGCGCTGATGGCGGATTCCACCAATGCCGAACGCCCCGGCTATACACAGTCCGAACGCAAAGTCGGAGATTCCTTTGAACGGCTTTTTGCCAAGGCAGGAAACCGCCGCATCATCATTGCAACATTCTCGTCCAACATCCACAGAGTACAGCAGATCATCAATATGGCTTCCAAGACCGGCAGAAAAGTCGCTGTCCTCGGACGGAGCATGATCAATGTCATCGCAACGGCTCTGGAGCTTGGGTATCTTGATGTGCCGAAGAATACCATCATCGACATCGAAAACATGAATCAGTATCCGCCTGAACAGATGGTACTCATCACCACCGGCAGTCAGGGCGAACCCATGTCCGCACTTACCCGGATGGCAATGCATGACCACAAGAAGGTCAACATCACGCCACTTGATTTTATCATCATTTCGGCTACTCCCATCCCCGGTAATGAAAAGCATGTGACGAAGGTCGTCAATGAGCTGCTCAAATCCGGTGCGGAGGTCATCTATGAGAGCATGTATGAGGTGCATGTCTCCGGACATGCATGTCAGGAAGAGCTGAAACTCATGCTTGCCCTTACACGCCCGAAGTATTTCATCCCCGTACACGGCGAATACAAGCATCTCGTCAAGAACCGGGGACTTGCCATTGAAATGGGCATCCCGAAGGCGAATATTTTGCTTGCCTCCATCGGCAATGTCATTGAGACAGACGGCACAAAGCTTGATGTCGTTGCGCAGGCACCGTCCGGCAGAGTGCTGGTGGATGGGCTTGGCGTGGGCGATGTAGGGTCGATCGTGCTGCGTGACAGAAAACATCTGTCCGAGGACGGGCTTATCATTGTCGTGGTCGGCATCAATAAGGCATCCGGCGATGTGGTCGCAGGACCGGATATTATTTCGAGAGGCTTCTGCTATGTCCGTGAGGCAGAGGAGCTGATCGTACAGGCAAAGCAGCTGATGAGCCATGCCCTTTCGGAATGCTCTGTCTATGAGCTGAAGGAATGGACGTCCCTGAAGGGAAAACTCCGGGATACGCTGTCGGATTTCATCTTTGAGAAAACCAAGCGCAGCCCGATGATCCTGCCGATCATCATGGAGGTATGACCTGAGGAAAACTGCGGAAGGAAGGTGACGGGGTGAAACCAAAACTGCATATTGTGATCTGGATCCTTACGGTTCTGATGCTTGCAGCAGCGATCCTGCCGTCAGCCGTCCTGTTCTGGCGAGGCGATCCGTTCGGGTTCGTCTACTGCATCCCGGAGGCACTGATCGCCATTGTGTCGGCGATCATGCTGCTGTATGCAAGGAGCAACCAGATCCGCTTTGTGGCAAAACTGGACGAGGACTGTGCCCATACGGAACGTTCTGCCATCCGGCATCTGCCGATGGGGTTCTGTGTCCTGAATGACATGGGCATTGTGGTGCAGTGCAATGAGCATTTCCGTTCGGAGATCATGGAAGGTGCGGATATGTTCGGCAGGAATCTCTATGACCTGATCCTGTTCAATCCCACCGCAGCCGAGCAGGAAGTGAGCTGGCAGCAGCACACTTACCGTGTCCATGCTCTGCCCTATGAAGAAGGGGAAAACAAGCTTGCAGCATTTCTCTGGACGGATGTGACCGAACAGGAGAATTTGCGGCAGGAGTATGAAAACACCCGTCCCTGCGTGATGCTGATCGTTGTGGACAATTATGAGGATCTCATCCAGACCGCCAAGGAAAGCGAACGTTTGCAGGCAGGCGTTGCCATCGAAAAGCTCATGGAGGACTTCATCTCCCAGACAAACGGTATTCTGCGGCGGCTCAAAAATGACAGGTTCATTGCTGTCATCGAGGAACAATATGTGCAGCAGCTCATCGCCGGAAAGTTCAAGCTCCTTGACGATGCACGGAACATCCATGTCAACGAGCGCAACTGTGTGACATTTTCCATTGGCGTGGGGCATGGGGCTGCAAGCTTGCAGGAGAGCGATGCCTATGCGGCGCAGTCGCTGGACATGGCACTCGGCAGAGGCGGCGATCAGGCTGCCGTCAAGACTGAAAACGGCTTCCGGTTCTTCGGCGGTGTCTCGAAGGGCATCGAAAAGAAATCCCGTGCCAAGACCCGTATTGTTGCCGGAGCGATTCAGGAGCTGATACAGGACAGCCGTCAGGTCTATCTTATGGGGCACAGGTTCGGCGATCTTGATTCCGTGGGCGGATGCTGCGGACTTGCCGGAGCGATCCGTATGATGGACGTGCCGGTGTATGTCGTGGTCGATCCGCAGAAGAATCTGTCAGGACAGCTCATTGACCTTGTGGATTTTGAGGTCGGGTCGGATCTGTTCCTGACACCGGAGGAGGCACTTGACTCCCTCACCAATGACACCCTCCTGATCATCGTGGATACCCACAACAAGGATATCCTCGAAAGCATGGAGCTGTATAAGGCAGCAAAGCGTCTGGTCGTGATCGACCATCATCGGAAAACCGTTAATTTTGTCGATAATGCCGTGGTGTTCCACCATGAACCATATGCTTCTTCTGCCTGTGAGATGATCACAGAGCTGATTCAGTATTTTAAGCTGAATGAAACAGTGGATTCGGTCTATGCGGACTGTCTGCTTGCCGGCATCACGCTTGATACCAAGAATTTTGTGATGCGCACGGGCGTGCGGACATTTGAGGCAGCGGCATATCTGCGGAAGATCGGGGCAGATACCGTCAGGGTGAAAAACCTCTTTTCCGGCACGATCGAAGCCTACCGCAGCAGGACGGATATTGTCGGTTCTGCGGAGTTTCATGGCTGCCATGCTGTTGCCGTCGTGCCGCCGGACACACCGGATATCCGTCTGGTCGCTCCGCAGGCAGCGGATGAGCTGCTGAGTATCTCCGGCATTTCGGCAGCGTACGTCATTTACAGCGTGAATAAGGTCGTGAACATATCTGCACGTTCCTTCGGCACGGTCAATGTACAGGTCATCATGGAACAGCTCGGCGGCGGCGGACACCAGTCCATGGCTGCCACCCAGATACCGAACAGCACGGTGATCGAAGCAAAGAACAGATTGCTGAATGTGCTGTCGGAATTGTCAACATAAGACCCTGATGATCTGGCAGATAGCAGATCCATCAGGGAACGGTACAAGGAAAGGAGAAACCGGGATGAAAGTCATTTTTACACAGGATGTCAAGGGCTCCGGCAAAAAGGGAGAAATGAAGGAAGTCTCCGATGGCTACGCTCGCAACATGCTCCTGAAAAAGGGGCTTGCTGTTGAGGCAACACCGGAGAATATCAACCATCTCAAGGGACAGCAGGCATCCGCACAGCATAAGATCGACACCGAGAAGGCAGCTGCACAGGCTGCCAGAGAAAAGCTTGACGGCAAGACTGTCACCATCAAAGCCAAAGCTGGTACGGGCGGCAGACTGTTCGGTTCTGTCACTTCCGGTCAGGTCGCACAGGCGATCAGTGAACAGTATGACTGCCCGATCGACAAAAAGAAGATCACACTCAAATCGGAAATCAAGGCATTCGGTACTTTTTCCGCAGAGCTGCGGCTCTATACGGGCATCGCAGCTACGGTTACGGTAGAGGTCACTGAAGCCTGAACATATTGTGTCAAAAGCAGTCCGACGGGCTGTTTTTGGCATGTCTGTACTGTCCCTCTCCATGCCGTCGGCATGAACCTTACAGTGTCTGCTGTACGGGAGGTATCACAGTTTTTCTGAACGGAGGTTTGTCATGCCAGAGCTAAATGCCAGTGATATGCCTTACAGTCTTGAAACCGAACAGGCTGTGCTTGGTGCTATCCTTATCGATCCGGAGGTACTCAGTACGGTGCTTGAACAGGTCAAGCCGGAATGCTTCTACATTGAACAGCACAGAAATCTGTTCGTCATCATGGTGCAGATGTTCACAAGCGGTGAAAAAGCCGATGTGGTGACTGTCCTTGATGAAGCACTTTCCATGCATATCTTTGAAACGGCACAGGAAGGCAGAAATTACCTTGCCAACCTTGTCAATACCGTGCCGGCAGTTTCAGGCATCAGTAAATACTGCCAGATCATCGTCAACAAATATTACATCCGTTCTCTTGCAGAGACGGCAAAGAGTATCCTGACCGATATCCAGAGCGGTGAGTCCGATGCACAGCTTCTGCTCGATGCCGCAGAGCAGCGCATCTATGACATCCGGCAGGGGCGTGATGTGACGGGACTGGTTCCGCTGCGTGAAGCGGTTTCGGACACCTATGTCCATGTCGGACAGCTTGCATCGCCGGACAGGGAGAAATACCTTGGCATCCGCTCCGGATTTTCCTATCTGGACTCCATGATCTCCGGACTGAACCGCTCCGATCTCATTCTGATCGCAGCAAGACCTGCAATGGGAAAGACAGCCTTTGCCTTGAATATTGCACAGAATGTTGCAAAAAATAATGCGGACAAGGCAGTGTGTATCTTCTCGCTGGAGATGCCACGGGAGCAGCTTGCCTCCCGTCTGCTGTCATCGGCATCACAGGTGGATTCCTTCAAGCTGCGCAACGGCAGACTAAACGGCGATGAATGGGTGCGGCTTGCCGCAGGGGCATGCTACCTCAGCGATCTGCCGATCTATATTGATGACACAGCAAGCATCACCGTGCAGCAGATCAAAGCAAAGCTGCGCCGGATGAAGAATCTCGGACTGGTCGTCATTGACTATCTCGGTCTTATCCAGACCACCCTGCGCACGGAAAACCGGGTGCAGATCGTCGGCGAGATCACAAGACAGCTCAAGATCATGGCAAAAGAACTTGATGTGCCGGTCATCCTGCTGTCGCAGCTCAGCCGTGGACCGGAGAGCCGGACGGATAAGCGTCCGATGCTTTCGGATCTGCGTGATTCCGGTTCGATCGAGCAGGATGCGGACATTGTCATGTTCCTCTATCGGGATGCCTACTACAACAAGGACTCCCAGCAGCAGAATGTGGCAGAATGCATCGTGGCGAAAAACCGGCATGGTGAGACAGGCACGATCAAGCTCATCTGGGATGGGCAGTATACACGTTTCACCACGATGGAGACTTCTGATGCAGTACCTGCACCGTGACCCCATACAGGCAGTCAGGACGTTCCTGATGCAGGAGCGCATCCGGGATACTGTCATCACAGCAGCACTTTCGGGTGGGGCAGACAGCGTATGCCTGCTGTACTGTCTGCTTGCGCTGCGTGAGGAATGCGGTCTGACGATCAGGGCACTTCATGTACAGCATGGACTGCGTGGGGAGGAGAGCATACGGGATGAGCAATTCTGCCGGAAACTTGCGGCGGAGTGGCATGTGGAGCTGACGGTCGTTCCGGTGGATGTGGCAGGATACCGCAGGGAGCATGGCGGTTCGGTCGAGGAGGCAGCAAGAGTATGCCGGTACAAGGCATTTTCGGAATGTGCGGATGGCTTTGTTGCGACGGCACATACGGCATCGGATAATTTTGAGACGATGCTGTTCCGGCTTACAAGGGGTTCGGGTCTGAAAGGTCTTGGCGGCATCCCTCCTGTGCGTGACCGTTACCTGCGTCCGCTCCTTACCGTCACACGGGGGGAGATCGAACAGTTTCTTCTCGGAAAGGAAATTCCCTGCGTGACCGATTCCACCAACTTTTCGCCGGAATACACACGCAGCTATCTGCGGCAATATGTTGTCCCCATGCTTCGGGATGTCAATCCTGCCCTTGACAGGACGGCTTGTGAAACGGCTGCACTGCTCCGGGATGAAGAGGATTATCTTGCAGCACAGGCAGATGCGGCATATGAACAGGCAAGGCAGCCGGACGGTTCGCTCCGGGGTCTGACTTTGCTGCATCCGGCATTACAGCGGCGGTGTGTGCGGCGGTTCTTGCAGGAACAGGGGCTTCCGGACGGCTTTACACAGGTGGCAGCGATCCTTTCCCTGATGCAGAAGGGCGGCAGAACAGAGCTGAACGGCATCTGGATCTGTTTCAGCAGGGGACATCTGTTTGCGGAACGGCAGATAAATGCAGTGGAGACTGTGCTGAAAATCGGGGAAAACAGTATTTTTCCGGGGCATTTCGTCAGGGCAGAGCTGATTTTGCGCTCGGATGCAGAGAAATTTTCAAATGTTCACAAAAAGTTTACAGATTCTGTCCTCGATTATGATACAATAAAAGGGTATGCTGTATTGCATGCACGGAAGCCGGGACTGAAGATACGGACAGATGGACGGCAGCATCATGTCTCCGTCAAGAAATGGCTGAATGATTCCTGCTTACCGGCAAGGCGGCAGACACTTCATTTCCTTTCGGATGCACAGGGGCTGCTCTGGGTCGAAGGGCTTGGGACTGCAGCACATGCGGCTGTCACGGAACAGACACAGACAATGCTTCTGCTCCGGGTCTGTCACAATTTTAACACATGAATACCGCTGACACGTCACATCGGTACAGTATACTATAAACTGCGGTTATCCGTACAGAAGAGAAAAAGCGGTTTCTGCCGCAAGTAATACATGAAAAGGAGTGGATGATTTGACACCAAGAAGAAACAGAGGAATCACTGCGTACCTGTTGGTTGCAGCGATCCTGATTTTCCTTGCAGCCTTCATGCTGCCCCGCCTTAACCAGAAAGAACCGGAGTACACGTATTCTGAGATCATGCAGCATTTTGATGATCTCGAAGTGACTGCCTATACGCTTGACCTCGGTTCCGGTGAGCTGAAAATGAAGCTCAAGGGCGGCGAGGAGCTGGAATATGAAGTGCCCTACGTTGCCAAGTTTCTGGATGAAACGGAAAACTACCGCCATGACTATAACAAGGCGAATCCCAAAGAGCCGCTCGATCAGGATTATTACAAGATCACAGATAATTCGTGGATCATCACTTATATCCCGACTCTTATCATCCTTATCATGGGCATTGTGCTGTTTATCTTCATGATGAGACAGGCTGGCGGCGGAAGATATAACAATTTCGGCAGAGCCAATATCAAGGCACAGCCTTCCAACAAGAAGGCAAGCTTTGCAGATGTTGCCGGTGCGGAGGAAGAAAAATTCGAGATGGCTGAGGTCGTGGATTATCTCAGAAATCCCCGGAAATATGCCGAGATCGGCGCACGTATCCCGAAGGGTGTGCTGCTGTTAGGTCCTCCCGGAACCGGTAAGACCCTGCTTGCAAGGGCGGTTGCAGGTGAAGCGGGTGTACCGTTCTATCCGATCTCCGGTTCGGATTTTGTGGAGATGTTCGTCGGCGTGGGTGCATCCCGTGTGCGTGACCTCTTTGAGACGGCAAAGCGCAATGCTCCTTCCATCATCTTCATTGACGAAATTGATGCGGTCGGCAGACACCGTGGCGCAGGTCTTGGCGGCGGTCATGACGAACGTGAGCAGACCCTGAACCAGTTGCTTGTGGAGATGGACGGCTTTGCAGGCAATGAGAGCGTCATTGTCATTGCAGCGACCAACCGGCGTGATATTCTTGATCCGGCTTTGCTGCGTCCGGGACGTTTCGACAGACAGATCGTTGTGGGGTATCCGGATATCAAGGGGCGTGAGGATATTCTGAAAGTCCACACCAGAAATAAGCCCCTTGCACCCGATGTCAATCTTGCGACGATCGCAAAGGGAACTGCCGGCTTTACCGGTGCTGACCTCGAAAACCTTGCCAACGAAGCAGCACTTCTTGCGGCAAGGGCTGACCGTAAGGCGATCACCAATGAGGATATTGAGGAAGCGACGATCAAGGTGGTGGCAGGTCCGGAGAAGAAATCACGTGTCAAGACAGAACGTGAGATCAAACTTACTGCCTACCATGAAGCAGGTCATGCAGTCTGCACCTATTATTGTCCGCATCAGGATAAGGTGCATCAGGTGTCCATCATCCCGAGAGGTATGGCAGGTGGCTATACGCTGTCTTTGCCGGAGAATGACAAGTCCTATGTCAGCATGATGGAGATGCATGAAGAGATCATCGTGCTGCTTGGCGGACGTGTGGCAGAAAAGCTCATCATGGATGATATTTCCACCGGTGCTTCCAATGACCTCGAACGTGCCACTTCTACAGCACAGAAGATGATAAAGCGTTATGGCTTCAGTGACAAGCTTGGTCCGGTTGTCTATGGCAACTCCAATAATGAGCCTTTCCTTGGCAGGGATTTAGGCGGTACACCGGATTATTCCGATAAGGTAGCTGCTGAGATCGATGCAGAGGTGCGCAATTTTGTAGAACAGGGCTATGAGAAGGCAGAGAAGATCCTGACCGAACACATGGATCAGCTCCATCAGGTGGCGCAGTATCTGATCAAGCATGAGAAAATTGATGCAGATGAATTTGAAGCACTCATGAAGGGAGAACTTGTGGAGACGGACACTGTGCCGGATGCTGCTCCGGCTGCGGATCTGCGTGAGGATACCGCTCCGGTGACCGAAACGCAGGACTTTACAGAAGAATAAGGGGAGATGCTCTGCCCATATGCCGGAAGGTGCATGGGGCAGAGCATTTGTTTGTGGTGAGCTGCAAAAAGAGCCTCTGCTGTGATGGCAGAGACTCTTCTATCGGAAAGCAGCGTCAGGTGCTTTCCGAATGCGAAAGCGGGCAAGTCTGCGGACACTCCCGGGGGCGTGTCACCCCCTTTCCGGCAAGCACGATCTTCTGCTGATGTTATTCTATGCAGAAATCCGGATTTTGCGCATGGAAATGTATGGTCATACCGCTCTCTTTCATCCGATAGGCGAAGTCTGCCGGAATTGAGCTGCCGCAGGCAGTCACAGCAGAAGTTATCCCATCCGCCTGTTTCCATAGGGCAATAGAAAATGTGTGTGAATCATAAATTTTTTTTGAATTTTTTTTGAATAAAGGGTTGCTTTTTCAATGGGAATGTGCTATACTAACAATAAGGAGATGATGTGCTATGAGTTTAGGAATCGGAATTATGATCGCAGGCGGACTGGTTGCTGTGCTGGGTTTGCTGTTGCTGTTCAACCGCAGCGGTACTGGCATGCTGATACTTGGGATCGTGCTTGCTGCCGTAGGACTTGGAGGAGTTGGTGTCGGCTATACTATGGATCAGCAGAGGGAAGTCACTTATACTGTAGTGGAGATCACCGATGTCAGCGTCAGAGACGATAACAAGCAGTATCGTGTCACCCTCAAATCCGAAAGCGGTACAGAAACATGGATCTATGTCAATGACAACCAGCTTATGAATTTCCCGAAGGATTCGCAGATAACAATGCAGAAACGGGAACTGAAAACTTACAAGGAACAGCAATGATCCGTCATGCAGCCTGTGCATCAGACAATCCCTGACAATCTGGCAGACATCAGATTGTCAGGGATTTGTATGAAATCGTATCTTTTATGCTGAGAGCAATTCTATCCGTGGAAAACTACCGGTTGAATTGCTCTTTTTTTGCCTTGCCTTTATGGATTCGGGTTCTTCCTCTCAATGCTTGAATCCTTCTTGGCGATGATATTTTTGTAGATTGCAATTGCTTTCTTGAGGAAAGTACTGTCTTACAGCAATTCTTCCGTGATCGGCACATCCGGTATTGTGTATTCCTCGGCTCCGTCAGGAAATGCATCATGGGACGGTGAGACAGCCGATTTTTTCTTCTTATTGAAACGATCAAGTACGGCGATGATATCCTCCGGCAGTCTCCTTCTGCATTCTGCGGACAAATCATCGGGAACACCATAGAAGGCTTCTGCCATGCTGCCTGCAATGCAAGTGAGTGTATCACAGTCTCCGCCGAGGGATACTGCTGTACGAATTACGTCTTCAAAGTCCTTCCCTTCCATAAAAGCAGTGATCGCTTCCGGTACAGTTTCCTGACAACTCTCTACATGATGATATCCCGGTCTGATCTCATCACAGGTGCGTGAGAGGTCGTAACCGAATTCATGGATAATGTAGCTCCGGATATTTTCCTTGCTTCTGCCGTTTCTGGCAAAAAAGATTGCGCTGGCGACTGCCTCTGCGCCCTTGATGCCCTCCGGATGGTTGTGCGTTACCGAAGCGGTAAGTGCTGCCATGTGCCTTGTCGTTTCAATATCGTCAAAGAGCCAGCCTGCCGGAGATACCCGCATTGCAGAGCCGTTGCCGAAGCTGCCATACGGCTTTGGTTTTCTGTCATGCAGCCACTTGCTGAATTTCACGCCATATCCGGCATTCGGATATTTCCTGCCCCACTTTTGCATAGAAGCAACCAGTGCCGCAGTGATTGTTTTATCGGACTGTCCGAGGGTGTCAAGCAGTGCCTCAGCAACAGCAGTTGCCATAACTGAATCATCCGTAAATTCGGAATACTTGCTGAAAAGCTGAAAGTCCTTTGTTTTGTTGCCCCTGTCAAATTCAAAGGGTGCGCCTATCATATCACCTAATAAAGCTCCGATCATATCAAAAGATCTCCTTTCCTCTGTTGCAGACTATTATAATACAATCCCTAACGATCTGATGACATCAGATCATTAGAGAACGCCTGCTGCGCAAACGATGTTTTCCTGCCATCCCATCGGGGTGGGATGATAAGGCATTATTTCAGATATTTGTCCATGATATCGCAGAAATCAAATGTAGCAAAGTAGTCTGCCGGAGTCTCTGCACGGCGAATCAGCTTCACACTGCCATCCTCACACAGCAGCAGCTCTGCTGAACGAAGTTTGCCGTTATAGTTGTAGCCCATGGAGAACCCATGCGCACCGGTATCATGGATGACAAGCAGATCACCGATCTCTGTCGGGGGCAGCATACGGTCTATGGCGAATTTGTCGTTATTCTCACAAAGTCCGCCAGTTACATCACACTTGTAAGTACATGGTTCATGCTCCTTCCCCAGTACAGTGATGTGATGATAAGCTCCATACATCGCCGGACGCATGAGATTGGCAGCACAGGCATCCACACCAACATATTCTTTGTAGATGTGCTTCTTGTGCAGTACCCTTGTCACAAGCTGTCCGAAGGGAGCAAGCATGAAACGCCCCATCTCCGTGAAGATCTTCACATGCCCCAGTCCGGCAGGGACAAGGATCTCATCAAATGCCTTGTGTACCCCCTCACCGATTGCCATGATGTCATTGGGCGTATCCTCCGGACGATATGCCACACCTACGCCGCCGGAAAGATTGATGAACTGAATGTCTGCGCCGGTTTCCTGTTTGAGTGCGGCAGCAAGCTCAAACATCTGCCGTGCAAGGGTGGGATAGTAATCGTTGGTCAGTGTGTTGGATGCAAGGAAAGCATGGATGCCAAAATGCTTTGCCCCCTTCTTCATGAGCATGCGGAAGCCTTCAAACATCTGCTCTCGTGTGAAGCCATATTTCGCATCCTCAGGGCTGTCCATGATCTGTGTGGAGATGGTGAACTTACCGCCTGCATTGAAACGGCAGGAAATCGTCTCCGGGATACCGGTGAGCTGTTCAAGATAATCAATATGTGTGATGTCGTCGAGGTTGATGTACGCACCGAGTGCATAGGCAAGCTGATAATCCTTTGCAGGGGTGACATTGGACGAAAACATGATGTCGCTCCCCGAAAAGCCGCAGGCATCACTCATTTGCAGCTCCGTGTAAGATGAGCAGTCCACACCGCAGCCTTCCTCTTTGAGTATCTTCAGAAGAAAAGGATTGGGGGTCGCCTTGACAGCGAAGTATTCCTTGTAGCCTTTGTTCCATGCAAATGCCTTCTGGACGAGCCGTGCATTCTCACGGATGCGCTTCTCATCATAGATATGGAAGGGGGTAGGATAGGTTTTGCAGATCTCCTCCGCCTGTGCTTTTGTCAGAAAAGGAATTTTTTCCACTTCACTCACTCCTTATTGATTTTCTACCACTTTACCGGTTCGCTTTACCACGTGCCATGACAATGTCTGCCATTTCACCGACATTCTTCATGCCGCTGACTTCTTTCATGGTGAAACGCATCCGGAAAGCCTTCTCCACGGCTGCGATCAGGTTGATATGTTCAAGACTGTCCCAGTCTTCAATATCCTTTGCACTGGTGTTTACTGTGAGTACGATGCTTTCATCATCAAACACATCCCGGAAAATCTCCGTCAGCCTTTCCATTACCTGTTCCCTGTTCATAATATAGCCTCCTCCTTGATTCGTATCACTTGATTTTTCGGCACATAGTCTGTGACCGCCAGCTCCCAGACGGTGTTCCCGTCCGCATCTTCGGATACCTTCGTGAATCCGAAACTCTCGTACAGATCTTTTACCATGCCGTTTTTCGGAGTCGGGAAATAATACCCGAAAATTCTGCTTATATTCTGCTCCCGTGCGGTTCTGACCAACTCATCGAGCATCGCAAGCTCCATGTCCCGTTTCAGTACCCGGCAGCTCATGAGCCATAGCTCCATGTGCAGTGTGTCTCCTTCTTTCCTGCCGATCACAACAGACACAATGCCGTTGTCCCCGAACTTATCCTTCAGCCGTCCGCACAGCCGGATGTACTCACTGCTTGCGGCAGTTTCTTCCATTTCGGACTGGGTATAGCGTTTGGTCGTAAGGTTAAACTGGTTGCTCTTGTTGGTGAGCTGTGTGATCCTCGGCAGACTGATGGCATCAAAATCCTGTATCTCTGCTGTCATCTCCAGACTTTTCAGAAAGTCCGCATAGTTGGCAAACTGCTGTGCTGCTGCCTGACGCTGTGCATTTTCCTTGTACATGGCATTGCGCTTGGCATCATCGGCAGACAGGGTCGTCACCTCAAAATAACCGCTCCTGTCCAGCGCAAGAATGCAGTCCTCTACAGAAGAAAATGCCACCACTGCCGTATCCGGCAGCTGCGCCTGCACGATCGCACGCTCTGCCGGGTTATCATCCACAAACACAAAACTCTCCGGCAGCAGATTCAACTCATTGGCACTGTCAAGAAGATTCTGTGATTTTGGCTCCCAGTTTGCCTTGATGAGGGTGAAGTCATCCGGTTTCAGGATGCCGTCGGGATGGTTAAGTCCGGAAATGGCATTTTCGGGGTCATTTTTAGAGCAGACTGTCAGCAGCACGCCAATGTCCTCATGGGCTTTGAGATAGCCCTGCAATTCTGCATATGCCTGTCCGACGGAAGTTTCTTGTCCGATCTCGATGCCTGCCTGTCCGTCGTCGCCGATCACGCCGCCCCAGAGCGTATTGTCCAGATCAAGAGCAAGCACCTTTTTGTTTCTGCCCATGAGGGAACAGATGATATTGCTCAGATTGTAGGCAAATTCCGGTATTGCCGGAACTGCAAGGGCATATTTGTACAGATGCCAGTAGGTGGGATCCAGCCACTTGTCCAATCCATAGCATGCCGACAGATACTGGATATCATGGATGTAGAAGTTGTTATGGGATGCGGCATAGTCATAGAACATAACATTCAGCCGGCTGATGAAGTCGATTCTTCCCTGTGGACAGCCGACTTCCCGGTTTCCAAGAAGTCTCGTCATGGGCAGCTCAAAATTATTCTGGATGACAGGGCAGCCATAGACGGCATTCAGGTGTTCCCACATCTGCTCAAAATGCGTATAGGTCTGGTGGAGCTTGTGTTCGCATAGCTCCGCAGAATCCCTTACCTGCGGAAATTCCCGGATGTTGCGGCTTGAAGTGTGGATGAAGATCAGCTCCGGATGAAATGCCGCAAGCTCTGGATTGTCAAACATGGCATCTTCCCAGTACTGTGCATACTCCGACTCGTAAAATTCCGGTACGATCCCACGGTTGCGCAGAAACAGCTCCAGCATCTTCACAATGTCACTTGTTGTGGAACCGCCCAACACGGCAATGCGCAGATTCACACCGCCCTGCTGCTCCTTTAGCTGCCGCAGGAGTCTGCGGCGTTTCTGCATAATGGCATCAGCATCGAACGGATAACAAAGTTCTTGCAGCATAGACCTTTCTCCTTTGAAGAGGAGCAAGAGACGACTGTCCCTTGCCCCTGCTTTATTGATTTAGTAACGTTTGCAGATCATCAGAATTGGTACCTGTTGCACTGAACGTATTCATGGCAAAGAGTACATCTGTCACACCCTTCTCCTGCATGAAGTCAATGATGTTCGGGGTAAAGAACCGCATGTCGATCACCCAGATCTCCTCAAACGAATTGGTCAGGCATGGTACGAGGGCATTGCCATAGCTATCCTTGATGATGCAGAGTGTCCTGCCATTCTTGCAGTCTGTCTCTACATGCGTCACCCTCTCATCGCCGCCCATGAACACCAGATACCAGTCCGAAACATCAAGATGATCCAATGACGACAGCAGCAGTGCCCCCTCACGTTCATTGGTCATATCAATGTCATAGTAAGTGGTCGTGTAGGAATTTTGGGGTTTGTAGTAGATGAAATCCTCCGGGTTATCCTTGATATCAGCACTGCCGGTGTAGCCGTAGAGCGTACCGACATAACCCTCGAGGACAACTGTCTCATAGTCCGAAAGCGGTGCAAACGGCACACCTGCTTCTTCCGCAAATGCCTGTGCTGCGTAGTATGCACCAAGCGGCTGCCAGTGATGATCTGTCCGGGAATAGATGGCTTCCGACTTATGCTCCTCCAGCAAGCTGTAAGCATCCACAGGTATCACACCAGACAAACAGCTGTTGATATGGTCAATGTGATCCTTCTCACTTGCAGAAGCATTCTGAAATTTCTTCGGCAGATAGAAGGAGACTGCTGTAGGTGCGACCATCGAATAGACATTCACATCCGGACCAAGCTTTTCCTTATAGGTATTCAGCGTTCTGGCATAAGATTCTCCCTGCTCGTAATTTCCGCCATAGAGCATGATTCCTCTGTGCTTGACAATAAGGATGTTATTGGTCATTTCCCCATCTGCATCCTCATAGTCATCCTCTGTCTCTGCTTCAGTGGGAGCTATTGTTTCTTCTGTGGACGCTTCTGTCAGCATCTCCGCTTCAGAAGGCTTCACGACCGGAACGGGTGCATCTGTTGTCGGCGGTTCTGTTTCCTCCGGTTTGGCGGGGCGGCTGCTTTCGATCGTCGGGATATTGCCGATCAGTGTTCCGTCCTCATAGGGGATGCCGAGATGTCCCCGGAAATCCGAGATCCATCCCTTGAACACACTGCGCAGCGGCACAGAATCATTGAAAAACGCAGCAAAATTCTCTGTAAAGCTGCCGTCCAGATAGGCTTCTATCGTGAATTTCGGACATTTCGCCAGATCACGCTTTTCCTCTGCGGAATAGGTGGGGCGTTTTCCAAAAATCAGAAACAGACTCAGCAGACAGAACAGGATGCCGATCGTCAGGACATTGATCTTAAACAGCTTGTTTTCCTTACGGCGTTTTTCGGATTCTGCATCTTTGAGCGTCACATCGATCTCATGTTCTTGCATCTGCATGACCTCCTAAAAACGATAGTACAGGAACGCTACCGTTGTCGCATCTACCAGCAGCAGGCTGCTCAGCAGCAGCAGCACTGCACAGCCGACAGTCCCTGCAACGGAAATGCCTGCTTTGAGAGTTCCGTGCTTTTCGGCAAGCTTTTTCGGCAGCTCCAACAGCGGAAAACAACATGCGATCGCTGCAATGATGAGGAACAGATTGTTGTAAAGTGACATCTGTTCCGCAAAGCTGAAAAAGCCGTTCGGGTTGAAAATCGTCAGATTGCGCAGGAACATTCCCAATTTTTTGAAGTCCTCAAAGTAAAAAATGCCGAACCCGATGATAATGACGAGTTTATTATAAATATGTCTTGCCCAGAGGGGAAAGCTGCGCATTTTCTTTTTTCCTATCTTTGCTTCAAGCAGGATGAATGCGCCGTAATACAGCCCCCAGAGAATGTAGTTCCAGCTTGCGCCGTGCCAGATACCTGTACACAGCCACACCAGCCCCAGACTCAGGTATTTGTTCCGGATGCCGAATACCGGCAGCGGCAGCAGATAGTCACGGAAAAAGCTGCCCAGCGAAATGTGCCATCTCTGCCAGAATTCCGTGATGTCCTTGCAGAGGAACGGATGCCGGAAGTTTTCATCAAAGTGAAATCCGAAAATGCGTCCGAGTGCGATCGCCATATCCGAATACCCCGAAAAATCAAAGTAGACATACAGTGAATACAAGATCACACCATACCATGTACCGAGTATCGTCTGACTGTCGATGTTGCCCAGAAACTGCTCCACGATCTGAAACAGGTTGTCTGCCAGTATGACTTTCTTTGCCAGACCCACAACGAATCGGGAAAAGCCATAGCTCAGATCTGCCAGTGTTGTCCTGCGGTCGTCGATCTCCTCTGCAATGGTGCTGTAGCGGACGATCGGTCCGGCGATCAGTTGCGGGAACAGCGACACATACAGCAGAAATTTCAACGGATCACGCTGCGGTGTGACCGTCTCCCAGTAGCAGTCGATCACATAGGACATGACCTGAAAGGTATAGAAACTGATGCCGATCATCTGGACGATGCCGGTCAGGGGGATGTCTTGTCCGAAGATAAAGTTGATGTTACTGATCAGGAAGTCCGCATACTTGAACACGCCGATCATGCAGAGGTTGAACACAAGGCTCACGCCCAGTGACAGTTTCCGCACCACAGATTTCTGTTCTGCACCTGCACCGATGCCGCATAAGTAATTGACTGCCACGCTGAGCAACAGGTACAGGATCCTTGTCGGCTCTCCCCACGCATAAAAGAGCAGGGAGAAGATGACAAGCACCAGATTCCTGCTCCTGATCCTTTTGCATGCCGAATAGCTGAGGATGCAGAGCGGCAAGAAAAGGTACAAAAATATCAGACTCGAAAAAATCATTTTGCTGCCTCTTGTTCTACATTTTTCGGGTGCAGATTCTCTATCTGTTACTTTTTGCCAAACGTCAAAAATTGTATATAATTGTACAGTATGGCAAGAAAAATGAAAGCCAACCGCATCGGCGGCATCGGCTTTAGCACCCTGTAATAATATTGTACACCATTTTCTTTTTTTCTGCAATAGCAAAATAGCAGCTTTGAAAATTTCAGCACTTTATACAGTTTTCCGGCAAAATTGTGGTGATTTCACACAAAAATCAGACATTTGGCGAAATATCGGCATAAAAATACTCGGCAGCAAACTCCGCCTTCGTCACCAGAAATGCAGGGTCGTCAGAGTATACATAATAGCAGCAGAATGGTGTAGAAAGCACCAGACATTTACCACGTCCACGGTAATCATACTCCGTCTGCACCGATGTAAGCTGACGTGACGGCAGATGCAGCGGAAAGCGGTCACGGATGCCTTCCGGCACATTGTCCGGCATAAGGGTAAAGCCCCCGGCATCATGCACCAGCGTTCCTTTCCCCAATGGGATAAATCCCTTCTCATTCGGCAGAGCCTCAATGCGGACATGTACCTGTAAATGATACCTCCCTGCCTTGCATTCTGCCTGTGTCTGCTGCCGTTCCCATCTGTACCAGTCAGGGATGCGCTGCAATATGCCTTCCTCCGCTTTCAGATCACCGTCCGGCAGCAGTTCCCATGCCGTGCCGCATGACTTACAAAACAAGCGGCTTCCGCCGCTTGCCATCTGCCCTTCTTTGCCGCACCGGATACATTGGTACAGCGGCAGATGCAGCCCCTGTGCCCGATCGGGGGAGGATATGAGAAGATGCTGCTCTGCCTGCCATGCGTACTCATCATATTGCAGATGCTGTACAATGTTCTTTTGCAGCACATCCGCCGGTATTGCCTGTAGCTCCTCCTGTGTATAGAGCAGCTCCAATGTTGCTGCCATGCGTGATCTCCGGGTATGCCCTTCATCCCAGAAGGGATTGGCAAGATAGCTCCCATGTGCCGACAGTATCACCAGCGGCACACCGAGTACCTTTACCAGCCGTCCCAGATTCTCCGGCAGCGTGGATGTCACTCCGGCATCGCAGTGACGGGATTCCGGAAAGAGTACAACGGGCTGATGAAGTGTAAAGAGCGCATAGCGGATGTTGTTCATCACGGAGATATCCGGCGTATACCGCCGTTTCCCGATGCATCCTCCATGTCTGTAGAACCATTTGCCGTAGCCTGCAAAGCCCTCCATATCGGACACATAATTCGCCCGGTACGGAAACAATGCCCTCGGTGCAATGAAATAATCCGAAAATCCCTGATGCGTTGCCAGCACCAGAAAGGGCGGTTTCAACCCCTTCATGCGGATTTTCCTGATATGCAGCCCGAATCTTGCCGTCATCACCCATGATGCCCCCCATAACAGCGGCATCAGCAAGGGATGCTGTCTGACAGGCTTTTCCGCCATGTCAAACGGCGTAAAATCGGCATGTTTGTTTACCAGTGCCATACTTTCCCCCTGAAATCTCCGTCAGATATCAATTTCCAGTCCCACCGGACAATGGTCGCTCCCCATAACTTCCGGATAGATCTCTGCCTTTGTGATGCGGTCAGCAATGCGGTTCGACACCAGAAAATAATCGATCCGCCATCCCACATTCTTCTCCCTTGCATGCCCCATGTATGACCACCATGAATAGGCATCCTTCTGCTCAGGATGCAGATAACGGAATGTGTCCGTAAAGCCTGCCTTCAGCAGCTCTCCGAACTTGCCCCTCTCCTGATCGGAAAAGCCGGCATTTCCGACATTTGCCTTTGCGTTTTTCAGGTCGATCTCCTTGTGGGCAACGTTCAGATCGCCGCACAGGATAATGGGTTTGTCCTTGTCCAGCTCCGTCAGGAACGCACGCAGATCATCCTCCCACTGCATCCGGTAGTCAATTCTTGTCAGACCACGCTGTGCATTGGGAACATAGATATCCACCATCCGGAATTTCTCATACTCTGCAATGATCGCACGCCCCTCGTCGGTATGTCCCTCAAAATTGAAGGTCACAGACAGCGGCACTTCCTTTGTGAAAATCGCCGTGCCGGAGTATCCTTTTTTTACCGCACTGTTAAAATACTGCGTCCATCCGGCAAATTCTGTCGTCACCTGTTCGGGCTGCATCTTTGTTTCCTGAATGCAGAAAATATCCGCATCAAATTTCCGGAACTGCTCCTCGAATCCCTTCGTCAGACATGCCCGGAAACCGTTCACATTCCACGAGATCAGCTTCATCCTTCATCATCCTCCATGATCACGACTGTACAGCGGTTGGTGGAAATCATGTAAATGACCTTGCCTGTGCGATCCATGATCAGAATGGTGCTCTGCTTTGACTCTATGGTAACATCCTCAAAGCTCCAGTCCTGCACGCATTCAAATTTGTCATTGTAGGCATACAGGTTGTAATTTCCATACCTATACTCTGCATTCATGGCTTTCCTCCTCAGGATGCCAGAAATGCCCTGAATGCCTGATATGCCGCATAGACATCCGTCTTAGCGACCAGCTCATAGGGCGCATGCATCGAAAGTACCGGTACACCAATGTCAATGGTGTCAATATCAAGGTTTGCAATATAAGCTGCGACTGTGCCGCCGCCGCCCATGTCCACTTTGCCAAGCTCTCCGGTCTGCCAGATCACATCCGCATCGTCCAGCATGCGGCGGATCTCTCCGACATATTCCGCAGATGCATCCGATGTGCCTGATTTGCCCCTTGCACCTGTGAATTTTGTCACGCAGACACCGTGATTGAAGAAGGCGCAGTTATTCTTTTCCGTCACTTCGGGGAAAGTCGGGTCAAATGCAGCATTCACATCCGCTGACAGACACTTCGATGCGCTCATCACTGCTCTGCCGTTCAGCCCGAAACAATCTCCCAGATCCATCAGGAAGAATTTCAGATAGGATGACTGCAAGCCTGTGTTGCCGTCACTGCCGGTCTCCTCTTTGTCAGTCAGAATGACAACGCTCGTATGCACCGGTGCAGGAGTCGCCAGTGCCGCTGCAAATGCCGGATATGCACACACTCTGTCATCATGTCCATACGCTCCGATCATGCTCCTGTCAAAGCCCACATCCTGCGCCCTGAATGCCGGAACGGCTTCCAGCTCAGCGGAGAGAAAGTCCCCCTCAGTGATGCCGTACTTCTCATACAGAAGCTGCATCAGACCAAGCTTGACAAGCTCGCTCCCTTTATCGTCCCGGAACGGCATCGAACCGATGACAATGTTCAGCTCCTCGCCCTTGATCCCCTGTGCCAGTTTGCGGTTCATCTGGTCATTGGCAAGATGCGGCAGCAGGTCGGTGATATAGAACACCGGGTCGCTTTCATCCTCACCAATGCAGACTTCTGCCTTTGTGCCGTCTCTGCGGATGATAACACCGTGCAGTGAGAGCGGTATTGCTGTCCATTGGTATTTCTTGATACCGCCATAATAATGCGTCTTGAAATAGCCGATTTCCTCCTGCTCATACAGCGGATGCTGTTTCAGGTCAAGACGGGGCGAATCAATATGTGCCGCACACAGCCGTACTCCCTCTGTCAGGGGTGCTGTTCCGATGGTCGCAAGGATGATCGCCTTCCCACGGTTGTTGAGATACACCTTGTCGCCTGCATGCAGTTTCATGCCGGGAGTGAACGGCACATAGCCCTGT
This sequence comes from uncultured Clostridia bacterium, assembly GCA_947630845.1. Taxonomy (GTDB): domain Bacteria; phylum Bacillota; class Clostridia; order Oscillospirales; family Ruminococcaceae; genus UBA3855. The sequence continues at coordinate 56,750 of CANRJB010000009.1, forward strand.
GCCGTCAGATTTCTTTCAAAAAACGCTGCTGCTTCACGCTCAGTCTTGCATGCATTCATGAATGCCTTGTACTCCTCACAGAATGCATCACAAGCTTTGAGCGCATCCTCTGTCATGCGGATACCGGCATGTTTTCTCTGGAGAAAGAGTTTCTCTTTCCATTCCTGCACCTTGTTGGTTTCTTCTGCCATGATAATTCCACCTTTCTCATAATTCATACAGATCAATTCTCATACAATGCCCCGATCTTATCTGCGATCTCCTCTGCCAGAGAGGAGAGCTGTGCAAGATCGGCGTTATTCCGGATCAAAAAATCGGAGTGGCTGATAAAAAAGTCCTCATCATGCTGCGCATTCATCCGTTCATGTGCAGCCTCCACTGTCAGTCCGTCACGCTCCATGATGCGCTGACACCGCCGCTCCGGTTCTGCCAGCACGGATACGATCACATCGCAGAGATCCGATGCTCCGCTTTCAAACAGAGTCGGCGCATCCAGTAAAACCAGATGCTTCCCGCTCTCCGCATAATGAGCAATGCGTGACTGGATCTCCTCCATGATATAAGGATGACAGATGCTGTTCAGCTTTTCCAGCTTTTTCTGATCTGTAAAGACCAGTTTCGCAAGCATCCGGCGGTTCAGCGTGCCGTCAGGATTGCGGATGGTGTGCCCGAAAAAAGCAAACAGCTCCTCCAGACATGGTTTGCCCAACGCAGCTACCTCCCGGGAAACACGGTCCGCATCGATCAGTTCAAATCCCTTTCTGACAAATATCTTCGATACCGTACTCTTTCCTGCACCTGTCTGTCCGGTCAGTCCGACGATCATCGTTCGGCTGCTCATAGCGTGATCACCTCAAATCCTGCTGCCCTCATCAGCCGGTTGTAGACCGACAGGGAAGTGCCTGTCTGCTCCGGCATACGGACATAGACCGTATGCGCTCCGGCTTCGTCAAGCTCCCGGAACCGCCGGAACAACAGATGTGCCTGCGTCCTGCCGTCATCACCATAGCGCATGGTGGGGATGTTCTCTATCACCGGGTCGCTGTCGAACAACAGCACATAGTCCCCTGTCTGTGCATGTGTTGTGACCCATGCCGAAAATGATGCAAAATCAGGCGCATCGACAGGAAGGATCTTTGCATGCGGGGCATAGTGGCGGTACTTCATGCCGGGCGAAGCGACCTTTGCCTCCGGAGAGAGCTGCGAATAGACTGCCCTGTCCACATAGACCTTCCCGGCATAGGGGGCAAGCATTTCTGCCGAAACAAGTCCGGGACGGAGAATATGAATGGTTTCCGGGTCGTCAAAACAGATCACTGTCGATTCCACGCCCCCCTCACAAGCACCGCCATCAAGTACGGCAGCGATCCTGCCGTCCATATCCGCCATGACATGGGCAGCTGTCGTGGGGCTGGGTCTGCCGGAACGGTTGGCAGAGGGAGCTGCCACCGGACAGCCTGCCGCCTTCAGCAGGGCATTTGCTGTCGGATGGGACGGCATCCGGATGCCGACCGTATCCAGTCCGCCGGAAGTCACATAGGGGATGTCCGGACGCTTCGGGAGTACCATTGTCAGCGGTCCCGGAAAGAAAACCTGTGCCAGTTTCCATGCGATTTCCGGCACATCCGCTGCGATCTCCGGCAACATGTCGGCAGATGCGATATGCACGATCAGCGGATTGTCTGCCGGTCTGCCCTTTGCGGCAAAGATGGCATGCACAGCATCCTCCTGTCTGGCATCCGCACCAAGTCCATAGACTGTCTCCGTCGGAAACGCTACGATCTCACCCTTTTGCAGCAGTGCAGCGGCAAGAGCGATATCTTCCTCCGTATCGTGTAACAGTTTTGTTCTCATGTCTGCTGCCCTGCCAGTCTTGCTGCCTGATCTGCCGAGCCGAGTGCATCGAACACCTCATCCAGATCACCGTTCATGATCGCTTCCAGACGGTACAGCGTCAGTCCGATGCGATGGTCTGTCATGCGTCCCTGTGGAAAATTATACGTGCGGATGCGTTCGGAGCGATCTCCCGTCCCAACCTGCATCCGGCGTTCAGAGGCGATCTGATCATTCTGCTCCTGCAATTTTGCTTCAAACAGCCTTGCACGGAGTACCTTCATTGCCTTGTCCTTATTCTTATGCTGACTGCGTTCATCCTGACATTCCACCACCAGTCCTGTTGGCAGATAGGTGATGCGAACGGCAGATTCCGTCTTGTTGATATGCTGACCGCCTGCGCCGCTTGAACGGAACACATCAATTTTCAGGTCGGTCGGATTGATCTCCAGTTCCACTTCATCCGCTTCCGGCAGTACTGCAACGGTCACAGTGGAGGTGTGTATCCTGCCCTGTGATTCCGTCTCCGGGACTCGCTGCACCCGATGCACACCGCTTTCATATTTCAGACGGGAATACGCACCTTCGCCCTCGATGGAAAAGCTGATTTCCTTGAAGCCGCCCAATTCCGTGGGATTTGCGTTCATGACCTCCTGTTTCCAATGATGCGCCTCAGCGTACATGCTGTACATCCGGTACAGGGAATTGGCAAAGAGTGATGCCTCCTCACCGCCTGCACCGCTGCGTATTTCGACGATGACATTCTTCTCATCGTTGGGGTCTTTGGGGAGCAGTAAAATGCGAAGCTCCTGCTCCAGCTCCTCCATGTTCCCTTTTTCTTCCTCCATCTGCTGCTGTGCCATTTCCTTCAGCTCAGCATCCTGCTCGCCGGCATCAAGCAGCTCCCTTGCTTCCTCACAGCTTGCCTTTGCCGCCTGATACCGCCGGAACACGTCAATGATCGGAGTCAGGTTCTTATGCTCCTTCATAAGCGCAGCATACTGTTCCCGGTCGCTGATGATGTCCGGGTCAGACAGATGCTGATTGATCTCCTCATAATGCTCTGCCATCGCAAGGAGCTTTTCATACATACTCATTCACCATCCTGATGTGTGATCTTCTTGATATTTTTCTCGATTTTCAGTCTTGGTATCATAAATTCCCTGCCGCAGCCTGTACATCGCAGACGAAAGTCCATCCCGGTGCGCAGGACAAGCATTTCCTTTGCGCCGCAGGGATGCTGTTTCTTCATTTGCAGCAAATCATTTACTCTGACATCCATATACACTGCCCCCTTTGTCAGGCATCAGAATGCATAACCTTATTTATTATACCGCATTTTTTCTGAAAAGGCAACATCTTCCCTGTATATTTCTTTGTTTTTGTTGAATAATCATAAAAAAATACCCCATAACCTATTCAAGGTGACGGCAGGAACTGCCGGAAAGAAAGGATGAAATTCTATGGAACTTTGCAGAGTGCATGGTGAATTTGAATCTGAGGAGATGGCAGAGCTTGCTGCCGGACGTATCCGGCGCAATGTCAGAGGGATACGGCGCATCACAGTGCATCCGCTCGGTCATGCCGTCCCGGCGGCAAGGGGCAGAGAACGCTTTACCATGCTGCCAGCCAATCTGCGGATGATGAACTACGCCACAGATGTGATGTATTCCGACATCAGCAAGGACACTGTCCCCGAACCCATGCGCCGGAAGTCAACAGAGCTTCTTGTCATCTGTGATGCACTGTATTCCGGCAATGTGTCTGCCATCATGCAATCCATGGGTGCTGTCCGTATGAGGTTGACATAAATCACGGAAGCTTTCTGTGCAGATTGTATAAAAACAACAGTTGTTAGACAATATCTGTCTAAAAATTATAAAAAATGACTTAAAAAGCACTTGACAAATCCCTGAAAATGTGATAGCATAAAAGTAATAAGGTTGATGTAAAAAATCCCGGTTCTAACAGGAACTGTCAATGCATAAGATGTATTGGGACTATTCCTGAAATAATAAATCGGAGGTCGAAAGCATGTATACTCATATTTTCCGTCCTGAAGGCGCTCTTCTGGATACACCGGAAAACCAGTCTGCCATCTCCTCGCCGCAGACTCTCGCACAGGCACAGATCACCGGTAAGATCCTCGAAGCAAGAGTCAGCATGTGCGACAGCAGCCATAATCTGTGGGTGGAACTGCCCTGCATGAAAGGCATGATCCCCCGTGAGGAGGGAGCGATCGGGATCGCAGAGGGAGAGCTACGGGACATTGCTCTCATCGCAAGAGTCGGGAAGCCTGTCTGTTTTATCGTCCTGCGCATCGAGACTGATGAAGACGGCAATGCTCTGGCGATCCTGTCCAGAAGAGCAGTACAGGAGCAGTGTCAGAGCCAGTTTCTTGCTGCCCTCATCCCCGGCGATATCATTGAGGCAAGGGTGACACATCTTGAACCGTTCGGTGCATTTGTGGACATCGGGTGCGGCATTGCTTCCATGATACCCATTGATGCCATCTCGGTATCACGCATTGCCCATCCTTCCGACCGGTTTACTGTCGGGCAGTGCATCCGGGTCATCATCAGGGGCGTGCAGGGAAAGCGCATCTGCCTGTCCCACAAGGAGCTGCTCGGTACGTGGGAAGAGAATGCGGCACTCTTTCATGTCGGAGAGACAACGACCGGCGTTGTCCGTTCAGTGGAAAAGTACGGCGTCTTTATTGAGCTGATGCCGAATCTTGCTGGTCTTGCCGAGCTGCGGCAGCCTGTGGAGATCGGTCAGCGGTGCAGCGTCTACATCAAGGCACTGATTCCCGAAAAGCTCAAAGTCAAGCTCATCCTTGTGGATGTCTGTGAGCAGAGTACCAAGGCTGCCCCCCTTCATTACTTCTATCATGAAAATCATATTGACAAGTGGGTATTTACGCCGGAAGGTTCGGGAAAGTACATAGAAACTGTCTTTGACGGCGTGTTGGTATAACAGATGCAAAGTGCAATGATAAAAGCGGCAGAGTGCGTATTTCTGCCGCTCTTTTTTTATTTTTGTATCATGGTGTCAGGCATGCCCACGATCAGCATTGCCGATCGCTGTCTTTCTCCATCTTTAACGCTGCAACTGCAGCTGCAATGTCCTCTATCCTGATCTCACCTTCCCAACGCTGCTCCGTCCCCCGGTACAGCATCAGTATCACGGGGAGTTTGTCCACGGCATACTGCTCTGCAATTTCCGCATCGGTATCGGTATTGACCGCATAGGCAGAAAGCACCTCTGCATAACGATCACTCAATGCATCCAGTGCCGGCGCAAGTGCCCGGCAAGGTGCGCACCATCCTGCGTAAAATTCCAGCAGTACCGGCTTATTCCGGCTTTCTTCCAACACTTCATGAAAATGTACTTTATTGGTATGAAACAGCATCATGCGCTCCTTTTATCCGACCGGCATCGGCGGCGGTGTCAGATCACCCTGCGGCGGTTCCGGTACAGGCGGCTCTGCAACAGGCGGTGCCTCTGTAGCAGGCGGTACATATGGTTCTGTCGGCTGCGGTTCCGGCTCAGCAGGAGGCTCTGTGGCAGGAGGGTATGTCTGTTCAGGTTCAGGTTCTGTTTCCTGTTCCGGCTCTGTCGTTTCTTCCTCTCCGAAGGTGGGCAGTTCGCCCCCGGTCCATCCGCCTGTGCTTGCCACATGGCTCTCTGTTCCTACGCTTGCTGTCAGCCAAACCTCTGAACGCACCGGCACAAGTGTCCCTTCCTTGACACTCTGCGTCAGCACACAGTCCATGACATGACTGTCCGATACATAGCACACCATGCAGATCAGCCCAGCCGATTCAAGCAGCTCCCTTGCTGCATTCGCATTCATCAGCAGAACACCCGGTACTCGTGTGGTCTGCACGCCCTTGCTGACAGTCATATTGATGATCGTTCCCTGCGGTACTTCCTCCCCTTCGTCAATATCCTGTGAGATGATGACGCCAGCCGGTACATCGGGATCATAGATGGTTTCCGTCTGCATGGCATAGAGAAAGAGATCGGAAAGCTGTTCCTTCGCTTCCTCAAAATCCATACCCACATAATTGCCGACAGTGGCAGTCTGATCCGGGTCAAGGTCTGTCCGTCCGAGCGAGACTGTCAGGTGGATCACCGTATCCCGGTTCAGCTTTGTCTCCGGCTTTGCATCCTGCGAAATGACCGTGCCGGGGGCATCGCCGGGACTGATGATCTCCTCATACTCCACTGTAAAGCCCAATGCCTCCAGTTCCGACTTCGCCTCTCCGATCAGCAGATTGCAGACATCCGGAACATAGCTCGTCCATCCGTCGCTCAGAGAGAGTGTGACCACATCTCCGGCATGCATCAATGTGCCTGCATCGGGCTGCTGCGTAATGACACAGCCCTCCGGGACGATGGGATTATCCTCACGGCTCGCAAGGATCACACGCAGCCCCATCTCCTCAAGCTGCTGCATGGCATCCTCCTGTGTTTGGCTCAGCAGCTCCGGCATCCGCAGTTCCCCTTCAGACAGGGCATAGCTGACATCCGCTACTTTCGTCACAGCCACCGGAATGGCTGCCTGCTTCTCCTCCCGAACCCGTACATGCCACAGCACCAGAGGTACAGCAATACACAGCACACAAAACACAGCAGTTATGATCGGCATAAGCATCTTAGGTGCATGCCTTTCGGGCGGTGTCCCTGCTTTGGTACGGGCAGCAGGCTTAACGGCATGGAGCTGCTCCCACAGTGCAGCGATCGTCATCTCAGGGTCATACATGCCGTTATAGAGCGCATTCCTGATCACTGCCGGCAATGATGCTGCCGTCAGACTCCGGTAAACGGTTTCCCCCGTCATCATCTGCCAGAGCAGGAAACTGATTGCCCGGACATCTGTTCCGGCATCTGCTGTCCCCTCATTACTGTTCCAGTCCCACAGCTCACATCCTGTTTCCGAAAACCGGATGGAGGATGCCGTGATCGCACCATGATACAGCCCTTCATCATGCAGTCCGGCAAGCGTATCCATCACAGGTGCCAGCATGCTGACTGCCTTGTCCGGCGCAATGATATGCTCTGCCATCTCCTGACGCAGAGATCGTGTCTCATGGTAAACTGCCGCATACCAGATCGTTCCTCTGTCTTCAAACAGTGCGGTCAGCTCCGGCAATGCGCCGTCCTCCTCTCCGGACATACGGTCGATCCTTCTGTATGCTGTATTTTTGATCAGCTCCCACTGCATCCCGGCATCTTCCTGATAGGGGACAAAATACCCCGTCTCATCAGGCATACACCATTGCAGCGGCAGCAGCTCACAGAGACAGATCTCTTCCCCCGTTTCGATATCCTGTGCAAGGTAATACAATTCTCTTCCGCTGACATGCAATGCATGCCGGATGCAAAACCGCCCGGCAACATAAGTCCCCTCCGGCAAGGTCACTCTCCGGACTGCCGGGGGAAAATACTGTATCTGCTCACTGTACCAGCTCATGGCTGCACCTCCGTTTCCGTAGGTATGGTTTCCTCTGCCTGTGTCCCAAGAAGTACAGAAAGCTCTTGATGGGCAGCGACTGCACTCGCAAATGCAGTCTCATGCAAAGGAAGAACGCCATAATGCTCCACAAACAATACCTGCTGTGCTTCTTCTGACATCAGGTATTGCAGCCAGAGCATGGCAATATGCCGGGTGTTGGCATCACTTTCCGCATTGACAGAGCAGTACATCTCATATTGCAGCGGAAATCCGTCTGCTGCTGCGATCGGGAGCATGTGGACAGCACCGGAGCTGATGCCGCTGTGTTCTGCAAGCACCATACAGGTGCTGCTTGCAAGTACAGTGTCCTTGCCATTCTCCAGAAATTCTGCAAAGCAGTCTGTCGGTTTCTGTGTGGTGTTCTGGTTGGCAAGATAATCCGCTACCGTCACATCATACAGCGTTCCGTCCGGCAGATCAGCAAAGGAGATGCTCTGCTGCCCCTTCATATCCGTCCAGTGATCATTATAAAACAAAACGGGAATACTGCACCCGAGCGGCAATGACATGTCAAAGCGGTTCAGGTCAGTCAGGTAGACATCCGGCAGTGCAGCAGTCAGTGTTCCGAGGTCTGCCGCTCTCTGCATCACGGATTCATCCTGTGTATCCATAAATACTGCCGGCTGCGGGTCGGTATCCCCGATATGGGCAACCGCATCCGTGAAGGAGTCATCCGCATAGATCACTACATTCACACCACAGCCCGGATTCTGCCGCTCAAAACCATCCGCAAGCCGCTTATACATGGCGCAGGTACTCTCCTCATCTGCCCCCTCTGCAAGCGGCAGCCATACGCTGATGACTTCCGGTGTGATCCTTCCCGAAGACAAGCCCTCCGACAGCGGCACACTCTTTTCCGGTATCTGCTGCATGAGAATGATGCCCACAGCCAATGACAGAAGACATAGCAGCAGACACAGGATACCTCTGCGCTTTCTGGGATTTACAGGCTTTTTCCCAGCCATTGCTGCCTTCAGCGCATCGGCATCGGCATAGCTCCGGTGCAGCACCTGTTCCGGAAAGGCGGCATCTTCATCCTCTGTCTCCGGGAGCAGTGCTGACAGAAAAGAGACCAGTCCCCTCAGATCTTCCGCAGCAGAGCCGTCTGTATGTATATGGCGGCTGTCAAGCGTGAGACTGCCGTCCTCTGAGATCCACAGATGCTCCCTGCTGATCGCTCCATAGTAAAGCTCAGCCCTGTGCAGGGCTGCATAGCTCTCACAGAGCATCATCCCAAGACTGCGGACATAAGTCGGCGTGAGATCTGCCTGATGGAGATGCTGTCCCTCCGGAAGGGGGGATACGGCATAACAGGTATTATTTTCACGGAACACCTCCGTCACAGGCACAAAATGCGGCAATCCCTTCTGCAAAGTCTGAACGATCCGCAGAAATGTTTTTTCCTCTGCATCCTTTTGCTGTCCGGACTGCAATTCCGTGCCTTCCCTGACGGCATCTGCCGGAACGTATTCCCACAGGGCAGCATGACTGCCGTCTGTCTCTGCCTCATAGGTGATACTATGGGCAGCCATGCCGATGACACGCAAAAGACGAAAGGTATCATGCAGCACTGTGCCCGGCGGCAGAATGATATTGCTGCCTTGTTCCAAAGTGAGCGACATATTATAACTCCTTATGAGATCCTGTACCTATCTTTTATGACAGTAAATTCTGTAGCAAGTGGTTTCACGATTTTTCACTCTGTTCCTGCTGCTTGCCGCATTTGTAACAAAATTTCGCATCATCATTCACGAGCAGCTCACCACAGAACTTACAGTAGTGGCGTGTGACAGGCGGTACACCCTCCTGCTGCGGTACAGATGCTGCCGGAGTCTCTGATGCTGCCGGAGCAGGGGCGGAAGGTGTGGCTTCGGACGCAGGCACTGTGCCTTTCTTCTTCATCAGCATGCCGACAGCAACCAGTACAATGGATGCCGCCATACCGATGATGCCATGAAGAAGCCATGTGCCGTTGAGCTGTCTGACAGCATCGCCGTATAACGTATCATCGAGCAGCATGCTGCCGAACAGACTCAGCAGGATGAGCAGGATGCAGGGGATCATTGCAGCAATGCCGAATGCACGCACTGCATTTCCCACCGTCTTTCCGCTTCGTACATAGACCACGATCATCCAGATCAGTACTGCTATCAGCAGGATGCCCGGGATCAGAGTCAGCCATCCGGCTGCTGCCGCCTTCATCAGAAACGCAGAAAGTCCGGTGCTGTACTTGTCATTCAGATGAACGATCTCACTGCCGATGTTCTCCCGGAGCAGGCTTTCTTCCTCCGCTGTGAACTGGAATTTCGTCTCACGGTACAGCACAGACAGATTACCTTTCACCGCAGCAACGCACTCATCCGCCGTGATCTCCGGAAACTCCGTGATCTCTCCTCTGAGCCACTGGTTATAGTCATAGACCTTGTCGGCAAATATGTAACAGAACGTCCCGTCGTCGAGGACATCCTCCACCTGTTCCTCAGTCAGCGATGCGTTCGGCAGACAGGTTTTCAGAAACGTCTTTGCCTTCGTGGACTCATCAAGATGCAGGACACTTGCTGCTTTCGGAAGTTCTGTTTTTGCAATATGTGCATGGAGTACCATGCAGTACAGAACACAGGCTGTAAGCACCACAGTCAACAGGATGCACACGACTCCCATGCCTGATTTGCGGCTGTTTTCCTTCATAATACCACTCCTTTTTGGTTATGCTCTGCCCTTTTGTGTTTTTTTCTTATCCCCCAGCATGGAAAGCGAGATCCGTCCCCTTTTCACGTCCACATCAAGCACTGTCACCTCGACCACATCGCCGACCTTGACCGCTTCAAGCGGATGTTTGATGTATCTGTCACAGATGCGTGAAATATGTACCAGTCCGTCCTCATGCACGCCGATGTCCACAAAACATCCGAAATCCACGATATTCCGTACTGTCCCCATCATCTTCATCCCCGGTTTCAGGTCACTCAGCTCCATGACATTGCCGCTGCGCAGCAGGGGCGGCGGCAGCAGGTCACGGGGATCACGTCCCGGCTTCTGCAATTCCGACACCATGTCATCGAGCGTGTATGCACCAATGTGCAGCTCCTGTTCCAGTGTGGATCTTCCGGCTTTCCTTACGTTTTCTGCCAGTCCCTCCAGTTTTCCGCCTGCGGCATCCTGCAAGGAATAGCCAAACCGCTTCAGCAGCATCTCTGCCGCCGGGTAACTCTCCGGATGCACTGCCGTATTGTCAAGCGGCTGCTCACCTCCCGGAATGCGCAGAAAACCGGCACACTGCTCAAATGCCTTCGGTCCGAGCTTGGGAACTTTGAGAAGCTGACGGCGGCTGTGGAACACGCCGTTTTCCTCCCGGTACTTCACAATATTCTTTGCAACTGCACTGCTGATGCCGGCAATGTGGGAAAGCAGCGGTGCTGATGCCGTGTTGACATCCACTCCCACAGCATTCACGCATTCCTCCACTACTCCATCCAGTGCGGTCTGCAATTCATTTTTGGGCATGTCATGCTGATACTGCCCGACACCGATCGCCTTCGGGTCGATCTTTACCAGCTCCGCCAGCGGATCCTGAAGTCGTCTTGCGATGGAGACAGCACTCCGCAGTGCAACATCGTATTCCGGAAATTCCTCTGCCGCAAGCTCTGATGCGGAATACACCGATGCCCCTGCCTCCGACACGACCATGTACGATACCTGATGCGGCAGTGTGGGCAGCAGGTCGGCAATGAAACTCTCCGACTCCCTCGATGCTGTGCCGTTGCCGATGGAGACGGCAGTGATGCCGTATCTCTGCACCAAAGAAGTGACTTTTTTTCCGGCTTCTTCTGTCTTGTTGTGGGGCGGCGTGGGATAGATGACACCTGTGTCAAGTACCTTTCCCGTTCCGTCTACGACTGCAAGCTTGCAGCCTGTCCGGTATGCAGGGTCAAGACCGAGCGTCACCGTATTTTTCAGTGGCGGCTGCATGAGAAGCTGTTTCAGATTCGCTGCAAAAACCCGTATTGCCTTCGTGCAGGCATCCTCATACAGGGCAGCCCTCACCTCACGGATGACGGATGGTACGATCAGCCGCTTCAATGCATCCAGTGCTGCCGTTTTCACCAGAACGCCGGATGCTGTCTCATTTTTCACATAGGGCTTTGTGCAGATGCGCTCTGCAAGCCCCTCCCCGACAGTGATGCTGACTTTCAGAAATTCCTCTTTTTCACCCCGGTGAATGGCTAAGATCTGATGACCCTGCAAACGCTGCACAAGGCTCTCAAATTCGTAATAATTCCGGTAGACGCTCTCTTTTTCTTCCTCCACCGCAGCGCAGGTCAGTGTCCCGAACCTCTGATACAGGTCACGCAGCTCTGCACGCACTTTCGCATCGTCCGCTATCTCCTCTGCGAGAATGTCCATTGCGCCCTGTAGAGCTGCCTGTGCATCCGGGATCTCGTTTTCTTCCGACACATAGGGCAATGCCGCTTCCTCCGGCACAATGTCCTCCCTCTGCTCCATAAGCAGCTCCGCAAGCGGGGCAAGTCCCTTTTCCCTTGCAGTAGACCCACGGGTGCGACGCTTTTCCTTATACGGACGGTAGATGTCCTCCACCTCCACAAGCGTCACAGCGGCATCGAGTGCCTGTACGATCTCATCAGTGAGTGCGCCCTTTCCTTCGATGGCAGAACGCACCTGTTCTTTCCGTTCCTCCAAATTCCGCAGTGCCTGCAAGCGCAGTGCCATGCGGCGGATGGTCTGGTCATCGAGTGCGCCGTGCATCTCCTTGCGGTAGCGTGCAATGAAGGGTACAGTCTTGCCGTCATCGAGCAGATCGACGACATTCTGTGCCTGTTCCGTGCGGACAGAAAATTCCTCTGTCAGTATTTTGATAATATCCATAGGTACTCCTTGTTCTTATGCCTGTTTATTGTTCAGATACTCCCGGATCACGCTCATGAACCGGGAACCGTATTTTTCGAGCTTGACCTGTCCCACTCCCGACACGGACAGGAATGCCATATCCGAGACTGGCTGCTTGCGGCACATATCCTGCAATGTATGATCGGTAAAAATGATGTATGCCGGAACTCTTTCCCGTTCGGCGATCTGCCTGCGCATGTCTTTCAACAGGGCAAACAGTGACTGGTCGATATCTGCCGGCACAGCACTCTGTCTGTGTTCCGGACGGGGTTCTGCGCTCTTTTCTGTGTTCATGAAAAGTGCAGGGCGGTCTTTCAGGAACATTGCCGATTTTCGGTTCAGCATCAGGACATGGTATTCACCGCCCTGCGTGAGATAGTCCTCCGACAGCAGAAAGCGGATGATCTCCTGACACTGCCTTTCTGTCATATCCTTCATGATGCCGAAGGTTGACAGGGTATCCGGAAAATGAAATTTCTCTGTGCGCTCCGTCTCTTTGCCACGGAGAATATCGCTCACGACCCTGATGCCAAAGTGCAGATCTCTCTGATGCAGACGATAGATGCAGGAAAGGATCTTCAATGCTTCCGTGGAGATATCCTTCTGCTCGTAATTGGTCTTGCAGCAGCTGCAATTTCCACAGTAATCCGGAGATTTTTCTCCGAAATATTGCAGCATGTAATGCCGCAGGCAGCTTCTCCGGGTGCTGTAGAAGGTCATACGTTTCAGACGCTCTTCATCCTGCTGCCGGATGCGTTCCCGATCAGCTTCGCTGAGCTGGTCATTGGCATTGTCTTTTGAGATCATGAACTGGTTGAGCTGCACATCCGCACCATTATAGAGCAAAATGCAGTCCGCCTTGCTGCCGTCACGTCCGGCTCTGCCTGCCTCCTGATAATAGCTCTCCAAATTCTTCGGCATGTTATAGTGTACGACAAATCCCACATTGGATTTGTCGATTCCCATCCCGAAGGCATTGGTCGCCACCATGACAAGCACACGGTCATAGAGAAAAGCATCCTGATTTGCCTGCCGCTCCTCACCGGACAGCCCTGCATGATACCGCACAGCATCAATGCCATGTTCATGCAGATCATTCGTCACATTCTCCACCAGTTTCCGGGAGATACAGTAGACGATTCCCGACTCTCCTTCATGGGAACGGATGATGTCCACCAATGCACGGAACTTGTCCCGTGGCTGCATCACCCCAAAATACAGATTCTCCCGGTCAAAGCCGGTCGTGAGCATGAATGGTGTTTGCAGCTGAAGGATACGGACGATGTCGTCGGCGACTTCCTTTGTGGCAGTCGCTGTGAAAGCCCCGATGATGGGACGCTGCGGAAGTTGTTCCAGAAACTGCATGATCTTCAGGTAGCTCGGACGGAAATCCTGCCCCCACTGCGACACACAGTGGGCTTCATCCACTGCCACGAATGAGACACCGATCTCCCGTGAAATACGGTAAAAGCTCTGTGTTTCAAGCCGTTCTGGAGCAGCATAGAGGATCTTCACGCTGCCTCTGTAAAGTGCAGACAGAGTTTCCCTGCGTTCCTCTTCACTCATGATGCTGTTGAGACAGGCAGCAGCGATGCCATTCTGCCGGAGTGCTTCGACCTGATCTTTCATCAGGGAGATGAGCGGAGAAATGACGATCGTGATCCCCGGCAGCAGCAGTGCCGGTATCTGGTAGCAGATGGACTTTCCTGCGCCGGTCGGCATGATGCCGATGACATCCTGACCGGCAAGGATATGGGAGATCATCTCCTCCTGCCCTTTCCGGAAATGGTCATAGCCGAAGTAACGCTGTAAAACTTCCTGCGGTGTCATGGTGTTTCACCCTCATCGAGTCCGTTCCAGAGACAGCGTTCGAGATCAACTTTGCCGTCCTCATGGAAAATGACACCCTCCTGCTCCAGAAGTCCTCGCTGTGCATGTTCCCCTCCAAAGGCAAATGCCGGTGCAAGCCCTCCGGAGCGATTCACAACACGGTGACAGGGAATGATGCCGGGTTCGGGATTGCTGTGCAGGGCATAACCGACGGCCCTTGCCCAACGGGGATTCCCGGCAAGTTGGGCGACCATGCCATAGGTTGCGACTTTCCCTGACGGGATGCGCCGGACGATCTCATAGATGCGCTCAAATACGGTCATGTGTCCCTCTCCTCTCCGTGTCTGAATGCTCATACTTATTCATTATATCACGAAATCGAAAAAATTGCAAGTCTTTGTGAAAAGTTATTGAAAGGAAAATCAATCGCATGACAATATCAGGCAGCAGGTTTCCATCATGCATCAAAAATTTCAACATCCTTGTGCAATTTTACTGATTCGGGAATATTTTCAAAAAACACTTGACAAAATGGTCAACATGTGTTATAATAAAAAGCATACCAAACAGGTAGGTAAAATCTGAATTACGTTTTATGGAGGTATTCATCATGGCTGAAAAAAAATTACACTTTGAAACTTTGCAGCTCCACGTCGGACAGGAGCAGGCAGACCCTGTAACAGATGCAAGAGCTGTCCCGATCTATGCGACCACTTCCTATGTGTTCCATAACTCTCAGCATGCTGCTGACCGTTTTAGTCTGAAAGATGCCGGCAATATCTACGGGCGTCTGACGAACTCCACGCAGGATGTCTTTGAAAAGCGTATCGCTGCGCTCGAAGGCGGCGCAGGCGCACTTGCTGTTGCGTCCGGTGCGGCAGCCGTCACCTACACGATTCAGGCACTTGCCAAAGCAGGAGAAAATATTGTTGCTTCCAAGACCATCTACGGCGGCACATATAACCTCCTCGAACATACTTTGCCCCTCTACGGCATCACTGCTAAATTTGCAGAGCCGGATGCCGCATCCCTTGAGGCACAGATCGACGAGAATACAAAGGCTGTGTATGTGGAAACTCTGGGTAACCCGAATTCCAATGCCATCGACCTTGAAGCCGTTGCAGAGATCGCCCATAAGCATGGGGTTCCGCTCGTTGTAGACAGCACTTTCGCAACACCCTATCTGGTGCGTCCGCTTGAACATGGGGCAGATATCGTGGTGCATTCCGCAACTAAATTTATCGGCGGTCATGGTACTGCCATCGGCGGTGTCATCATTGACGGCGGCTTTGACTGGGCTGCATCGGGCAAGTATCCGTGGATCTCGACCCCGAATCCGTCCTATCATGGTGTCAACTTTGCAGAGGCACTCGGTCCGGTTGCCTTCGTGACCTACATCCGTGCAATTCTGCTGCGTGATACAGGTGCAACGATCTCTCCGTTCCATGCATTTATCTTCCTGCAAGGATTGGAGACATTGTCGCTGCGTGTAGAGCGGCATGTGGAAAATGCCCTGAAGATCGTGCAGTATCTCAACAACCATCCGCAGGTAGAAGCTGTTCACCATCCCTCTCTGCCGACGGAGCCAACCCATGAGATCTATAAGAAATACTTCCCCAACGGCGGCGGTTCTATCTTTACTTTTGAGATCAAGGGTACAGAGGACGATGCCAAGAAATTCATTGACAACCTTGCCATCTTCTCCCTGCTTGCCAATGTTGCCGATGTGAAGTCGCTTGTCATCCATCCGGCATCTACTACACATTCTCAGCTCACGACAGAAGAACTTCTGGAGCAGGGCATCAAGCCCAATACCATCCGTCTGTCCATCGGTACAGAACATGTGGACGATCTGATCGGTGCGCTTGACGATGCTTTTGCAGCAATTAAATAAATCTGTATTTCCGTGAAAAAGGACTGCCGTTCATAGCAGTCCTTTTTCTGTTCCGGATGTAATTTTAGAGTAGACGGTCTTTGCTGTAATGCCGTTCAGCCGCCCGATCTTACCGGACATAGCACTGATCTCATCCTGCGGCGCATCCACTGCCACACTGATGATGCTGATGCCCTTCTGGTGATAGGGGATCCCCATTCTGCCGATGATGTACTGGCTGTACTCATGCAGGATGGCATTGAGTGTACTGACCGGTGCCTGATTTTCTACGATAATACCGATAATAGCGACCCTTGTTTCCATTGTATGAACTCCTTTGCTCAACTGCCCTCTCCTGCTGCTCCTCTATGCCGTAGCAGGGTTTTGTATTGGTATCAGTATCAGCCATGCTCCGCCTGTGTTCCTGTCAGATCGCTGATCCAGATCCCCTTCTGGATCAGGACTGCTCCGATTATGACTTTGATCAGGTCGGCTGCCTGAATGAGAGCATACACTTCCATGATCGGGACATCTGTATACTGACAGAGCAGAAATGCCATCGGTACGGGAATCACCCATGTAAACACACTGTCAAACAGAAATGTCACCACGGTCTTTCCCCCCGAACGCAGCGTGAAGTACAGTGCATTCATCAGCCCCTGTACCGGAAAGAAACAGGCTGTGAGGATGATGAACACTGTCCCGTACCGGCGTACAGTATCTGACGTGACATAGAACTGTGGAAAAATGCCCGATACGGCGATCAGAATTACCGTAAGCAATACACTCACGCCGCCTGTGAACAGCATCAGCCGGAAGGAATCACGTCTTGCTTTCTCAAATTGTCCTGCTCCGAGCAACTGTCCTGTCAGAATGCCCACTGCCGTTCCGAGTGCCACGAACACCACATTCAGCAGATTGCAGAGTGCATTGGAAATGTTCAGCCCGGCTACAATGTCCAGCCCACGCACAGAATAGGACTGTGTCATTGCTGCGATCCCTCCTGCCCACAGAAATTCATTGCAGAAGATCGGCAGGCTCTTCGGGAGAATGATGCCGGCAAGGCGCAGCGGTATTTTCATTGTCCTGTAGATATGTTCCCGGCTTCGGTGCATCGCCCATATCATCACGACCAGACATTCTATACATCTTGCAGTCACTGTTGCAGCTGCTGCACCTGTCACACCCAGTGCAGGCAGTCCGAACTTGCCGTAGATCAGCAGATAGTTGAGCAGAATGTCTGCCCCTACCGAGATCACCCCTGCAACCATCGGCTTGAAGCTGTCTCCGACCTCACGCAGACTGCTTGCATAGATCTGTGTCAGTGTGAACGGCAGCAGACCGGGCAGCATGACACGCAGATACCGCAGCGCATACTGCATCGTCAGTACCGGGTCAATGTCCTCGCTTTCTCCCCGCAGATAAAATCCCACCAGAGGTTCTCCGAAACACAGAAAGACTGCCATTGCCAACAGCAGTATCACGCCTCCGATCCAGTGCTTGAGACGGAACACATTCCGCACACCTTCCATGTCCTGCTTTCCGAAAAACTGTGCCCCGTAGATGCCCGGTCCTGACATTCCTCCGAACACGGCAAGATTGAACACAAACATCAGCTGTCCGCCGATGGATACACCCGTCATTGCTTCTGTTCCGAGTTTTCCCACCATGACATTGTCCACCAGACCGACCATGTTGGTAATGCCGTTCTGTATCATCATCGGCACAGCAAGCAGCGTGGCTTTCCTGTAAATACTTTGTTTTTCCTGCATCACCCCTGCTCCTTTCGCATACCAACCATTATAGCACAGTTTCCCCGAAAATGCAAGTCCCCGTGAATGCCTTTTTGCGTATTTTATCCAATTCTCCTTTTTCTGCTTGCAATCACCGGTAGATTGTGCTATAATGAAAAAAACATGTATCTCTCAACATAAAGGAGCTGCTATGCTGAAACCGATTTATGAATGTGCCGGCATCACCATCATTTACATTCTTTCGATGATGTTGTCACGCTATATTTTTCTCATCCCTGTTATGCAGAAACGTTGGAAACAGGTGCTGTTTCTCATCACAGGATGGATGGCATGCATGGGAATGTGCTATTTTACAGGCATTCTCCCGTCACTCATCCTCATAGGGGTAATTCTCGGACTTTACATCTTCCTGACCGGAAGCGGCGGAAAACGGCGGTATTTCCGGATCTTAGAGACATTTCCCATCATGGGCATAAGTTTCGGGCTGGTATATCCGCCAGCGGAGCTGCCTATGATTTTCGGCATCCGGGAGGATTTCATGATGATCTACTCCATTGTACTCAATGCCATAGTCCTGATCGCTGTCAGCATCTTTGCAATACGGGGACACAAGTGGCGCAGTGAATTCCGGGAGGATATGCACTACCGGCATTTGCAGACATGGGAGGCAAGTCTGCTGTATGCCATCGGTTCGATGATGTTTCTGTTTGCCCCCACGCTGTCCGATACCAGTGTCATCGAAGAAGACTATAGCTGGGCAGTTATCCGCAGCACCTGCATCACGGGTCTTATCATGTTCATTGTTACACTGACGGTCATCATCCTGATATTACAGGGCAACAAGAGTGCGCACTTCCGGGAACAGGTACTCCGGATGCAGCACAATATCATCATCACACTGGCGGATATTGTCGAAAACCGGGACGAGAACACCGGCGGTCACATCAAGCGTACAGCAAAGTATGTCGAGATCATCGCCATCAACCTGAAAGCTGCCAACCTCTATGGCAATATCCTCACAGAACAGTACATTGCCGATATGATCATTGCTGCACCGCTCCATGATATCGGAAAGATCAATATCCCCGATGCCGTCCTGAAAAAAGAAGGACGCTTTACAGACGAGGAATTTGAGATCATGAAGAGTCACACCACTGTCGGGAAAAAACTGCTGATACAGGCAGAAAAGACACTTGGAAAGTCCGGATATCTGGACATTGCCGTGCAGATGGCAGGCTGTCATCACGAATGGTGGAACGGAAGAGGGTATCCGGAGGGTCTGCGGAATCAGGACATTCCGCTGTGTGCAAGGATCATGGCGGTAGCAGATGTGTTTGATGCGATCGTGTCACAGCGGTGCTACAAGGGTGCAATGAGTATTGATGAAGCATACGAGCTTATCCGCAAGGAGAGCGGCACGCATTTTGACCCTGTGGTCGTGGATGCGTTTCTGGACGCAAGAGAGGAGATCACAGAGGTACTGCATGAATTCCGGGAAGAACCGGTTACGGAACAAGAGATTCAGCCGGCCGGAAAGACGGAAACCATTCCCGAATTGGTGCAGACCGAAACAGCATGAATAACATGAATAAGAGGTGGATCACATGAAACGCAGCATTGCTGCCCTGCTTGTGCTGCTCTGTCTGACAGGATGCAGCAGAACAACAGAGGTAAAGGAGAAAGTGTCCGTTCCGGCGGAGGAAAACATCGTGCCCCCTGCCCCGACAGAGAAACTGATGATTCCCGAAACACTTCCTGCACCTATCATAGAGGAACAGACGGCATCCTCTGAAACAGAGGTCGGAACGGAAACGATGACAGAGACGACAGCAGAAACAACAGACTCCGGCAGTCATACACTCAAAGAAGGGCTGCATCTTGGCATGACAGAGGAAGAAGTCCTTGCTGTACTGGGGAATGGATATTATGATGTCCGTGAGGATTACACGATCGAATATGATTATGCAAATCTGAAAACGGAACCGGAGGGGTATTTCTTTGTACAATTTGACTTTGATGAGCGGACTCTGGTCTGCTATGGTTATCACATCGGCATCAAAGGGAAATACGGCGAAGAAGAATATGTTTACTCCGCAGAGGAGCTTGCTGCCATTTACAAATCATCACTTGCACAGATGACACAGTGGTATGGAGAACCGGATGAACCGGACTATGTTCTGGACGAATGCGAAGGCGTTATTGCACAGAATGCATGGCATACGGATGATGGCATCTATTGGCTGATGTACGGCACGGATCTATGGAGCATTGATGAGCCCTCTGGCATCAATGAAATGGTGCTGTCCTGTTCTGCCCGCTGATACTGATACAAAAATGAAAATTCAGAAAAAGTTTCGCATAATGTCTTGCAATCCGTGGGTATGATGTGGTATAATAGAAACAATGGCCGGCATCGCCGGAACGAACCGAAAGGAGTAAAATAACAATGGGGCTTTTGAAAGCAATCAAATCAGCAGCCGATTCCGTCATGGCTGACCAGTGGAAGGAATTCTTTTACTGCGATTCGCTTCCGTCAAATGTGTTTATGATCAAGGGACGTAAGCGTACCGGCAGAAATTCCTCCAACACTAAGGGCAGTGATAACATTATCACCAATGGCAGCGGTATTGCTGTTGCAGACGGACAGTGCATGATCATCGTCGATCAGGGTAGAGTTGTCGAGATCTGCGCCGAACCGGGTGAGTATACATATGATCTTTCGTCCGAACCATCTGTATTTTCCGGAAGTCTGGGAGAATCTGTTCTCAATACGTTCAAGGCGATCGGCGGACGCATCGCCCGAGGCGGTGATACCGGCAAGGATCAGCGTGTCTATTACTTCAACATCAAGATCATGGACGACTTCAAATTCGGCACAAACAATCCGATCTCGTTCCTTGTCTCCTACCCTCAGCTTGGCAGAAGTTTTACGACAGAGGTGCGCTGCAACGGACAGTACTCTCTGCGCATCGCCGATCCGCTGCTGTTCTACACTAATGTCAGCGGCAATGTATCACAGGCATACACCCGTGATATGATCGAATCCACTCTGAAGGCAGAATTTCTGACCGCACTTCAGCCTGCCTTCGGCAAGCTTTCCGCAATGGGTGTTGGCTATCATGAAATTCCTAACCACGCTGTGGAAATTGCCGATGCCATGAACGAGGCACTCAGCAAGTCGTGGAGAGAAAAAAGAGGGCTGGAGATCGTCACCGTATCCATTAACCCTGTGACCATTCCGGAAAAGGATAAGGAACGCATCCAGAAGTTTGAAGACCTTGCATGGAACCGTGATCCCCTCAATGCGGCAGCCGTGATGACCGATGCGCAGGCACATGCCATACAGTCCGCAGCCAGCAATTCTGCCGGTGCAATGATGGGTTTCATGGGCATGAACATGGCACAGATGCAGGGCGGCATGAGTACACAGAACCTCTTTCAGATGGGAATGCAGCAGGCTGCTCAGAATCAGAATGCGCAGAATCAGAATACCCAGAATGCACAGGCTTCTTCCAATACATGGACATGTTCCTGCGGCACAAAGAATACCGGCAAGTTCTGTCTCGAATGCGGGAAACCCAAGCCTGCCGATACAGTCGGATGGACATGTGCCTGCGGTGCGGTCAACAAGGGAAAATTCTGTCAGGAATGCGGCAAGCCCAAGCCTGCCGGTGCGCCCCTCTATCGCTGTGATAAGTGCGGATGGGAACCGGCTGACCCCACAAAGCCCCCGAAATTCTGCCCGGAATGCGGCGATGTCTTTGACGAGAACGATGTCAAGTCCTGATCGCATACAGACCGAAAGCTAACACAGACGGTTTCCTATCATCCTATTTGGGTAGGATGATAGGAAATCCGTATCATATCATTTATGATGCGATCTTGTTTTGAAAACAGGGGATTGACAAATGCCGCAGAGTGTGGTATAATAATGATAATGCCGCTGTGGTGGAATAGGCAGACACAAGGGACTTTTATGTTTGCACGCACAATAAATATGTGCGTCTGCGGCTTCATCCGCAGAGAGTGCCCACAGAGAAATCTGTGGAGTAGAAGTCGGCTAAAACGGCGAAGGCGCAAACAGAACGCCGTGCTAACCCCCCAAGGGTGAGTGTAGAGACTTTACACCGACTGCCTAAGTCCGGAAGGATATGGCAAAGACCAAGTCCAGACTACAACATACGGTTTCGTGTGGCTATGGCAACATAGAGTAGTACGAAAATCCCTCGCTGGCGACAGCGTACCGGTTCAAGTCCGGTCAGCGGCACCAATTTCGCAAGTTCTCATTCTGAGGACTTGCTTTTTTCGTTTGCGGCATAAGAAATACCCCTCCGTTTGCATTCCGGAGGGGTATCTATTGTGCTTCATGAATTTACTTCATACTTTCAGTTTCCAACCTGTCTGGATAAAATCAGCCGTCATTTTCGGATACGTGTCTTTGTTATCCGTCAGTATCTTTTCCACAGTAGTCCCATACTTCTTTGCAATAGCGGAAAGCGTGTCTCCCTTAACGACCGTGTGTGTACGCTGTGATGCCTTGACAAGGGTGTTGACAAGTGCCTGTACGTTTGCATAGTCGTATCCGGCAGCCGTCAGGCGGTCTTTTCGCTCCTGCCCATTGCCCCATTTGCCCTCAAGGACTTCCTGTGCAAGGTCTTCTATTGTTTTGGCATCGGTATCTGTGGGTTTGCCTGTGCTGTTTTCAGCGGTAAAATCCCTGTAGCATTCATCCATATCCACATAACCGGAGATCCCTGCTACCTTCCCACTTGCGCTCTTTTGCCACATGTCATGCCCTTTGTACGTTGTCTTTGTTGTGTAATGTGCGACCCATACGGTATACTTTTCACGCAGTGAAGCATCGATATAGGTTTCAAGAGGGGATTTGGATGCATAGATTCCTCCAATATACCCTGCATTTTCTATCGTTTCAAGAAACGCTCTCACGATATCAGAGCAGAATGCCTTCCCTTTCCTGAATTGGTTCTGTTCTTCAATATCGAAATAGACAGGATATTCAAATTTTCTGCCATTCAGAACCGAAATGCACACTTCCGCTTCTTTCTTTGCATCCTCGACAGATGCTGCATAGCTGTACCAGTATGCACCGACAGGGATGTTATTTTCTATGCATCCGGCATAATTTCGTTCAAACATGGTGTCCTTTTGCGATGATGCCTTTCCGTATCCTGCACGGATGATCGCAAAATCAACTGCATTGGAATTTTTTACAAGCTTCCAGTCAATGACGCCCTGATGTCTGGAAATGTCGATTCCATTTTTCATGATGATGCCTCCATTTCTTACGGTACCCATCCATTGATGGATGGTCTTGGTATACATTTCCTATCATCCTACCACGATAAAATGATAGGGGAACATTGTGAAACGGTAACAGCATTATAATCAGAGACGACTTATTCATCGCCTTTCCCTTTCCCATCATTACTGAATTTTCTCAGCTTTTTAATAATGTTCTTTGCGAATTTGGCGTTCGGATTTGCTTCGGCATAGTTTTCCAAAATCGAGATCAACTCCATGATCACGATATAGAAAAACACGGAAACCGCTGTGATTGTCCCTGCAAAGGCGGCAAGCTCTGTACTTTCATAGTACTTTCCAAGCTGTTCCATGCCGACTTCAAGACCGCAGGCTGTCAGCATCACGGTAATTTCACCAAGTTTCCGCAAACCGCCCATTCGCATGACTGCGCTGCAATAGTCATTATTGACATGTGCCTTTATCCACCCTGTCACAATATCAGACAACGCAAGCCCTATCACAATGAGTAACATAATGATATACTGCATTATTTTTACCTCCTATTCAAAGACACCATAATATGGGTAACCATTCGTAGATTCAAAAAACTTTTGGTTTAGTAAATCATACATTCCACATACACCATCCGAATTTCGCTGTACTGGTATCATATCACGGCTTATATCAGAATGGATTTTAACGCTGTATAACACGAAATATGGATTGATTGTAAAGAAAACGCCTTCATATTTTTCATCAGTTGATGGGTCGATCTGCTCATCGGTATCAATTGTAATCACTTGTGGTGATGGATCTCTGCTGTTTTGCGATTCAAAAACAAGCTTTACAGTTGGAGTGGTCGTGATTTTTACGAGATATATGTGGTCTTCTAAGGTAGAAAAATTGAATGGATTATCCGCATATGTCCTTTGGTTTTCAACAAGAACAAAAGGGTAATTATTATACTGAAAATTTGACACACCTCTTGACATACCTACAACAAGCTTTGCATTACTATAATTACCTGTGTAGCCAAGACCAAACCATTTAACATTTTGACCAATAGTACTGTAGTTAAATATACCACACAATTCTGCTGTGAAGCCCGGTATCACCTTTGCACCTGTATCCAATACAGACCCCGCATGATAAGTGGGATTCCGGATCGCAACAATTTTCTTATAGCCATCCGGTAAAACTGGTTCTGGAGCAGATTTCGGATAGATCAGTTTCTCCCCCAGATACATCTTGCTGACGGGTTCATTCTCTAAAATGATAGTCTTCGCATCATTGAGTATCATGCACACACATCCTTTCATTGATGGGGAGCAAATACTCTTTTTTTGAACGGATCCGTGCAATTTCATGTCAAGATATGCATTTTCCTTGTCATACTACAGTAAACTCCATCAGAACTTAGACAGTAACAATCTTTACTTATGCAGGTACGGTATATCAATTAACTTCGTTTATTTATAATATGCTGCAAGAAGCAGAAATGCTCATAAAGAAAAAATGACTCCGCTATAAATGTGCATTCTGAAAAATGCGCAAAATAGAAGAGTCTATTGTTGGATATTCAAAAGAATTTACTGACAATGTGGTTGAGATTTTGCAAAAAATCTTTTTGAATCTTATGGTGACAACATTCCTGTTACCGTGCTTGGTTAAAACACTTGTTTTATATAAATGTTTCCAGTAATTGGTATGTTTTAGGACAGTTAAACATTGATGGCATTGTAATATGGTAATCTTCCGCTGGGGAGATATATCAGACTTCTCCAAATGCTAAACCAAAGCTATACATCTGTAAACTCATGGGCTTTCTTGTCCGCCTGCCATAACTCACTGTCCATTGAACTAATACAAAACCTCTCTGTCGGTTTCCCGACAAAGAGGTTTACATTCACGGCATTTCGTTGAACAACTTTGTAAGATATTCTCGAAAATACCGTAATATAGGCGTTTTATGAAGGAGTTCTTATCTCTTCGAGTAAAGCAGTATCGTTTCGCTTACTTTATTTAATTTTCAAAAAACGACGAAAATACGATAAAATCTGCAATTCAGAGCAAACGTTCTTGTTGCAAATTTCAAGCATCCGTAAGATGCAAGGTAGAACATGTTTTTGCCATCGTTAAACGATTATTCCGATATCGAAAAACACGATATCGAGGTCTGCGAAAACAGACCGCCAAATTGAATATCATGTTCGCATTGGCGAATCTGTATCTGGCTGACAGGAAATCCCTGACGGCTTGATTCGCTGTGCCCTGCGGATGAAAAATAAATTTATTTCTGCGTATTCAACTTTGAACTGACTGCGCCTTTTCCTTTATTGCTATATATGCGGTGTTGCCTTAA
>CANRJB010000010.1 GCA_947630845.1 uncultured Clostridia bacterium
ATTACCTCATACCTTTTGAGCCGAGTTTAACCTCGGCTCTATTTTTTTACCCACGGGATTGGTTGGCGCTTACGAAGCAATCTCCCATCACGGTGCAAGCCGCAATGGGAGATTGATTTCATTTCTTATACGCCGTACTTCGTAGTGGCAACCGGCACACCGGGTCCCATGGTGGAAGTCACCGTGCAGGACTTGAGATAAGTGCCCTTTGCAGCAGCCGGCTTTGCCTTCACAACCGCCTCAAGCAGTGTGGACAGATTCTCGTCCAGCTTCTGTGCGCCGAAGGATGCTTTGCCGATGGGGCAGTGGATGATATTGGTCTTATCAAGACGATACTCGATCTTACCTGCCTTTGCCTCAGTTACAGCCTTGGCAACATCGGGGGTAACAGTACCAGCCTTCGGGTTCGGCATCAGACCTCTCGGACCGAGTACACGACCCAGACGACCAACCAGACCCATCATATCCGGCGATGCAACCACAACGTCGAAATCCATCCAGTTTTCCTTCATGATCCTGTCTACCAGATCCTGTCCGCCGACATAGTCTGCACCGGCAGCCTTTGCTGCGTCATACTTATCTTCCTTGCAGAATACGCACACACGCACGTTTTTACCTGTGCCGTTCGGCAGAACGACTGCACCTCTGACCTGCTGGTCAGCATGACGGGAATCAACGCCCAGACGGATGTGTACTTCTACGGTCTCATCGAACTTTGCCTTTGCGTTCTTGCAGACCAGATCGAGTGCATCTGCGGACTCATAGAGCTTTGCAGGCTCAATTGCCTTACGGCTGTCAACATATTTCTTGCCGTGTTTCATGATAATTCCTCCTGAATAAGTGGTAGTACCGGTGCGCTCTGCGCAGACCGGTTAGCGGAAAGAGGTTTCCTCCCACCTGATTTTTTCTGAGGGCTTCAGTCCTCTACAACAACGCCCATCGAACGGGCTGTGCCTGCGATCATGCTCATTGCAGCTTCGATAGAACCGGCATTGAGATCCTTCATCTTCGTCTCAGCGATCTGCTGGATCTGTGCCTTGGTGATCTTAGCGACCTTAGTTCTGTTCGGCACGCCCGAACCGCTCTGGATGCCGCAAGCCTTCTTGATGAGGACAGCAGCCGGAGGGGTCTTGGTGATAAATGTGAATGAACGATCGGCATACACTGTGATCACGACCGGGATGATCAGACCGATATCACCCTTTGTTCTCTCATTGAAATCCTTTGTGAATGCCATGATATTAACGCCGTGCTGACCGAGAGCAGGACCGACCGGCGGAGCAGGTGTTGCCTTACCTGCGGGGATTTGCAGCTTGATATAGCCAACTACTTTCTGTGCCATGATATTGCACCTCCATATTTGTGGTAAAGGCGAGCGTCAGGGAAATGACAGCTCTCCCACTGTGGGAAGGCGGATGCCTTCGGATGTTTTCTTACTCAGCCATCGAGCCTGACAGCCTGATGCAGTGCGATGGTCGTCGGGGTATCACGTCCGAACATATTGACGAGTACTTCGACCTGACCTGCTTCGAGGTCAATGCTGCGGACGATACCAGTAAAGCCATCAAGGTTTGTCCCCGTCACACGAATGCGGTCGCCGATGCTGTAGTCTACCTCGACCACAGGTGCCTTGGATTCAACGCCCATAGCAGCGACCTCTCTGTCGGAGAGGGGAGTAGGTACGGAGCCGGGACCGACAAAGCCTGTCACACCCCTTGTATTGCGGACGACAGCCCACGAATC
Source organism: uncultured Clostridia bacterium (assembly GCA_947630845.1). Classification (GTDB taxonomy): domain Bacteria; phylum Bacillota; class Clostridia; order Oscillospirales; family Ruminococcaceae; genus UBA3855. Next base: position 1,744 of record CANRJB010000010.1, read on the forward strand.
GTCGGTATAGATCATTTTTACCAGTACATAGCCCGGGAAGATCTTACGTTCGACTTCTTTCTGCTTGCCGTCAACGATTTCCGTAACACGTTCGGTCGGAACGGAGATTTCCTGAATGAGGTCATGCAGCTTACGATTCTCCACAACCTTTTCAATATTCTGGACTACCTTGTTTTCATATCCGGAATAGGTGTGAACGACATACCATTTTGCCGCCTGCGACATAATTCATCCTCCTTATCCGATATTTACTTCTGACCCAGACCAATCAGGAACTTCAGAAGCTCAAACAAACCAGTATCGAGCGCACCGATGATGACGCTTCCGGCTACGATGACAGAAAGCACCACGCCGGTATTGATCGAAACCGTATGCCATGACGGCCATGTCACGTGCCGGAATTCAACGCCCAGATCGTGAAACCATCTGACGACGGCATTTCCCTTTTTCTTTTCGCCGTCTTTTTTCTTAGCCTGCTTTGCCTGTTTTTCGGGTTTTGTCTTTTTTGTGCTTTTTTTCGTCTCTTCCGGAGAGGAAGCCTCAGCGGTTTGCGACGCCTTCTTCTTATCCTTCGCCATGCGTCAGCCCTCCGATCACTTCGTTTCCTTATGCAGAGTATGCTTTCTGCAGAACTTGCAATGCTTTTTCATTTCGATCCGGTCAGGGTCGTTTTTCTTGTTCTTCTTGGTAACATAGTTACGCTGCTTGCACTCTGTGCAGGCAAGAGTCACCTTCACTCTCATATCGGCACCTCCTGATTCAGTAATTGTCTGCTCATTTTCATAAAACGGCAGACGCTTTTAGGTTGTTTGCCTCCCTCAGACAGCGGATGGTACAAAGCACAAAAAATACCCCCGCAAAGAGGTATTTATATTTTACCATATTCTGTCCGGTTTGTCAAGGGTTTTTTCAAAAAAACACGAAATTCATTTTTATACCAAATGCGATTCAGATATGTGCCATTCTCTGTAATGCCAATCCCTGACAACCTGATAACGATCAGATCGTCAGGGAATTCCTGCTTCTCAGAAAGCTGCATCATTGCCAGAGCCTGCGGTCAGTCATCCGATCGTCTTTCCGGATGCTGCCCACTTTTTCACATAGGCAAGGTCAAATACATTCACGATACCATTTTCATCAATGTCATATATTCTCTTCTCATTGCTCTGCATGGTACGCTTTCCATGTAAGTAGTCCATCACAAATGCTGCATCTTCCGCACTCCAGACCTTTTTCTGATACCAGCCGATCTTCCATCCGCCGTACACCGGATACAGTGCCATGACTTTATCCTCTCCGTCACGCTGTATGATACGGATCTCATCGCCCTTTGCGATATAACCGATCTCTTCGGCAAGATCCGGTCTGCTGTAGACAGGAAGATACCACTCAGCAGTGATCGTCTCTGTGTAGGTATCCGGATTCGCCGGCAGAAATGTTGAAAACGGGAGAAAGCCGATCCTGTTTCCCATTTTGGTCGGGTAAATGAATTTACACCATCCGTTGGTGTAGATCTCACGGATGATGCATTCATCCGTCGGAAATACCGATGCTCCGCTGATCTCCGTTTCCATGTCGGCATAGTACGGCGTATAGTACTCTTCCTCCCATACATGCGTCCGCAGCGGCAGAAAGGGTTCACAAGCCTCATTGATTTCCGGGAAATGCTCCGGGAAATAGTTGAAATTCACATAGGAGATGTCCAGATCAATAGCACTGCTGCCGTTGCCGTTCAGATCTCCCTTGTCGGAATACTGCCACATACAGTAGGTGTCGCTGTAATCCTGAATCGTGTAGTCATACGTATAGCGTGCCAGCCAGAGTGGATAACCCTCCGCAGAAATGGCATCACCATCCAGAAAATTCCGGAACCAGTTCAGATTGGCATACACTGCCGCATTGAATCCTGCCTCCCGGATCATGGCAAGTCCGTCAAGCACATACTTGGTCATGACCTCCTTGCCGAGCTTCGTCTGTGCATCACTTTCCACATCCAAAAAGACCGGATAGTCAAATTCCTTCCCCTCGATCGTCACCAGAAACTCATTGACCGCTGCTTCAAAGGATTCCCATGTCGTCGCTCCGCAGTACAGATAAACACCTACACGCAGCCCGACTCTCCGGGCTGCTGCATAATTGGCATCAAATCTGTCGTCCTCATAATACTCTGTGCCTTCTTTTGCCAGCTTACCGCCACGCATAATGACAAAATCAATATCATTTCCTGCAAGCAGCGTCCAGTCAATGTCCCCATTATAAGTGGAGACATCCACACCATGATAAATGACCTCAGCTGCATTGGCAGTGAGCTGCTGCGGCAGTCCGCCGATCGTGGTCAGCAAAAGCACAAATACGGTCAACACTGCTGCAAGTCGTCTGTTGATTGCCTTCATGATTCCTCCGTTTCTCTTAATGCCCGTTTCAAGCGGCACAGTCCATCCCTGACACGCTCTGCCGGACATGCGATATTCATGCGGAGAAACCGCTCTCCGCATCCGTACTGCACCCCGTTTGAAAGATACAATCCCGTTTTCTGCCGGATATCCTCTGCAAGCTCCCTTGCATCCCTGTGGAGCGATGTGCAGTCCAGCCAGAGCAGATACGTTGCCTCCGACGGGACAAGTCTGATTTCCGGCAGCTCTGCTTCCAGAAAACTGCGGACAAGCTGCTTGTTCTGATACAGATAGTCACGCAGTGCATCCAGCCATGCAGCCCCCTTCGTGAACGCTGTCACTGCTGCCTGTACCGCAAATGCATTCGGCTCGGCAACTTCATCCGTATTCAGGGCACGCCACACCTTGTGCCGCAGATGTTTGTCAGGCACGACCGCAGCCGATGTCTGAATGCCGGCTAAGTTGAACGCCTTTGTCGGAGCGATGCAGGTGACGCTGTTCTGTCTGCATACCTCTGAAACCGATGCAAATGGCACATACTTCTTCCCCGGATCGGTCAGATCACAGTGAATTTCATCCGACAGCACAATGACCCCATGCGCCGCTGCCAATTCCCCGATGCGTGACAATGTGTCTCTGTCCCAGATCTTTCCGACCGGATTATGCGGATTACAAAGCAGCATGAGCGTGGTCTGCGGATCGGACAGTCCTTGCTCCAGTCCGTCAAAGTCGATCTCATACGCCGTCCCGTCATACCGAAGCGGACACTCCAGCACAGTCCTTCCGTTGTTACGGATGCAGTTGTAAAAGATGTTATACACGGGAGGCATGAGCAGCACTTTTTCCGCAGGCGTGGTGAGCTTGCGGACACAGCTTGAAATGGTCGGGATGACACCTGCGCTGAAAAGCAATTCCTCCTTCCGGAATGTCACGCCATGCCGTTCCTGCCACCAATTGCTGTATGCCTGATACCATTCGTCCGGCACGACAGTATAGCCGAATACCCCATGTGCTGCCCGTTCGGAGAGTGCCTCAATGATCTCCGGTGCTGTGCGAAAATCCATATCTGCCACCCACATCGGCAGCTCACCCGGACGGATATCCCATTTCAGCGAATTGCTCCCGCTGCGGTCAACACATTCGTCAAAGTCATAGTTCATGCCTGTACCTCCGTGATGATCTGCGTAGCGGAAGTATCGACCTTATCCGGCTCGAAGATCAGTTCCCCGATGCTCTTGGCACGCAGGATGCCGCCGGACGGATTTTTGACACTGTCGATATGGGTACGGATGTCTGCATCCACTGTGGAATACTCAAAGGACAATGTCGTATTCAGCAGTCTGCAATTTTTCATTACAAGATCTTCGATATAACAAAGCCCCTGCAAGCTCTCGATCGTGCAGTTGATAAAGGTCAGGTGTCTGGAATTCCATCCTATATATTCTCCGGAAATAAATGAGTCAGAAATCGTGACATTCTCCGTATTCCAGAAGGCATCTTTTGTCAGCATCCTTGCGTTGCGGATGGTTGCATTGCGCAGTCCGTCAAAGGCATAGTTGCCGGTCACTACCAGATCTTCTGCATCCAGCTCAGTACAGTTCATGCCGAAATAATCGCCGTTCACGGTGCAGTCTTTCAGGGTCACATTCGCACAGTTCCAGAGCGTTTCGGCAGCGTGCTGAAATTGTACATGGTGCAGCGCAAGTCCGTCACACCGCCGGAAACACTTCGGTGCGTCCACCACCAACTGCTCTGCCGTCAGATGGTTTGTATACCAGATACCTGCCCTTCCTGTCTCAAAGACAGCACAGTCCTTCAGCCTGATATCCTGACAGTACCAGAGCGGATATTTCCAGCGGAACATACACTGATAAAGCTCGATGTTCCGGCTTTCCTTCAACGGTGATTCCCCGTCCTCAAAGAGTGTATCGTACACAGCAAGATTCTCTGACCTGAACAAAGCCCGTTCTCCCGTCAGTCGCTGCTGATGAATTTCTGTCAATTTGATTACGACCTCCCCGATTCGTTTTTATACCGATCCTTTCCATTCCGACAGACAAAGTCCATCCGATTTCAGGAATTAGTATTATTATATCATATTTTATTCAGAATGTCAACAAGGCGTGCAGACAGGCAAACTCTCTGCTATGCACAGAAAATTTGCGACCATCCGATTGCAGACGGATGGTCGCAAAATAATATGACATTGAAACAGAGGACGACACAGTCACCCTCCCATGAAGCGGCGATATGATCGCCGTTTCGGGCTATCTTATTAGTTTCCGTTCAGATAACGATAGAATTCAGACTTACTCTGGCACTTCTCCAGTGCTGCCTGTTCGGAAACAATACCACGCTTCACATAACGTGCCAGCTCCTGATCAAGGCACATCATGCCGTACTGCTTACCGGACTGAATTGCCGACAGCAGCAGGTGTACCTTATCATCACGAATCATCGCTGCACACGCATCCGTAACTGCAAGGATCTCCATGCAGGCTTCACGGCCCTTACCGTCCAGTCTCGGAAGCAGAGTCTGGGAAACGACACCAACGAGGTTGTTTGCAAGCTGGGTTCTGATCTGTCCCTGCTGATGCTCCGGATATACGTCAATGATACGGTTGATGGTATCAGCAGCAGAAGTGGTATGCAGTGTGGAGAATACAAGGTGTCCTGTCTCGGCTGCGGTGATCGCTGCACTGATCGTCTCAAAGTCACGCATCTCACCTACGAGGATAACGTCCGGGTCTTCACGAAGTGCGGCACGCAGTGCGGATGCAAAGTCCGGCACATCGTCTCCGACCTCTCTCTGGTTGACCATGCAGAGCTTATGGGAATGCACATACTCGATCGGGTCTTCAACAGTGATGACATGCGCACTTCTATGCACGTTGATGTAGTCGATCATGCCGGCAAGCGTGGTGGATTTACCTGAACCGGTAGGACCGGTTACGAGTACCATACCACGGGGACGCATGGAAAAGTCAGCCAATACAGGCGGCAGATGCAGATCCTCCAGTGTCGGGATATCATTCCGCAGGAGACGGATCGCAATTGCTGTCTTACCTCTCTGGAAATAGACATTGACACGGTGACGATAGCCGGCAGTGGTCTGGAACGAGAAGTCGGTGTCCACATGTCTGCGGACGCTTGCCATCTGCTGCTCATTTGTCATCTGATTGACAATGTCGAGAACAGTCTCTTCATCGAGTTCGGGGTATTTTGTCATCTTACGGAGCGCACCATTCAGACGGACGATGGGGTTGATGCCGTAAGTAAAATGCAGGTCTGAACAGCCGATCGCACGAGCTTCGTTCAGAATGCGGTTAATTTCAATAGCCATTTTGTTTTCCTCCAGACGATGTGTTTTTCAGCTTTATACAGCATAGGTTACACGTACCAGCTCATCCATAGAAGTAACGCCCTGCTGAACCAGCTCGGATACATTATCACGAAGCAGCTTTGTGCCATTCTTCTTTGCCTGCTCCTCGATTTCCTCCTTGCTGCCGTTACGGGCAACGATCGTGGAAATACCGGAGGTGCAGTGGATGATCTCATGAATTGCAGTACGTCCCTTATAGCCTGTATTGTTGCATTCTGCACAGCCCTGATGCTCGAATACCGGAATTGGTGTGGAGACATCCTCAAGCTTCATCAGCTTATTTTCTTCTTCTGTGGACATACGCTGACGCTTGCACTTCGGGCAGAGTACCTTAACCAGACGCTGTGCAATAACACCGATCAAAGAGGTTGCAACCATGTAAGGTGCAACACCCATGTCAACCAGACGGACAATGGTAGATGCCGCATCATTGGTATGCAGTGTGGACAGTACCAAGTGTCCTGTGATAGCTGCACGGATACCGATATCAGCCGTCTCGGAGTCACGCATCTCACCGATCATGACAATATCCGGGTCCTGACGAAGGATGGAACGCAGTGCTGCGGCAAAGGTCATACCAGCCTTCGCATTTACCTGTACCTGATTGATGCCGTCGATCTGCTTCTCGACCGGGTCTTCGACCGTGATTACATTGACATGCGGCTTTGCAAGTTCACCAAGTGCGGCGTAAAGTGTGGTGGTCTTACCGGAACCGGTAGGTCCTGTTACAAGGATAACGCCGTGCGGGCACTTGATCATGGATTCAAACAGCTCATAGTTGTAGTCAGACATACCGAGGTCTGTGATCTTACGCAGAGCGATCTGTCCGGTAGACAGGATTCTGATAACGATCTTCTCACCATTTACCGTCGGAAGAGACGATACACGGACATCAAGCACAGTACCATCTACTGTCTGTGTGAAACGACCGTCCTGCGGAATACGCTTTTCTGCGATGTTCATGCCGGAGATCAGCTTCAGACGTGTCGTCAGTGCATTATGTACGACATTGGAAACATTCATCAGCTCAACCAGATCGCCGTTGACACGGATACGGATCCTGGTGTAGGTCTTGAACGGCTCGATATGGATATCGGTTGCATCCGCACGATAGGAGTTTTCAACGATCGTCGTAGCAAGCTTAACGATAGGTGCGCTCTCAACACGATCTCTGGATTCGTCATCCTCTGACTCCTCATTACGGAACTGCTGCACGCTTTCGAGTACGCTGTCAACGTTCTCCATGGAGTAAAGCTGACCGATCGCCTTATTGATCGCCGATCTGGTCGCAAGTACTGGAATGGTATCCATACCGGTCTGCATCTTGATATCTTCAAGGATGTTAAAGTTGATCGGGTCATCCGTTGCGACCGTCAGACGACGTCCCTGAATGTTGATGGCAATGACGGTATGCTTTTTGGCAAGGCTTTCCGGGATCTTACGGACAGCATCCTCATCGATCTCGACATTGCCCAGATCAACATACGGCACACGAAGCTTAGCAGCGAGCGCCTTGGCGAGGCTGACCTCAGAGATAAAGCCAAGCTCTACAACCATTTCACCGAAGCGCTTTGAGCCTTGTGCTTCCTTCTGCGCAGCGAGTACCTTTTGCAGCTGATCTTCTGTGATCAGTTTCTGTTCCACAAGGTAATCACCAATACGAATGTTTCTCATACAATAACCTCCATACTTTTTTCATATTTCCACTTGTAAAATATGCATGAATATGATATAATATATATACAATCGATAAAGGAGGGCATACATAATGCTACACAATGAATACATGGACATGCAGTTTTACATCATGTTCTACCCCATCGTTTTTTTCTATGGGATCTGTATCGGCAGCTTTCTGAACGTTGTCATCTACCGCCTGCCTCGGGGAGAATCCCTCATCAAGCGAGCCTCTCACTGCACCACCTGCGGTGCCAAGATACGGGTCGTGGATATCATTCCGATCGTCAGCTGGCTGATGCTGAAAGGCAAATGCCATAGCTGCGGTGAAAAAATCTCCCCACGCTACCCGATCGTGGAAGCTCTCAACGGGATTATTTATGTCATTACTTTCACAGTCATGGATTTCAACCTGAAATCACTGATCTACTGTCTGTTTTTCTCGGTGCTGATTTGTCTTGGGTTCATTGACTGGGACACAATGGAAATGGATCTGCGGATGTTGGGACTGATCGTGGTGTTGGCTCTGCCGGTCATTATCCTGCCGATGCTGCCGCAATATTATAATATGCCGGAGTTCCTGCAATATGAGGACGGCGGCTTGTGGGCGCATCTGATCGGGCTGGTCTGTGTGAGTGTGCCGTTCTTCCTGATCGGAGAGATCAGCGGCATGATCATCCGGAAACGCAACCCTGAATCTGAGATCCGCCGTGGCATCGAGCTGGGCGACACCCTCATCATGGCGGCAGGGGGGCTGCTTATCGGATGGAAAGCATGCGTAGTTTCGGCATTTTTTGGTATCATCATTGCGGCGGTGATGGGGCTTGTCAGCAAGTTGAAAACCGGCGAATCAAGATTCGCTTTCGGTCCGGCACTTGCGGTGGGGCTGTTCTTCGGGGGACTGTTCGGGGATGCGATCATGGACTGGTACATCGCCATTCTGACGTATAACCCTTACGAAATGCTTCAATAACAGCACGGCAGCCGGGAGAGCAATCTTCCGACTGCCGCTTTTTGTGCTGTTATGGTGCGCTTGTATCCTGTTCAGAGCCGTAGCTGTAGATGAAGGTGAGTCCATCTGCTACTTTTTTCGACTGATCTGCTATACTGCCGTCTGATGGTACATACTTATAACCTGACACAATGTCGATATAGCCGTCTAACGGCACTGTTGCTCTGTCCACAATTACATTTTTTTCCGAAGATGAACCCGTTGCAGGTATGTGCTTCACTACAAAATAGTGACCAGCTACTCCTCCCTGAGCTCTTTTGTAGATATTGACAAGGGACATCGCCGCCACGTTGACAAACTGCCGGGGGGTAGTACTTGGCGAACAATTACATATCATTTTACCGTTTTCATCCATATGATAGTCTGCACCGCAGACCTTGCATTTTTCCTTACGAGTTGCACGAATGGAGAAAGCGGTACTTGAAGCTTTGATATTATTTAATACAGTCTGCATAAAATCCGTTTGTTCACCTGTATCAATTGCACCGTTACTGTCCGTGTCATTCCAGATTTCTTCACCACGTTTTAAACATTGATAAACCTCATCAAAATTTCCGATATTCTGAATCGTACCTGGTATAATTGTGAAATTGTAGGAATCATAGTATGCTTTGTTGACAGGTAAATAACTATCTTTCATCAACTCCACATTCGCAGTGTCGACTTTATAGTAATTACCTTCTGCATTCTTTTCAGCCTCAAAGCTTTTGATTTTATAGTCCCACTTGGTAATCTTACCGTCGTTGCTATTGTCAAATTGGAGTACATGCACAATGCCGTTTCCATATACGGGAGAATCCGGATCGCTCTCTGCCTGCAAAACGCCGCCATAGTACGTCCCGGCAAATTCGGCAACCTTATTTTTTAAATCGTTTTCATCTACTACCCTTTCGCCGTAGATTTTGAGATACTCGGCTGTGGAAAGCTCGGTTTCAAGGTACTTGGAAATGGAGCTGACTGCAGCAGAGCCGTTCTCCATATTCTCGGCATTTGTCATGATCTTGCTTGCGGGCGTCATGAGAGACGTTGCCGCAAACATGATAATGCTGAAAATCGCAAGCACAACAATCAGCTCAATGAGGGTAAAGCCCTTAACACGTTTCATACTTCACTCCTCCTTCGTCAAGATGTCGGTGCTTCGGTCGCATGCTCTACCTCATAAAACTGGAGATTGGCATCCATACCGGACTGGTAGAACGGATTTGTTTCGTCAATTTTTGCCTGATATTTTTTTGCATTTATCGTACTTTTGGATGAGCCGGGGACGGTGATTGTCACATCATTTACAAATTCAGCTTCTGACGGGTCGGTGTTAATAATGGCTGCGACCGGTGCTTCTTTGACGGTCTTGTTGGTCGTGTGGTTGGCGTTCATGAGGAAACGGCAGGTCGAAGTCACGATCACCGCCATCATGACCGCCATAACGCCGAAGACGAACAGCGCAATGATGCACTCGATCAGAGTCATGCCTTTGACTTTTTTACCTTTTTTCATCGTCAAGCACTCCTCTCATCAATAGTAGTTGTAGTACATGGTGTACAGCTTGTCGGGTGCTGCGGAACTGCTTCCACCGCTGATGCTTCCCGCATTACACTTGCATTTTGCGCATGAACACGGGCAGCCACTTGCTCCTGTACATGAAGCACAACAACCACATGTATTGCTTTCTGGCAGGGTAACATATATCAAATTAAAATTATTCTGCGGGTTAATCTCCCAGCATACCAATTGTCCAATTACTGATATTGGTGTACCACTTCCATATTCCTTTATTGTCGGTGTTATACCATCGTCACTCCATTGTCTGTATTCTATAGCAGTCGGACAATTATAACCACCATTACCTGTTTGATTAAAAACAAGCGAGGGTGCATTAAAATTAACTGTAAACAGTCCATTAGCACATGTAAATTTAGGTCTTGCACTATCATCTATACCTTCATATTTTTGTGCATACATGAATACATTTGGATAATATGGACTATCCGAATTTTCCTGAACCTGATCAATTATTAAAGCTTTTTTAATCGTACCTCCGACATCAATTTCACTAACTGGTAAATTGGTTCCGGGGTCATTACCATCCTTAAAATAGTTATTGTAATCATTTGTTATGATATTACAATTATTATTCATGGTGAAATTTCCTCTGACAAAGAAATATACACCCTTTCCATCTTCAATATAAATTGAACTTCCAGCCGACATTGAAAAATCATCTACAATAAGAAATACCGCACCACCTGTTGCATCAATATACAAATCCTTACTACACGTTCCACTTAATAAACCAGAATCTGTTATAGGATTTGTTTCACTAACTTCATCCAATGCAATTGGAGCTTCTGAAACGGTAGCCGTTATAGACGAATCTGCATCTGTCAAATCATCTGTATAGGAATATTCACTTGCATCAGGTGGAGGTACAATATTGTTTATTATGTTATCCTTTTCATATTCATCTGGATAAATATCACCGTATTCAGAAGTAACTGATGAAATTATTACATATTTATCACTGTTCATCGCTTCGTATCTGGGAAAGCTTTCTCCGGTTTCAAAAGATGTAGCTGTTAGCGTTGCTCCAATACCTAATGCTTCACGTATTTGCTCATCAGTAGCATCACGAATATCCCCACTCATTTGAACAAGATTATACTGTGTTGTGTATGTTATGGTTTCTTTGCTTTCTTCTCCAACTTCGTTGCCGTCTAAATCGAGATTCTGGCTATGTTTTACATATGAACATGAATATTCATATCTTGCATCACCCCAATCTTCAGTTTTAACATATACTGGAGGAGTATGTGTATAATCAGTATACCAAACTCGTGTTGAACCCGCCAATTCATTAGCACTTACGCCCGGACTTCTTGTGTAGATTTTTCCATTACATTGGATTGTTCCATTGTTTTCAATCGTATCTGCGTATATGTTATTACATGTCAAAGTTGCACCAGATGCAATTTTAAGAATATTTCCAACAACTACATCTCCGCCTACATTACTATTTCTGACTATTGTTAAGTTATTCTCAACTCTGATATCTCCCTCCGTGTCCATATCAGTTTCTAAACTACCTTTGCTATAGAATGAACCAAACAAATGATTCTCTTCGTTGCCATCTTTACCAACAATAGTTTTCTTTGTCCATTGATATAATTTTGAAGTTGATTTAGCCTGATAGTACAGGTAACTTGTCTCAAAAGCATCAAAACAATATATATCACCGTAATTTGAGAATTTTGAGCTTTTATCTGTAGGAGCTTTAATTGAACCGCAATAGATATTTACCGGAGTTTTTGAACCATCAGAAATGCAAACATCTGTTGCATTACCCGGTGTCTTATTATCATCGTTTATAGCTTGCAAATGAAGTGTTTTTCCAACATAAATACAAGGAATTTGATTATAGTCAACCTTATCTGGAAAATCAAAGTCCTCTGCAACTTTAACACCTTCAAAATTATTATTAAACCATAAATCTCCTGTCACTGCAAAATACTGTTTTTCAGCTACTTGGTTGAAGTATACATTAACTTGTGACTTCATTTTCAAATCACCGTTAATATAAGCCGGAGCCATTTCAGACGTACTATTCTCAAATTCAACCATACCGATACCGTCTTTTTTTCCGATACCGATTTCTGTACCACCTGATACAAAGCCACCTGTACCAATTTTTTTATTTGATCCACCAACAGAAACAAATGCGCCACCGTTTCCGCCGCCTTTGCCACCGTTTCCGGTGTTGATCTCAGCGTCGCTCATATAAGCTGTATACACCGTCTCCACGCCTGTACTCTGCATTATAATCGTAGTGGATACAGAATAAACGTTGCCTGTCTGCCATTTGTCCTTTTCATAAAACGGACGCTCTTCCATCTTTGTGATGGTAACAGGGTACTCTTTTTTTGTCCCGCCCTCATCAAAAGTCACATTAAAAGTAAGATCAGCACCGCCTATTGACAGGTTTCCGATTTTGTCCGTCAGTCCGCCAACTTTCTTGTCATCCTGATTGATTGCCTCCACAACCGCATCAAGCACGGCACGGGCGGTCGCTTCGGTCTGCTCTTTCTGATAGTTGCGGTTTGCCCGGTTATTCGCCGTCGCCGCCAGTGCGAGGGTGCCCATCAAGAATACGATGAGCACCATCATCACGGACACGACGGTGAACAGGACGGTACCTTTGACCTTAGTCAGTCTTGCTTTCTCCTTCATCATCCTGACCACCTTTCATTAAGACTTTTGTCTTAGTCGCCAAGCTCCGGCTTGTCAATTGCCTTTGCATTGTAGAATGTTACTGTCAGACTCATCTCAGAATAGCCGTCCGCAAGAAGTGTCTGCTCGCCACCGGCTGCCGGGGTCTGTGCAGGTGCTTCTGTGGGGGCTTCGGTCGGTTCTTCGACTCCTTCACCTTCTGCGCCCTCTTCGCCTTCTTCCGGTGCGGGGGGAGCTTCGGTAACTGGCGGTGCAGCTTCAGTTTCTTCTTCCAGACCGCCGGAGAAGGTGTAGTCGCTGATGGACACGTTGTTGATCAGAACAGCGTTCGGGTCGTCCTTGATCTTCTCCATGAACGCCATGATGTTCTCACGTGTGCCGACCACATCGAGCGTAACTTCGTTCGTCATTACGTCTGCAACCTGTCTCTCCGTCAGAACGACCTGATTAACAAGAAGTTCTGCGATATCTGCGGCATAATTGCCGTTGACATCCGCTGCTTCAAGGAGCGAATAGGTGACAACATTGGGGGTATAATAGTAGTATTCCAGTGTTGTGGATGCCACGCCGGACAAATCAAAGTTGCGGACTTCCAGCTCACTTTCATCAATTGCTGCCTGGATATGCTCATCCACAGCAACATTTGCCTTCTCATCACTATAATTTCCATTCACATCCGAGAATGCCTCGTTGACGAAAATCGCTGCATCCTTGTTTGCGTCATTATAGAGAGAGGTAACGGTTTCTTTCAGAGCAGGGATCTGGTTGATTTTCTGTTGGATGCCGTCCCACTCGGACTTTGTCGTATTATACGATTCCAGACTTGCCACGTATTTATCATACTGCGGCTTGATCAGTGCAAAAAATCCTGCTACGAGAATGACGATGATCGCAATCACGACGAGAATCGTCTTATCTCTTTTGTTCATTTCCTTCATCATGGTTCATCAGCCTCCTTTACTCTGCTGCTGCATCTTCGGCAGGTGCTTCTTCGGCAGGAGCTTCCTCAGAGGGAGCTTCTGTCGGTGCTTCGATTTCAGGAAGCTGTTTCTCATTATTGACGGTCAGAACGAGATCAAATGCTACCTCATTCACTCCACCGAGGATCTCCTGTACTGCGCCATTTACTTCCTCGGGTGCTTCATCAATGCTCAGCTCTTGCACAGCATAACCTGTATACTCCACTTTCGAGAAGAGATCGCCGTAATTCTTGTACAGATATTCCACCATTGCAGCCGGATACTTCTGCGAGTACACGTCGTTTGTCGCCACATTGACCGGGAATGTGAACACGCCGTTTTCATAGTCAACATTCTGAATCAGTCTGATGCCGGCTACCGCAACAGTGTCCTCACCCTCTGCTCCTTCCGCTGCCGGAATTGCATTCTCCAGTGCGTCGTCAATGGCAAGATAGTATTCCTCTGTCAGAATCGGCTGTGACAGATATGCTTCTTTTGCAGTCTTTACAGTATCCGCATAGGCAGAGACTGTATCCCGCATCACGCCGAGGTCATCGTACTGCTTGAGCTTTTTCGAAGTTTCAGGGGAATCAATATCTGCCTGAAGCCTTTCCGTCTCATTTTCCTTCGCAACTGTCATTCCTTTCAGAACGCCCCAAACACCGCCTACGCAGACAATACTTGCGATCAATGCCACTGCTGCAAAGACAGTAAAGGACTTATCTGTTGTACCTGCTCTCTGCGGTGCGCCGGCAGAGCTTTCGGTTTCAAGGAGGTTGATATGTTCTGTAAGCTTGTCACGCTTGAACATTGCGCCGATGGAGTTGGCATATACGGAGAATTCAAGATTCTGGTAGCCATGGATCTGCGGCGGTACGTTCAGCTGGCTGACATTCAGCTCATTGGATGCAAGCTCATCAATGAGTCGGTTATAGAGGTTCGGGGAGACATTGATGTCACCGTAGAACACCACATTCTCGATGGTATCCGAGCCACGGCTTCTTGCGAATTGCAGCATACGGAAGATGTTCTCGTTGACAGCCTCGAATACATAGTCATCAGGATTCTCATAGTCCTCCGGATCAATGGATGCGAAACGGGAGAAGGAGAGCTGATTGTTCTCATAGAGGTTGAGTGAGATGAAGTCGCTGTCGATCTGTACAGCAAGCAGCGGCATCTTTGCCTTGGTCTTGGAGTCAGCCATCAGCACCTTGGTGATCGCATTACATCCGATCATGACAGAGCGCAGGTTGATGCTGAGCATATGGAAGATACGCTTGTAGCAGTCTACTACGTCATACGGACATGCAGTAACGAGCACCTTCTGCTTCTTTTCACCGTTCTCGTCGTCCTCAGGCTCACCCACGATAACGTAGGCAACGGAGTAGGAGTCATCGACATTGATCTGCACCTCGAGCTGGTGTCTGATCTCCTTCAT
This sequence comes from uncultured Clostridia bacterium, assembly GCA_947630845.1. Taxonomy (GTDB): domain Bacteria; phylum Bacillota; class Clostridia; order Oscillospirales; family Ruminococcaceae; genus UBA3855. Next base: position 16,826 of record CANRJB010000010.1, read on the forward strand.
GAACTCGCTTTCCTTGGGGTTCGGCGTAATGAGCAGTTCCTTAAAGACTGTCTGGTTAGAGGAAATGGCAACGATCGCCTCTTTATCAGGCATGTTGTTGCGCTTGAGTACTTGGTTGATGAGAACGGCAACACGGTTGATGTCGTTGACATGACCATTGACAATGACTGCCTCTTCCAGTGCAATTTCAGCAGCAGCACTGATCTTGATCTTGCCGCCGCTCTCCGTACCCTTGATGATACGGATCTTTCTATCGGTAACGTCAAATGAAAGCATTTAGTTTTCCACCTCTCTATTATGGTTTAGATTTAAGCTGCGATCGCATCGAACGAGCCATACAGTGCCGGGAATACTGCAAGCAGCAGCATGCAGACTGCAACGCCCATGACGATGATCATAACAGGCTCAAGCAGACTTACCAGACGTGCAACCGCAGAATCAGCCTCTTCATCGTAATATTCAGCCGTCTTGGAAAGAATGGTATCCAATGCACCGGCTTCCTCACCGACGAAGATGATGGAGCAGAACATAGAGTCAAAGATCTCGGTTCTCTGGATGGAGGAAGAAAGAGTCTCGCCCTGTTTTACTTCATCCACAACATTCACAAACAGCTCATTGATATAGCGGTTGCCGAGGATCGCAGAGGATCTTTGCAGACATTCTACCATCGGGATACCGGAAGAATACAGGGAAGACAGGGTACGTGCAAATCTTGCAGTATAGATCTTGACGACCAGAGGACCCCATGCCGGACCCTTGATGATCAGCTTATCCCATTTGATACGGGTAGCCGGTATTTTCATTACATATGTAACAGCGAAGATCACACCAACGATAACCATGATATAGATGTACCAGAAATGCACCAGTGAATCCGAGAAAGCCATCATGACTTTGGTGAACGCCGGCATATCATCCGGGCTTTCATACAGACCTGCGAACGTCGGCATGATAAAGGTAAACATGGCAATGATGATGACGATACACAAGATACCGAGGATGATCGGGTAGGTCATTGCGCCCTTGATGGTATTATGCATCTTGTTTTCCTTTGCGTAGTGATCCGACATACGCTGCATGATGACATCGAGCGAGCCGGAGCTTTCACCGGCAGAAACCATGGAAATCAGAAATTCCGGGAACACGCCTCTGTACTGTTCGAGAGAGCTTGAGAACGATTCACCTTTCTGCACGTTCTCATAGACACTCTGCCAGATCTCCCTTGCCTGCTGGCTTGGCTGTTCTTTACTGAGGATGTCCAGTGCCTTGACCAGAGTCAGACCGGATGTCAGCATGGCAGCAAGCTGCCGGCAGTTGAATGCCAGATCCTTCGTGGTAAACTTCTTGATCGTGTTTTTGCTTTTGATGTCCTTTTCTTCGTACCTCAGGATCTCATAGCCCTTCTGTCTCGCTTGGGCCATAAAGTCCTTTTCGTCTTCTGCGTTGATCGTACCCTTTACCTCTTTGCCGGCTTGGGTCTTTCCAACGTAGGAAAAGCTCTTCATTCGACCACCTCCAATGGTTCGATTAAAATGTGAGTATACGCACAATACTCCAGTATCTTTATTATACCATCTGCATTCTGAAAATGCAATCGCTTTTTTACATAAATCCAACACTTTTTTTTAGAAATTTTTACTAAACTGCCGACCGTTTTATACTAAATGTAATATTTTAATTATTTTTTCAAAATAATGGACGAAATTATATTACATAAGTTAAAACATTTAACTTATAAGTCTTGCCATTTCTGATTCGTATTTTGTACAGTATTCACAAATATTTTTCGTTTCACATCCCATGCCCTGTATCATATTATGCGAAACTCATTCATCCTGCCGCACTTTTTTAATAATATGTGAAACAGACTCTGTTTTTTCCCGTTCCTCACTCTCCGGCTTCTGCGTATAAAGCCGCAGCACAGAGGATGCCATCCTGTCCACCGCCATCAGCACCCGTTCCGCATCCCTGTCACGGTACTCCATATAGGCATGATATCCTCCCTGAATGAGATAGGTAAAGACGACATTCATCTCCAGATCATCCTTGTATTCCGGACGCAGCTCATAGATATACTCCTTGATGCGCTCCTCCAGCCGTCTGGTGAACAGACTCTCCCGGCTGCCCGAAAACAAGATCCCGATCATGCTCTCATGCGCCATCAGCAGACAGTACAGTTCTTCATTGAACCGCTCCGGATCGGTCAGCAGCATGAGCGGATCGGAAAGCCCTGAAAAAATATCGTCGATCTCCTCCTGCTCAAGCATCTCCGACAATTCATAGATATCATGGTAATGCAGATAGAACGTTGCCTTGTGTATCCCAGCCTGTTCGGCAAGCTCCCGGACTGTGATCTTTTCAATGGGCTTTTCGCTCCGGAGTGTCAGAAATGCGTTGATAATGCTGCGCCGTGTGCGGTATTGTCTTGGATCCATATGCCATCCCTCCCGGACTTTTTGAAAAATATGTCGTATAAACGACACCTATCGTAAAATGCAGATTGCACCCTGAAAAAAAACATTGTATAATTAAATTATAACAGCTTTTTATGGAATATGCAAGCATTTTTTTATATGACAGCATGTCAGATCGTAAGGAGCAGTATCAGAAAGGAAAGTGATCAATGGATATCTACGGTTTCTATAAAGGACAGATGTTCGATGCCCACAAGTACCTCGGTGTACACCGTGAACGGGGAGGCGGCTTCACCTTCCGTGTCTATGCACAGCATGCCGAACGCATCACACTCATAGGGGACTTCAACGATTGGCAGGACTGGGAGCTGCGGCGCAGCTATCACGAGTACTTCTGGGAAGTACATGTCCCGCAGGCAAAACCCGGCGACAGATACCTATATAAAATATGGCACAGCGATGAAAGCTACACCGAACACTGTGACCCCTATGGCTATGGGATGGATGTGCGTCCGGCATTCTGTTCAGTTGTGCGTGATCTGTCGGAGTATCGGTTTCATGATGCCGCATGGATGCAGCAGAGATCTGACTGCAAGGACAGACCCCTGCATATCTACGAGATCCACTGCGGCTCATGGCGGCAGAAAAAGGCAAAGCCGGAAGATAAATCCGGCGAATGGATGAATTATGTGGAGCTTGCGCATGAGCTGATCCCCTATGTCAAGGAGATGGGCTACAATTATATCGAGCTGATGCCCATTGCCGAACATCCGGCAGATGAGAGCTGGGGCTACCAGAATACCGGTTTTTTCGCCCCCACCTCACGCTATGGCACGGCAGCACAGCTCATGGAAATGATCGACCTCTGCCATCAGAACGGCATCGGGGTGCTGCTCGACTTTGTGCCGGTACATTTTGCAGTGGACAGCTACGGGCTGGCGAAATTTGACGGTCAGGCACTCTACGAATACCCCGACATCGGCGCAGGTATCAGCGAATGGGGAAGCTATAATTTCATCCATTCCAAAGGTGAGGTGCGTTCCTTCCTGCAATCATGTGCCGCTTACTGGCTCGAAACCTATCATTTTGACGGACTGCGGATGGATGCCATCAGCCGGATGATCTACTGGCACGGCAAGCCGGAATGCGGTGTAAACAACAGTGCCCTCGATTTCATCCGCACCATGAACGCCGGACTGAAAGCACGTTTTCCGGGCTGTATGCTCTGTGCAGAGGACTCCACCGACTATCCGAAAGTAACTGCCCCCATCTGGAGTGACGGACTGGGATTTGATTACAAGTGGGACATGGGCTACATGAACGATACCCTTGACTATTTCCGGACTGATCCCCTCTTTCGTTACAACGACTACCACAAGCTGACCTTCTCCATGCTCTATTTTCATTCCGAATACTATATTCTCCCCTTCTCCCATGATGAGAATGTCCACGGCAAGGCGACCATCCTCCAGAAAATGTATGGTCTTTACGGCGATAAATTCCCACAGGCACGGGCTTTCTACATGTATAATGCCATCCATCCCGGCAAGCTCCTTGACTTCATGGGCAGTGAACTGGGACAGCTCCGGGAATGGGACGAAAGCCGGGAGCAGGACTGGTTTCTGCTGAAATATCCGGTACACGATGCCTTCCATCGCTTCATCAAAGAACTGAACCAGCTCTATCTGACACACTCCGCCTTTTTTGAGCGTGACTACAGTGACGGCGGTTTCCAGTGGCGTGACAGCGACCAGAACTATCCCTGCTGCTACGCTATGCAGCGGTATTCTTCAAAGGAATCCATCGTGGGGGCATTCAATTTTGCCGGCGCACCACAGGTACACTATGTCCTGCACTGCGATGCCAAACGCCTGACCGTCCTCATGGACACCAGTGCAGACATCTACAACGGCACACGTCCAAATACTGCCGGCATGGTCATTGAGGGAGAGAACGGAGAATTTGTGCTTGACTTGCCGCCGTTTTCGGGGATGCTGTTACAAGTGGAATAAATGCGATGCCAATTTCTCTGCGGTGCAGAGATCGGCATGTTTACAAAAAAGTGCAGAGTCTTTTACAGGCTCTGCACTTTTACTGCATACTGACAGGAAATGCACATCACAAAATGCTCCTACATAAATATCAGCATCATGGCAGCATAGATGGCAAATACGACAACATAATATAACACCAAGCAGCCGACGATATTCCAGAAACTTGTGCCGCCGGAAGTCTGGAGGATCAGCTTGCGCATCTGAACGGGTGCGGTCTTTCTGATCTTTCCGACCGATTTCACAACAAAGCGGAAATAAAGATAATTCCCGAACAGACAGAACAGGAGCTGCATCCCGATGTTGATGAGATAAAAGGGAACAAACAGGTTCTGAAACAGTGTCTCATTGGATTGCAGGAAGCTGACCAGTCCGTCAAACATATGCGCACCCTGTGCCCCGTAAAGCTCCTCAAGCAGCTCAATATAATCCTCTGATGTCAGTGCTGTGAGCAGAGACAACAGCAGATAAGGCATTGTGCTGAGGATGAAAAGCAGACCGCTGAGGATCGCCATGTGCCACATCTTCCGGTAGGCAAAGTAGAAATATGGGAAAAACAGACAGGTAAAGTTGAGCGATGTCTTCCGTCCCGTATCCCGGAAACGCCGGAAAAGAGGGATATAATAAAGCGTATTCGTCCCCACAAAGCTTGCCACATCGCCAAGCCGTTCCTCCTCGATCGGTTCATCCGGCGACAGACCGCAGCATGGATCGGTGGCATCAAAATACACATTCTGTCCGTCCGGCATTGCTATCCTGATCCGGGAGGATTTTTCCTCCTCCGTTTCTTCAAGCTGTTTTCCGCAGGATGCGCAGTTTTTAACACCGGGCACGTTGATGAACTGGCAAGCCGGGCAGACCTTGCCGCCGATGGCTCTGCGGTTTTCATCCTGCTGTGCCTGCCAGCTTCCGCCGACGGCATGGAGAGGTGTATTGATGCACCGTCCCACAGATTCCCAGCAGGAACGATGATAGGGGGTACCGCAATCCGGGCAGACAACTACATTGTCCTCATCCTCAAACTGTTTCTGACAAATGATGCACTGCGTCCCTGTAAATCTTCCCATATCCGACTCCTTTCTTTTCTATAGATCACTCCTAACCTTATTATACCACATTTTCCGGAATTTGCAAGCCCTTTCCGGAAAGTTTTAACACACGTTCACATATTCAGCATAATAAACAGATTTTTTGCATAAGGTGATACCAAAACAATAGGAGGAAGCTGCATGGATAATAACATTGCCGAGCTGAGCCGGCGTTACCGTGAGGAAATGCTGCGTATGTACAGCAGCAAACAGCCTGCGGTACAGCAGACTGCCGCAGAGGTGAGCGAGTCCGTACCAAAGGACGGGGAAATGATGCCCGAACCTGCCGGACTTCCTGCGCCTGCTGAACCGTCTGTATCTGCACTGCCCGAACCGATCATCGAGGAAAGCTTTGACGATCCTGAGCTGCCGGAGCATTTTCAGACACAGCTCCCGGAGGACTGGACGGCACAGGAGGCATATGAAAAATACAACTCTGCCGTGGGTAAGCTGCGTGTGGTCGCAGCAACTGCCCGGAGTGCCTATCCGGTCGCCGGAGCAAGGGTGATGGTGTACACCCACATCGGCGGCAGAAGCTACCTGAACTACGTCCTGACGACGGACATCAGCGGAGAGACACCGACCGTTGAACTGCCTGCACCGCCGGCAGCCCTGTCACAAAATCCGGAAAATGCCGACCCGTACTCCATCTGTGACATTGACATCTTTGCAACAGGATATTTTCACAGTGAAGCCAAAAATGTCCACATCTTTGCCGGTGTCACCACACGGCAGGTATTCCAGCTCATCCCCCTGCCGCTGCATTTCACTGCGGCAGAGGAAGCCGCCTTCCCTGCCAGCGATACAGGGGAGGTGGAACGCTGATGCTGACCGGTGAGCCATTTATTCCGCAGACCATCACCGTCCATCTTGGCTATCCGGGTGACAGCGGACAGAATGTGACTGTCTCCTTTCCGGAGTATATCAAGAACGTGGCATCGAGTGAGATCTACCCGACATGGCCGGAAACTGCACTGCGTGCAAATATCTACGCCATTGTGAGTTTTGCGCTCAACCGCATCTACACGGAATGGTACCGTTCACAGGGGTATGATTTTGACATCACATCCGAGACACAGTATGACCAGAAATACATTGACGGCAGACAGATCTATGAAAACATCTCCATTCTTGTCGATGAGCTGTTTGATGATTACCTCCGCCGTCAGGGACGGGTCGAACCGCTGTTTGCGGCATTCTGCAACGGCACGACCGTGACCTGCAACGGTCTGTCACAATGGGGGACAGTCGATCTGGCAGAGCAGGGCTTTCTCCCCTATGAGATCCTGACTTATTATTACGGAGATGATATTGATATTGTGAAAAACGCACCCGTCCGCACAAATACCATGTCCTACCCCGGTGAGCTGCTTGCATCCGGTACAACATCTGCTGCCGTGCGCACTTTGCAGATCCAGCTCAACCGCATCTCCCGGAATTATCCGGCGATTCCCAAAATTCCGAATATCTCAGGCATCTATGACATTGCCACACAGGAAGCCGTCCGTGCCTTTCAGGAGATTTTTGACCTTGCCCCGACCGGCACTGTCAACAAAGCAACATGGTATCGCATCGCCTACATTTTCACAAGCGTCAAGCGGCTTGCGGAGCTGGATTCCGAAGGTATCACCTATGAGGAGCATCCGTTCCAGTTCACGCAGCAGCTTTCACCCGGTGACAAGGGCGAAGCAGTCCGGGCATTCCAGTATTTTCTTGCCGTTGTCGGGGCATATTATGAAGCTGTTCTGCCCATTCAGATCACCGGTACATACGATGCCCAGACAGAAGCCTCCGTCCGTTCCTTTCAGCAGGTCTATGGACTGCCGCAGACGGGGATACTCGACGAGCGGACATGGAACGATCTATTCCGGGCATATGCAGGTATTCTGGAATCCATCCCACGGGAATATGCGGAATGGATCCCACAGCTCTACTCCGGCAACACCCTGTCGGAGGGTATGACGGACGACAACATCCGCATCATGCAGGAATATCTGACCTACATCCACGACACCATCCCGGAAATCCCGGCAGTGCGCAACACAGGCTATTTCGGACCGTTGACAAAAGAGGCTGTCATCGCATTCCAGCGGTATGCCGGACTCGAACCGAATGGTATTGTAGGGGCAGTGACATGGGATGCCATCGCCGGACTGTATTCTGATCTGCGGCTGGGTTATGAGAAACGTCCCTACCAGTCGCCCGGCTATACCATCCGCAACCAATGAAAGAAGGGTATTATGTATACATCTGAACAAGAAAAAGCGCATATCCGGGAATTACAGAAGATGCTCTACGGCATTTCCCTGTATCATACTGCCATCCCACGCATCATCCCGAATGGTATCTATGGTGCAGAATCCGAACAGGCTGTCCGTGACTTTCAACAGGAATTTGGCATGCATGTCACAGGGGAAGCAAATCAGGCAACGTGGGATAAGATCGTTGCTGTTTATCAGCAGCTGATCGGCACCCCCCCTCAGCCCCTGCATGCCTTTCCGCAAAAGCCGGGTACTGTCATCATGGCAGGGGAGCATGGCTTTCCTGTCCTCATCATACAGGCGATCCTGTTTGCCCTGTCGGAACACTATGCAAACATTCTTCCCTGCCCTATGACGGGGGAATTTGACAATGACACGCTGCGCTCGCTCCAGCTCTTTCAAAAACTCTGCATCTATCCGGTGACAGGCTGTGTGGACTGCTCTACATGGAATATGCTGTCACAGGCAGGCAGTGATCTGCTGATCACAAAGACATAACTGCAAAACGCCGGCGTGATCACGCCGGCGTTTCACCTTTGTCAGGCTGCTGCATCCTTGACAACATACAGCGTTTTCTCTTCCTTTTCTGTCAGTGCCTCATACTCCGCTTCAGTCAGGATCACGATCTTTACCCAGTTTTTCTCCATTGTACCGATCCTGTTCTCATGATCTGCAAGCATGGTCTGCATCTCTGTCCTGATCAGATCGTCCAGAGCATCCAGCTCACTTCTGAGACGTTTCACTTCTGCTCTTAGCTCGCTGTCCTCTGCTGTGATCGCCGTATAGATCTCCTCAACATGCTTCTCCATTTCCCGGACCGTCAGCAGAAAATTGGTATAGCTGCGCTCATCCAGAATATGCTCCGCTGTGGGCAGACCCCTGACATTGATTGGCGGAAGCTGGAAACGCAGCAGATGATCCGGCGCATCCACCTCAGGGTCTGCCTCCTCCGCATACTGGTAGGCAACAAGATCCAGTTCCAGTTTGCCGGCTTCCTGTGTGAATTTTGCACCGATCTCCCATGTCAGGGTAATGGTATCCTCATGCACTTCTTTGAGCAGGAAACTCTCTGTCTCTCCGCCGGATGGCGTCACTCCACGCATCAGAAACAGAAATCCTGACAGATCTAACCCGTCATGGTATCTGTCCACCTCGATGGTGACAGTATCCGCCCTTGCTTCCTCCTGTGAGAGGAGATGATGAATGGGCATGGTGTCGATATACTTGCCGATCGCTTTTAACATAGTAAAACCCCCTTTTACGGGAGCGAAAAAAAGAGAAAAATTGCACAATGCTGTGCAATTTTTCAGAATATTTTTCAGGAATTGCCATACTTGTTATACTGCGTGATGCCGTCGCTCGTAGACAGCACAACGACAACCGCAAGACAGCAGATCACAGATGCTCCCAAAAGCAAGCCATTCAGCGGCATGTTGCCGTCCTTCTGGATAAGCAGCGGAATCCCCGGAAAGAGCGACAGAACAAATCCAAGCCCGAACAGGAATTTGGTAATGCCTTTGAGCTGTGGAACGGGTGCAGCAAGCACCAGTGCGCTGATGCCCATCACAACTGCGGCGATCGGGGCAATGCTCTTGACGGTAGAAAGCCATGCGAAATCTGCTTCCTGCTTGTAGCCCAATCCGAATGCGCCGGAAAAGAAGCATGCAAAGGCAATCGCTCCGACCACACCCACGACCGTCAGAATAATGAGCTGGATAAAGCCCTTGTGTGCCATTTCCCGTTCCCTCTCCTCACGGAGCTGGTTCATGATACGGATATTTTCTTTTTTCTTCTCCTCTGTCAGCTCCACAGGGGGCGGTGTATATTTCTGCGGTTTCTTGGATTCTTCTTTAATGCGTTCAAGATCCTGATCCTTGAAGGAGGGAACATATTCCTCTTCTTTCGGTGCTTCTTCAAGTTCCACATCCGCAGCTTCCGGCAGGGCTTCCTCCACCTTCGGGCGCAGCTCATTGGGGATCATGGGTGCAGGGATGCCGAGCTGCTGCGAACGCATGGCAACGATCTGCTGCTGTTTTTCGGCATCAAGCGTCTTGAATTTTTCCGTCAGCGCATCATCAAACTGTAATTTCTGGCAAAATTCAGTCACAGGGTCATAGGTTGCCGGATCACTTCCGCCAAGGATATCATCCATATTCCCCTCAAGCACAACGTTGTCTTTTTTCTCCTGCGGTGTGTAGGAAGCAGGTTCGTCCAGTACCGGTGCTTCGTCCAGTACCGGTGCGCCAAGCTTGTGATCCTCCCACGTCTGCGACGGCTCATCAAGCACGACCTGTTCCTCCAGAACCGGTGCGCCCTTTTTGCTCTCGTTGCCGCTCCACACCTGCGGTTCATCGCCAAGCAGACTGCCGAGATCGTCCATATCCAATACTGGTGCGCCCTTCTTCTCCTCATTGCCCGTCCAGACCTCCGGAGTCTCACCGAGCAGATTGTCATTGTCTGGCATTATGTTTCACCTCCAGCAGTCAGCGTTCGATCATCTGGTCACGGTCAGGACCCACACCGATCATGCAGACCTTGCATTCACAGAGTTCCTCCAGCCGTTCAATATACTTCCGGCAAACCTCAGGCAGCTCCTCATACCGCCTGCATCCGGAGATGTCCTCATCAAATCCCGGAAATTCCTCATAGACCGGCGCACATTCTGCAAGCTCTTCCAGTCTTGACGGGAAATCACGCAGCTTTGTGCCGTCGGACTTGACATAGCCTGTGCAGATCTTCAGCGTACCGATGCCGCTGAGGGTGTCAAGTTTGTTGATGGCAAGCCCATCCAGTCCATTGACACGCACAGAATGCCGCACTATGACCGCATCGAACCAACCCGTTCTTCTGGGTCTGCCGGTCGTCGTACCGAATTCACCGCCCTTGTTGCGGATAGTCTCCCCTGTTTCGTCAAACAGTTCTGTCGGAAACGGACCTTTTCCGACACGGGTCGTATATGCCTTTGCCACGCCGATGATGTTGTCGATCATCTTGGGTCCGACACCCGTTCCCACGCAGACACCACCGGAAACCGGATGTGAGCTTGTAACGAACGGATAAGTACCGAAATCAATATCGAGCAGTGTTGCCTGCGCCCCCTCAAAGAGGATGGTTTTGCCGGCTTTCTGTGCCTCATACGTCAGCACGGACACATCTGCCACATAGGGGAGCAGTCTCTTTCCATATTCTGTATATTCCGCAATGACCGCATCCAGATCATGTGCCTGACCGCCATAGACAGCAGTAATGATCTTGTTTTTGAGCGTACCCGTCGAACGGGCTTTTTCCGCAAAGACTGCCGGGTCTGTCAAGTCGCCCACCCGGATGCCGCAGCGTTCATATTTATCCATATAGGCAGGACCGATGCCTCGCTTGGTCGTTCCGATGTCATTGCCGCCCCGGAATGCCTCGGACAGACCGTCCAGTGTCAGATGCCACGGCATGACAACATGTGCCCTCGGATCAATGCGCAGGTTTGCAGTCGATACCCCTCTGCGCTCCATCTCGTCAAGCTCTCCGATAAAATCCTTCGGGTCAAGCACAACTCCTGCGCCGATCAGACACTGGGTGTCGGGATACAGGATGCCGGACGGCACAAGATGCAGCTTATATGTCTCACCATTGCTGACAACGGTATGACCGGCATTGTTTCCGCCCTGTGAACGGACGACGACTTCGGCACGGGACGCAAGGATGTCAATGACCTTTCCCTTTCCTTCATCGCCCCACTGCGTACCGATAACAATATTTGCAGGCATGGAAGTTCCTCTTTTCTTCATAAAATCAGCCCGATACAAGGGCACACAACTATATTATAGCAGATTTGGCACAGTATTGCAAGTGTTTTTTCAAAAAATTTAGCCTCTCCTCTCTGCGCTGTCAATAGATATGACCCGAAAAAGAGCGTGCTTGTATCATATCATCCTGCCAACTGCCGTACAAAACGCTGTATCTACGGCAAAAAGATGAAAATTCGGAAAAAGTTTTGTATAATGTCTTGCAATCAGTGGGTATCCTATGCTATAATAGAATGGAGTGAAGGAATAGGAAAGGAGTATCCGGATGAAACTGGTATTTGCGATAGTGAGTGGGGATGACAGTCCTGCGGTTTCTAAGGCATTGGCAAAAGCTGGATTCTTTGCCACAAAACTTGCATCCACAGGATCTTTTCTGAGTGCAGGGAATACCACTTTCCTGACATGTGTGGAGAATCACCGGGTGGAGGATGTGATCGACGTCATCCGGTCAAAGAGCCATAAACGCACAAGAGTCGTGCCGCCGGGCATGGCATTCGGCGTGGAGACAGGCATCCCTGTTGAGGTGGAGGTCGGCGGTGCAACGATTTTCGTGACGGATGTGGAGAGGTTCGAGAAGGTATGACAATTTATGGCAACGCTCCCGTTCAGCAGCTCATCCGGACGATGGCAGCAAGAGATCGTATCCCCCATGCCTGCCTGCTTTATGGGGAAAAGGGGATGGGACGAAAGACGCTTGCAAGATACTTTGCGATGACGGCACTGTGTACGGGTGAGGAGAAGCCATGCGGCATGTGTCCATCCTGCCGGAAAATTCTGTCAGACAACGACGACACCCATCCGCACCCTGATTTTATCTATGTACCCCATGCCGGAAAAAAGGGCGGCTTTTTGGTGGATACCGTGCGTGAGGTCTGCAAGGATGCCATCGTTGCCCCCAATGACGGCGAGCGGAAAGTCTATCTGTTCACGGACTGTGACAACATTGATATCCGTGCGCAGAATACACTCCTCAAACTTACCGAAGAACCGCCGCCGCATGTACTGTTGTTGTTCACGGCACTGCATCAGGGGGCATTCCTTGAGACGATGCGCTCCCGGATCATGCCTATCGCTGTGCTGCCCTGCACGCAGGAGGAATGTCGTCAGGCACTGTTGGAACATGATGTCGCTCCGGCTGATGCGCAGAGAGCTTCAGAATGCTGCGGCGGCAACATCGGCAGAGCACTTGCATGGCTGGAGGATGATGACATGCAGCAGATGACGGGACATATCACAGCACTCACACACGCCATCGCTGCAAAAGACACCTATGAAGTGCTGCATCTTCTTTCCCTGTATGAGAAGGACAGGCAGTGCGCACAGGAGCTGCTCCGGCTGCTTGACCTACAGCTCCGGGATGCATTGCTGCTCCGGTTCGGTCGGGAGGATGTGACCGGCTGTGACAGAAAGAGTGCAGAAAAACTGCATCTCTCCGCAGGACGCAGTGCAGCCATGCATGATGCCATACAGGAGGCATATGAACAGATGCAGGCAAATGTCAGTCTGAAACTTGTGCTTGCTGCACTGGGCGGCAGGCTGATGGGATGAAAGGAAGTAATATGGTAGAGATCGTAGGAATCCGGTTTCAGAATTCCGGAAAGGTATATTATTTTGCCCCGAACGGGCTGCATCTGACATATGGGATGAAGGTCATCGTTGAGACGGCAAAGGGGCAGGAAATCGGCATTGTGGTGATGCCAAACAAGAACATTGACTCGGAACAGGTGGTATCACCGCTCAAACAGGTGGTGCGCATCATGACAGAAGAAGATGAGCATCGGTTGGAACAGAATCGTCAGAAGGAAAAGACTGCCTATCAGGTTTGTGAACAGAAAATCGCACAGAGGGGTCTGAAGATGAATCTGGTGGATGTGAGCTGCACGTTTGACAACAGCAAGCTGCTCTTTTACTTCACCGCTGACAATAGGGTAGATTTCCGGGAGTTGGTCAAAGATTTGGCATCGGTATTCCGGATGCGCATTGAGCTGCGGCAGATCGGGGTACGGGACAAGGCGAAAATGTTCGGAGGACTTGGTGTCTGCGGACGGGAATTTTGCTGTCGGGAGTATCTGGCTGACTTCCAGCCTGTTTCCATCAAGATGGCAAAGGAGCAGGGGCTGTCTCTGAATCCGACAAAGATTTCCGGAACATGCGGACGGCTGATGTGCTGTCTGAAGCATGAACAGGCAGATTATGAGGAGCTGCAAAAAATAACCCCTCGTATCGGGGCATATGTCAGAACGCCGCAGGGAAGGGGCAGAGTAGAGGATGCAAACCTCATTACGGGAAAGCTGCGCATCCGTCCGGAAAATGAGGATGATGTCCCTTACATCATCGACCGCTCTGAGGTAGAAGTCCTGAAACCCGCACGCCGTCCAGAGACAAGAAAGTAAGAGACAGAGCGATGAGGGCAGCCGTTTGCAGGTAAAACAGTGGAAATTCCCCATCATCCTGACCAAAACGGGATGATGGGAAATTTTTATCAGGATGCACTTGCTGTGTCAAAAGTGCATCCCTTTTTTTATCACAATTTTTCTCTTGACAAACGCATGATTTTGTAGTATAATAATGGTGTGGATAGTTAGCTGACGCTAACCGAAAGGAGGGATACTATGCTGCCGCTTACGCTTGCAAATCCGGATGAGGTGCTTATCGTCCGGAAGATCGGAGGAAATCCGGAGGTCAGAAAACATCTTGAAAATCTTGGCTTTGTCATCGGAAGTCAGGTCACTGTCGTCAACCGGCTCGGAAACAATGTCATCGTCAACGTCAAGGAAACCAGAGTTGCCATCAGTGAGGAAATGGCACAGAAAATCTATACCTGAGTGAGGTTTGCTGTGATAAAAACAACATTGAAAATCGACGGCATGATGTGCGGTATGTGTGAAGCACATGTGAATGATGCCGTCCGGAATGCATTCGATGTGAGCAAAGTCACATCGTCCCACAAGAAGGGGCTGACGGAGATCTTCTCCGATGCGCCACTGCCGCAGGAAAAACTGAAAGAGGTCATCGCTGCAACAGGATACACGCTCGTATCAGTGAGTTTCAGTGATGCGGAGAAACGAAAATTCTCCCTTTTCAAATAGTGTAGCAAGGAGAAATTATGAGTGTAGTGATCGTAGGCGGCAACGACCGGATGGCACGGCAGTATAAAGAGATCTGTGAATCCTACCAGTGCAATGCCAAGGTGTTTACACAGATGCAGGGACTGAAAGAAAGAATCGGCACACCCGATCTGCTTGTGCTGTTCACAGGAACAACATCCCATAAAATGGTAAAGCTCGCCCTTGATAAGGTCGATACCAACTGCACGGCTGTCGTTCGTTCTCATACCAGTTCTGCATCCGCTCTTCGCCATATTCTGGAGCGGAACGTCCCCACGTAGAAAAGGAGCAGCATGATGCTGCTCCCATAGTACCTGAAAAAACGGACATTTCTGTAATTCAGGAAATGTCCGTTTCTTATGTTTTCAGAGCTGATGACCGGATTCGAACCGGTGACCTACGCCTTACCAAGGCGTTGCGCTACCACCTGTGCCACATCAGCAACCTTTATTATTATAGCACATCCGGAGCATTTTGTCAAGCTTTTTTTGAAAAAAATTCTTCCATGAAAACTGATGCCGGCGAATCTCGCCGGCGTATCAGATTTATACATACTGGTAAAGCTGACAGGAAAGCATGCCATTGTAAAGTTTACGGCGTTTATCGGCTTTTCTGCCAAAGCAGCTCTCAAAGCTGCTGTCTCCGCAGATGACGAACAGCGGTGTTGTCAGGACTCTTCCCATCGTCCGGTAGATCTGTCTTGCCTCGTTCTGCTCTAACATGCGTTCTCCGTAGGGCGGATTGCAGAACGTCACCGCATCCGGAATGCGCCGGAAGTCTGCCACATCACGCTGCACTACATGCAGAAACTGCTCCACGCCGGCTTTCTTTGCATTTTCCATCGTCAGGTTCACAGCATCCGGATCAATGTCATAGCCATACCCTTCAAATGTCACGTTCCTGTCAATGCGGTCAAGTGCCTGTGCCCTTGCCGCACGCCAGATATCTGCCGGGATGCAGTCCCATTGCTCCGATACAAAGCGTCTGTCCAGTCCGGGAGCAATTCTGCACGCCCTTCTTGCTGCTTCAATCAGAAATGTGCCGCTGCCGCAGAATGGGTCACATACGATCGTATCACTCCGCAGATGCCCCAAGTCCAGTATTCCTGCTGCAAGTGTCTCCCGGATGGGAGCAAGGTTGGCATTGCGCCGATAGCCACGCTTATGCAGTCCGTCTCCGGTCGTGTCCATGTACAGACTTACCTGATCTTTAAGGATGGTGAACTGAAGCTGATGCAGACTGCCTGTCTCCGGAAGAAAGCCGTTGATGTGGTAGGCTTGCTGCAAACGCTTGACGGCTGCTTTTTTGAGGATCTTCTGACATGCCGGGATACTGGTCAGCACAGAATTGATGGAATGCCCCTTCACGGGAAATGCATCTTCCGCTCCGATGTATGCCTCCAGCGGCACACGATACATGCCTTCAAACAGCTCCTCAAAGGTTGCTGCCCTGTATTCCGCAAGCACGATCTGTACACGTTCTGCGACGGACAGCTCTATGTTGGCACGGGCAAGGGAGGAAAAATCTCCCTCCCAGCTCACTCTGCCGTCCTGCACCGTGATGTCTGTACCGCCAAGCCTTGTCACCTCAAAGCGCAGTACTTTCTCCAGACCGAAATGACATGGTGCTGATAATCTCATTCTTCAGCCCCTCCACCGTCATCAACAGGCGGTTCGGGTGTGGGGATATCCACTGGCGGCGGCGGTTCGACCGGATCCTGTACGCTGGAATCTTCACCCGGATCCACATACCCTGTCTCGCCCGGATCAATATAGCCTGTATCATTCGGATCGTAGGTATACCCCTGTCCGGTCGCTTCTCCGGTTGCTGTCGGATCTACAGTTTCCGAAACCCTTCTGCATGAGGTGCAGGTGACAGCACTCTCTTCTTTCCAGTAACCCATCTCCCCTTTCGGACAGTTGGGACCTGCTATCAGACCGGAATTGGTGCAGACGGCAGCTTCAATGATGCCTTCACTCGGAACGGGGTATGCATTTTCGGATTCGATGCTATTGGCGTATTCACCAATGGCATTGTACCACATTCTTGCCGAGCTGATGGAAGTATCGAGTTTTTCACGCTGAACATAACCGATCCAGACACCCGACACAAAGTCCTCCGTCAGACCAATGAACCAAAGGTCGTCCCAGTTCTGTGTTGTACCGGTCTTGCCGACAACTTCCTTATTGGAGAGCTGTGCAGCACCTGCGGTACCCTGAGAGGAAACGACATTTTTCATCATGCGGTTCATGATGTAGGCAGTCCGTTCATCAACAGCTTCATACGGATCACCATTGTTCTCATAGACGAGCTGGTGGTTGCCCTGCTCAACACGGGAAACAATATGTGCCTTGTACATCGTGCCACCGTTTCCGTAGGGAATGTAGGCATTGACCATGTTTTCGAGGGTCACGCCATAGGTCAGAGCGCCGACGGAAAGCGGAGAGAGTGCCATATCCGTATTGCCCTTAGCATCAAGCTCTGTGAGATTCAGACCCATGTTCTCTGATGAGAACCGGAACACTGCTTCCGGTGTCAGGGCATCGACCAGACGTGCAGAAATGGTATTGAGGGACTTCATCAGACCGTAGTACATGCCTACCTCTTTGCCGGAGTAGTTGGTCACTTCGGAATTGGAGCTGTAGTTATGCGGCCAGAGATCGCCGTCGGGCATTTCGATACCGTAGTCCTTTATCATAGAGCCCCACTGGAACTGGTCGGAATAGATGCCGTAGCCGTAGCCGGCGACGGGCTTGATGGTAGAACCCGGCTGACGGGGTTCATCCGTTGCGTAGTTGAGGATGAGTGCGCCCTCTTTTTTGCCGATCGCACCGACGAGCGCAAGGATCTCTCCCTGATAATTCATGGCAACAAAGGTTGCCTGCGGATAAACAGGATCGTCCAGCTCATTGACTTCGCCGTCCTCATTGGTATCCTTTTCATAGCGTGCGGAATTACGGGTGTCGATGAGGTTGTTCAGATCAAGGTATTTCTCCTCAACATACTCCTGCATATTGGGGTCAACGGTAGTATAGATCTGGTAGCCGCCGGTATTGATGCGGTGGATCGCCTGTTCAGCAGTGATGCTGTAGGTTTCCATGAGGTAGTCACGCACTTCAAAGAGAGCAGCGTCGATGACCCAGCTTGTCTCTGCCTCGTCGGGATCATACTCCTTGATATTATCCTCCGGATGGAGTCTTTTGTATTCTTCTGTATCGGTGAAGATCAGATGCTCATTCATGGCAGACTGATACTCATCAAAGGAGATCGCCCCATGCTCATACATCTGCCACAGCACATATTCCTGACGCTCACGGTTACGTGTTCTGCCGGACTGGATGATCTCTCCGGTATCGGGGTCTTTGGAGGTAGCGAAGGGATTGATGGACTCAGGAGACTGAGGAATTGCCGCAAGAACAGCTGCTTCTGCCACATCAAGGTCGCCGACATTCTTCCCGAAGTACTTGATGGAGGCAGCTTCGATGCCGTTGGTCGAGCCGCCGAAACCGATAAAGTTAAGATACGTCTCCAGAATCTCGTCTTTGGAGTAATTCTTTTCGAGGGTCATGGCACGGAATATTTCCCGGAGCTTACGGGAAGGTGATTCCTCATTGTCGCCCGTGACATTTTTGATCAGCTGCTGCGTGATGGTCGAACCACCACGTTCCGTGTCCCAGAAGTGCAGCGCAAGGTTCACACAGGCAGCGATGGTGTTCTTGTAGTCCACGCCGTCATGGGTATAGAACCGCTCATCCTCCGTGTAAACGAAGGCATCCAGTACATGCTGCGGAATGTCGTCGATATTCACAGGGATACGCTCTGATTTGTTCTTGACCTGATAGAGCGTGACAAGCTCGCCGTTCTTGTCATAGCCGTAGACATTGGTGTTGTAGGACATCTCCATTTCCTCAAGAGTAACAGTAGAAGATTCCTCCATGAAGTCAAGTACATACATTGCCGCTGCTGTACCGACGATCGTTGTGGTGATGATACAGATCAGAAAGATGGAAAGCAGTGTGGAAAACAGTACAGAGAACACACGTCTGACAATTTTCCAGACCTTTTTCTTTTTGGGACGCTGGCGTTCCGATTCTGGTCTTTTTCTCTCATCCATATTGTTTTCTCCTTTCTTTCTACATCAGAATGTGAAAAATTGTCCATAATGCAAACAGTTCATAATTGCATACATTATCATTATAACACAGGTGCAAAGATTTGTAAAGAGTTTTTTTCGGAAAATCACAGTATATTTTTACCCATTCCGGGCAGAATAAAGACAGGAAACCAAAGAAAGGAGAATGGCAATGGATCAGATACGCAGATCACTGTATCTGCTGCTGACAGGCATGACAGTGTCGGCAGTGCTGCTGATGGTGTCGGCGGCAAAGGCAGTGGAGCATGAAAAATCAGCAGCCGTCGTCCGGGAAGCTGCCATGCAGGAGCGAGAGCCGGTCGGGTATGTGCTCCGGGAATACGAGGGGCATGTCGCACTGTACCGGGAGCATGCCGCAGTCCCGTATCAGGTGCTTGACACGGAAGTCTGGCTGCTGTCGGAGAAGGACAGGACGGCACTTGCAGAGGGGATCACAGCAGAGAATGAAGCGGAGCTGCGCACACTGCTTGAGGACTGGGACATCCGGTAGGCTATTCTGTAAGGAGTTTCCGGATGCGTTCTCTTTCCTGCGCCACGAGCGTTTCTGCGGACGGTTCCGGTGCAAACAGGGATGCATAGCTGTAGAAGGCAACGCCGTCCGCCTGTGCCAGAGACTGTGCAGTCTCCTTGGACAGTACTTCGGCATCCGTGAGCCATTCCTGTGAGCCTGCCCCTGCCCACATATCCTCTGCGCCGATCTTGTAGGGTGCAAGCCCGATAATGAGCTTTGCCGCATCTGTCTTATTCTTCCAGAGTGTCAGTGTCTCTGTGAAGGGGCAGGCGGCATTTTCATATCCATAGTAGATCTGCGGCACGAGCCAGTCCGCATACCCCTGCTCAGAGCCCCAGAGCGCAGCATCGGCATAGAGGGTGTCATGGTCGGTCACCATATTTCCCTGCGGACTGATGCTGAAGATCAGCGACGGGTCCTGTGCCTTCACCGTGTCATAGAGCAGCTTCACCATAGCATTGGTATTCTCACGCCGCCATTGTGCAAGGTCGGATGCACCGCTCTCCGCAAATGCAGCCGCATCAAAGGATGCATCCTGTGTGGGATAGAAATAGTCGTCAATGTGGATGCCGTCTACATCATACTTGTCCACTATCTCCGCAGCTCCGTCCGCAATGAGCTGCCGCACCTCCGGATATGCCGGATTCAGCCAGTATCTTCCGTCCACATTCACCAGTCTTGTCCCATTGTATGCCGGATCGTCATGCCACTGCCGGAGTGGGTACTGTGCATCGCTGCGTGCAAGATTTTCAGCGGTCTGCAAGCGCATGGGATTGATCCATGCATGGGGCGACAGTCCCTGTTTCCGAGCCTCCTCCGTCATGATCTTCAATGGATCATAATCCGCTGTCAGGTAGGCACCCTTCGGAAAGAGCGACGAGTCATAGTAGGCATCCCCATACGCCCGGACATGCAGAAAGACAGTGTTGATCCCCAGTGCTGCCATCTTCGCAAACGCTTCCCGGACGTTCTCCCGGAACTGGCTTTCCTCCTTACCGGTCATCCAGTCCCCATACTGCATCACTGGTACCCATATCGCCTGTATTTCGTCTGTTACCGTCTCTGTTCCGGTCTGCTGCGCTGTTCCGGAAGTCTCCTCTGTCCGGATGTCGGACGGATACAGGTGTGAGATCTCCTGCTGCCAATAAAGCTCCTCTGCTCCTGCACCCTGACTGCATCCCGTCATGAGACACAGCACCGTCAGGCATACCAACATTCTGCGCATACGCCATCCCTCCCTGTCCGATCCTATGCAAAGTTGTGAACGGATATGTACAAAGATCGCCATGCTGTTCCTCTGCACCTGCGGCACAACCGGTCACAGGGATGCAAAACAGGCGTTTTTTCATCACCCTGTCAGGCTGAATGATGGGGAAATTCGTATCCCATCTGAAAAAATCTGAAAAAACCCTTTTCTTTTTCAGAGAGATGTGGTATAATAGAGATTGTGTAGTAATCTGTGAACCAGAGAATGGAGTGTATCACTATGGCAAAAAAGAAAAAGAAAAACCGTAAAAACCAGAAAAAACAGGTCAATCCCGGCGTAAAGGCACTGGACATCATCCTGTCCGTGGCACTGGTGGCAGGGGTTTGCTATGGCGGTTATCATGTCGCTGCCAATGGCGTGAAGATCGACCAGACCACGACCTACTATACCCCTGATGAGATTCAGGAGAGTACGGAAGCACCGACTGAGGAAGCCGGTATCATCTATGGAAATGAGGAATATCCCAATTCTGCCATCCATACAGGAACGCTGATCCTTGTCAACAACAACAATGCCTGTGAGACTGGTGAGGCAGGTCTTGTCAGTCTGGGACTTAAAAAGCTTGATGCGGACAACCACAGCTTTGCCGGTGTCACCGACAATGAGCTGTCGGTCACAGAGGATATGGCAGATGCCCTTCTGGCAATGTTTGACGGATTCTATAATGAGACGTTTGACGACAACATTCTGGTCGTATCCGGCTACCGTTCGCAGGAACATCAGCAGGAACTGTATGATGAGGATCTGGAGAAAACAGGACTGGACTACTCGGAACGGGTGTCCCTGCCGGGCTACAGCGAGCATCAGACAGGCATGGGTGTGGATCTGGAGCTTGTGGACGGAGAATATGACGGCACGGGAACGTATGCATGGATCGACGAACACTGTGCAGAATACGGCATCATCCTGCGCTATCCGGAGGACAAACAGGAGATCACCGGGATCACGTTTGAGCCGTGGCACTACCGCTATGTCGGCATCCCCCACGCTGCTTTCATCATGGAGCATGGGATGTGTCTGGAGGAATATATTGACTATGTGAAGGAATTTCCGTATGACGGAGAGCATCTGGAAATTACGGGAACGGACGGCAAGCTCTATGAAGTCTACTACTTCCCGGAGGACACAGAGTATGAGACGACAATGGTGCCTGTACCCGGAGGCGGACTGCCTTATACCGTCAGCGGCAACAATGTAGACGGCTTCATTGTGACGGTCGAGCTTGGCGATGCGCCGGCAGGGGGAGCTGTGGATACGACCGATGCAGAGCAGCCCGCAGAGGAGGAAAGCAGTGAGGACACTGCGGACGGCGAAGCGGAGTCCCCGGAAGAGTCTGTGGAATGAACGATGGTGCAGGGGACGAAGTCCTCTGCACTTTGTCTTGCCTGATTCGCCGCAGTGCTTTGTGCAGGATGTATAATTTTTCCCCCAAATCATAATGCATTCATACAAATCTGAAAAAAACATTGCATTTTTCAGAGAATACTGTTATAATAATAAGTGAAGGATTTTGATTGGGGGTGATGTGATGATCTGTCAACATTGCGGAAAGGTAATGGACAATGATCTGCTTGTATACTGTATGTTCTGCGGTTATCCGCTGAAAAGCACAAAGAGCTTTTTTGCCCGGCAGGAAGAGAGCAGGACAGAGCCATCTGCACCCTTGCCGGAGCAGATGCCGGCGATACAGCCGCAGCCTGTCATGCCGCAGACAATGCAGCCGGTACAGCAGACTATGCCCATGCCGCAGCCAATGATGCAGCAGCCCATGATGATGCCGCAGCAGTCTGTCATGAAACCGCAGCCGATGGTGCAGCAGCCTGTGATGATGCCGCAGCAGCCGGTCATGATGCCGTATGATTCCGAAGTACAGCCTGTCATGATGCCGCAGATGGGCAGCTATCAGATGCCTGTCCAGTACGGAATGCCACAGTTTGCAGGCTATGATGCCGCAGGCAATCCGCTCTATGTACAGACCATGCCGCAGCTTATCGGGTATGATGCCTATGGCAATCCGATGTACACCATGGTAACTGTACCGTGTCAGGTCATGCCGAATATGGTCATTACGCAGCAGCCGGTGCAGGATTATACACAGCCTGTTATTCCGAGAGCAGCACCCATGATGCAGCCGCAAGTGCAGCCTGTTCAGGACTATGCACAGCCCGTTATGCCGCAGGCAGCACCCATGATGCAGCCGCAAGTGCAGCCCGTTCAGGACTATGCACAGCCCGTTATGCCGCAGGCAGCACCCATGATGCAGCCGCAAGTGCAGCCCGTTCAGGACTATGCACAGCCTGTTATGCCGCAGGCAGCACCTACGATGCAGCCGCAAGTACAGCCAGTGCAGGAGTATACACAGCCTGTTATGCCGCAGGCAGCACCTATGATACAGCCGCAAGTGCAGCCAGCGCAGGAGTATGCACAGCCTGTTATGCCGCAGGCAGCACCTACGATGCAGCCGCAAGTGCAGCCCGTTCAGGACTATGCACAACCTGTTATGCCACAGGCAGCACCCATGATGCAGCCGCAAGTGCAGGAGTATGTGCAGCCCGTGCAGGATGCAGAACCGGTACATGAGGAAAAGATCGTGATCTCGTCCGAAGAGGATATCCCCCTCAGTGCGGATGCTCTGATGGCAGAGTCGGAGGAGGTTTCGGCGGAAACACAAGAGCTGCCGGATGAGGAGACACTGCTTGACAGCATTTTCAGCGATGAACCGAAGGGCTATTCCATGAGCAGCAATGCTGTCGCCGGTGAGATGACGTTCTCCATCCATGTGGGTGCGGATGAGATCACCAGCGTGCGTGATGAGGAGGCAAAGCCCCCTGCTGCAAAGCCAAAGACCACAAGAAAAAAAGCTGAGCCCAAAACTGAGGAGAAAAAGGCAGAGGAGAAGAAGCCGGAAGAAAAAAAAACAGCCACGAAAAAGAAAGCAGCTCCTAAAACAGCACAGACCCGGATCATCTCCCCGGATGCGTTTTTTGATGATAAGCCGAAAACCGGAAGAGATATCATCACCATCCCGGCTGAACTTGACAGTCTTAATGATGAGCAGCTTGCTGCCAGACTTGCAGACATCGAGAAGCCTGTCAAAAAATCACGCCGCAGCATGAAAGCGGCAACGGAAGAGGAAATCGACCTCTCCAACATCGTTACACAGGATACAGCAGCCACAGGTGCTCCCACACAGGGCGTATCCCCTATGCTGCCACAATAATTATAAAGATCAGAAAAGCAGGAGGACATTATGGCAAACGAAAACAATGCAGTAAACCTCGCTAAGGGTGCTGCAAAAAGCGCAGGAGGATTCTTTCAGGAATTCAAGGCATTTATTTCCAGAGGAAATGTACTGGATATGGCAGTCGGCGTTATCGTCGGCGGTGCATTCACGACCATCGTCAATTCTCTGGTCGATGACATTCTGATGCCGTTTATCGGGACGATTCTGGTCGGCATCAACTTCAAAGATCTGGGCGTCACCATCCCATGGGGCAATAATCCCTATATCAACTTCGGCAGCTTCATTCAGAACATCATCACCTTCTTGCTGACAGCACTCTGCCTGTTCATCATCATCAAGATCATCGGCATGTTCCAGCGGAAGAAGGAAGAAGCTCCCCCTGAACCGCCTAAGCCTACCAATGAAGAACTGCTCCTTACGGAGATCCGTGATCTTCTCAAGGAACAGAAAGAGTAATACATAAGAGCCATCCTCCGGGATGGCTTTTTTTGTAAAAGAAGCAACAAAACTATTGACAAATTAGAAACGATATGTTAAAATAAAATTGTATGGATTTACAAGGGGGAGTCAATTTTTTACAGGAGGTCATTGTTATGAATCACAGGAGGAAACGTGCAGTTGCTGCTATGACGGCAGCATGTCTTGCTGTCGGACTGACAGGGCTGCTGTCAGCCGGTGCAGAGGTCACACAGGAGGCGCAGACCATTTATGCGACCGATTTTGAAGATGGCGATGTTTCACAGTTTTCCAAGAGAGGAGACACTGATACATCCGTTATCACAGCAGCAACGGATGAAGACGCACCAAGCGGTACGGGTGTGATGGTTGTGACAGAACGTTCAAATGGCTGGAACGGACCGCAGTTTTCCGTCAGCGACAACTGTGAACCCGGCGTGAAATATACCGCTTCCGTCTGGGTCAAGACCGCATGGTATAATACCTGTATGCTCAGCATGCAGTACACAGATGCTGCCGGAGAAGCACACTACAGCAATCTTGCCACGGTTGTCAGCGATGGTGGATGGGTGCAGATCCCGGAAACAGGTTTCAGTTTCAGCGAAGATATGCAGGATGTCTATATCTACGTGGAGTGCAGTGACAGCGTTGACCTCTATGTGGATGATTTTTCCCTGAAAACGGCACCAGTCTATGCGATCGAGGACGATATTCCGGGCTTGAAGGATGTGTTTGCCGACGATTTCAAGATCGGAGGCGCAGTGACAGCAAACGAACTTGCTCCCACCTCTACAAAAGAACTGATTTTGAAACACTACAACAGCATCACCCTCGGCAATGAACTGAAACCGGAGAATATGCTCGATCAGGCTGCATGTCAGCAGCTTGCCGCTGACGGCGACAACACACAGGTCGCTGTCTCCCTCAAGGGAGAGGCACGCTCCATCCTGAATTTCTGCCGGGACAATGAGATTCCGGTGCGTGGGCATGTCCTTGTATGGCACTCCCAGACTCCCGGCTGGTTCTTTAAGGAGGACTATACCAAAGAGGGTGAATGGGTCGATAAGGAGACGATGCTTGCCCGGATGGAAAATTACATCAAGGGTGTCATGGAAGCGATCGCAGCAGACTATTCCGATGTGGAATTTTACGCATGGGACGTAGTGAACGAAGCATGGCTTGACGACGGCTCTCCCCGTAAGGGCGGCATGTATGATGACGACCCGAACACATCCGGCTGGACACAGGTATTCGGCGACAACTCCTTCATCCCGTATGCCTTCGAGTATGCACGAAAGTATGCGCCGGAGGGATGCAAGCTCTACTATAACGACTTCAACGAATATATGCCCGGCAAGGTAAGTGCTATCGTAGACATGGCAACAGAGCTGAAGGAAAAGGGACTGATCGACGGTATCGGCATGCAGTCACACCTTGATGTCAGAACCGGTTCCGATGCATTCCCGTCAGTAAGTGTCTACAACAGCGCAATGGATAAGTATGCAGCACTTGGTCTGGACATTCAGGTCACAGAACTTGATGCAACCGTCCAGAAAGATTCCGGAGATCAGTATTTTGAAGCACAGAAGGAATACTACAAGGGGATCATGGAATCCATTCTTGCCCATAAGGAAAGTGTTTCGGCAGTGGTATTCTGGGGAACAACAGATGATATGAGCTGGCGGACAACACAGTCTCCGCTGCTGTTCAATGCCGATTATACAGCAAAACCGGCATACTATGGTGTCATTGAAGCCGCAGGCAACGTCGTACCTTCTGAATCCCCGGAGGAAACGACGGAAGAACTGACGGAGGCAACCGAAGAACCGACAGAGACAACCGAAGAGCTGACGGAAGCAACCGAAGCAACGGAAGAACCGTCGGAAACGGCTGGCGATATCCTGTACGGTGATGTGGACGGGAATGGTTCTGTACAGATGGTAGACATGATACTGCTGAACAAGTATCTGATGATCGGTGCGGAAGTAACGGAGCAGGGACTGCGCAATGCTGATGTCAACCTCGATGGTGAGGTACAGCAAGATGATGGTCTGAACATACTGCGCTATGTCATTGACCTGATCACACTCCCGTACACACAGTCCTGACCTGCTGCGGCACAGAAGTGTGCAAAGTAAAATCTCTCCGCCTGATGCAGTGCAATGCTGCATCAGGCGGAATTTTGTAAGCAGGAATTTTTCGTCTGATACACTTTGCTTTCTGAAATGACAGCACGCCAAAAACTGATTTCTGTAAAACGGTCGTGCAGACTCTTGACAAGCACGTAAAAAAAAGGTATAATAATAAAAGACAGTGTGCTGAGCATGTGCTTGGTACTCTCTCTGACTGAACCGGTATCTGCCGGAATTTCAAGGAGGTAATTACGATGGCATTAGAAGGCGCTTTGACAAGCAATCAGAAGGTTCTCGACTGGGTGCAGGAAATGGTTGACCTGTGCAAGCCGGACAAGGTGGTCTGGATCGACGGCTCTCAGGAACAGCTTGATGCCCTGACAAAGGAGGTCACATCCCTTCCGGACGGTGATCCGAATAAGATGTTCTATCTGAATCAGGAGAAACTCCCGGGCTGCCTGTATCACAGAACCGCTGTGAATGACGTTGCCCGTGTGGAAGACAGGACTTTCATCTGTACCAGAACCAAAGAAGATGCAGGTCCGACCAATAACTGGATGGATCCCAAGGAGATGTATGCAAAGCTGACTCCCATGTATGACGGTGTCATGAAGGGGCAGACGATGTATGTGATCCCGTATTCTATGGGACCTGTGACTTCCCCGATCTCTAAGGTCGGCGTGGAGCTGACGGATTCGATCTACGTCGTTCTGAACATGAACATCATGACGAGAATGGGCAAGGCAGCTTTCGATAAGCTCGGTGATTCCAATGACTTTGTAAGAGGTCTGCACTCCAAGGCACAGGTCGATCCTGAAAACCGCTACATCGTGCAGTTCCCGGAGGACAACACCATCTGGTCGATCAATTCCGCTTACGGCGGCAATGTCATCCTCTCCAAGAAGTGCTTCGCTCTGCGTATCGCATCTTTCCAAGGTAAGAACGAGGGCTGGATGGCTGAACATATGCTCATCCTCGGCGTTCAGAAGCCGGACGGTGAGACAAAGTATGTCTGCGCTGCTTTCCCGTCTGCATGCGGCAAGACCAACCTTGCTATGCTGATCCCGCCGGAAGGCTACCGCAAGAATGGCTACAAGGTATTCACTGTCGGTGACGACATCGCATGGCTCAAGCCCGGTGCGGACGGCAGACTCTATGCCATCAACCCGGAGAACGGCTTCTTCGGCGTTGCTCCCGGCACAAATGAAAAGTCCAACCCGAATGCACTTGCATCTACTATGAAAAATGCCATCTTCACCAATGTTGCACTCAACAATGACGACAACACTGTATGGTGGGAGAAGCTCTCCAAAGAGCCGCCGGTCAATGCAACTGAGTGGAAGGGCGCAAAGGTCAACGGCAAGGAGTACACCGCTGCCGGCAATACCCTTGCTCATCCGAACTCCAGATTTACTGCACCTGCAAAGAACTGCCCGTGCCTGTCTCCGGAATTTGACAATCCGCAGGGTGTGCCGATCTCTGCTATCGTATTCGGCGGCAGACGTGCATCCACCACACCGCTCGTATACCAGAGCTTTGACTGGACACATGGTACATATGTAGGTTCTGCGGTATCCTCTGAAACCACCGCAGCAGCAGCCGGAGCTGTCGGTGTACTGCGTCATGACCCGATGGCAATGAAGCCGTTCATCGGTTACAATGTCGGTGACTACTGGGCACACTGGCTTGAAATGGGTGAGGTTCTCGGCGATAAAGCACCGAAGATCTTTAATGTCAACTGGTTCAAGCAGGATGAGAACGGTAACTTCATCTGGCCGGGCTTTGGCGACAACATGCGTGTACTTGACTGGATCATCAAGAGATGTGAAGGCACAGTGGATGCCGATGAGACTGCCATCGGTTATCTGCCGAAGAAGAACGACATCAATGTGGAAGGCATCGAGGATGAAGTCACACCTGAGATCATGGATAAGCTCCTGAATGTGGACAGCGACCTCTGGAAGAAGGAGATCGCAGAGATGCGCCGTTACTATAAGGAGGACATCGCCGACAAGGGCGGTCGTATCCCGCAGGCACTCTGGGATCAGCTCGACAAGATCGAAGCTCGTCTCAACGGCTGAGACAGTCTACAGCAGAATACTTTGCCCCCTGTATGATGCAGGGGGCTTTGTTTATTTCGGGATATAAATTCTGACGTTTTCTTCTTCCGCAGATGTCTGGTCGTAGTGGGACGGATGCGGCTCGTAGATCCTGACCGGTGGTTCTGCCATGCTGCACACCTCCTTACAGATACGGCGTGAGACGGTCGAGATAGGCTTTCTCGTGTTCCAGTATCTTCTCCCCCTGCGCATGAAGCTCGTCGGGGATATTGGGGTTATGGTTCAGCAGTTGATGGAGCTGCACCATGCCCA
This sequence comes from uncultured Clostridia bacterium, assembly GCA_947630845.1. Classification (GTDB taxonomy): domain Bacteria; phylum Bacillota; class Clostridia; order Oscillospirales; family Ruminococcaceae; genus UBA3855. Next base: position 45,679 of record CANRJB010000010.1, read on the forward strand.
TATTTGTACCCTCTACCATGAGCTTTGCGGCAGTCTCACGGGTCATACCGGCTTTTGCCTTCATGCGGATGAGCATATTGCTGCACTTGCGTGCCATCCTGCCGCTTTCCATCGGCTCAAGCCAGATCTCAGCCATCTGCTGTGTGATGTCACGTTTCTGATCTTCGTAATACGCACGCTGCGTAAACAGCTCCCGGCGAAGCTTCATGTCGTCCACCTCCGGCAGCAAGGTGCTGATGCTGTCTGCACCCACGGCAGCATTTTTATAGAATCCGCTCAGCACATTGGCGACCGGATTCGGCGTGGTATGGTCAATTGTTTCCATTCTCATTCTCCTTTCCTGTTTCTTGCTCTTATTATGTGACAACTGATGGAGTTTATACGTCTGCATTACAAACGCAATGCATGCGTTTTGATGAATCTATACAAAAAGAGAAAAATCAAGAATGAAATTTATGTCATTATGACAATTTCTGAACAAACCTCTTGACAAATGCCGCATAATGATGTATGATAAGATTGTAATCAAAAGAGGAACAATGGCGTTCCGGAGTGTACAGTTGAGATTGTGTACTCCGGAGCGTCATTTTTGTTTCCGTTCTTAACTTTAAGAGGAGGAATTTACGATGGCTAACGAAACTGTGGCAGAATATTTTGGCTGTAATGTGTTCAATGACGTGGTGATGCGGGAACGCTTGCCCAAATATGTGTACAAGGCAGTGCTGCGTACCAAGCAGCTCGGTACTGCGCTCGACCCGGATGTGGCTGATGTTGTGGCAAATGCCATGAAGGACTGGGCAGTAGAGCGTGGTGCAACGCATTTCACACACTGGTTTCAGCCAATGACCGGTGTCACTGCGGAAAAGCATGATGCCTTCATTTCCCCTGCACCGCATGGAAGAGTGCTGCTCGAATTCTCTGGTAAGGAGCTTGTCAAGGGTGAACCGGATGCCTCCTCATTCCCGTCGGGCGGTCTGCGTGCGACATTTGAGGCAAGAGGCTATACCGCATGGGATCCGACCTCTGATGCCTTCATCAAAGACGATTCCCTGTACATCCCGACTGCATTCTGCTCCTACACCGGTGAAGTACTGGATAAGAAAACACCGCTGCTGCGTTCTATGGAAGCTGTCAGCACACAGGCACTGCGTATCCTGCGGCTGTTCGGAAACACCACTGCGACCCGTGTCATGACAACTGTCGGACCGGAGCAGGAATATTTTCTGGTAGATAAGAAATATTATGACCAGCGTGAGGATCTGATCATCACCGGACGTACCCTGTTCGGCGCAAAGCCGCCAAAGGGACAGGAGCTTGAAGACCATTACTTCGGCAACATCAAGCAGAGAGTGTCCGATTTTATGAAAGACCTCGATAAGGAGCTGTGGAAACTTGGTATCTATGCAAAAACCAAGCACAATGAAGTTGCGCCTTCCCAGCATGAGCTTGCACCGGTATTCACCACCTCCAATATCGCAGCAGATCACAACCAGCTCACAATGGAGCTGATGAAGAAAACAGCACTCAAACATGGGCTGGTCTGCCTGCTGCATGAAAAGCCGTTTGCAGGCATCAATGGTTCCGGTAAGCACAACAACTGGTCGATCTCTTCCAACGACGGACAGAATCTGCTTGACCCGGGTGCAACACCGCTCGACAACATGCAGTTCCTGACGTTCCTGTGCGCTATTATCAAGGGTGTGCATGAGTATGCGCCGCTGCTGAGACTGAGTGCGGCATCTGCCGGAAATGACCACCGTCTTGGTGCGAATGAAGCACCGCCTGCTGTTGTTTCGATGTTCATCGGAAGTGAGCTGGAAGAAGTCATTGAAGCACTGGAAAAGGGCAAGAAGTATGTTTCCTCCACTGCGGAATTTGACATCGGCGTGGATGCGCTTCCGAATTTCAAGAAAGACACGACCGACCGCAACAGAACTTCTCCGTTCGCCTTCACCGGCAACAAGTTTGAATTCCGTATGCTGGGTTCTGCGGATTCGATTTCCTGCACCAATATCATCCTGAACACGATTGTTGCTGAGGAGCTGAGTCAGTTTGCAGATGAGCTGGAGAAGGCAGATGATTTCAATGCTGCACTGAAGTCCCTGCTCGTCCGTACCATCAAGGAGCATAAGCAGATCATCTTTAATGGCAACGGCTATTCTGATGAGTGGCTCGAAGAAGCAAAGCGCAGAGGTCTGCCGAATCTGGTTTCCACTGTGGATGCTGTTCCGGAGTACACAAAGCCGGAATATGTCTCCATGTTCGAGAAATTCAAGGTCTACACCAAAGTGGAGATCGAGTCCAGAACTGAGATCCTGCTCGAAAACTATGGCAAGGTCATCACGATCGAGGCTCTGACCATGCTCGATATGGCTAAGAAACAGTTTATCCCTGCTGCCGTCAAGGTATCCAAGAGCATCTGCGATGCAGCACTTGCAAAGAAGGAGCTGGGCGTTGACAATGCGTTCGATGTCAGCTATGCATCTCGTGTATCTGCACTGACTTCCGGCATTTCCGAAGCGGTCAATGCACTGGAGGAGAAGGTCATTGCATCACAGGGGATTGAGGATGTGGAAGCAAAGGCGAAGTTCTGCCGCAGCGATGTATTCGTGGCAATGCAGAGTCTGCGTGTGCTGGTCGATGAGCTGGAGACGATCGTCTCCTCTGAGGATTGGCCTGTACCTTCCTACACCGATCTTCTCTTTACCGTATAAAGACCTGTTGCCCTGCCCCATGTGTATGCATGGGGCAGGATTTATACACTATAGCGGCTATGTCAGACCGTTAGAGATTCGTATCAAAAAAGTTTTCGTCATGTGGAAAAATGTATGTTTCATGGTCAATATGCACAAACACCGATTATACTATTTGTGCAGATAGACAATTGCGAAAAGTGAAAAAATCGGATATAATAATAAATGGAGAGAATAGAAAAATCCCGATCCATCGTAAACGGAGGAGAAAATCATGAATAAGAGATTTGTAAGAATGGGCAGCATCTGTCTGGCTGCCGCAGCAGCTCTTGGCTGCGTTGGGATGAGCGTATCCGCAGATGCTGTACAGTCTGTGACTGACAGCAACCGTGATGTCCTGCTTGGCATCAGTGATCCGGATCAGTATCTGCTTGGCGTTGCTTCCCAGTTTTCTGTTTTTGTACAGAATGATTTCACGGCATACGGCTCTGACTGTGAGGGCAGACTTGCTGCCGGCGGTAACGCCAATCTGGGCGATGTGACCCCCAACTATTCGGTCGGCGCAAAGATCGAAGATGGTTTATCCTATGCACAGGTCATTATCGGCGGTGATACTCTGAAAAACTTCCTGCCGGAGGGCAAATGCTTTGTTGTTGCCGATGGTGCTTCCGTTTCAGACAATATTCTCAGCTATGCAGATGAAGGACAGTGCAGCATCTATGAGGGTGAGCTGATCGACTTTGATCAGGAATTTGCAAGACTGCGCAGCGTCAGCAAGAAGCTCGCTTCCTATCCGAGCAATACGACTCTTGAAATTGACACTGACTATGCAGACGGATGGACGATCACAGGTTCTGACAAGGAACTGAATATTCTTACCCTGACCGATGAGCAGGTCAAGGCATTCAACGATGACTATATCGAATACCGCATCCAGATTCCGAAGGGTTCCTATCTTGTCATCAATGTTGAGGGCAGCGGCAATATTGATATGCCTGCGAATTCCCTGAATTTCTATGATGAGAACGGGGAATCCTATACGCCGGATGTAACACAGATCCCTGTACTTTACAATCTGCCGGATGCCACCAGTCTCAAGTATCTCGGCTCGATCAGCGGCAGCACCCTTGCACCGAATGCGGATGCATCGGGTGACGAGGGCGGTCACATTGCCGGTGCAACGTTTGCAAAGTCCTTTGAGGGCGGTATCGAATTCGGCTACACCTTCTTCAACCTCAAGGATACAGAATTTACTCCTGTGGAAACAACAACAACACCTGCAACGACAGTTGCACCTTCAGTTGACGGCACGACCACAACCATTGCAACGACCGGAGATTCACTGGAAGAAAGCGGTGAGAACACTTCTACCACTGGAGATTCTCTTGAAGATGACGGCACATCCACGTCCACTTCTACGTCTACATCCACTTCGACGACAAGCACGGACACATCGTCTACAGAAACTACCACTACAGGTTCTGGCAGCGATGCGGATGGCTCTCCGGAAACCGGCGATCCGATACAGGGCGGTATCTTTGTGGCAGTCGGCGTATCACTGATGACAATGACATTGCTGCGGAAGAAGAAGTAATAAACGTAAAAAATCATCTGTAGGGGGCAGAGTCCGGGAGGATCCTGCCCCTTTTGGATTCAAAACAGCCGATGAAAGGAGACGGACATGAGCGCATTTGTAGAATTTCAGCATGTAAAGAAGATATACAAAACCGGAGAACTTGAAATACAGGCACTCCGGGATGTGAATTTTGAGATCGGGAAGGGGGAATTCTGCATCATTGTGGGGGCATCCGGCGCAGGAAAGACGACCATCCTGAATATCTTAGGGGGAATGGATACACTTACGGAAGGACAGGTATGGCTGGACGGTGCGGAGATCTCCGCTTACAACAAGCGTCAGCTCACAGCATACAGACGGTATGATGTGGGTTTCGTGTTCCAGTTTTACAACCTCGTTGGCAATCTGACGGCAAAGGAGAATGTGGAACTTGCTGCACAGATCTGCAAAGACCCCCTCGATGCGGAGGAGATGCTGCGGCAGGTGGGGCTTGGCGAACGGATGAAGAATTTCCCGGCGCAGCTTTCGGGCGGTGAGCAGCAGCGTGTAGCGATCGCAAGAGCGCTTGCCAAAAATCCAAAGCTCTTGCTCTGCGACGAACCGACTGGTGCGCTCGATTACCAGACCGGCAAGGCTGTACTCAAACTCTTGCAGGATACCTGCCGGCAGACAGGAACGACTGTCATCGTCATCACCCACAACTCCGTCCTTGCGGCAATGGCGGACAGGATCATCACTGTCAAGTCCGGCATGGTCGCAGAAATGCGGAAAAATGACCATATCGTTGATGTGGCAGACATAGAGTGGTGACGGCGATGCGGAGAAATATGCTCAGACGTACCACACTCCGTGAGATCCGCAGCACAATGGGACGATATCTTGCGATCCTTGCGATCATTGCGCTTGGGGTAGGATTCTTTTCCGGCGTGCGCATCACAACACCCACTATGGTACATACAGCAGACAACTTCTACCAGAGAAACCAACTCTATGACTATCGGCTGATCTCCACGCTTGGCTGGGAGCAGGAAGATGTGGATGCGTTGGTACAGGAGGAGGGCGTGCGTGCGGCAGAGGGGGCAAATTCCCTTGATGTGCTGTTCAGCGACGGTGAGGACGGGCAGTTGGTTCTGAAGACACACTCCCTCACCAACAGTCTCAATCTCACAGAACTGCGGGAAGGACGGATGCCGGAGAAGGCAGGAGAGTGTCTGCTTGATGCGGATATGACGGGGTATGAGATCGGTGATACGCTGACTGTTGCGCCGGAAAATGAAGAAGAAACGCTCGATTCCCTGACATGCAGGGAATTTGAGATCGTCGGCAAAGCGGACTCGTCACTCTATCTCAATCATGAACGTGGGACGACTTCCCTCGGAAACGGCAGTGTGGCAGGATTTGTGTATCTGCTGCCGGAGGCATATGACCTTGATTATTTTGCTGAGATCTATGTAAAGATGGACAATGATGACGAGATCCTGTCACAGCCCTACAAAGACCTCATTACTGACGGTACGGATGCATGGGAAACCATCACGCAGGCACAAGCGGATGCAAGATACGAACGGCTTGTGGAGGATGCGGAGGAGAAAATCCAAGAGGGCAAGGATGAACTTGCGGAGAAGCGTGCAGACGGAGAACAGGAGCTTGCCGATGCCGAACAGGAGCTTGCCGACGGCAGGAAAGAACTGGATGATGCGGCACAGGAGCTTGCCGATGCCGAGACGGAGATCACTTCCGGCAGAAAGGAACTGGACGATGCCAAGGCAGAGCTTGCTGCTTCTGCCGGTCAGATCAGCTCCGGCGAAAAGGAATTACATGATGCCAAAAGCCAGCTTGATGCGGCAAAGAAACAGCTGGAGGATTCCCTTGCGCAGATCACGGAGGGAGAACAGCAGCTTGCCGACGGACAGGCACAGCTTGATGCTGCGGTGCAGGAGATGGAGACAAATGAGGCTGCTCTTGATGCTGCCGATGCTGAACTGACGGCACAGGAAACTGCCTTTGCAGAGCAGTATGCACAGGCACAGGCGATGTGGGATCTTTTGCCGGAGGAACAGAAGGCACAGTTGACTGCTGCACAGGAGCAGCTCACTGCCGCCCGTACAGAGCTGAATGCCAATCGCCTGATGCTTGAAGAAGGGAAGGCACAGCTTGCCGAACAGCAGGCTGTACTTGACCAGTCCAAAGCAGAACTGGAAGCCGGACGGGCACAATATGAACAGGGACTTGCGGAATACCAGTCGGGACTTCAGACCTATCAGGCATCCCTGAAAAAATTCCAGAGCGGCAAGGCACAGTACCAGAGCGGACTGAAACAATATCAGGACGGGGAACGCTCCTATCAGGAAGGCTTGCAGGAATATGAGGACGGCAAGAAGGAATATGAGGACGGACTTGCAGAGTATGAGGACGGGCTTGCGGAATATGAGGACGGGAAGAAGGAATTTGACGAAAAGATCGCCGATGCGGAACAGGAGCTTGCAGATGCCGAAGCGGAGCTTGCTGAAGTAGAGCAGCCGGATGTCTATGTGCTGGACAGAAATACCAACATCGGCTACTCCTGCTTTGAGAGCGATTCTCAGATCGTGGAACAGGTCGCAAGGGTGTTTCCGGTGTTCTTTATCCTTGTGGCAGCACTGGTGTGCATGACGACGATGAGCCGGATGGTCGAGGAGCAGCGGACACAAATCGGTGTGCTGAAAGCACTGGGCTATTCGGAAGGACAGATCATGGGAAAGTTTCTGTTTTATGCAGGCAGTGCGTCACTGATCGGGTGCATAATCGGGTATGCGGTCGGATGTGTGCTGTTCCCGACTGTTATCTGGATGTCCTATCAGTTGATGTATGTGCCGCTGCAATTGGAGTATATCTTTGACTGGAAGCTTGCCATGCTGTCGATACTGGCATCGCTGCTGTGTTCGATGGGAACGACATGGATGTCCTGCCGCATTGAGCTTGCAGAAACTGCCGCAGGTCTGATGCGTCCAAAGGCACCCAAAGCCGGAAAGCGTGTAGCCCTTGAATATGTGCCGTTCATCTGGAACAGGCTGAAATTCCTGTACAAGGTGTCGATCCGGAACATTTTCCGGTACAAGGGCAGATTCTTCATGATGATCATCGGTATCACCGGCTGTACAGCGTTGTTGCTGACGGGATTCGGATTGAAGGATTCCGTTGCAGGATTTGCGGAGGTGCAGTACGAGGAGATCCAGATCATGGATGCTGCTGCAGCCCTGAAAGCCGACCTCGGAACGACACTTCCCAAGGAACTGACAGAGAAGCTTGACTCCCTCACAGAGAACTATCTGCCGGTCTACGAAAGCGCATGGGACATTGTGATGGATGACGGTAAGGTCAAGAGTGTGAATGTGCTTGTGCCGTCGGATGCGCAGGTATTGCAGGACTATTTCCGGACAAGGACAGAACATGGCGAAGAGATCGCCTTTCCGGGAGAGGGAGAGATCATTGTGGGGACAAGTGTGGCAGAGCGATATGGCGCAGAGCTTGGCTCGACCATCACACTCCGGAATGAAGATATGGAGGAGATGCACCTGAAAGTGACGGGCATCTTTGAGAATCATGTCTACAACTACGCTATCATCTCACCGGAGACTTATACCGCACAGCGCAGCATTTCGCCGGAATGGAACACCCTCTACCTTAACTTTCCGGAGAATGCCGACACCTATCAGATTGCCGCAGACCTTGCGCAGGATGAGAACATCACCAACATCCAGATTTTCCGGGACATGCAGGACAGACTTGGAAAGATGATGAAGAGTCTGGACTATATCGTGCTGCTTGTCATTGTCTGTGCGGCAGGGCTGGCATTTATTGTACTCTACAACCTGACGAACATCAACATCACGGAACGCATCCGGGAAATTGCGACCATCAAGGTGCTCGGCTTTTTCCGGAAAGAGACTTCTGCCTATGTGCTGCGTGAGAACATTGCACTGACGGCAATGGGTGTGATTGCAGGGCTGCTGCTCGGTATTCTGCTGCACCGGTTCGTGATGGCGCAGATCGTTGTGGACATGGTGTCTTTCCGGATACGCATCCTGCCGATGAGCTTTGTGTACAGTATCCTGCTGACATTTTTCTTTAATTTTATTGTCAATGCCGTGATGGGGAGCAAGCTTGACAAGATCAACATGGCTGAATCCCTGAAATCAATTGATTAAGGAGCAGATGCGCATTTCCTGTCAGTCCTTTCTGAACAGATCTCTTGTATAGACCTTATCTGCCACATCATCAAGAACCGGATCGTATCTGTTTGCAATGATGCATTTGCAGCCTTTCTTGAACTGATTCAGATCGTTCTGCACCAGTGAACCGTAAAAGAACGAACCGTCCGGCAGGGTGGGTTCATAGATGATGACTGCTGCCCCCCTTTCCTTGATGCGCTTCATGATTCCCTGAATCGAGGAGTGGCGGAAGTTATCCGAATTGCTTTTCATGGTGAGACGGAAAACACCGATCGTGACTGCTTCCTGCTTGTCCGCAGGAGCAGGACAGGCATTCTCCGTGCCGCAGATGCCGGCGATCTCCAGAACACGGTCTGCAATAAAATCCTTCCGGATGCGGTTGGATTCCACGATCGCTGTCATCATACACTGAGGGATATCCCGGTAATTGGCAAGCAGTTGTTTGGTGTCCTTGGGCAGGCAGTAGCCGCCATAACCAAACGAGGGGTTGTTGTAAAAATCACCGACACGGGGGTCAAGACATATGCCATGAATGAGATTGGCAGTGTCCAGTCCCTTGACCTCTGCATAGGTGTCCAATTCATTGAAATACGAGACTCTCAGTGCAAGGTAGGTGTTCACAAACAGCTTGGTCGCCTCTGCCTCTGTGGTCGTCATGTATAACACCGGAACAAAGGCGGACGCTGCACCCTGCCGGAGAAGTGCGGCAAATTCCATAGCTGCGTCTTTGTTAGCATCGTTCGTACCAACGATGATGCGGCTTGGATAGAGGTTATCATAAAGTGCCTTGCTTTCACGAAGAAATTCCGAGCTGAAAATAATGTTGTCCATGCCCATTTTTTCACGCACCTGCATGGTATAACCAACAGGGACGGTAGACTTTATGACGATGAGCGGCGGATGGATTCTGTCTGCTGTGACATGCCGGATAAGCGAAAGCACAGTTTCCACTGCGCTGCAATCAAAGAAATTTGTCTTGGGGTCATAATTGGTCGGTGCGGCGATAAGGATGAAATCCGCTTCCCGGTATGCTGCGCCGCCGTCAGTGGTGGCAGAGAGGGAAAGCCCTCTTTGCTCGTGTTCAGAAAGATATTGTTCAATGTACGCATCCCGGATGGGACTGCGCCAGTTGTTGATCATTTCTGCCTTTTCCGGAATAATGTCCACAGCGGTCACATCATTGTGCTGTGAAAGGAGTACGGCAAGCGACATTCCGACATAACCGATACCTGCAACGGCAATTTTCATTCTGCCGGTTTTTTTTATTTCTTCCGCATCGTCCGCAAGAACATCGGCATGCCGGAAACCCAGTACCTCGGACAGAGCAAGAAACTGGTCTGCGAATGGAGAATACTCTCCCTTTTCCAGTCCGGACAGGACAGAACAGTGTATGTCCGTCAATTCCGACAGGGCTGCCTGTGAAAGACCGAGGGCTTTTCTTCTGTCTCTGATGACAGCAGCAAGCAGCTTCAACGACAAATGTTTCATAATGACCTCCCTGTTTGTGAGGAGTATGGCTGCCATACTCCTTTTCCTGCAATTGTCCTGATATTACTCAAAAAAAAATAACAGCCGCTCCAGAATCCTCTGAAACGGCTATTTTACGTGGTTGCGGGAGCAGGATTTGAACCTACGACCTTCGGGTTATGAGCCCGACGAGCTACCGAGCTGCTCCATCCCGCGTTATCTATGGGATCGCATCTTTGGGGTACTAATATAGTATAGCACAAACGCAGCGTTTCGTCAATACTCCACGCACACTTTCATCCAATTGCACAAATAACACTTTTTTTCAACATCCATTTCACTGCAATATACCCACACTTTTCTGGACTGTGCAAAGATGAGCTTGTCTTTCTGCGGTGTCAGTTATAACGATGGCATGCCCCCTCTGCACTACGTGCAAAGGGGGCATGCGGTTTTGGCAGTATCATAAGACTGACAGAAAACGGCAATTGGTATAGCCAATTACAGCCTGTACAGCAGGTGTTCCCTGATCAGGATTCTTCGGCTTGCGTCTGTTCCTCAGCATCCACGCTGTCGCCTTCCGCTGCAAGAGCTGCCGTTTCTTCCTTTTTCTTCCTGTTCTCTATGACAAGAGCATATACAAACGCCACTCCCAGATAGAGTACAAACAGAATGGCTTCACATATCAGAATGGATTCGGCTGAGGATTTCATCACATTGGTTGCTGTGCTGATCGCCGATGTGGTCGCAGGTACAAGTATGGTGTACGCATTGCCAAGATATACCGTCTCATAATATTCATTTGCTGTGTCGTTGACCTTGTTGAGCAGATCTACGATCTTGTTGTTGAGGGCAGTCATCTGTTCATCCACTGACTGCATCATTTCCTCATCTGCCGCACTCTTGCTCTTCAGCGCATTGACACGCTCCTGATACATGCTGATCTCCTGTGTCGTTGATGCGACTGTGTCGGTAGCTGCAATCTGCTTTGTGAACATATCATCATAGGTTGCTGACGGCTGTGAATACTGTGCATCTTCCTGATCGCCATAGATGATGGTGACATCCTTTTCATACGTCGCAATAGAAACTTCCAACTGTTCAAGCCGCTTCTCTGCTTCGCTTCTTTTCTTAGCAAGCTCCTGAATTTTATAGGTGTAGTAATTCATGAGCTTGTTCTTATCCTTTGTCACGTTGTTGACGGTGATGTAGGAGACGAGCTGGTCAAGATCGACAGTTTCAACGGTATCGATCGCTGCGCTCAGATCGGCAAAGGTGTAGCCGGTTTTGGAAGAGCGGAAGTGCGTCTGATCCTGCTCTGCAAGGTCATTGACATAATCCTTCAAAGAATCCAGTGAGGATGCGAACACATCCATTGCCGGTGCATAGTCATAAGTAGTGTAGTCAAATGCCATGACTGCATTACCGAGTGCGGCATTGAAGCCGTACTGCTCAAAGAAATACTCTCTGTATGCACTGAGCATGGTGTTGAGAAATTCCACAGCCTTTTCTCCGGAAAAACCGGTAGCTGCATAATTGAAGCTTACGGTGTACTGTGTCGGGTAGACTTCTGTGCTGATCATTTCGACACCGGCTTGCAGGTTGCCCTGCTCAAAGACGCTCTTATAGGTGTTGATCTTATCGACAGCATTTGCCGGGATCACACCAGTGATGGTGATGTTCTGACGAATCGTTTCAAGTGTTGTCAGCGGCAGGTCAAGCTCCGTGAGTGCTGCCTCGATGACAGCCGGATTTTTCAGCGTGGTAGCATCAAAGACCTTACCATCTGGTGTCAGTCCCTTTTCGATGCCGTCGTAGTTAAAGCTGACGGATGCCTGTAAATTCTTATGCTGATCGGATGCAAAGATCGCAGAACCGACCGGAATCAGAATTGCTGCTAAAATTGCAAGGACAAGCCAGAAGGCAAGAAATTTTTTCAGCATCTTAAAAATCGTGCCGAACGAGATGATGATTTCATCCTTTTCCTGCTCATCATTTTTCAATGTTACATCAAGGTAACTATGCTGTTGATTCTCCATTCTTTTCCTCCATTTTTCTGAAATAGATGCTTGCAGCTGTGAAATGAGCTTCTTCGCCCATTTTCCACACTATTTATTATACCGCCTTCCTCGTACTTTGTCAATACCAAACAAATGGAAACGAAAATTTTGTGCAAAACATCGAAAAAAGGCGAATGCTGCAATTTGAAATTGTAACATCCCTCTCCGGAACGTTGTGAGCTGCGTGCCGTTTACCTTAATTTTGCACCGCACGGATAGCGATCGTCCGCAAACTGCACCACCACACTGCCGTCCGGCAGGTCTGCGGCACAGATCATGCCATTGCTCTCCACGCCGCAAAGCTTGACGGGTTTCAGATTCGCCACGATGATGACCTTCTTCCCGACCAGATCTTCCGGCGCATACCACTGTGCAATGCCGGATACCACCTGTCTGCCGCCCATCCCGTCGTCCAGCTGGAGACAGAGCAGCTTTTTCGACTTCTTCACCTTCTCGCACGAAAGCACCTTTGCCACACGCAGCTCCACTTTGGCAAACTCCTCAATGTCGATCTGCTCCGCAAGCGGTGCAGGGGTGTAGGCAGGTGCATCGGATGGTGCATTTGCCCGGATGATCTCGTTCAGCTCGTCGATCTCCTTTTCCACATCAATTCTCGGAAACAGGATCTCCCCCTTGTGTACGGTCACATTCGCCGGCAGCACGCCGAATTTTGCCGCATTTTCATACGTCACGTCCGCATCTGATGCGCCGATCTGTTTCCAGACTTCCGGCATGGTCGTCGGCATGAAGGGACTGAGCAGTGTGGACAGAATGCGGATGCTCTCCAACAGATTGTACAGCACGCTTGCCAGTCTTGCACGCTTCTCTGCATCCTTGCCGAGTTTCCACGGTTCTGTCTCGTCAATATATTTATTCGCCCTGTCCACAAGGCGGAAAATATCTTCCAGTGCATTTTTGAGCTGCGTGTTGTCGATCATCTCATCTACCCTGTCACGCAGCGATACCGCAAGTGCTTTCAGCTCCTCATCTATGGGCGCACTCTCCCGTTCTTCCGGCAGCGTGCCGCCGAAATACTTGTCTGCCATTGCCACCGTCCGTGACACAAGATTGCCGAACCCGTTGGCAAGGTCGGAGTTGATGCGGTTGATCAAAATCTCGTTGGAGAAGTCGCTGTCTGCGCCAAGTGCCATTTCACGCAGAATATGGTAGCGGATGGCATCTGCACCGTAACGCTCACCTAAAATGAACGGATCAACAACATTCCCCAGTGACTTGGACATCTTCGTGCCGTTGAACGTGATCCATCCGTGGACAGCAAGGTGCTTCGGCAGCGGCAGATCAAGTGCCATCAGCATTGCCGGCCAGATGATGGCATGAAAACGCTGGATATCCTTTGCCACCATGTGAACATCGGCAGGCCAGAATTTGTCCATATCGCTGTACTGCCCGTTCAGGTAGCCAAGTGCTGTGATATAGTTGGAGAGAGCGTCGATCCAGACATAGACCACATGCTTCTCATCAAATGTGACCGGTATCCCCCATGTGAAGGAGGTTCTCGATACGCACAGATCTTCCAGACCCGGCTTGATGAAGTTGTTCACCAACTCGTTCGCACGGGTACGGGGCTGCAAATAGTCCGTGTTCAGCAGCAAGTCCTCGATGCGGTCAGCAAACGGTGACATCTTGAAAAAATATGCCTCTTCTTCGGCATCAGCGACCTCTCTGCCGCATTCAGGGCATTTGCCGTCTTTGAGCTGACTGGGTGTCCAGAAGCTCTCGCAGGGGGTACAGTACTTGCCGACATACTTTCCCTTGTAGATATGCCCCTTGTCATAGAGAGCCTTGAAGATCTTCTGCACGCTCTCTACATGGTAATCATCTGTAGTGCGGATATAGCGGTCGTAGCTGATATTCATATAACTCCAGAGCTTTTTGAAGATCGTGACAATGCCGTCCACATACTCTTTCGGGGTGATACCGGCTTTTGCGGCATTCTGCTCGATTTTCAGCCCATGCTCATCTGTACCGGTCAGGAACATGACCTCATGCCCCTGCATCCTCTTGTATCGTGCGATGGCATCGCACGCAACGGTCGTATAGCAATGCCCGATATGCGGATTGCCCGACGGATAATAGATCGGTGTCGTAATGTAGAAGCTTGACATGATATTTCCTCCTGTAATTGATTTGCCGTTCAGACGGCACGTCTTTATTATAACACATTTTCCCGGATTTGTAAAGATGAAAAGAGGAAATTTGACAGCAAAAAAAACTCAGCCCCCGTGAACGTAAAACCGCCACGGGGGTGAGTCAAAAAAATAAATGATGTCACATGATCAGACAGTATGCCGATAACTGACAGGATCACACATCTGTGCAGCTATCCCCGAAAACCGGGAGCGCATCAGTTGTACATAGCAGCCAGTCTGGTCAGGTAGTCATAGCGATCCTTTGCATTTTCGAGAGCCTCATTGAACAGCTTCTCTGCACGCTCCGGATTCTCACGAGTCAGTCTGTTATAACGTACCTCACCCATGAGGAAATTCTTGTACTCCTCAGTGTTCGGTGCCTTGGAGTCGAGAATGAACGGATTCTTGCCTTCCTTCTTCAGATCGGGGTTGTAACGGTACAGATGCCAGTATCCAGCCTGTACAGCCTTCTTCTCCTCAGCCTGTGCGGTTGCCATACCGGTCTTGATACCATGGTTGATGCACGGTGCATAAGCAATGATGATGGACGGACCGTTGTAAGCCTCAGCCTCACGGATCGCCTTCAGGCACTGATTCTGGTCTGCGCCCATAGCGATATGTGCCACATAGACATAACCATAGCTCATAGCGATACCTGCAAGATCCTTCTTCTTGACAGCCTTACCAGCCGCAGCAAACTGTGCGATCGCACCAGTCGGAGTAGCCTTGGATGCCTGACCGCCTGTATTGGAGTACACCTCGGTATCAAATACCATGATGTTGACATTCTTGCCGGAAGCGATAACATGGTCAAGACCGCCGAAACCGATATCATATGCCCAGCCGTCGCCGCCGAAGATCCACTGGCTCTTCTTGCGCAGGAAGTCCTTCTCAGCAAGGATAGCCTTAGCTTCGTCACAGCCGCATGCTTCGAGTGCAGCGATGAGCTTTTCTGTAGCAGGGGTGTTGGCAACGCCGTCGTCCTTGGTAGCAAGGAATTCAGCGATAGCTTCCTTGACCTCAGGCTTCTCAGCCTTCTCAGCGAGCTTCTCGACCTTAGCGATCGCACGGTTTCTCAGTGTTTCCTGACCGAGGAACATACCGTAACCAAACTCTGCATTGTCCTCAAAGAGGGAATTCGACCATGCAGGACCCTGACCCTTCTTGTTGACGGTGTAGGGAGTGGAGGGAGCGGAGTTACCCCAGATAGAGGAGCATCCGGTCGCATTGGCAATATACATTCTGTCGCCGAAGAGCTGTGTGATGAGCTTTGCATACGGTGTTTCGCCGCAGCCTGCGCATGCGCCGGAGAATTCGAGCAGCGGCTGACGGAACTGCGAACCCTTGACGGTAGCATCTGTGAATTTCGCAGTTACCTCTTCCTTGACCTCGGTCTTTGTGCCGTAATCGAAACCTGCCTGCTGGTCAAGCTGTGTTTCGAGGGGCTTCATGACAAGTGTCTCTGCCTTGTTGTTTGCAGGACATACATTTGCGCAGACGCCGCAGCCGGTGCAGTCCAGAACGGAAACAGTCATACCGAACTTCAGGTCACCCATTGCAGGCTTCAGTGCAGCAAGCTTCATGCCAGCCGGAGCAGCAGCAGCTTCCTCAGCGTTGAGCGTTACCGGACGCAGCACTGCATGCGGACATACATAAGCACACTGGTTACACTGGATGCAGGTATCCGGATTCCATGACGGAACATTGACAGCGATACCACGCTTCTCAAATGCAGCCGAACCGGACGGAGAAGTACCATCAGCCAGACCTACGAAGGTAGAAACAGGCAGCTTGTCGCCCTGCTGTGCATTGCAGGGGATCTGGATCTCGTTGACGAAACGTTCCAGCTCCTTGTTCTCGCAGCTTACCTTTGCCATGCCCATGGGCGTATCCTGTGCATCAGCCCATGCAGCCGGGACATCGATCTTGACAAGACCCTTGTAGCCGGCATCAATGGCATCGTGGTTCTTCTTGACAACATCCTCGCCCTTCTTGGAGTAGGAAGCAGTAGCAGCGTCCTTCATGTACTGGAGTGCATCCTCAAACGGGATGATGTCAGCAAGCTTGAAGAATGCGGACTGGAGGATGGTATTGATGCGTGTGCCCATACCAGTTTCCTGACCGAGCTTGACGCCGTTTACGGTGTAGAAGTTGATGTTGTTCTGTGCAAGGTATCTCTTGACCTGACCGGGGAGATTCTTTTCCAGACCCTCTGCATCCCAGATGGTGTTGAGCAGGAAGGTACCGCCGGGCTTGATGTCGGATACCATGTCGTACTTATCAATATAGCTCTGGTTGTGGCAAGCCACGAAGTCAGCCTTATTGATGAGGTAAGTAGACTTGATGGGGGTATCGCCGAAGCGCAGGTGGGAAACGGTAACACCGCCGGACTTCTTGGAGTCATAAGCAAAATATGCCTGTGCATACTTATCAGTATGGTCGCCGATGATCTTGATGGAGTTCTTGTTTGCGCCGACAGTACCGTCAGAGCCAAGACCCCAGAACTTGCAGGAGATCGTGCCTGCCGGAGCGGTATCCGGAGAGAAGGAATCATCCAGAGACAGGTTGGTCACATCGTCCACGATACCGAGGGTGAAACGCTTCTTCTCAGTATTCCTGAACGCAGCGATGATCTGGTTCGGGGTGGTGTCCTTGGAACCCAGACCATAGCGTCCGGAGAAGATCTTCACGCTGTCAAACTTAGAATCCTTGAGTGCAGCCACAACATCAAGATACAGCGGTTCGCCGAGAGAACCGGGTTCTTTTGTCCTGTCGAGGACGGTGATCTGCTTTACGGTATCCGGCAGCTCTGCGATGAGCTTGTCAGCCACGAACGGTCTGTACAGACGGACACGAACCATACCATACTTGCCGCCGTTGGCATTCAGGTAATCCACAGTCTCCTCAACGGTATCCATCACGCTGCCCATTGCGATGAGGACATGTTCTGCATCCGGAGCGCCGTAGTAGTTGAAGAGCTTATAATTTGTGCCGATCTTCTTGTTGACCTTGTCCATGTACTTCTCGACAACAGCCGGGAGTGCATCGTAGTACTTATTGCAAGCCTCACGAGCTTGGAAGAAGATGTCAGGGTTCTGAGCAGAGCCTCTGAGAACGGGATGGTTCGGGTTGAGAGCCTGATCACGGAATGCCTGTGCAGCCTCCTTATTGAGCATCTCGTCGAGGTCAGCATCGTCCCACACCTCGATCTTCTGGATCTCATGGGAAGTACGGAAGCCGTCGAAGAAGTGCAGGAACGGAACTCTGCCTTCGATGGTGGACAGATGTGCCACAGCAGCAAGATCCATAACTTCCTGCGGATTGGATGAGCAGAGCATTGCATATCCGGTCTGACGGCATGCATAGACATCAGAGTGGTCGCCGAAGATATTCAGAGCATGAGAGGATACGCAGCGAGCCGAAACATGGATGACATTCGGGAGCAGCTCGCCGGCGATCTTGTACATATTCGGGATCATCAGCAGCAGACCCTGTGAAGCGGTGTATGTTGTGGTCAGCGCACCTGCGGACAGAGAGCCATGAACAGTACCGGCTGCGCCAGCCTCGGACTGCATCTCCACAACAGTGACAGGGTCGCCGAACAGGTTTTTCTTACCTTTGGCAGACCACGAGTCGGTCACTTCCGCCATAACGGATGACGGGGTGATCGGGTAGATCGCAGAGAGGTCGGTAAACGGATACGACGCCCAAGCAGCGGCGTTGTTACCGTCCATGGTTTTCATTTTTCTTGCCATGGGATTATTCCTCCTAAAATATGAAATTCTGTTTGGCACATCGTGCCTTACATTATCTATAATAGCACAAATTCACGCATTTGTAAAGGGCTTTTTTGTAAAATTTTACGAGAATTTTTGAACACATTCCACAACGTCTGAACATTTTCCGGCATTTCCGGACGGGATATTGTACATTTTGACTAAAAACGATTTCATTTATTATTTACTTTATACAAAGATTCAAATTGATGCCCATTTTTTTGTCTTTTTCTCTTGACGGAATCGTTTTTTTAGGGTATAATACAGGTAGTGTTAAATACGGATCACGTATGATAACACTCGTTTTGTTGTCTCCTTTCTTTTGTTCTACACAAAAACTTGGTTTGTATTCATTTGCACTGTCGCCCGGATGGTTTTCATCCGGGCATCTTTTTTGTGAGGGGAGGGGGAGGCTGTTACTGCTGTTTGCCAGCGGTGTACAGTCGTATTCACAAAAAGTACAACTCCGGTGCTGAAAAATTTGTATGCATTTCCAATTGATTTTTTTAGCAGAATGGAATATAATTACTAATATAACCCAAATGTGGAAGAGGAGTATCGGTATGAGTATCAAGGTAGTCAAGTTCGGCGGCAGCAGTCTTGCAGATGCAGGACAGATCAAAAAGGCATCTGCGATCATAAAGAGCGATGCAGACAGGCGTTATGTCGTCCCTTCCGCCCCCGGCAAACGTTTCCCGGAGGATGTCAAGGTGACGGATCTGCTCTATGCCTGCTATGAGAAAGCAAGTCTCGGTGAGGACTTTTCACAGGAGTTTGAGAAGATCCGCAGCCGCTATAACGAGATCATCGAAGGACTGGGGCTTGACCTCTCCCTCGACGAGCAGCTCGGGCAGATCAGAAAAAGTCTTGCCACCGCCGGCAGGGAGTATGCCGCAAGCCGTGGGGAGTACCTCAACGGCATCGTCATTGCTGCCTATCTCGGCTATACCTTTATTGATGCGGCAGATGTGATCGTGTTCAGCGATGAAGGGCAGATGATGCGGCATGAGACGGTCGCAAAGCTCCGGGAACATCTGCGTGGCGTGGAGCATGCGGTCATTCCGGGATTCTACGGCAAGTCCGTCAGCGGCGTTGTCCGCACCTTCTCCCGTGGCGGATCAGATGTCACCGGTTCACTCGTTGCAAGAGCCGTCCATGCCGATGTCTATGAGAACTGGACGGATGTGTCCGGCATTCTGGTGGCTGACCCAAGAGTGGTGGACAGCCCGATCGTCATCCCAGTCATCACGTATAAGGAGCTGCGGGAGCTGTCATACATGGGCTTTTCCGTCCTGCATGAGGACGCTATCTTCCCCGTGCGCACCGCAGGCATCCCCATCAACATCCGCAACACCAATGCCCCCGGAGATGATGGCACAATGATCGTCCCCGACAGCGATGCTGCTGAGGAAGTCGCTGCCCGTACCATCACCGGTATCGCCGGCAAGAAGGGGTTCTGTGCGGTCAATATCGAAAAGGGCATGATGAACAGTGAGATCGGTTTCATCCGTGATGTGCTGAATGTGTTCGCAGATCTGGGCATCAGCGTGGAACACATCCCCTCCGGCATCGACACGCTCACCATCATCGCCGACAGTGCTTCTCTCAACGGCAAGGAAGAAAAGATGCTCTCCGCCCTGCGCAAGGCTGTCAACCCCGATCATCTTGAATTTGAGCCGGATATCGCCATGCTTGCCGTTGTCGGCAGAGGTATGCGCCGGACAAGAGGTACTGCCGCACGCATCTTTGCAGCCCTCGCCCACGGCAGGATCAACATCAAGATGATAGATCAGGGTTCAAGTGAGCTGAACATCATCATCGGTGTGAACGAGAACGATCTGCATCAGGCAATACGCTGCATCTATGATGCATTCATTTCTTCGACACTGTAACAGAAACCCCTGCTCCGCAATGGAGCAGGGGTATTTCAACATATTACTGTCACCGGTCGGCAAGGTCGGTATAGGGTCTGTGTGCCTCGATGGACTTGTATGCCGGACGGATGATCTTATTGGAGTTGATCAGCTCCTCGATGCGGTGCGCAGACCAGCCGGCAATTCTTGAAATAGCGAAGATCGGCGTATACAGCTCCACCGGCAGTCCCAGCATCCTGTACACAAAGCCGCTGTAGAAGTCTACATTGGCACAGACACCCTTATAGATCTTGCGCTCTGCACAGATGACTTCCGTACCGAGACGTTCTACACGGTCGTAAAGCTCAAATTCCTTCTCCCTGCCCTTCTCAACGGACAGCTTGCGGACAAAGCCTTTGAACACCTTTGCACGGGGGTCGGAGATGGAGTAGACCGCATGTCCCAGTCCGTAGATCAGACCTGAACGGTCAAAGCCCTCCTTGTGCAGCAGCCCACGCAGATAAGCCCGCAGCGCATCTTCATCCTCCCAGTCCCTGACATGCTCCATCAGGTCGTCAAACATCTGGCAGACCTTGATGTTTGCACCGCCATGCTTCGGACCTTTCAGTGAACCGAGTGCTGCGGCGATGGCAGAGTAGGTGTCCGTGCCGGACGAGGAGACAACATGCACCGTAAAGGTGGAGTTGTTGCCGCCGCCATGCTCCGCATGCAGCACAAGCGCAAGGTCAAGGAGCTTGGCTTCAAGCGGTGTGAACTTGCTGTCGGGACGGAGCATATAGAGAATGTTCTCTGCCGTGGACAGCTTCGGGTTGGGCTGGTGGATGATGAGACTTTCACCGGCTTTGAAATTGTATGCCTGATACCCGTACACGGAGATGAGCGGAAACAGGCTGATGAGCGACAGGCACTGCCGCAGAACATTCGGGATGGAAATGTCGTTAGCCGCCTGATCGTAGGAATATAATGTAAGTACGCACTTAGCGAGGGTGTTCATCATATTTTCGCTGGGGGCTTTCATGATGACATCTCTGGTAAACACCGACGGCAGATAGCGCAGGTCGGCAAGGAGTCCGGTAAAGTCTGCCAATTCCTGCTTGTCCGGCAGGCTGCCGAAGAGCAGCAGATACGCCGTTTCCTCAAATCCCGGACGGTCATCCCGGACAAAGCCGGCAACGAGATCCTCAACATCGATCCCTCTGTAATACAGCTTGCCCTCACAGGGGGTACTCACGCCGTCCACTTCCTTGCTGGCGACGACGCTGCCGATGTGGGTCAGCCCTGCAAGGACGCCCTTTCCATTCAGATCACGCAGTCCCCTCTTGACATCAAATTTTGTGTACAATGACGGATCAATGGGAAATTCCTTGGTGCAAAGTCCTGCAAGCCGATCAATTTCAGGTGAATTCATTTCAGAATAGTCATACCGTGCCATATCATTTTCCTTTCTTTCTGTTCCAAATAGTATATATCTTTTATTATAACACAATATGTAAATGCTGTCAATAAAAAACCAAAAAATATTTATTCATTTTTGTGCATTTTACCCCTTTACAAATTTTATCTTTTGTGATATAATAATACATGTTCTATCGAGGTGTGGCTCAGTTTGGTAGAGCACTACGTTCGGGACGTAGGGGCCGCAGGTTCGAATCCTGTCACCTCGACTTTTGAGAAGATCGCTGTATGCCGTGCGAATTGCGGGATATGGCGGTTTTTTTATTTGGGTGGAAAGTGTACCAGACTAAGACAATTTTCCTGAAAATGAGAAAGGTGATGTGTTATTCTGCCCCATCACCCGGAAGTCAATCTATGAAATTGAAACGAGTTATCTTGGGACTCTGTACGACATTGCTGATTGTACTCAGCGGTTGTGCAGGAAGTGATGAAAGAAGCGTTCAAGAGTACTTGGAAGATCGTTACAATGAGCAGTTTACAATTCTGGACAGCGAAGCAAGTGCTGATGGCGGAAGTGCTTTCTCGCACAATTTCACCGCTTTTTGCGTATCTGAAAGCCATCCTGACTGTGTGTTCAAGACAACCATCAAGGGAGCAGGTTCCGGATATGGGACGTTTGAGGATGAATATGCAAACGGGATTCTCAGTCAGCGCATCAATAAAATGGCTAAGGAAAAGCTTGGAGATGCGTTTGGGGAGCATTTTCTTGCATGTTATCTGTATCAGAACAACAGTCTGGTTCTGTCTGACTGGGATGCTCTGACTTATGAGATGTATTTCGGCGGACTCAATCCGTACTATTGCTGCTGTTATGGAGCTGCTGCTGTTTTTACATATTATGTGAATCATTCGTAATCAGGTCATGTATGATCTGCAAAAAAGAATATACCTTTCGAGAGCGGGAATTTTCATGCAGCGGAGATTCTCGCTTAGTTTATGGACAAATTTAACAAATTGCAATCCGATAATTTGTGCAATTCCACAAACTTCATAAGAAAATGTCATGATTCGCCCTCTTGACGTGTCTTTATTAACAAAAGCAAAATTGCAAACGCAATTCAAAAAGGGAGGACGAATGGTATGAACCGTAAACGAATCGTTGCCGCTCTGGCTGCACTGAGTCTGCTCTTGTGCGGCTGTCAGAGTAAGGAACGCTATGATGCAGATTACAATGTGGAAGGTTCACAAATGGACATGGATGGCGATCATGTGATTCCGGTTGAAGGGGATGAGCTGACTAATATTGTCAGAACAGAGGAACTCCCCCTGCCGGAATCGATGACAGCATCTGCATGGAATTTTGTGCCGACAGCAGAGGGCTTTGCCTGTATCGGAAATGCCGGATATGACGGCACACAGATTTTCCGATTCCATACAGATACCTCGGAATGGACGGAGATCATGCTTGAACCGCTCGCTTCTTATGATGGGTATTACTTTATGGGCGGTCTGGTTGATTTCGGGGAGGATGTCTATTATCAATTAGCCGTCATGGAAAATCACAGCAATATGGAGCCGTACAGTGATGGTGATGAGAATTTTGACTGGGACACCTACAACGAATCCTTTGAAAGTGACTACTACTTATGTACCTATCAGGCAGACGGCACACTTGCCGAAAAAATGAAAATTGAGGGACTGGAGGACTATAAAAGCTGGCAGGGATATGACCAATTCAGTGCGCTGCTCTGTGAAAAAGGAAACAATTATCTGGCATTGCAGGACGGAGCAATACTCCGCATTGGTGAGGACGGCACGCTGACAGAGATCAGACAGGCAGATGGAGGGGAAGAATTTACGTATCCGGTATTTCTGCGTGACCGGGACGGAAATACGGTTTTCTATGAGTCAACAGATGACCCCTCTGTGGATTATGTGAAAACAATTACCACCCTTTACGAGTTTGATGCAAATGCCGGAACGATCGGTGAGGCGTTCTATTCAAATGAAAATTCTGACGCTTTTGGCAGAGTCATGATTTCCGGCGGCTTTGGGGATTACCGGCTGTTCATCAATGAAGCGGAAACCACTTCTGCAGGCACGTCAAGCGATAAGCTGTATGGCATCAAGGACGACGGCACGAAAGAGATCGTGATAGACTGGGATGCTTCCAATATGGATGGTATTGACGTGACAGCACTGTCGGACAGCACGTTTATCGGATATGATGCGGAAGGCAGGCTGTGCCGTATCTCACGCAAATATGCCTCCGAGATCAAAGAGAAGCAAATCATTACCATCGGTTCGCTGGGTGACGAGTTTTACATCAAGGATTTTACCCGTGAATTTAACAACACGCATGATGACTACCAACTGAATATTATTACCTATCCAAATTCCGACGGCAGTTATTTCGGCGACCCGGAAGGGAAAAACGATGCGCTCGACAATCTGAAACTGGCAATCACAGGCGATGATGCGCCCGATCTGGTGTTCATGCAAGGGGATGGCAGCGACTATCATGATACATTCCTGCGGCTTGGTGCAAGAGGTGTGTTCTGTGATCTGTATGAATTGCTCAATGAGGATGATACCGTAAACCGTGACACACTGCTCCCGAATATCCTCACGGCAATGCAGCATCCGAACGGCTCTCTCTATTCGCTGACAAGCGGCTTTACGGTACAGAGCATCGCCGTCAAGTCCAAATTCACAGACAAGGAAAACTGGACAATGGACGATATGATCGAGCTGTATGAAGGGGCAGACGACATCATGTACTACTGGAGTACCAAACAGGATATGCTGAAACTGCTGCTGACCGGAACGGATTTTACAGATGAGGTAAATGGCACATGCTATTTTGATTCTCCGGAATTTATCAGGATGCTGGAATTTTGTGACCGCTATCCGGCAGAAACTACCGAACCGGAAAAGAGCTATGACGACCCGGAGCAGGAAGCAAAATGGCAGAAATGGCTCACAGACAATTATCACAGGTATCAGGAAGATACGGACTATCTGTACGGTGTTGGTTTCAGCGGTTTTACAGGGGAAGCGACTATGGCATCTTCATGGGCATACACGAAGGCAGATCTGGGCGGTGATTTTACGCTGGTCGGCTATCCCTCCGATAACGGCAAGGGCGGAAAGATCGTTGCCAATGGAGAAATTGCAATATCTACCAACTGCACAGACAAGGCTGCCGCATGGGAGGTTGTGAAGTCTTATCTGCAATATGAGGCAATGTCGGGTACCGGCTATTCCATTTTTAATGAACGATTTGAAGAACTGCTTGACAATGAGATGTACATCTGGGAAATGGGAGAGAGATCAGATGCCGAATATTATGATGATGACAGCCGTGTTTACCGTTTGACACAGGAGGAGCGTGACAGACTGGAAACCTATATCCGGAGCTGTGATACCTACATGATGCTGGATGAAAAGGTAGAAGCCATCGTCTATGAGGAGGCTGGTATGTATTTCAGCGGCGACAGATCGGCAGAGGAAACCGCAGAAATGATCCAGAGCCGTGCAGAGCTTTATCTTGCAGAACAGAGCTGATAGGAATCCCTGACGACCTGATGGTCGTCAGGGATTGCTTGTGCCGCAGCACTATTGTTTCACTTCCGTATAATAGTAGACGGCAAGCTGTGTTCTGTCACGCAGACAGAGCTTGTCAAGAAGTGTGCTGATATAGTTGCGTACTGTGCCCTCTCCTAAAAAGAGCTGTCCTGCAATTTCTCTGTTGCTCATCCCCTGTGCCACCAATTCCATGATCTCCCGTTCCTTGCCGCTGATGCCATGTTCTGCGAAGTCATAGTCTGTATGTGTACGTGCGGACGGGAGCTGCACCCGTTCGCCGAATACGCTCATCCCACGCATAACAGCCTCCAGTGCCGGTGCGATGCTGTCAAAATCCTGTTTCAGCAGATATCCCCTTGCCCCCTGTGCCAATGCACGGGCAATGTATTCATCATCTGTAAATGTGGTGAGGTAGAGAATGCGTGCATCCGGAAATTCTTTCAGGATATGTTCTCCTGCCTCTATGCCGCTCATCCCCTCCATGCGGATGTCCATAAGCAGAACATCGGGCTGATGCTCCCGGTAGAGGGCAAGTGCCTGTGTACCGCTGCTCCCCATTGCGGAAACATGAATCGTTCCCGTGCTTTCGAGTATGGTCTTCAGCGACAGAGATACAAGTCTGTCGTCGTCAATGATCACAATATTCATATATCTTCCCCTATGGTCTGTGATTTGTTGATGCTCATAAAGACAGAAAAGCCCTTATCCGACGGTGTGAACCGGATGATGCCGCCGACAGCCCTTGCTCTGTCCTCCATATTCTGCAATCCGATGCCGGTATTCTGTATCCTGCCGCAGCAGCCGTTGTCCTCCACCATGAGCTGGTAGAATCCAGGATGCTCCCGGAGGATGATGCGGACGGTATCGCCGTTGGAATGTTTCATGACATTGGACAGGCTCTCCTTCACGATGCCTGCCATGCAAAGCCGTATCTTCCCCGGCACGGTATCACCCATGTCATAGGTGAACTGCACATGGAATCGCCCCTCTGCCGTCCGGACAGACTCCGCAATGACCTTGCGCAGGTCGATCGAATCATCATGCAGATCATGCACGCTCTTCCGGATACTCGTCATGGCGTTGTCAAGGGTCGCACGCAGCTCCATAAGCGGTTCTGCAAGCTGTTCATCCTTGTTGACAACAAGCAGCGCACCCGACTGCAAAAGGGAACGGGTGAGCAGATGCCCCACATTGTCATGGATCTCACGGGCAATACGGTTGCGCTCCCGGAGTGTGGCAAGATGGATCTCATTATCCTGCGCTTCGGCAAGACGTAGATTCTGTGCGGAAAGGTTCAGATTCTGCTCTGTGGCGGTATCACGCATGGCAGTGATCCTCCCGACCGCATCTTCCAGTGCCGTTACCCTCCGGCAAAGCACGATCGCAGTTACCGTTCCGGCAGCTGTCAGAAGTATCTGCATGGGGAGCAGCCTGCCTATATGAATTGACCCGATGAGGGACGGCAGGATGAGCCACCATTTCCGCTCCTGCATGGCATCATAGACCAACAGCGGCAGTGCGCAGAGAAACAGCGGTTCTGCTCCGCACAGCAGCGCACTCCCGGCAATCAGCCACGGTGCTGCTTTTGTCTGCATCTGTATCAGTGCGGATACCGCCACACAGAGCAGTACTGCGGCAACCGGAAACGTCTCCTGTGTATCCATCCCGAAGGCAACCATGCAGAGCATCAGTATGGCAAGCTTATCAAGCAATCGGTTCATTACATTCCCCCCTGACAGGTACATTATACCATATCTGACGGAAATTTGCAACTGCTTTCCGAAAAGTGACAAATGTCACATCACAAAATGACAAATCTCACTTCCATTTTCTTTGCAGAACCGGTATAATAGAATTACAGGATTTGCCGATCACACATAAAAAGGAGTACGTATGAACACAGTCATTCAGATCGAGAATTTGGTGAAACGCTACGGTGAACTGATCGCAGTGGATCATTTCAGCCTTGAGATTCAGGAAGGGGAGATATTCGGTCTGCTCGGACCGAACGGTTCCGGCAAAACAACCACCATCAACTGCCTTCTCTCGCTTCTTGCCTACGACAAGGGCACGATTCGTATTTTCGGAAAGGAAATGACACCCGTCAGCTATGACATCAAACAGCAGATCGGAATCATCATGCAGAATGTCGCCGTCTTTGATGAGCTGACGGTGTATGAGAACATCGACTATTTCTGTGGTCTGTACATCACGGACAAGGCACGGCGGAAACAGTGCGTGGAGGAGGCAGTCGCCTTTGTGGGGCTGGAGGAATTTCTGAAATTCTATCCGAAAAAGCTCTCCGGCGGTCTGCTCCGGCGGCTGAACATCGCCTGCGGCATTGCCCACAAGCCGAAGCTCATCATTCTCGATGAACCGACAGTTGCCGTTGACCCACAAAGCCGCAACAAGATTCTTGAAGGCATTCAGGAGCTGAACCGTAATGGTGCGACCATCATCTACACATCCCACTACATGGAGGAGATCGAACAGATCTGCACCCGGATTGCCATCATTGACAAAGGGAAAAAGATCGCAGAGGGTACGAAAGATGAACTGAAACACATGATACGCAATACGGAGACGATCACCATCGAAGTACTCGGTCTGACAGATGATATCCGCAGACAGGCAGATGCCCTGCCCCATGTCTACAAGACGGCATATGACGGTGAACATCTGACCGTCTGCTGCTCCGGCGGCAAACATAATCTGATCCGCATTCTGGATGTTCTGCAAAAACATGATATCGGGTTCGGGCGGGTGTATTCGGAACTCCCGACACTCAATGATGTATTCCTTGAAATTACCGGCAAGGAACTGCGTGATCAGGAGGGATGATATGTTTCTGCACAACTTGCTGTATGAGATCAGAACCGGCATTCGTACCAAAGATGTCATCTTATGGCTGATGCTCTTTCCCATCATTCTGGGAACGCTTTTCAAGGCTTCCTTCTCCGGTCTTTACGAAACGGCAACTGCGTTTTCCACAATTCCCTGCGCCGTTGTGGAAAATAAGGAGAACGAGCTTCTGCACACCGTCCTCGACAGCGTGACAGAGGGCGAGGATGCGCTGCTCTCTGTGACGTATGCTGATGAGAACCATGCGCTGCAAATGCTGAAGGACGGTGAAATATGCGGCATTTTGTATTCAGATGACCGTCTCTCACTTACGGTCGATGAAGAAGGGGTGAAGGAGACTGTCCTCAAAAGCTTTGCTGAACAGTACAATGCACAGCAGACGGTCATCAGAGATACGATGGAACATGATCCCATGCAGCTGCAGGCGGTCATAGATGCCCTGTCAGCAGATGTGTCCCCCATCACGGAGATTCCTCTGACACAGGGGAATACTGATAACTACACTGCCTTCTTCTATAATCTCATTGCGATGGTTGCCATGTACGGCATGATCACGGGGCTGCACATCACCATCGGTTCACAGGCAAATCTTTCTGCGCTCGGCGCAAGACGCTGCTGCTCCCCGACACCGAAATTCATCAGCCTTGCGGCAGGACTATTGGGGAGCTATCTGGTACAGGGGCTATGTATGGTGATATGTGTGACCTTTGAGGCATTCGTGCTGAAGGTCGATTTCGGAGAGCGTCTGCCGCTGGTGTATGTAAGTGCGCTGCTGGGTGGTATCATGGGGGTGTCATTGGGGTTTTTTGTCGGTTCGATCAATCACTTTTCAGAGAATGCCAAAGTAAGTCTTTCCTTTGCTGTCTCGATGTTCTTCTGCTTCATGAGCGGTCTTATGGTCAGCGCAATGAAACCCATTGTGGCGACCCATGCGCCGTGGTTCAACAATATCAACCCGGCTGCCATCGTCTGTGACAGTTTTTACTATCTGAACATTGACAGCGGCTATGACCGGTTTATCGGCAAACTGGTGACGATGGTCATGATCTCTGTTATCTTTACCGTGCTTGGTGCTGTGATGTCAAGGAGGAAAAAATATGCAAGTCTTTAAGGCATTCCTACAGGTGCTGAAACATAAGCTCTCCACGGCATTTGTTTACATTATCGTCTTTTTTGTCATTGCCATTCCCATGACGATCAACGGGAATAAGGAAAGGATCTTTGAAGCGACAAAACTTGCTGTCTGTGTCTTTGATGCGGACGACACCCCCGAAAGCCATGCCCTGACCGACTTCATCGGTCAGCAGCATGATCTCGTCACGGTTGAAAACGACCGTACTGCTATTACGGATGCCCTTTATTATGAAGCCGTTGACTATGTGCTTGTGATCGAGGACGGTTATGCGGAAAAACTGGAAAACGGCGAAACAGATGCACTTTTCTCCAGCTACCGGATGCATGACAGCTATGGAGCTGCTCTTGTACAGCAGATGCTTGACCGCTACATTTCCACCGTTCAGGCATACCGGACAGGCGGTGCGGAACTGACAGATGCCATCGCCGATGCCGCAGATGTCCTTACAGAGAAAACCGAAGTCCGCTATGCCGAAACCAAAAATACTGCCGTCCTGTCGCCGGTCAATGCCTCGTACTTTACCTACATGTCCTACATTCTCATCAGTGTCATTTTCAGTGTACTGTCTCCGGTGCTGCTGACAATGAACCGGAAAGATCTCCGTTTCCGGACTGCCTGTTCCTGTCTCCGCCCGAATGCACGCACCATGCAGATCTTTGCCGGAAGCTCGCTTTTTGTACTGGTGATATGGGCACTGTTTACCGTGACGGGAATCTTGCTGGGCGGCGGTCAGATCAGCGGATTGGCATGGCTCGTCATTCCGAACAGCCTGCTTTATGCCATCATCTGCACGGGAATTGCGATCTTTGTGGCAGAGTTGGGGGTCAGAACGCAGGTTATCAATATGCTGACGCAGATACTGGGGCTGGGCATGAGTTTTCTATGCGGTGTATTTGTGGAACAGTCGATGCTTGGAGAAGGGGTATTGGCAGTCGGAAGATTCCTGCCGGCATACTGGTATGTGCGGCTCATTGATATGCTGCGTGGGGCGATTCCCTATGATGCAGGAGAGGCAGCGATGTGTCTGCTGATCGAAACCGGCTTTGCGGTCGTGATGATGATCCTGTCGCTGTTGGTACACAAGCAATTCGTCAGAGCAAAGACAAACATGAATTGATACAACAGAAATGCAGCCCATTGAAGGACTGCATTTCTGCTTATGTTAGGGGGAGGAGCTGTCTTATTTGGTTTCAGGCGAATCCTGAAGGGCATCATAGCCTCTCTCACCGGTACGTACCTTGACAACATCTTCCACATCGTAGATGAAGATCTTGCCGTCGCCGATATTGCCGGTATACAGGGCATTGCGTGCTGCCTCCAGTGCCTTTTCAACGGGCACTTTCGTAATGACTGCCTCGACCTTATATTTCGGATGCAAAGTCGGCATTTCCTGTTTTACACCACGATAATAGGTGGTATGACCCATCTGTGTACCATAGCCGAGTACCTGTGAAACGGTAATGCCGTCGATGCCGACTGCGGCAAGATTCTGCTGCAATTCCTCCAACTTGCCCTGACGGCAGATGATAGAAAGTTTGGTAAGCTTTGCGCCCTCTTTCGATACGGTAACTGCCGGTGCAGGTGCTGCGGGTGCGGATGCAGGAGCAACGATCTTTTCTGCATCGGAACCATATACCTTCTGGAGTTCGCCGCTGTCCACATCGTGACGCTTTGCCTGTTTTGCGGCTGTGATGACGGTGTCCATTGCCGGAGCAAAGTCGCCGTATGCACTTGCAAGGTTATGCTCTGTCAGGTCAAGACCAACGATCTCTTCCTCCGCAGATGCACGCAGACCAATGGTTTTCTTGATAATGAAGAATGTCAGACCGATCGTCACTGCCGTCCAGACACCAACCGATACCAGTGCCAGACATTGTACGCCAAGCTGACCGACACCGCCGCCATAGAACAGACCATCAATGGTGTCATTGCCCGGAACGCTTGTCGTTGCGAACAGACCAACTGCAAATGTGCCCCAAAGACCATTAAAGAAATGCACTGCAACTGCACCGACCGGATCGTCGACATGCAGTACATGATCGAGAAGCCATACGCCGAAGCATACCAGCAGACCGGAAACAACACCGACTGCCGTTGCACCTGCGGCATCCATCACATCGCAGCCTGCGGTAATGCCGACCAGACCTGCAAGGGATGCGTTCAGGCACATTGATACATCAGGCTTGCCGTATTTGATCCATGTAAAGACCATGCAGACGCAGGTTGCCACTGCCGGAGCGATCGTTGTTGTCACAAAGATGCTTGCGAGCTGTCCGCCGGAAGTTGCTGCTGCGCCGTTGAAGCCGTACCAGCCGAACCAGAGGATGAAGCATCCCAGTGCGCCGAGTGTCAGGGAGTGACCGGGGATGGCATTGACTTTTGTGACCTTGCCGTCCTTGTCTCTCTTGAATTTTCCGATACGTGCGCCTTCCATGGCAGCACCGATCAGAGCGGAAATACCGCCGACATAGTGAATTGCGCAAGAGCCTGCGAAGTCATGGAATCCAAGCTGTGAAAGCCAGCCGCCGCCCCAGATCCAGTGTGCCTCGATCGGGTAAATGATGGCGGAGATGACACCGGAATAAATGCAGTAGCTCAGGAATTTGGTACGTTCTGCCATAGCACCGGAAACGATGGTCGCAGTCGTTGCGCAGAACACGAGGTTGAATACGAAATTCGACCAGTCAAAATTTGCATAGTCCGTGAAAATGCCCATCGTCGGCAGTCCGATCAGACCGCCCAGCGCATCTTCACCAAGCAGTAACCCAAAGCCCAAAACACTGAATACCACTGTACCGATACAGAAGTCCATCAGGTTCTTCATGATGATATTGCCGGCGTTCTTTGCTCTTGTAAAGCCAGTCTCTACCATTGCAAAGCCTGCCTGCATAAAGAATACCAGAGCAGCACCGATCAGATACCAGATACCAAAGATCTCCGTATCCGCCGCTTCTACGGCATCGCTCAATACTTGTGTTATGTCCATATCTCTCATCCTTTCAAAAAAGCTGCCGGTTGGTACCGTTTCCGGCTTACAAAAAAGACGCCAGAGTCTCCGCATGTCCTGCGGAACTCCAGCGTCTTTGCTGTTTACAGTTACAGTATACTCCATCCGGAGGGATTTGTCAAGGGGGTTGCATGTGTATTTTTGTGCGCAAATGCACGGAAATTCTGTGTAAACTATACAAGTAACATGGTAAA
>CANRJB010000011.1 GCA_947630845.1 uncultured Clostridia bacterium
TTTTCAAGGCTTTTGGAGGATTTTATTAAAACACTGTAACCTCTGTTGAGAGGTCATAATTTGCTGATATTCAAATTTATAATTTATCAATGTATTTGTCGAGCGTAAAGAGCGGGTCAAAATACTGACTGAATTCCGCTTTCGGGGTAGAGCTTGGGATAGAGCAGACATCCCAGTCTCCGCTGCTCAGACGGGTACTCATGTCGATATCATAGTCCGTGATGCCCTCAAACATGACCTCGATACCGGGATAGATGGCATTAAATTCTGCCATATAGTCATGAAAATCCCGGATATTCGGGTTATCCGTGATCAGGTCGGTGCGGTAGGTCACGACATTGATCCTTGCTTCGAGGTCGGTGTAGCTTTCGCCGAGTACAAGATCCTCATAGGCAGTAGAACCGGAATCGCCGCCAGCTCCGCAGCCTGTTACAGATATTGCCAATAATGCAGCTGCCAAGCCACTGCACACATAGTTTCGTATTTTCATTGGAAATTCCTCCTTTGTCATTACCGGCACATGCCGTGGAGTATTTGCCAATTATCCCTACATGGTATAGTATACCATATTTTTTTCAATACGTCAAGTGTTTTTGGCAAATGTCATAAAAAATCCCGGCATACAAACGTATACCGGGAATCATTCAAGCTGTTGGATTCACATCCACATCATAGCTGACAATATTGCTGATACGCTCATACTGTCCGTTCCGATAGGCAGTGACATAGAGCCGATAGCTGCCGGGGGTAAGAAGGTAGTCATAGATCTCGTTCATATCGAGTACCTCATCCGCAAATCCCCTGCTCAGGATGGGGAGAACGCTGTCATCCCGGAGGATGCAGAGCGTATAGTCCGTGATGCTGGCATCACTCGTCCGGGTGATGGTCATGGAGGACAGATCAGCCGTGAGCTGAATCAGTTCTTCGCCGTTGTCAAGGCGTTCCTGTGCAAGGTATTCACCATAGCTCAGAGCAGTTCTGCGCTCGCCGTTGACGGTGACATCGGCAGTGCAGTCAGTAAACGTCTCTCCGTTCATGGCAATGCCGCCGCATTTGGCATTACCGTCGGACGTGATCTTCCCCTGCACATGTACATTGCAAAATGATGCATTTGCACTCTCATCTGCCGATACGATTCCGGCGTGTCCATAGCCGCTGACGGTAATTGCCGCATCTGCAAAGGAAATATCTTTCACTTCGGCTTTACAGGTGCTGCCGAAGAATCCGGCATGCTGGGCATGGAGCGTCATGCCGGAGATGGTGTGTCCTCCGCCGTCAAGTGTTCCGGAAAATGCCGTGATGGGCTTCCAGTCATAACCGTTCAGATCAATGTCCTCCGTCAGCCGGATGGTGATGTTGCTGCTGAAAAGCAGCATCCTGTTCGTCCCCTGCAATGTCTGGATGGCATTGCAGTAATAGACGGCACTTGCCAGTTCCTGTGCATTGGAAACGGTGAAGGTCTGACCGTCAAAATTGTCACGCACCCACTCCTTGTCCGCAAGTGTCATGATATCGCCGCAGTCCCCCTCACGTTCCCAGTCGGAAACATACTGTGTGATATCGGGCGTGTCGTAGGCATACGGACTTGCTGCCGATGTATCGGACTTGTCCAGATACCACAGATAGCCATCCACCAGCATGAAGCTGCAATCATCAGCAATGGTGAAGGTGATGGTGTTGGCATCATCGTCTGCCGTAAATGCCACAAGACCGCTCTCCTGAAGCGAGTTGTCCTCTTTGTGGACATAGACACACAGATTCTCCTCCGGTATCCAGCGCAGTTCTTCCGGGTCATACTGGATGGTGACGGTACATTCCCCGATGCTGTCGTCCGTTTTCAGCAAAATGGGCGTACCCACCCGTGCCGGAGAATTGTGCAGATAGATATAACCGGACTTCGTGATGCTCACCTTTTTGTTAAGGTCATTGTAACTCTCCGCAGATACCGTCACATTGACAACTTCCGGATCTTCCGTTCTGTCCACAGCTTTCGTTACGGACTGTATCGTTTTGGTGCGGTCGGGGTAAGAAAGGACAATGTCCTGTGAAGAAGTTTCCTTGTCGGGGCAGGTGATAGTGAGGGCAGCTTCGCCCCAGTCCGGTGTCAGCGGTTCTGTGCCGTACATCGTGAAAGTATCGGTTTTCTCAAGGTCGCCGTCAGGGTCATACCAGTCGGCAGTGACGGTAGTTTTCTGCTTGCGGTCGGTCGCAAGGTTACATTTTACGGTGTAGACCTCTCCGCCGACATCAGGAGATCGCAGAGTAAGGCTGGAATAGGTGAGCTGATTCTGATAGACCGTCATTTCGAGCAATGCCAGATCGAAAACATTGACCTTTCCGTCAAAGTTGATATCTGCCGCATCATAGAACGTATACGGTGCATCCTGATAATAGCCGTGCAGAAAGAGATAAAGAGCGGCAACATCAGACAGACCGACTTCGCCGTCTCCGTTCAGGTCGCCGGAAAGGTACTCGCAGCCGTATCCGGGTTCCGCCGCCGCAGGGATACTTGCAGACAGGCAGAGCAATGCCGCCGTCAGTGCAGATAGCCACTGTTTTTTCATAGAAATGCCTCCTTATTTGATGGATAAGATGAGTCTCTGTGATCTATGACGGATGGAGAGGGAAAAATTGCGGGTGAAGTTGTAAACTTTTTATGAATGTCCGGCGACATATTCTTCCAGTGTCACACCCTGCTGATAGATCTCCGCAGCCGCTTCCTTTCCCACATAGCGATCCCTCCTTATGCCTATCATAGCATATCCGTCTCCGGAAGGCAATAGAGGAAATCTTAAGATTTTCTGATATTTGAAAAAAAGAAAGGAGACACCCGTCTGTCTCCTTTCTTTCTCATCAGTAGTTATGCCATCAGTGTATCTGCAAGGGCAGCGATCTGGGTGCGGTTCTCGTCCGTCATAGCAGCCTTGATCGTGACCTTGCCGAGCATGGTGATGTTTTTGGACTTCTCAAACATGCCCTCCATCACACGCCCTGCCGTCGGAGCCC
The DNA here is from genome assembly GCA_947630845.1 of uncultured Clostridia bacterium. Taxonomy (GTDB): domain Bacteria; phylum Bacillota; class Clostridia; order Oscillospirales; family Ruminococcaceae; genus UBA3855. Next base: position 3,007 of record CANRJB010000011.1, read on the forward strand.
ATGCGCCGTTCTCAATGAAGGCAATGCGGCGGTTCTGATAGCTGCGCTCCGTCAGGCTTTGGATAAATGTCCGCATGAACGGGAAGATATCGGCGTTATAGGTCGTTGTAGCCAATACCAGCGTGCCGTAGCGGAAGGCATCCTCGACAGCCTCTGCCATATCCTCTCTTGCCAGATCACAGAATACCACCTTCGGGCAGCCCTTCTCTCTGAGCGTCTCCGCAAGCAGCGCAGCGGCAGCTTTGGTGTTGCCGTAGACAGAGGTGTATGCGATCATGATACCCTCCGATTCCACGCCATAGGATGACCACGTCTGATAAAGGTCAAGATAATAGGACAGGTTCTCGCACAGAACAGGACCATGCAGCGGACAGATGATCTGTATCGCAAGCGCAGCAGTCTGTTTCAGGACAGCCTGTACCTGCTGACCGTACTTGCCGACAATGCCGAAATAATATCTTCTTGCTTCACAAGCCCAGTCCTCGTCCGCATCCAGTGCGCCGAACTTACCGAACGCATCTGCCGAGAAAAGGACTTTGTCTGTCTCCTCATAGCTCATCATGACTTCCGGCCAGTGTACCATGGGCGCAAATATGAATTTCAGGGTATGCTTGCCGAGACAGAGCGTCTGTCCGTTGGTGACGGTCAGTTTCTTGCTGACTTCCAGTCCCGGGAAGAACAGTCCGAGCATACCGAAGGTCTTGGCATTGCCGACGATCTCCGCATCGGGGTATTCGGCAAGGAATTTTGCGATATTGGCAGAATGATCGGGTTCCATATGATGTATAATGAGGTAATCCGGCGTTCTGCCGTTCAGTGCCGCTTTCAGGTGCGTGAGCCATTCCTCTCCGAAATGCTGATCGACCGTGTCCAGCACAGCGATCTTCTCGTCAAGGATCACATAGGAATTGTACGCCATTCCGTTCGGCACATCATACATCCCCTCAAACAGGTCGATGTCATGATCGTTCACGCCGATATAGCGGATGTCTTTGGTAATTTCAGTCATTTTATCTCCTCTTTCCTGTAAGATATGCACATTGTGCAGCTTCTATTATAACACAGTCTTCCGGAAAATGCAAGTCCCTGCCGGAGAAACACAGTTTCTCTGAGAACTATGACAAAAAATGTAAAAAATATGCAAAAATATCTTGACAACTATCCAAATGTGTGATATAATTTACCCATAGCAAGTAAATGTGAAAAACGCAAAATATTGTGATTTTTATGATAACCGCATATTTTGCTCCATCTGACTTTACTGTAAGAATGTCTGTATTCCGCATCTTTCCGACTTATTTCTGCTTTCTGCTGTCGGGACAGAAGGATCACGAACAGACCCATACATTGCCGCATCTGTGCCGGCAGTCTGATACAGAACGGGAGAGTTTGCCATGATCGTCAATCTGATAAAACCCAAGAAGATTTTTTCTACTATTTTGCCTACAAAGGTCAAGGGACAATACTGGGTGAATGACATTGATGAGAACGGAGAGCCACGTCAGCTGCTCCGTATCGAAGCAGACGAAGGAAAGTGGATTTTCAGGAGCAGCAGCCTTGTGACGGTAATGAAGAATAAGGCAGAGACGGCAGCATCCGCTGAACTGCTCCCGCAGAGCTGCTATGACCTGCGGATCGCAGGGTCACAGGACAGAGCGATCTTATTTTCCGAGAAAGCAGATGAGAGCCGGCAGACCTTCCGTAAACTGGTCGTGAAAGGCACGTCTGCCGTTTTCTCGATCGGACGCTCTGAGGAATGTGATCTCAGTTTCAGGAATACCTATGTGTCATCCAGCCATGCACGGCTGACCTATGAGGACGGGAACTGGTCGATCACCGATTCAGGCAGCACAAATGGTACTTTTGTCAACGGATTCCGCATTGAGTCAGCAAATCTCCTTGCAGGTGATGTGATCTACATCATGGGGCTGAAGATCGTGATCGGGCATAATTTTCTTGCCCTGAATGACCCCGATCATCAGCTCACTGTCAATACCGATGCGCTGGTGAATTATCAGCCCCAGCAGATCAAGGAGAGCAGCCGTGCCGCTGTCCTGCCGGAGCAGCAGCGGTTTTACCGTTCTCCCCGCTTTTACCGGCAGGTGCAGAAAGCAGAGATCAGCATTGACCCGCCGCCGCAGAAACAAAGACTGGAGACGGTGCCGCTTGCGCTGATGCTCGGACCTTCCCTGACAATGGGTCTGACTTCGATGAGTACGGGAATACTGGCACTGAACAATGTCATAGTAAACAACGGTGATATGATGCAGGCAGTGCCGACCCTTGTCATGTCCGGCAGTATGCTGATGGGCACAGTGCTGTGGCCGATACTGACGAAAAAACATGAGAAAAAACAAGCTGCCCTGTCAGAAAAGAAAAGACAGGAAAAATATATGACATACCTTGAGCATGTGCGTGACGAGGTCAAGCGTGCAGCTAAGATGCAGAGCGATATTCTCCATGAGAACTGCATCCCCCCCGAATCCTGTGCGGAACGCATTACGACAGGTTCTGCAAAGCTCTGGGAACGCAGCACGGGACAGAGTGACTTCATGCGTCTGCGGCTTGGTATCGGAGTATTGCCGATCGATCTTGAGCTGCACTATGATCAGCGGAAATTTTCTATGGAGGATGATCTGCTGCTTGATGCCATGAGCTCACTTGCCACAGAGCCGAAACAGCTCACCGGCGTGCCGATCAGTGTATCGTTCCGGGAGCATCTTGCAGTGGGTATCTGCGGCGACCATAGTCGGACGATGAATATGCTCCGTTCCCTGATTTTACAGGCAGTCACGCTGCACGGCTATGATGAATTGAAACTGATGCTCATTACCGATGAGGCAGATGCGCCGGAATGGGACTTTGTCAGGGCACTGCCGCATTTCTGGACGGACGACAGAGCGATGCGTTTCTTTGCCGCAAACGTGGACGAAGTAAAGGAATTGTCGGTCTATCTGGAACAGAATGTATTTGCCCGTGAGGAACAGGTGCGCTATCAGGATCAGGAGCTGCCTGTCTTTTACCTGATCGTCTGCACCAGCAAGCGGCTTCAGGATAAGTGCGAAGCACTCCGGCAGATGCTCGGACAGAAAAAGCATGCCGGGTTCAGCTGCCTGTTTTCCGCATCCTCTCTGAAAGATCTGCCGAAGGAGACAAAGCTTGTCATTGAATTGCAGGAGACGTTTTCGAGAATGTATGACCGTGATGACAGCACCGGCAGCATCACACAGTTTCAGCCCGATCAGGTCAATGCCCCTGTCGTTGCAGGCGTTGCACAGGAACTGGCTAACATAGAGCTGGATCTGTCCGCACGGCAGTATACGCTCCCTGCAATGATGACATTTCTGGAAATGTTCGGCGTGAGCAAGCTCGAACACCTCAACCCCCTTACACGCTGGAAGGAAAATAATCCGACCATCAGCTTGCAGACACCTGTCGGCGTGGATGGATCCGGAGAGACATTCTATCTGGATCTGCATGAAAAATACCACGGCCCTCACGGACTTGTGGCAGGTATGACCGGTTCGGGAAAATCAGAATTCATCATCACCTACATTCTCTCAATGGCAGTGAATTACCATCCGGATGAAGTTGCTTTCATCCTGATCGACTACAAGGGCGGCGGACTGACCGGTGCATTTGAAGGGGCAGACGGCAAGGGACGGCTGCCGCATCTTGCCGGCACGATCACAAACCTTGACGGTGCTGCCATCACACGCTCTCTGATCTCCATCCAGAGTGAGCTGCGCCGCAGGCAGAGCATCTTTAACAAAGCCCGGAAAACTGCTGACGAAGGTACAATGGATATCTACAAATACCAGCAGCTTTACCGTGACAAAACAGTGACAGAACCCGTTCCGCATCTTTTCATTATTTCCGATGAGTTTGCGGAGCTGAAAACACAGCAGCCTGAATTTATGGAACAGCTCATCAGTGCAGCCCGTATCGGGCGCAGTCTGGGCGTACATCTGATCCTTGCAACACAGAAGCCGAACGGTGTGGTCGATGACCAGATCTGGAGCAACAGTAAATTCCGTGTCTGCCTGAAAGTACAGGAGAAGGCGGACAGCATTGATATGATAAAATGCCCTGATGCTGCGGAGCTTTCCCAGACCGGACGTTTTTATCTGCAAGTCGGATTCAATGAGCTTTTCATGCTCGGACAGTCCGCATGGTGCGGTGCAGAGTATGTGCCGACGGATACAGTAGAAAAGAATGTTGATACAAGCGTGAGAGTCGTGGACGACCTCGGACGGACGGTCATGAATGTGAAGCCGGCAGTGAAAAAGACAGACACCGGCTCAAGAACCAAGCAGATCGTTTCGATCGTCCGGTATCTCTCAGAGCTTGCAGAGGAAGAGCAGATCTCTGTGCGTCCGCTCTGGCTTGATGCGATTCCGGCGAAGATCTTTATTCCGGCACTGGAGGAAAAATATGGTGTCCGGAAGGGCGGCACCTGTCTTGCACCCATTGTGGGCGAATATGACGATCCTTTCAACCAGAAGCAGGATGTCCTGAAAGTGCCGTTCTCCGATGAGGGCAACTGCCTGATCTACGGCTCGGCAGGCAGCGGCAAGACCACTTTCCTGACGACGCTCTGTTATTCCCTTATCCGCAATCATACCGCAGAGGAAGTCAATATCTACATCATGGACTTCGGTTCAGAGACGCTCCGTGCTTTCGAGGATGCACCGCAGGTCGGAGGTGTTGTGGTATCAGCCGATGAGGAAAAGACGATCAATCTGCTGCGTATGCTCCAGAGTGAGCTGCTTGCAAGGCGCACGCTGTTCTCGGAATATGGCGGCGACTATGCAAGCTATCTCCGCACCAGCGGCAAGCTCATCCCGAATATCGTTGTCCTGCTGAACAATTACGCCGGATTTTCCGAGCAGTTCGAGGAATATACCGAAGCATTCACACTGCTTTCAAGAGATGGTGTGAAGTACGGCATCTATTTTGCAGTGACGGCATCCGCAACGAATGCTGTGCGCTATAAGACACAACAGAATTTCCGTATGATGTTTGCGCTCCAGCTCAACGATGCGACGGATTATTCCATCGTTGTCGGCAAGACCGATGGTCTTATGCCGTCCCGGTACAAGGGCAGAGGACTTGCTGCACTTGACAGGGTCTATGAATTTCAGACGGCTTACTGTACGGATGAGGAAGAACAGCAGGACTACCTGCGCAGCTATTGCGGACAGCTTGCAGAAATGCAGACGGCAAGGGCAAAACAGATACCTGTGCTGCCCGATGTGGTGGATGCATCCTGTGTACAGACGGACGGACTGCGGTCAGTACCGGCAGGCATCAACAAGAAAACACTGGAAACGGCTGGATTCTGCTTGCAGGATATGGTGCTGTTCCCCGTATCTTCACAGATGGTACAGGGCACTGTGGCATTTGCAGAGGAGATCACAACAGTGCTTTCAGCGGTGTGCCGGACAGAGCTTCTTGATGCCGGACACCTTACGCAGCGCAGCGATGCCGTGACTGCGGGATTTGAGGAATATGTCCGGGAGCTGTTCAGCGAGATGGTGACCCGGAACAATACCTATAAGGATGCCGGAATGGATGCGGCAGTACTTGACAGCTATGAGGAACGTGCAGTCGTGATTCTCGGTGTAAAGAATCTTTTCGATCAGCTTTCGGATGACGGAAAGGACAAACTGCGCCTCATACTGGAAAAGGGTGAGACAGCCTACAAGATCCGCTTTGTCCTTGTGGATGCGGCATCCCGGCTGACATCACTCAACTATGAGAACTGGTATAAGAAACAGATCACGGGCACAGAGGGACTGTGGATCGGTGACGGTCTGACAGATCAGTATGTACTGAAGATCAGCAAGCTCACAAGAGAGCTGTATGAGGAGATCGGTACAGACTTCGGCTATTTGTGTACACATGGCAAGCCGCAGCTCATCAAGGTGCTGGGCGCAGGGGAAGGAGAGTAACAATGGACAAGGTTCTGGTAGAGGTCTATGTACCGGTTCTGAACACATCCTATGACATGTTTCTTCCGCAGGAAGCACCGATGTATACCGTGTTGGAGCTTGTGCGCCGTGCTGTATCGGAAATTTCCGACAGGCGGCTCATCACGGATGAAAATACCGTACTCTGTCACCGGGAGGACGGGACGATACTGAATATTAACTTGTCAGTCTGCGAGCTGGGGATCCGTAACGGCTCGAAGCTGATGTTAATATAAACAGCACAGCCGGAATCCCGGCTGGCAAAAATGAAAAGGAGGTCATTGACAATGGCAAAGGACATTCTGGTAACCCCAGAGCAACTGGAATCCACAGCCGGCAGGATCGAGAGTCTGGCATCGGAGTACCAGTCGGAGTACAAGACGCTTTACAGTGAGGTCAGCGAACTTGCTGCAAAGTGGAGCGGAAAGGACAATATCGCCTACACCAATCAGATCGAAGGGTTCAGAGACGACTTCGAGCAGATGACAACGCTGATGAACAGGTACGCAGAATTTCTCAGAAAGAGCGCAAAGGCTTATCGTGACACACAGGAAACGATCACGAATGAAGCCCGTAAGCTTGTCAACTGATAAGGAGGAATGAAATCATGGCAGATGGAATCCAGATCAGTACGCAGGTCCTGATCGACACAGCCAGCAAGGTACGCAATCATAACAATACACTCGATACCAAGCTTGCCGATATCAATAAGAGTATGAACGATCTCGAAGCAACATGGAAGAGCGATGCCGCTACCGAGATCAGAGCTGCAATGAACAACCTCAAGCCCCGCTTTGAGGAGTACAAGAACATTGTAGAGAGCTATGCGAAATTTCTCGAAACGACCGCTCAGAGCTATGAGACAACAGAGCAGTCCATCCAGAGCAATGCAGCACAGTTTAAGTAATAGCATACATACCGCAGACGGTCATGCACCGTCTGCGGAACGTAAAAAAGAAAAGAGGTATGGGTCATGAGACGTATATTTGCACTGATTCTGACAGCAGTGATGCTGACGTTCATAATGGTCAGCGTAACAGGGTGTTCTGCTGCCAAAATAACACTTGGTATGGGGCAGTGGCTAACCATGATCAATGATGCCTTCGGGATGAATTCCTATACATCTGATGAACCGTACCTGACCACCGTGGCAGCGGACAATCGGTATTTTGCTGCTGTCCAGACGGCAGTGGAATGGGAAGTCATTGATGCAGATCAGGACATTGATGTAGAAGCACCGCTGACCTACAGGGATGCGCTGCTCACACTGGTGAACTGCGGCGAATTTATGGATGCAGATGTCTCCGAGGACGAGAAGATCGACTATGGCATCGAGCATTTTGACGACACGATCAGAAAGTACTGGATGGATCGTGAGATTCCCCAGAAGGACGCAACTTTGCTGTTGGCAGAGGCTGTCAGTCAGTGGGCAGGAAGAAGCTATGAGAAGGAAGAACACACGACCTTTGCGGAGGGTGTCAAGGACTTTTCGCAGGGCGATGCCAAGATCGAAGACTTCCATTACTCCGAAGAAGACAGCAAGCTGATGATTCCGGAAACATCCGCCCCTGAACTTGCAGAAGGGGATGTGTTCGTCATGCCTGCGGGCGACGGACTGCGTGGTACATCGGTATTCAAGGCAGAGAACGTGGAGACAAAGGACGGACAGGTCGTGGTCAGCACATCGAATGATCTGGATCTCTACGACATTGCAGAGGAGGTCTATTCGCAGGATACCTTTTCTCCGACACCGGAAAATACGGTGATCCGGGATCCCGATGGCAACATCATATATGACGGACCGAAGGAATCGGCGGAGCTTGCAAAAAGCGGCGGTTATCAGGGTCTTTCGGCAAATGCGGACGGAAGTATCACCCCCCTCACCGGAAAGGAAGGGGATTTGTCCAAGGAATTCAAGATCAAGAGCAAGTATGGCGATTGGAAAATCAAACTGTCCACAACTCTGCTTGACGGGAACAGCGACATCGGTCTTGAAATTACGTCCCCCAATCTGTTGAATATCAAAAAGACTGAGAAACAGATCAAGGCAGATAATTCCGAGCAGTCTGTGGAAGTAAGCGCAGGTTTTAATTTGAATGACATTGACATCACGCATAAAATTGACTACAAATGGTTCAAGCTGCGTTCGGCAGAAGTGCGTGTGGACTATGATTCCACACTCGAAGGGTCTGTTAAGGCTTCCAAAAAGCCATTAAACAAGGTGTTTGCAAAAAAAATAAGCAAGAAAAACACAAATGTTAATGAATACATGGAAGAAGTGAAAAAGTATGTCATTGAAGATGCCAATGCAGAGGGGATCAAGCCCAAAGAGTTCGGATTTAAGATCCCGGACCCGATCGTCATGAAACTCGCTTCGATTGACATCCAGAACGCCGGTTTGGCAAAAGTCTGCATTGATATCAATTTCCAGCTGCAAGTAGACGGATCGGCGAAACTGACATTCAATTTCAAAGGTTCAAACGGCGTGGAATACAAAAACAACAATCTGCGTTTCATCAAGACCTGTGATAAGGATGTTGATGTTGAGGCAGAAGTCAAGGCAGAGTTGACTTGCGGCGTAGGACCGGCACTCTATCTTGCAGGACTGGAGAAGAAGGTCATCGGTTTTGAAGCACGTATCGGACTGGGCGCACGCTATCAATTGACGCTGCATCTGGTAGACTCGCAGAATCATCTTCTGTTTGAAAATGAAACAGATCTATCAAGCGATGCAAAGGAAATTATTGAGAAAATGGATTTGGAAGCCGATCAGCAGATGATAAAGGAGATCGCTGAAAAACAGGGATGCACCTATACAGTAGAAGGCAGCCAGCCGGTGAAGCTGCATCTGGCGGTGTGTAACGATGTCACGGTTTATTTCATCCTGAAAGGTGGTCTGTCCACGGATTCCTATGCACGGGATCTGCTGAAGAATGCGGAGCTGTCATGGGATGTTTTCAATGAAAAGAACGCAAAACTGCTTTCGATCCATATTGATGTCGGCGGTAATGCGAAACCGTATACCAAGGTCGTTCCCTTCACGAACAAGGATCTCTGTTCCTTCCAGTTTGATAAATTCACAGCAGGACAAATCCCCTCAACGGAAGCATCCGATCTGACAGAAGCTACAGAACCGTCCGAAACATTTGCTCCGGTTCTTGAGGGAGACAATATTGTAGTAAGTGAGCTGTTTACCAGAATGGTACCGGGTGATGCCTACTATACCAATGTCGTTCAGGTGCCGAAGGGCTATACGCTCGATGATCTGACCATGACTTCCGATGACAAGAATGTGGTCAGCATCGACGAAGACGGCGTTGCACATGCAAAGAGTCCCGGCAGCACTGTCCTGACCATCATGACGAAGGATGAAAAGTACAAGGCGTTCATTGCCGTGCTTGTCGTTGGAGATGATACAGATCTACAGCAATACAGTGATTTTGCGATGGCTACCAAGCATCCTTCTGGTGGCAGAGAACTCATTTCAGGTTAAGCTATGGAAAAAGAAAGATTGACGGTATCGCTGCTGCTCCGGCAGCAGCGATGTACCATGCGGCTTATTGTCTATATCCTGCTTGCCTCAGCCGGGATCGGCATATCTTTGATCCAGTTGCTTTCCACAAGGGAACTGAATGCGGCAGTTATCTTCGTCAATGTCCTCGGCATCGGGCTTTTGGGAATCGGATTCGGAGTTATGGTCGGATTGAGAGGGGTTATCCGGACTGTCAGGGAGATCAGGCGGATCAGAAACCTGCATTTTACGATCGGGAAGGGCGTACTGGTCAACAAGAAACGCCATCGCCGTGACAGCAGCGACCGTTACTGCACCCTGTATTTTGAGGATGGACAATGCAATGTATCGGAATGGGAATACGATACGGCAGAGATCGGGGACACCTATTATTTTCTGATCTATGACGGCGAAGACTATGCATCAGGCATTTACAATACAAAGCAGTATGAGTTGGATAAGAAGCTGATGGAAAGGATGAAATAGGCTCTATGGATCTGAACAAAACACTGACGCAGGCAGCGACACTGTCTGACTGTGCCGATCAGCTCAGGACAGCCCGTAAGGAGCTGAATACCTATCAGGAAAACCTCCTGCAATGCTGGCAGGGGAAGGAAGTCCCCGTGATGGCACAGGCACTTGACCGTGTTATCATGCAGATCGACAAGAGTATTCTCCAGATACAGGATCTGAATCGGGATGTGCGGCAGGCAGCAGAGGAGATCCATCAGGAAGAAGCTGCCGCAGAGCGGCGTGAACAGGAGATCCGGAAAGCAGAAGATGCTGTGCATGAGGCAGAACAGCAGCTTCAGACGCTTGCCAGACAGCGTCCCGAAGAAGAGGATGCGTTGGTGCAGTGGGAAGCAGAGATGGATGAGGCAGAGAAAACACTGGAAGAATGTCGGAAGGCACTGGAGCAGGCAAGAGGATAGCGAGCTATGAATAAGTATAAGATCGTAACTAAGGCAGGCATGACCCAGCTCATTGTCAAAAGCCTGAAAGGGCAGCAGATCAAGGAGCATGAGGTCTATGCCATCAACAATGATGATGTGAGGGGATTGCTGCATCTGGATGTGATCCGGAAGGGTTCCGGATTCCGGCTTGTCTACCAGCTGACAGGTTACATCCCGCTCAAGCAGTTTCTGCTCACACCTCTGAACAAGGAGACTTTCGCCGATATCCTGCAAAATATCGTGGACATCATGAATTCCATGAAGGCTGCATTTTTCAACACCGATCAGCTGATGATGAATTTTGATTGTGTCATGGTCAATCCGGCACAGCGGACGCTGTACTTTGTCTATCTGCCGATTCAGAACCTGACACCGACCGCAGTACTCCGTGATTTTTTGCAGGGGATTGTGCAGTATGCCACCTTTTCCAAGTCCGAGGACACCAGCTATATCAAGGACTATATCGCCATTCTGAACAGTGGAGTTGCCTTTTCCCAGTTTGAGCTGGAACAGTACATCATCAGCCTGACAGGCAGAAAGAAACCACAGCCGGAGGGACGTATCTGTCCGAGATGCCGGTGTGCAGCCGGAAAGACGGCAGTTTTCTGTCCGGATTGTGGATTGAAGCTCACGGGGCAGACAAGCTCATCGAAATATATCTATGACCCGGCAGATAACAGCGGACAGGCAGAAAAGCCGATACCTGTGACCGCAGCGGCTGCGGCACAGCCTGCACCCCGGTCTGTACCGGAGGAAAAGGAACAAGGCGGCACGACGGTTCTGGGAGATACCACCACCATCGGCGGTACGACCATCCTGAGTGACAACATTCCGCAGGGTCCGAAGGGATATCTGGTGCGACAGAAAAATGAGGAGCGTATTGACATTGATGCGGATGCATTCCGTATCGGGCACGGTCAGGTCGGCTATGATGTGACCGACAACACCGCAGTCAGCCGTAAACATGCGGACATCCTGACAAGGGACGGGCATTTCTTTATCATTGATCTTGGCTCGACCAACGGGACGTTCATTGATGACAGACGCATCACACCCGATACCGAAATGGAACTGTATTCCGGCACACGGGTGCGGTTTGCAAACGAGGACTATATGTTCTATATCGAGTAACAGGAGGCTGCAATGAAATATCTATGTGCCATGCATTCGGATGCCGGCATCCGGAAAACAGTCAATCAGGACAGTCTTTGCATTCTCGAAGGAAAATCCGACAAGGGAACAGTCTTGCTTGCTGCTGTTTGTGACGGGATGGGCGGTCTGAACAAGGGCGAGCTTGCAAGTACAACGGTCATCAGGGCACTGACAGTATGGTTTGAGCAGGAGCTGCCGGGATTTCTTGAGAAGAATGACCCGATGGATGAAGTGCGTTTCAGTTGGGAACGCATGATAAAGGGCTATAACCAGCGTATCCGGGAATACGGCACTTCGCAGCATCTCCAGCTTGGCACAACACTGACTGCCATGCTGTTCTTTCCGGATGGCAGATACCTGATCGGGCATGTCGGGGATTCGAGAGCCTATCAGATTACAGATACCCGTTTTGAGCTTCTGACGGATGACCAGACCGTGACCGCCAATGAGGTGCGGCTTGGCAGAATGACACCGGAACAGGCAGAACAGGATGCCCGGAGTCATGTTCTTCTGCAATGCATCGGCGCATCAAAGACCGTCATTCCGACAATGCTCTCCGGTACAGCGCAGACATGCAGTTACCTGCTCTGCTCCGACGGATTCCGGCATGAGATGAAAGCGGACGAGCTGCATGCGGCATTTTCTCCGTCGGCATGTACGGACGAAACTGTGATGAAACAAAAGCTGACAGAGCTGGTTGAGGTGAACAAGCAGAGAGGGGAAACGGACAATATCTCTGCCATGCTCATCCGGGTGATGTGAGAGGAGGAGCGCATTGGCAAAGATCGGTAGCGTCATTGATGACAAGTACGAGATCCTGAAGCTCATCGGACAGGGCGGCATGTCAAGAGTCTATCTGGCAATGGATAAGCGGCTGAACAAGCAGTGGGCAGTCAAGGAGATCGAAAAACGTGTCAGAGATAAGAACAATGAGGTCGTCATTCAGAGTGCGATCAAGGAAGCCAACATGATCAAGCAGTTGGATCATCCATCCATCGTGCGTATCGTGGACATCATTGACAGCGGTGATGTCATCTATATCATTGAGGATTACATAGAAGGCGAAACGCTCAGCTCCCTTGTGGAACACGGCGGCGCACAGCCGCAGGAGGCAGTGATCGACTGGGCAAAGCAGATCTGCGGCGCACTTGAATATCTGCATACGAGAACACCTGCGATCATCTACCGGGACATGAAGCCGGCAAATGTCATGCTCAAGCCGGACGGAACGATCAAGATCATTGACTTCGGTATCGCCCGTGAATACAAGACACAGAATACAGCAGATACCGTCTGTCTTGGCACAAAAGGATATGCAGCACCGGAACAGTTCGGCGGCAAGGGACAGACGGATGCAAGGACGGATATTTATTGTCTGGGTGTGACACTGTACCATCTGGTCACAGGACAGGATCCGAGTGAACCGCCATATGAGATCTATCCCATACGCCGTTGGAATCCCCGGCTGTCCGCAGGGTTGGAGGCGATCATCCAGAAGTGTACGCAGCTTGATCCGGAGCAGCGTTACCAGTCCTGTGCGGAGCTGCTGTATGTGCTGAATCACTATGAGGAATACAGCGAAGCCTATCGGATGGGGCAGAAGAAAAAACTGTATGCCTTCTGTGCGGCACTTGCAGGCAGTGCGGTGTTTGCGCTGGTCGGGGTATTCGGACTGACCATGCGTGCCCATACGAATAACGAGGACTATGACATGAACGTCGAGCGTGCCGAAAAGGCAGCTTCTGCGGAGGAAAAGGTTTCCTATTATGAAAATGCAGTTTCCATCAAGCCGGAGAATGCAGAACCCTATCTGGGCATGATCGAGGCGTTCAAGGATGATGCAAGTTTTACCACAGAAGAAGAAGCACAGCTCCAGAAAGCACTCACGCCCCACCTCACAGAACTGCGTGAAGGCGAGGATTATGCGGAGCTTGCGTTTGAGACAGGCAAGCTCTACTGGTACTACTATGACTATGGCAAAGAGGACAGCGCAGATAACCAGATCACCCGTATGAAAAGTGCTGTGCAATGGTTTGAGGATGCCGTGCAATATGGCAGCTCATCGGCAGATTTTTACACGATGGCAACTATTTACCGGGACATCGGTAAATTTAACCGGGACATCACGCTGAACATTGAGGAAGCATCTGACAAGGGCGTTTACCAGCCGTACTGGCAGAATATCAATGAACTGACGGAGATGATACAGAATCAGGGCAATGAGAGCGAGATCATCCGGCTCGAAGTCTACCGGCTTGCGATGTATGCGATGGAAAGCTATGCCCGGAAATTCAAGGCGGACGGTGTGACACAGGAGGAGATGGAAACGCTGTTCACGACAGTGAAAGAAGCAGCAGAAAAGACCGAAGTGACCTCCGACAAGACCGAGCTGCTCAGGGACGATATTATCAGCAGAGCCGATCCTGTAAAGACAGCGATCGGGAATGCATTCAGAGAGTAGGTGCAGGATATGAATGCAACGACATGGTTTGTCATTGCGATCGTGGGGTTTTCGCTTGCAGGCGCAGCACTGATCGCAGCAGTCCTGCTGTTCCTGAAGCTGAACATCCCGGCAGTGATCGCAGATCTGACCGGAAAGACTGCCAACAATGAGATCAAGGCGATCAGGGCAGCCAATGAAGCCAATGCCCACCCTCTGCCTGCGGCGAAGGAAGAACGGAAGGTCGAAATACGAAAAGTAGCAGCCGGAGTGAAGGAACAGCCTGCTGCGGTCGGAGCATCAAGGACATCTGACCCGAATGCCACGACTGTATTAAGTACAGCACAGACTGTACCCGACCCGAATGCCACGACTGTATTAAGTACAGCACAGACTGTATCCGACCCGAATGCCACGACTGTATTAAGTACAGCACAGACTGTACCCGATCCGAATGCTACGACTGTATTAAGTACAGCACAGACTGTACCCGATCCGAATGCCACGACCGTACTCGATACAGCACAGAGTGCAGCGGATGCGGCAGTGGAATCACAGCTGACATCTGCGTTCCGTGTGACAAGAAAAATGATTTCAGTCGGTTCTGAGGAAACCATATTCTGATTTTCCCGACCGATGAAAGGAGATAAAAGATGAAGAAAAAGAAACATCCCTTGCTGTTAAGGGCAGCGGCATTGATGCTGTCATTGTCTTTGTCCGGCATGATGCTGCCGCCGGAGGTGTTTGTCTTTGCGGAAGGAGAGACGACTGCCGCCGAAGGCGAGACTCTGCCGCCGGAAACACAGGAGCCTGAAACGCAGGAAAGCACGGAACAGAATATCGCAGCAGAACAGATCACTGTGACCGGTGAAGTCCTGTATGAAGACGGCAGACCGGCTGCCGGAGCAGAAGTTACCGTCAAAGATAACGATGCCGGTACAGAAACATCGCTTACCACAGACTGGAATGGTAAATACCTCTTTCAGGCAGTCAAGGGCGGAAACTATACCATCCTTGCTGCAACACAGGACGGATACCAGAGCGATCCCCTGACAGTGACCGGACTGGGCAGTGAAACCATCGCTTCTCTGCTGCTCCGCAGGAAGCAGTTTTCCGTGACACTGAACATCAGCAACAGTGAAGGCGGCAGCGTTGACGGTCAGCAGGGAGACACCATCGCCTATGGCGAGAGCTATACCTGCCATCTGACTGCAAATGAGGGCTACTGTATCAGCAAGCTGCTCATCAATGAAGAAGAAGTACAGCTTGAGGAAAATGCATCTTCCTACGATCTGACGATTCCCGATATCCGGGAAAACAAAACCGTGGAAGTCACCTTTGAAAAGATCGTCTACACATTGACGATCAACGTATCAAAGGGGGGCGAAATCCGCTATGAGGACGGAGAGACGTATGAAGATGGGGACAATGTCGTAGCGGGCGGCGGTATCAGGACACTGCAATATGAAAGCGGCAAGGAAGTCACCATTCTGCCCGTGCCTGCGGAGGGCTATCGTGTGTCGAAGATCGAAGTGGACACAGACAGCAAGAGCTACACGGAAAATACCCCTGCTGAGGAGGAGCTTACCCGTGTCCTGAAATTCGACAGATCCCATACCTATCGTGTTGAATTCAGTCCGCAGCAGTTCCATATCACGCTGAAAACAAAGGGAAACGGCAGCACGTATTTTGACAACTACGGCAGCAGCGGAGATTTTACCGTCAATTACGGAGACGATCTGCTTCTGCATATACAGCCGCAGGGCGGTTATTCTGCCGGGTCATTCACGGTCAACGGCGAAGAAAAGTCTGAGATTCTGGAAAACAGTGAAAATGGCATGACCGCAGCATTCACAAATGTGACAGAGGATATGGCTCTGGAAGTGCTGTACCTGAAAAATGAAGTCGTTGATGTGAGCAAGAATGCCCTGCAAAACGATTATTATACACTGACCTTTTCCGAAAAACCGGTCAGAACCGATACAGATTCCAAGACCAATATCACGACGTATGTCCTGCCGAAAGATGCCAATGCAGAGCTGAAGGCAGCAGAGGGCTGGCGAATCATAAAGATAGATGATACATGGTGCGGAGAGGACAGCATCGAGATCAATGCTACCCAGACGATCCGGACTCTTGACATGGTTCAGAACGGGACACCGGAAATCACGCTCGGTGTCAGGATCTGCATCCTGATCGACAATGTCAAGCCGCAGATCAATGTGCCGGATAAAAATGCGCAATGGACGAACAGCACAGATGTCACGATCACCGGTACAGCGACCGATCAGAAGGAGTCGTCCGGATTGTCCCATGTCGTATGGGGCATCGGCGTGCCGCTGTCGGATACAGAGATCAAGGCAGGGAAGAATAAAAAAGCCATTGATGCAGACGGTAACTTTACCATCCATACCACCCTCCAGACCACAGAGAATGAGGATGGGACAACGACACCGAATGCTACCCATTTTTATTTGTATGCCCTTGATGCGGCAGGGAATGCTTCCGGACGTGAGGATGTGTACGTAAATTACGACGGCACAGCACCGACCATCACTTCTTTCCGGTTCAGCAACAGAGGAGACAGCGTTTCTGCCACAGACATCGGGCAGTATCAGCATGGCAACTATTCAAAAAACACAGTCTATCTCTTTGTGGGAGCAAAGGATGCCGGGGTATCTTCGGGACTTTCCGAGGTGATCCTGTATCTGGATGGTAAGGCATTCACCTCTAAAGAGATCACGAACGGCACTGCTGTATTTGAGCTGAGCAATTCTGATTTTGCAAAGGGGAGACAAATTTCTGCCGTTGTAACCGACAGGGCAGGCAACGCATCCAAGAGGACAGCACCGCAGGATCTGAATGCATCAGTCAGCAATTTCCTTCGCATCACAGATTCCGTGCCGACTGCTGCCATCACCACAGAGGAACCGGTATTCACAGATCAGGAGGGACGCCGCTGGTATGCAGAAGACACGGTATTGACAGTCAGTGTTCAGGATGCAGAAATCCCGATCAGCGAAGTGCAGATCACGCTCAACGGCACTTTGCTCAGTGAGGACAGCACAGGCGTTCTCATCAATGATACTTCCGGTTACAAGGAAGAAGGGCATCAGGAGCTGCAATTCACCATCAGCACCGACCAGATAGAGCCGTCAGAGGACGGCAGCTATACCCTGCATGTCAGTGCAGTGAATGCCGTCGGCACGGTTTCAGAAGAACGCACAGAAACGGTCTATGTTGACCGTGATGAGCCGATGCTCATCGGGTTTACTGTCACTCCCGTGGAGCGCAATGTAGTGGAAAAGGTGATCCGCTTCCTGACCTTCGGCATCTTTTTCAAAGATCAGGTGGAAGTCACTGTCAGTGCCGCAGACCCTGTTCCCTCCTCCGGCATCAATACCATCACACTCTATGTGGATGATGAGGTATGGAAAACAGAGACAGCCAATAATGGCGTCAGCACATTCCGGCTTCCGGCAGAAATGACAGAGGAAGGCACACTTGCCTTTGAAGGCAGCCTGTCGGCATCCGCAGCGGACTTTACCGGACACAGCGCACAGCCTGTGATGCCGGGCGATGTCGATCCGGAGATCTCCAGCAGTTTTCTGATGGTGGAGAGTGCCCGTCCCGTGATTCGTGTTACAGCCGATCTGCCGGCAGATGACAGGAATCCTGCCACTGCTGATGCCAACGACTGGTATTGTGATGATATTGGCTTTACAGTCAATGTGTCCGATGCGGACTCCGGTATTGCCAATGTACATATCTACATCAATGATCAGGAATTGACACAAGATCTGACACCGGATGCACAGCAGACGATCACGGAAGATTTTACCCAGCGTGACAAAAAGGTCAATGACCTCACTTTCCTTGTCAGCACAAGTCAGGCAGAAATCTGTGAGGACGGAAGTTATCTGCTGCGTGTGACGGCAGAGGATAACGCCGGCAATGAGGCAGAGGTCTATGAGCAGACTGTCTATAAGGACACAACTGCACCGGAGATCGCTGAGATTCGCTTCAATTCCACAGACGGCAGTGATGAGCTGAGCGTGCAGTCTGAGGTCTATGGCTACTACTTCCTGAAGGATACCGAAGTGACCATCCGTGCATGGGATGCTGTGCCGTCTTCCGGCGTTCGTTCCGTTTCCTACTACACTGTCGATAAGGACGGCGGTCAGTCGGAGGAGCATACCGGTCTTGTCAATGCCGACGGTGAGCTGACCTTTACCGTGAAAGCCAATTTTAAGGGTCAGGTCTATGCAAAGGCACAGGACAATGTCGGCAATGAAACGGCAGAGTATGTGACACCGGATGGTGTGATCGTGGAGTCCGGCGATAAGCATCAGCAGGAGGAACACATCGCTTTCAGTGTGCCGCAGACAGACAAAAAGACCCACAATGGCGAGCCGCTGTACAAGGCTGATGTAGACATCGGCGTTACCGTCACCGATACCTACTCCGGCTTGCAGGAAGTCTCATGGCGTGTGGAAGCACCCCATGATCCGGATGGGGGACAGAGCGGTTCTGTCTTTCTGAACAAGGACGGCAGTTTCAGGGACGGACAAAACGCTGACTGGAAGGCAACCAGAACCGACCGGAATCTTGTGACTGAAATGCAGCGCACGATCCGTATCGGTGCCAACAGCAACGGCATTGTGCTGCATGTTGCGATCGTGGACAATGCCGGCAACAGATCGGAAAGCTCCACTACCATCAGCATCGACAAGACAATTCCCACAATTTCTGTGGCATATAACGATGTCAGCAGTAATCAGGACGGCTTTTACCGTGAGGACAGAGTCGCAACGATCACTGTACAGGAAAGGAATTTTGATGCAGGCGGCGTGGATCTCTATGTCCACAATGAAGAAGGGGCTGCGCCCTCTCTGAGCGGCTGGACAGCGCATGAGAATGCGGATGATCCTGACAAAAGCACGTATACGGCAACGCTTGTGTTCCATGACGACGGCAATTATGAATTTGATATGCGCTTCACGGACATGGCAGGCAATGAAGCCGTACCGCTTTCTATGCAGAAATTTATCATCGACCAGACCTCCCCTGACATCACCATTGCCTATGACAACAATGACGCTGCCAACAGCAAGTATTACAAGCAGGCACGGACTGCTACGATCACGATCATTGAACATAATTTTGATGTGGAACTGGTGACGCTCAACGGAACGACCGATGGCAGGAGCGGTGCATTCCCGGCTGTCGGGGAGTGGAAAGAGAGGGGCAAGGACTCCTATTCTGCCACAATCAGTTTCACCAGTGATGCACAGTACAGTTTCAGTATATCGTGCAGCGACAAGGCAGGCAATGCCGTCACAAGAAGTGAAAAGGAATTTGTGATCGACACGCTTCCCCCACAGGTAGAGATCGGCGGCGTGAACGTGGCAAATAAGGATGTCGTCGCTCCGGAGGTACGTGTGAAGGATACCAATTTCACCAAGAACACCGTCACCATTACCTTGAAGGGCGCAAACAATAAAGAAGTGGAGTATCCCTATTCCACAGAGGACATTGCAGACGGACAGCAGTTTGTCTGGGAAGATTTTGCCCATACCAAGCAAGTGGATGATATCTATATTCTGGAAGTCAGCCTTACAGACCTTGCCGGCAATGTCAGCACACAGTCAATGCGATTCTCTGCTAACCGGTTCGGTTCTGTTTATGATCTGAGTGCAGTCAGTGACTATATCGGAAAGTATCTGACGAAAGAGCCGGAAATTGTCGTGGTGGAAATAAATGCCGACTCCCTCAAGGACAGCAGTACCCTTCTCAGGATGACCAAGAACGGTGCAGCATCCGATCTGGTAAGGGATGCGGACTACACCATTGAAAAGGAAGGCGGCGGTTCGGACTGGAGCAGCTATCGCTACATCCTGAATCCGGAGCTGTTTGCGGAGGACGGCAGCTATCTCCTGTCGTTCTATTCGGAGGATGCAGCCGGAAATATCAACGAAAATATTGATGAGAACAAGGGCGCAGAGATTGCATTCGGTATTGACAAGACACAGCCGGTCATTGTGCCTGTGGACATTGAGAGCAAGAAGCAGTATGCCGAAGAAAGCAAGACCGCATCCATCGAGATCAAGGACAATCTGGTACTTCAGAATGTGAAAATGTATCTGGATGATGTGGAGGTGGAGTATACCGTAGAGGGAGAGACTTACACCCTCTCCATTCCGGAATCCAATTCCTCCCGTATCCTGCGCATTCTGGCAACGGATGCAGCCGGTAACGAGATGGAAATGCTGATCGAGGACTTCCTTGTCACCACGAATCCGATCATCCGCTGGTTCAACAATAAGCCGTTGTTCATTGGTTCGCTGAGCGGTGTAGGGGTACTCATCATGGCATTGATCGTATTCCTGCTGTTCGGCAGAAAAAAGAAATCATACTGAGAGAGGAAGATGTGACTATGTATCCGGAATTTATACCGATCTACATCGGCTTGGGTGTAAGTCTTGTACTCCAGATCGCACTGCTGATCGTGGGAATCGTACTGCTTCGCCGGACGAACACAAGCAGCTTTGGCATCAGCACACAAGTCAAGAAGGCACAGCAGGCAAACGGCGGAGAAGTTGTTTTCTGCCGCAAGTGTGCGACGCAGTATGACAGTTCACTGCATAGCTGTCCGAATTGTGGGACACCTCGGTGAAGGGAGAGACTATGGGACAGATCAGGATCAGCATCAACGGCGTGATGCAGGCGAGCCATCACGCTGTGCTGACGGAGCATGCTGTGCAGGAGGTGCAGCGCACTCTGAATGATCTGCAAAGCTGTATGGATGCAGGCATTCAGGAACGGCTTGACATCGGCACACGTCTCCGGAAGCTGTGTCATACGATGGAGGACATCCGGAAAGATACGGAATACATCCGGGAAACGGCTGAATACGGGGCAAATCTCTACAACTCGACAGAGCAGAAAATAGTGGAGTGTTTCCCCCGATGAGGACGGATGCGGCGTGATACTACGATCAGATAAGCGAGGTGGGGACAGTTGTCCCCACCTTTGTTTATCCGGCAGTCTGTCTGGTATAGTCATACATGGTTTCAGCAAAGATGGCATACCCCTTCGCCGGGTCAGCAACAAAGACATGCGTCACTGCGCCGATGAGTTTGCCGTTCTGGAGAATGGGGCTGCCGCTCATGCCCTGCACGATGCCGCCTGTTTCAGCAAGCAGATCTTCGTCCGTCACTTCAATGACCATGTTGCGTGTCTCATCTGTGAAGTCAAGGGATGTGATCTCGATGGTGTAGGGTCTGGGGGTATCACCGGAGACAGTCGTCAGTATGACAGCATCTCCGAGCGTGATCTCCTGTTTCAGTCCCATGGGGACGGGCTTGACCTCCGGCACATCCTCCGATGTCCCGAACACACCGCAGCGGCTGTTGCAGCGCAGCGTACCGATGGCTTCGTCAGCGGAAAAATATCCTTGCAGCTGTCCCGGCAGACCGGGCAGTCCCTTCACTGTACCGCTGATGGTCACAGCATCCGCCTCGCCGCTTGCAAGCGGTATCAGCTCTCCCGTGTCCGGGTCACAGATGGGGTGTCCCAAACCGCCGAAGCTGCCTGTCGCCGGCTCATAATACGTCATCGTCCCGATGCCTGCCGTGCTGTCACGCACCCATAGTCCGGTCTGGTAGCATTCCTCTGTCACAGAATAGTCCGGAGTCAGAGTCAGTTCGAGTGTCTCCTCTCCACGCAGTACCGTCAGCAGCATCTCCTCACCCTTCTGTACTGCCTCACGGAATGCGTCCGTATCCGTCAGTGGTTCATGACCGATCTCCCGGATGATGTCGCCCTCCTGTAAACCTGCTGTCACGGCAGGGCAGCTGTGACCGCCGCTGCCTTCCACCTCGCCGAACCCGATGACCATGATCCCGTCCATCAGCATCCGCACGCCGAACGGTTCACCGCCCGGTATGAGCATGATTTCCTCTGTGGGATGCATTTCTACGGTTTTTATGGGAAAAATACCGAACAGACGAAGTGCTGCATCAGATGTGATGCTGCCGGCAGCGGCAGCCTGTGTTTCCGCACGGACAGGCGATGCTGTGATCGGCAGTGCCGCAGTTACCTGCAGCATCTCCCCATGCCGCACATAATACTGATCTGCCAGCTTTCCGGCATAATACAGTGACGCCGTCACCGGCATCAGAAAAAACAGACCGGCAAATGCTGACAATGCTGCTAATTTTTTCTGTTTCATCCGTCACCTGCTTTCTGTGCATGTGCCCATGCACACTATAAGGATGGGCAGAACGACAGCATTTATGAGTGGGAATCTTACGGAGTGTGATGCTGTTGACAGGCTCATGGGCATCTGCCAGATTTTCCTGTTTTCCTGTCCCGTCTGGAAACTTCTGTACAACTATGCAGAATGATGGCGGATATACACAAACTGATTTTGATTTTGCATAAAATGACGTAATTATGACAGATTGTTATTGAACTGTAACTATTTTTTCATTTCATTACAGCCGGAAATATGGTATACTAAATAGTGTACGAAATGAAGACGAAGATACCCCGGAAATTCCGGGAAATGTGTGAACAAAGGGGAAAGGAAGGAATCGCTTTGCAGAATCAGAACGAGCTGAAAGAGCTTGTGAACAGTGTAACAGGCGCATCCGATGCACCGGAAAAAGAGGATGAGCTTGTGGAGCTGCTTGATACAGCCGGAAAACCTGCACCGCCTGCGCCCCCTGCGCAGGATGCGCATAAGCAGAAAATGGCACAGATCCGTGAGGCATTGGCAATGGCGAACCATGATGATACGTCCGGAGAACCGTCCGTCAGACCTTCACAGCATGAGGCTCTGCCGCCGCTGAAACGAAAGACCGCATCTGCCGGAGCTGCTGCACCGAAAGCCTCTGCGCAAAAAGCTCCTGCACCGCAGGAGAAGTCTGCACCGCAGGGAAAATCTGCACCGAAGGCAAAGCCGATGCCGGCTTTGAAACGGAACCCTGCCGCAGAACGACCCGGGAAACAAGTGCCCGCAAAACATGCACCTAAGCCCGAAAAGAAAAAACATGCTCTGAAAAATCCGTTTGCCAAGTTGTCCGGCGGCGCAAAACTGCCGACTTCCGTCTATGTGGGGTCGATCAGCGGCGCAGTCGTTCTGGCAGCGATCATCGGCTATTTCATCGTAGCGGCTACATATCAGGGAAAATTTCTCCCCAATACGATGGTGGACAACATTGACCTCTCCGGTATGAACGCACAGGAAGCTGCCTGTACTCTCCTGAACCAGAAGGCTGTCCCCGATCTGCGGCTGACTACCCCGAAGGGCGATACTGCTGTCTTTTCTGCGGCGGATTTCAATGCGAAGTACCACGTTCCGGACGGTGCGTTTGAGGATGCTGCACAGGAAAATCCGTTTGCATGGATCGTCAAGCTCTTCAAGCCGTCGGAATATACTGTCAACTATTATATGACCTATACCGAGTGGCGGCTTCGTGAGCTGATCGATGACTATGACTGGGGCAATGCGGAATCGGAAAATGCTGTCGTGGTGATGAATGATGCCGGGCAGTTTGTGGTGCAGCCGGAGACACTCGGCGACCAGTTCGATACCCAGACTTTGCTCAACTATATCAAGGAACAGGTCGCAGAAGGCAAGACCACCATCAATATGGAGGATTCCGGCTGTTACGAAAGCTACCGTGCCGAAGTCAAGGCAGTTGACCTTGAAAAAGAGCTTGACCTCTATAATAATTATGCGAAATGCACCATTACCTATACATTTGGTGACTATAAGGATTATGTTGTCAACAGCGACATGATCGTGGACTGGATCATGCTTGACGATAACGGTGCAGTGCAGAAGAATGACGAAGGGCAGATCATCTTTGACTATAACGCCATCAGTCAGTTTGTTGCGGAAATGGCAGCCGATACGGATACATGGGGCAAGCCGCATGAGTTTCAGTCCACTGTCGACGGGCTGATCACGGTTCCGTGGACAGGGCATCCCTACAGCACCTATGGCTGGCAGATCAATCAGGAATCCACTGCCTACCAGCTCATTGATCTGCTGCGTGCCGGAAAGACGGTATCTGTAGAGCCGGAGTATGCACACCGTGGCTACTGTCGGGGCAAGAATAATGATGATATCGGTAATACGTATATTGATGTGGATATTTCCGAGCAGCATGCATGGGTCTATATTGACGGCGAATGTGTTTTTGAATGTGACTTTGTGTCCGGTACAGAGACAAATCCCGGTCGCCGTACTCCAAGAGGTGTCTGCCAGATCATGTACAAGGCACGGAACGTTACATTGGGAACGTATGCCGTACAGGGATACGAAGCACCGGTTTCCTTCTGGATGCCGTTCAATGACTGGGGCTGCGGTTTCCATGACCTGAGCAGAGGTGCATACGGCGGACAGATCTACATGTACAACGGTTCGCACGGATGTCTGAACCTCTCATGGGGCAATGCACAGACGATGTATGACACTGTTGAACAGGGTATGCCCTGCATGGTACACGACTGATAGCGTAAAAGGGGGGCTGAGATATGAGCAGCAAGAAAAAGATAGGTATCACAGCCCTTTTCTTGGCATGCAACAGCATATGGTCACTTTCAGGTATGTTGAAAAAATAGCATTGTGCAATGCAGTTTGAGTTGATGGGGTGTAAATTTTTACACCCCTTTATTTGTTTGTTTTGTATGAATGACAGGCTTGAAATTTGTACAATATTTTCCGTAATTTTTTACCATGCAAAACGTACTAACCAGTAAATGCTGATAAAGGAGGCATTCCTATGAAACAAGCTCCCGATTCTTATGAGAATCTGTACCCACATCCTGAACAGCCGACAGAACCGGCTGCGCCGCCGACTCCCTTTTCGCTTGCGTCAAGTGAGGTGGACAGCACTCCCCGCATGCAGTCGGCTGCACAGACGGTGCGTACCCTTCCGCCGAAGTCTGCACCCAAGCCTAAAAAACCATTTTCTCCTATTCCGCTGCTGTTGGTGGCAGGCGTGGTGTTCCTGTTTCTGGGGGGCATCATCTTCCTGACGAATACATGGGATATGCTGCCGGATGCGGTAAGGGCTGCTTCGCTGTTCTCCGCAGGCATCGTTGCATTCGGTGCAAATGCCCTTGCGGAGCGTGTGTTCAAGCTCCCGAAAACCGGACTTGCCTTCTATATTCTCGGCTGTGTCTTTCTGCCGCTTGCGATGGCAGGTGTGGGGGCATTTGAGCTGATGGGCAAATGGTTCTCCTTTGGCGGCGACGGCTGCATGCTTGTGTGGTCACTGGTGTTTGTCTGCGTGGCAGTACCTGCGCTGTTCGGCGAAAAGCATTACAACAGTACCGCCCTTGCATGGCTCGGACTTTCGGGCATTGGTGCAGCATGGGGATGTTTTGGCGTATTCCTTGGGGAAACCCTGAACGTGAAGGAAGTCACTGCAAAGACCATCTTCGGCAGTATGCTTGTGTTGTTCAGCATCGGTGCGACGGTGTGGGCAGAATGGTATCTGCGCACCCATGAGAAAAAAACACCTCTCTCAAAAGTCATGATCCCCTTCCTCTATCCGCTGATGCTGACCTATGCGATCCTCATCATCTTACTGGCAAAGGATTTTGCAGCCGGTACAGCCATTTTCAGTGTACTGATGGGTGTGCTGTTCCTCAACAAACGCTTTGTTGCCGGCAAGCTGCACTGCGGTATTTTCGGTGTCCTGCTCTGTCTGATCGCTGTCCTCATGCAGGCAGAAGCGATCCCATCCGTCCATGTGACCGGATTCGAGCTGTTCCTCTTTGTGGTGGGGGCAGTATCCGTGCTGCTGATGGCGACATACTGGTGTAAGGGAAAATTCCCGGAACTGGCGCATACGTTCAGCACGACAGGTATGATCTTCTCTTTGCCGATGCTGAGTGTCGGCGGAATTGCAAGCATGTTTGCAGCAAAGGATGCCGGCATCTTTACCTTTTTGCTGTACGGCGCACTGCTGATCAGCCTGATCTTCTTCTTCTTGGATCACAAGTGTCTTGTACCCCGTGACAGAGGGCTGTTCTGCATCTATTTTGCAGTACTGTTCGTGAATGCCTGTCTTTGTTCAGAGGACAAGAACATTCTCCAGACACTGCTGCTGACAGGGACAGCACTGCTGCTGTTGGGAGAAGCGTTCCTGACAAAGCGGATGTGGATGCTTGTGCTTGCCATCGGTTCATGTGCTGCCGTTCTCATCCAGAGTCTGCCGCATGCGGCAGTATGGCTGTACTGGTTCTGTACGGCAGGGATGCTGTGCGGTGTGGTCTATGCGCATCTGATGAAACGGCTGCTGCTCGAAAAGTGCTGTGCATGGGTGGGCATCCCGTTTCTGCTTGCTTCACTTGGCATGACGCTCAATTTATGGCTGGAAGATGAAGCGATGATATGGTCACTGCTGTTGGCAGCGGAGACATTGCTGTATCTGTTGGAAGTGGTATTTCTGTGGCATCATCTGCGCACAAAGGGGAGTGTTCCCTATCTCGAAACAGTCGCTCTCATCACCACGATCATTGCAAGCATTGCTTTTCTGGCGCAGGATGTCAGCGGCGGCTGGGGATTTCTTCTGCTGGCATGTATGCTCGTGCTGTCGGTGGGGAGCGTGCGCAAGGATACCAATTTCATTTCCATCCCGTATCTGCTTTTCATCTTCCTGACGGGGAGACACCTCATTCTTGCACTCGAAGAAAATAACATCATCATGGATCCCACATGGCTGCACCTTGCGCAGATCGGCGCATTTCTGCTGATGTTGGCGGTCTTTGCAGGCATGGGCAGGATACTGCTGCCGGAGGGATTCTGTACGAAGGGCAAGTTACAGCTTGACTTTCCGCTGCTGATGGCGATTTTTCCGGTATTCGGCGTATCGCATACCATCGACTGGTATCCGTCCATCCTGTCAAGTCTGTTTCTGTCGCTCTACTCGCTGCTGTACATTGGCAGGGTAAAGAACCGCAGCATTCCGGCATTACTGGCATCTTTCTTCGGCTGCACGACACTGCTGCTGCACAATACGAACGACCCGTTCGGAGTGTTGGAATGGCTGCGTAAACTGGAGATCCGCACGCCGCAGATATTGCTGTATCTGCTGCCGATGCACCTGTTCATTTTCTCACTGCTGTACATCCTGCCGAAGGGATGCAGGAACGGTGTCCACATTGCCCGGTTCTGCATGTACTGCTTTACGATGCTGTGTCTGCTGCTGTCAAGTTTCCGGTTCGGTCATGTCACGGATGCACTGATCCTGATGCTGTTCAGCTTTGCGATACTGGCAGGGAGCTTTTTCGTCAAGCGGCTGCGTTGGTTCGGACTGGGATTTTCTGTGCTTGTGATCATGACGCTCCGGCTGACGAAAACCTTCTGGACATCGCTGCACTGGAGCATTTACCTGTTCCTTGCCGGTGGTGTGCTGATCGCCATTGCATCTGCCTACGAGCTGCGCACACGCAAGGCTGCGGAACATCCAAATGAACCGAAAAAGAAATTCAAGCCGTTTTCCGACTGGCGTTTCTAAAGGAGGATATGATGATTTGTCCGAAATGTTATACGGATTATGAGGGCGACCATTGTCCGAACTGTAAAAATACAGACAAGTCCGGACAGCAGGATCTGTCCGATGCACCTGTAAAAGATTCCAATGCGTACCTGTTTATCATACTGGGAATGTTCGGGATGATGCTTGT
This sequence comes from uncultured Clostridia bacterium, assembly GCA_947630845.1. Classification (GTDB taxonomy): domain Bacteria; phylum Bacillota; class Clostridia; order Oscillospirales; family Ruminococcaceae; genus UBA3855. The sequence goes on from CANRJB010000011.1 coordinate 30,745, forward strand.
GCTGATGACATTGGCAGCACTTGTCGGGGGGACGCTGCTGTTCAAGGGTGGGAGCGGCAAGGCTTCTGTACAGGAGAATGTACCGTTCCGTGCCGATGAGCAGTCATTTCCTGTGCAAGAGGAAGTCACCCAAGCTCCTGCTGACCCCGAAGCCGACAAAGCCGCCCTCAATGCATGGCAGCGGAAAAGCGGTAAATACCAGAGCGGTGACTATGAAGTCGGGACGGATGTCCCGGCAGGGACGTATTTCATTCTCTCTGACGGGGCTGGCTACGGTGATTTTTATGCCGGAGTCTATGCGGCAGAGAGTATGTCAAGCGAAAGCGAGATCTATGGCGGATTTTATAAGAACATCTGCTACATTGTACTGGAAGAAGGGCAATATCTGCATTTCTCCCATTCCACCATGTATGCGCTTGACAGCATTGAAAATCCCTATGACCCCTTTAAGGGGGGCGGCATGTTCCTTGTGGGGACGGATGTTGAGCCGGGGACATATTGCATCACCTGCGACAATGACCAGTATTCCGGCACATACGAGATCTACAGCACGATCACTTCATCTGGTCCTGTCGTCAAGGATTCCGGCTACATCGAATCCAACGACAGCACTGTCGAAATAACCCTCAATGACGGCGAATACCTCAAAATGGATTTCTGTCAACTATGCGCTGAATAAGTGCTGGGCAGGTGCTGGGCAGGCGCTGGGCAGGCGCTGGGCAGCGCCTGCCATCTGCCTCCCAATGCGCCTACGGCGCAAAGGTCGGCTTGTTCTCCTATGGTGATAATTGTACCGGAGTATGCGCTCCTATGGTGAAATTGTACCGGAGTATGCACCCCTATGGTGAAATTGTACCGGAGTATGCGCTCCTATGGTGAAATTGTACCGGAGTATGCGCTCCTATGGTGAAATTGTACCGATGTATGCGCCCCTATGCTGATAATTGTACCGATAGCGATGCCCCCTTTGCAGCGTAAGCTGCATTGGGGGCATGCGGTTATGGAAGTATCGTCGCAGGCAAGAACCTATTCTAACCAAAAGACTCGGTGTGCGTCTCGCCCGTGGGGGCTCCCCACTCGCCCGTGGGGGCTCCCCACCGCCGCCGCCGGTAGAGGTTGGGGGTGATACCGGTGAGTTTGCGGAACTGGCGAAGGAAATATTTGTCGTCCTCGTAACCGCATTGAAAGGCGATGGACTGTACACTTAGTGTCGTCGTCAGTAATAATGCCTTGGCAAGCGAGATGCGGCTCTGTATGACATCCTGATGATAGCTGATGTCAAACAGCTCTTTGTAAGTCGCCCGGAAATGTCCGTAACTCAAATGAAAATTCCTGCACGACTCCTGCGCATCCCACTTCAGATACGGCTTGCGGTACATTGACGTGCGGAGTGCATCATATTCCGCAAATCCCGGACGTCTTCGTATTTCATCCATCCGTTCGATCTCCTGCTCCAGTGCCTGATAAAGAGCTTCCCCCTGACCGGTCGTGTCCGGTACTGTCAACAGCCCCGTTACACATGCAAACGTGTGCAGTCCGTACTGCTCCTGATACAGCGGCGAATGCAGGATCAGCGTGCAGAGCTTATCCTTCAGGACGGCAGCATCCTCCGCCGTCTCCTCCCCGACATAAGCCACTCCGAACAGGTTTTCCGCAAGTTTGGCACTGAATGTATGCTCCGCATCGGTCAGACGTTTCAGCGCATCGGCGATCTGTGAATCAATGCGCACGGAAATGCCCTTGCTGTCAATGCTCGAATGATCCATGAACAGCGATGTCCGGATGAGTGCCAGCAGAACTGTGTTCCCATCAGGCGAATCCCCGACATCATGCTCGATCTCATTGGAAAACCCTACCCGATTATACAGCCCGGTCGCTGTGTCATGGAAACGGGAGAGGTTCTGACATTCAAGCAGTACCCGTATGTCATTTTTCAGACGGATGGATTCCAGCCCGTTTGCCGCAACTTTCAGCCAGTCGCCAAATACCATGTCATAGCTGTCTGCCTTGCGGTATTGCAGAATGAAGTGTCCCATTTCCTTTCCGGCAAAGAAGATCGGCGCAAAGAACAGGTTCTGAACCGAAGTGCTGCCCGGCAGTGTCTCCGGAAAGAGCTGATCTCTCCGGAAGAATACCGGCTCATCTGCCCCGTTCTCCGGGCTGATGACCCGATAACAGAGCATGGGCGCATTGGCAGAAGAATCTGGCTCCTGCTCGCACCAGTCCGCATGCAGACATAACCACACCCCGTCTACCTCCCGTATCAGGTAGGTGAACTGTTGCAGTACCCGGACATAGTCCGATACGCTCCGTGCGATCGTGAGCTGTTGTTCAAAGTTGGACTGGAAGCTGAGCTGGAGAAAGAACTGCATCTTCCGTGCATTTTTCAGCTCCATGTCAAGCTCTGTCCGATCTGCTCCGCATGGACAGGTATCGCCGAGGATCATACGTCCGCTGCTGGAGTGCATCTGACAGGGCGTGCCGGTAAGTCTGCTGTAGAGCAGGGCAGATGCCTGTCTGCCGATGGCAACACGGTTGCGCAGGAAGGTCGTCAGGGTGGGGGCATGGATGGTGCGCATCCCGATGAACTCATATCCGAATACGGAGATCTGCTCCGGCACATGCACCCCATTCTCCAACAAAATATCAAGCACCCCGAATGCCATGTAGTCATTTGTGCAGATAACAGCCTGCGGCATCCGACGCTTTCCGGAAAGGTAGTCATTGGCTAAGTCCTCGCCGGTGTTCATCCAGTAGTTTCCATAGATAATATTCGCATCGGAGATATAGATCCCCTGCGCTGCATAGACCCTGCGCACGCCCTCCACACGCAGCCGGGATGTCTCATATTCCTGCTGTCCGGTGAGGATGTCGATGTCGGTGAAGTGGTGTACATGGAGAACATGTTTTGCGATCTCCTCAAAATCGGCTCTGACATCGGTATTGATGCAGTCCTTCCCCTCATAGATCGAACCGATGACAACGATAGGCACTGTGCTGTTCTGTATCAGGCTGTCCACATAGCTGCGCAGGTCGTGGTAAAGAAAGCAGTCCGCCGTTACGATCAGTCCGTCAATGCGAGGAGAACGGGCAAGCTCATAGATGCGGTTCTCCACTTCTGTCCCGGCAAAGTAGGTGTCAAAATTGTAGATGTTGGACAGGACGACGACATCCATCTCAAGCTGTGCTGCTTCCTGCAACAAGCCTTCAAGGAGCTGCTTCTGTTCCGGAGCAGCAACTCTTGCAGTGATAATGCCGATAAGCGGACGGTTTTTCATGCTTTCACCCCCCTGTATCAGAAATACGAATTTGTCCTATATTAGTATTATATCATAATTTGTTCAGAAAGTCAATAAAAAACCTTCATTTTATCCACCTAATCTTCAAAATGTGGGTTGTGAGGAAGGGAAGAACATTGTATAATTTATTTAGAAATCGTTTATAATTTGTGTACATTAGTTCTATTGAAGAGAGAAGGAAGGCTTCTCATCTTCTGCATTATATTAAAAAAGGGGAGTTGGTCTGATGAAACTGAAAAAGACACTCGCAGCACTGACCGCTGCGTTGTGCTGTACGACAAGTCTTGCAGCCTTTCCTGAGCTGAGTGCTCCGGTCAAGGCAGCAGAAGCCGTGCATAACGACTTTGAGGTCAGCTATGAAGGCTGGTACGGCAATGCCGATACCATCGTTCTTACCGCAGAGGACGGCAACGGCGATGCCGGCACAAGAGGTATGCATGTCACGGGCAGAACCATGGCATCCGACGGTGCAGCATCCTCCAAGGGTTTCTATCTGCACGGCGGCGTGAAGTATGACTACAGCGTCAGAGTCATGAGCCAGAGCGAGGAGACATTCCGTCTGCAGCTGGTCACAGCCGATGAAACAACCGGTGAGGAGACGGTCACAGAGCTTGCTTCCGTCAAGGGAACAGCAGGTGAATGGACTGACCTGAGCGCATCCTATCGTGCTGACAAGGGCGACTATGAATTCCGTCTCATCATCACTACCGACAGCACCAATGACTTCTGGTTCGATGAGGTCAACATCACCACCGATGAGAGTGCCGCAGTGGTTTCCGCAGCACCCGCAGGCAAGGGTCTGAAGGATGAATTCGCTAACTATTTCCGTGTCGGCAACATCCTCAATGGCGGTACGATCCGTAATTCCGATATCACTGCCAATATTCTCCTGAATTACAACTCCATCGAGTGCGAGAATGAGACAAAGCCGGATGCTACCCTCAATCAGGCACAGTGCAGCGGCACCAATATCGGTGTCAAGCTTGACGGCGCAGCTGCCATCATGGACTTCTGCTCCAAGAATGGCATTGCGATGCGTGGTCATACCCTCGTATGGCACAGCCAGACCCCTGTCTGGTTCTTCAAGGAAGGCTTCAATGCCAACGGTGCATGGGTCGATAAGTCCACCATGGATGCACGTATGGAGAGCTATATCAAGAATATGTTCGCTGCCATCGAGCAGCAGTATCCCGACCTCAACCTCTATGCCTATGATGTCTGCAATGAGTGCATGACGGATGATACGAGCCGCAGTGCTCAGGGTATCTCATGGCGTGAACCGGGCGACGGCAACGGCAAGTCCGCATGGGTGCAGGTCTACGGCAACAATGACTTCATTGAGAAGGCATTCACCTATGCAAGAAAGTATGCCCCGGAGGGATGCGACCTCTACTACAATGACTACAACGAATACTGGGATCATAAGCGTGACAACATCTATGCAAAGGCAAAAGACCTGTACAACAAGGGCTTGCTTGACGGTGTCGGGATGCAGTCCCATGTGCCGGCAAATGCAACAGGCTTTGCAGGGACGGATGTTTACATTGATGCCATGAAGAAATATCTGTCCATCGGCTGCGATGTGCAGATCACGGAGCTGGATATTTCCCTTGAAAACGGCAAATACTCCTTGCAGGATCAGGCAAATAAATACAAGGCAATCTTCCAAGCCGCTATGGACTGGAATGACAACCCGCAGAGTGACGGACGGGTAACGGCTGTCTGCATCTGGGGTCCGAACGATGCCAATTCATGGCTGTCTGCCGGTTCAGACGCTCTGTTGTTTGACAGAAACAACCAGCCGAAACTGGCTTACACCACACTGGCATCCATGCTGCCGGATTCTGAATGGGGAGACGGTTCCAATCCTTCCGGCGGCGGTGAGGTCAAGCCCATCGAGCCAAATGAGTACGGCTGGTACTTCCACCATCGCTATGAGGGCGAGACGGAAGGCTGGACAGGCAGAGGTGCTGCCAAGGTCGCAGCAAGCAACGATGAAGCGTATGTGGAGAGCGGTTCGCTCTTTGTCAGCGGCAGAGAGGAAGCATGGAACGGTGCAACGTATGGTCTTAGCACCAGAGCATTCCAGCCCGGTGAAGAATACAGCTTCAGCGTGAATGTCAAGTACAATACCGGAGATGATACAGAAACATTCTACCTCAAGCTCCAGTATGTGGACAGCGAGGGAGAGACAAAGTATTCGTCCATTGACGAAGTGACCGTCCCGAAGGGCGAATGGGCACAGCTGAGCAATACCAATTATCTTATTCCGGAAGGCGCAACTGATCTTCAGCTCTATGTGGAGACAGCAGAAGGATCTACTGTGGACTTCTACATGGACGAAGCCATCGGTGCAGTCGGCGGCACAGGCATTCAGGGTGCAGGTCATCCTACTGTGAACGTTTCCGGCGGTAAGGGCGACCTCAATGGCGACAGCAAGATCAATGTCGTTGACCTTGCACTTGCAAAGAAGGGCGTACTGAACGGATTCGGTTCGACAGGTGCGCAAAAGAGTGCCGATGTGGATGAGAGCGGCAAGGCAGAGCTGAAAGATGTCGTCCTGCTCTATCAATACATCCATAAGGTCATTGATCAATTCCCGGTTGCGGAAAAACCCGTGACACAGGTTGATACAGAAAAGCTTGCAGCACTCTTCTCCGGCGTGACTCCGGCTTCCTCCCTGAAAAAGGATGGCGAGAACAATCCGCTCTATACACAGCGTTTCGGAGCAGACCCGGGTTATATGGTCTATGACGGCAGACTATATGTCTACATGACCAATGATGATTTTGAGTATGACGGCAACGGACAGATCAAGGAAAATTCCTATGATGTACAGGAGATCAATGTCATCTCCTCCGCTGACCTCGTCAACTGGACTGACCACGGTATGATTCAGGTTGCAGGTGCAAAAGGTGCAGCCAAGTGGGCATTTGCTTCATGGGCACCGGCTGCGTGCCACAAGACCATCAACGGCAAGGAGAAATTCTTCCTCTACTTTGCCAACAGCGGCGGCGGCATCGGCGTATTGCAGGCAGACAGCCCCACGGGTCCGTGGACTGATCCGCTCGGTCATGCACTCGTGACCGGTCAGACCCCCAATTGCAGCGATGTGATCTGGATGTTTGACCCGGCAGTGCTTGTAGATGATGACGGCACAGGTTATCTCTACTTCGGCGGCGGCGTTCCGGAAAACAACAAGGCAGACCCCGGTACAGCACGTGCTGTGAAACTCGGCGACGACATGATCTCCCTTGCAGGTGATCCCGTCAAGCTCAATCCGCCTTACCTCTTCGAGGACTCCGGCATCAACAAGATCGGCGACACCTATGTCTACAGCTATTGCACCAACTGGAATACCGGCGGTAATCCCTACGGTTTCAACAATGCGGAAATTGCTTACATGACAAGCGACAACCCCCTCGGTCCGTTCACCTACAAGGGCATGATGTTCCCGAATCCCGGCGACATGGGCGGCGGCGGCAACAACCACCACTCCCTCGTGGAATTCAAGGGCAAGTATTACATGCTCTACCATTCGAGAATCGTTGAGGACAGAAAGGGTGTCAACCTCAACTACCGTTCTCCGCAGATCAATGAAGTATCTGTCGATGGGCTGAATATCAGCTGCAAGGGCACACTCACAGGTGTGGCACAGCTTGAGACACTTGACCCCTATAAGACGGTACAGGCAGAGACGATGTCCAACCAGTCCAGTGATATTGTTGTCAGCGGTGAAGGAAATACCGTTGTAGAAGTCAAGAAGGGCAGCTGGATCAAGGCATCCGGTGTTGCATTCGCAGGTACGTCTTCCATGACCGTCAAGGCATCCTCCAGCAACGGCGCAGCCATCAAGGTATGCACCGGTTCACCCACAGGCGATGTCGTTGGTTTTGCAGAAATTCCGGCAGGCGGTTCTACAGAAGTGACCGTTCCCGTGAACAATATCAGCGGCACAGAGGATGTATACTTCCTGTTCAGCGACAGCATGAGCTTTGACTCATGGGTATTCACGAAGTGATCCCCATTTTCCCGACATCCGTAAGGGTAGGGAGAGTTGATAACAGATTTTTCCAATGCCATTGCCAAAATGGCATCAGATCGGGGGACGCTGCATGTGACAGCGTCCCACTCCCCTATGAGGAAAGGAGTTTCAGATGAAAATTGCATCGAAAGTCACGGCATTGCTTTCAGCGGCATCTATGCTGTTGACAATGTCGTCTTTATTTCCGGCAGTGACGGCACAGGCAGCAGATGCATGTGTGATCGACAGCGGAACAGAGTATCAGCTCATCCGTGGTTTCGGCGGCATGAATCTTCCCGAATGGACGGGTTCTGACCTCACGGATGCACAGCGGAAAACCGCCTTCGGCAACGGTGATAATGAACTTGGTCTGACGGTACTGCGTGTGTTTGTCAACCCCGACAGCAGCCAGTGGAATAAATGTCTGCCGACTGCACAGTATGCCAGCAAAATGGGCGCATATGTCTTTGCAACCCCGTGGGAGCCGCCGTCAAATCTGGCAGCATCCGGCGGAGTGGGCACTCTGCAAGGAAAACTGAATCTGCCGGCATCCAACTATGCTGCTTATGCCAAGCACCTCAATGACTTCGGCACATTCATGAAGCAGAATAATGTTGACCTCTACTCCATCTCCGTGCAGAATGAGCCGGACTACGCAAGCGAGTGGACAGCATGGACACCCGAACAGACGACAGCTTTCATTGCCGACTACGGTGACCAGATCACTTCCACACGTCTCATGTCTCCGGAATCCTTCCAGTACGGCGCATGGAACAACGGCAAGGATTATTATAAGAATATCCTCAACAATGCCAAAGCTTTCGCTAACTGCGACCTCTTTGGTACACATATGTACGGCACGCCAAGAAGTGCAATGGACTTCCCCGACCTTGAAAATTCCGGCAAGGAGATCTGGATGACAGAGGTCTATGTCCCCAACAGTGAAGCCGATTCTGCCAACCGCTATCCGGAGGCACTGCAAGTATCTGAGAATATCCATAATGCCCTTGTTGTCGGCAATATGAGTGCCTACACATGGTGGTATATCCGCAGAAGCTACGGTCTGATGACGGAGGACGGCAAGATCTCCAAGCGTGGTTACTGCATGGCACAGTATTCCAAATTCGTCCGTCCCGGCAATGTCCGCATCGCTGCGACCGAATCGCCGCAGGATGGTGTCTATGTCTCCGCTTTCAAGAATGATGAAGGTGAGATCGAGATCGTTGCCATCAACAAAAGCGAGAAAGAGTATACACAGCAGTTCACTCTGAGCAGCGGCGAGACAATTTCCGAAGTTGACAGATACAGAACATCCGCAAGCGAGAACCTTGCGCTTACTGCCGATATGGACAATAACGGCACAGGTTTCTATTCACAGCTTCCGGCAAACAGTGTTTCCACCTTCGTGGTAACGACCGGAAACGGTTCTTCTACACCGTCGGTAGATGATGACGGCTACTACTTCCACGATACCTTCGAGGGAGATACCTTTACATGGACGGGCAGAGGTGCTGCATCCGTTGAGCTGTCCGGCAGAACGAATTATGCCGGTGACGAGGCTCTGCTGATCTCCGGCAGAACTTCCGCATGGCACGGCGGTACTAAGTCCATCAGCCAGAAGGTGTTCAAGCCCGGTACAGCATACAGCTTCAGCGTGGATGCCACCTACCTTGATGGCGACAACGAGACGGACACCATCTCCTTTAAGCTCCAGTATGTCGGAAGTGACGGCGAAACACACTATGACACCATCGCAGAAGCCAAGACTATGAAGGGAACATGGGTGCAGCTTGCCAACGAGAGCTACGTCATTCCGGAGGGTGCGAGTGACCTCATGATCTATGTGGAAACGCCCGAAACGACCAATAACCTTTACATCGACGAAGCCATCGGCGCACCGGAGGGAACAAAGATCCCGGGCGCAGGGATCCCGGAAATCACCGTTCCTGTTGATCCGGTGACGACCCGTGGTGATGTGAATGCGGACGGGAAAATCAATGCCTTTGACCTTGCAATGCTCAAGAAGATCGTGATCAATGGCGGCACAAACAAGGCTGCTGATGTGGACGGCAATGGCAAGGTAGAGATGAATGACTGTGTTCTGATGTACAAGTATCTGCACAAGCTCATTGATGCATTCCCGGAAGCACAGGTTGAACCTGAGCCAGACGACCCCGTACAGCCTACAGAAAATTCCGGCAGCGGACTGAACCTGAGCCGTGAAGAATTTACTGCATGGGCAAGTGCGCAGCTTGCGGATTCTGAGACGGCTGATTCCAAGACCGAAAAAGCCGGCGTGCAGTATGGCACGATCGAGCAGAAGAGCTACTATTCAGCATTCTGCGGACGTGAGAAGAAGTACAATGTCCTGCTTCCTGCCGGTTATTCCAAAGATAAGCAGTACCCTGTACTCTATGTGATGCACGGTTACTGGGAGAATCAGGACAGAATGATCATCGAGGGCAACTCCACCATGTATACAAGGCAGATCATCGGCAATGCGATTGCGGAAGGTGCTGCGGAGGATATGATCGTTGTATTCCCGTACATCTATTCGAGTCAGACACAGGATGACTGCTCTGCCATGGACGATGCCAACAATCTGGCATATGACAACTTCGATACTGTCCTCACCACTGAGCTGATGCCTTTGATCGAGAAGGAGTACAGCGTCAAGACCGGTAAGGAGAACACTGCCATCACGGGCTTTTCTATGGGCGGCAGAGAGTCTCTCAACATCGGCATGAAGCATCCTGACCTGTTTGGTTATGTCGGAGCGATCTGTCCTGCACCGGGTGCATCCGGTTCATGGACGTTTACCACCGACACGCCCTACCTTGTCTACATCACAGCAGGCGGAAATGATACCGTTGTCTATTCCACACCGGAAGGCTATCACAATAATTTCAACACCAACGGCGTTCCGCACATCTGGCATTACTACCAGAACGGCTATCACGGCGACAACAGCATCCATGCACATCTGTATAACTTTTGCAGATTTGTGTTCAAAAACTGATAGCAACATCCCCCTCTGCACGAACAGAGGGGGATGTTTTCATTGTGATCAGGCTAAAACGTCAGCCAAATTTGGATTGCAAATTCTCCATGCCCTATATGCTGATTTTCTCAATGCAGCAGGTATGCCCCTTATTCTCATCATAGCTGATGCCGACAAGAAGCACCTCACCGGAGTAAAACCGGATGCCATCCGGATACTGCTTCTGTTTGATCTGGTCAATGGCAGTACCGGCTGTCATATTTCGTTTCAGCTCAATGATCATGGCTGGAGTACTGCAATTGCTTCTCGGAATGAATACCAGATCGGCAAAGCCCTTTCCGGCAGGCAGTTCCCGGATAATTTCATAATTTGCTCTTGCGGAATAATAAGCAAGTGCGATCACACAGGCAAGAGAATTTTCATCATTGTATTTCAGGATGGAGGTGTTTTCCTGATGACTTTGTGCAATCATTTTTGCCACTTTTTCTGCATCACAGCGGAGTGTTGCTTCCAGCAATACATTGGAATCATGAATTGCCTTCATGACGGATTCCCATCCTTGTGTCACCTCAATAGAGTTGATAAACTCACGCCGTATCTCATGATTGGGAATCCAAGCCTTTTCCTCCTCCACATCATAAGTCAGATACCCAAGATGTATCAGTAAGGTCAGAACATCATCCGCATTATGAAATGATGTCATATCGTTCTGAAACCGTGTGACATTGACGGAGATGTGTTCACCTGCGATCATAGCAGCAATTTTTTCCTGAAGATGGTCAAAATCCATCTCGATCCACACCCTCAGTGCTTCAAAGGTTTCAGTCGAAGTCCAATAGTTATTAAAGCAATGCCCTGTCATGGACATCACAACGGAACGGGGATTATAAACGGAAATGCCTTTGAGCTGATAGCCGTCATACCAACGTTTGGTTTCTTCAAAAGACATGTCATATTTCTGACAAAGTGCTTTCACTTCATCCTCTGTAAATCCGGTAAATTCCGCATAGTCACGGGGGTCTGTCATGGAAATTTCAGTGAACATATTCAACGCCGAATGCTCACCATATTTTTTGATCGGGAGAATTCCTGTCATATAGGCAAGTGCCACATAGCTCTGATCTTTTAAGAGGTTACGCAGAAAATCAAGGTAAGTGATCTGCGCCTCCTTGTCCGATTTATGAACACGGAAAATGCAGTCCCACTCGTCTATAATAAATACAAACGGAATTTTTTTATCTGCATAAATAGCACCGAATACATCCAACAGATCATTCCAGTCAAAACAGTCCACGTCTCCGAATTCACGGTGAAGCTCATGGATGATTCGTTTGCTGAGCTGCGCAAGAACTCCATCAATGGTTTCAGCTCTCCGGATGAAATTCGCCATATTGATATGAATGACATGGTATTGATTGAGGTGTTTTTCAAACGAATCAGCCTTTGCAATTTTCAGCTTGCTGAATAATTCTCTGGAATCACAGCCACGGCTATAATAAGCAGCGAGCATATTAGCAGCCATTGATTTGCCAAACCGCCGGGGTCTGCTGACACATACAAACCGATTCTCCGAATTGATAATTTTATTGGTCAATGTTATCATTTTGCTTTTGTCAACATAGATTTCTGAATTTACAGCCATCTGAAAATCTGTATTTCCCGGATCCAGATAAATTCCCATTCTGATTACCTCCATCCTTCAAGTTTCCCTTATATATAAGTATAACACAATTTTTGCAGAATGTAAAGAACATTATTCAAAAACTGTGTTTTAGGCTACAGACAACAAAAAAGACCGATAAATCGGTCTTTTGGCGTGTCATCTTTTTTGGTACACAAACATAGTGGGAGAGGATGGATTTGAACCATCGAAGCCGAAGCAACAGATTTACAGTCTGCCCCCTTTGACCACTCGGGAACTCTCCCCTTTATGAAAAAGCCATGTCAGGAAAATGGAGCTGGTAGACGGACTCGAACCCCCGACCTGCTGATTACAAATCAGCTGCTCTACCAACTGAGCTATACCAGCAGCCTTTCAGCCTGACGACAATAATTATTATAGCACACCTTCATATCTTTGTCAAGTGTTTTTTTGAATTTTTTCAAAAAAATTTTATTCTGCCGAAAGTACCGCACCCGGATAGTAGTAGGCAAGGATCTCCCTGTAGGTTTTCCCTTCCAGAGCCATCGCATTCGCTCCGTACTGACTCATACCCACGTCATGCCCGTAACCATAAGTCGTGAACGTAAACATCCCGTCCGCATAGCCGACAGTGAATGCCGCCGATCGCAGCCCGAAGATGCTGCGCAGCTCCTGCCCCGTAAAGATGCCGTCCCCCACCGTCTGCCGGAGTACCGTTCCTGCCTCCGATGTCACAGACGTGCCGAACCATCCGGAGGCATCGCCCCCGACCGTCAGCCCCGTGTGTGCCTGTGTCAGGCGGTTCAGCACCTCCTCTGCCGAAAAACTGATAGTCTCCTCGAACTGCGGCGCATTTCTGTCCGCTGCACTTTCCACCGACCGCAGATATGCCACCTCACTTCCCCACACATTCTCCGAAGCTTCCGTCCTGCCGCTTGACATTGCATGGAATGCCGCAATGATCGGCTCGTCCTCATACAGCAGCAGCTCTGGCAGTACCGCATCCACTGCCGCAGATAATTTCTCATAGTATGCCGCATAGTTGCTGCCCCACCGTTCCCGCAGCTCTGCATCTTTCAGAAATGCCTGATACTGAACCGGGTCATCCGAAAAATCCGCACCGTTCAGCTCCGGATGCTCTCCTTTCAGCAGACACTGCCGCTCGGCATAGGTATGCGCTGCAACTGCCTGTGCCTTGAGTGCTTCCGGCTCGAAGGATACCGGCATCTCTGCCCCCACTGCCCCGATCACATAGTCCCGGACACTCACCTCCATGACCTCTCCCGTCTGCGTACACAACACCTTGTAAACCGGGTTTTCCACAATTTCCTGTTCGATTGTGGAAAACGTCTCCGCATCTGTGGATTCGACAAAATTCGACACTCCCTCTGCCCCGGCAGGATGCAGCGGCGAGAGCGTATACGCCGGTATCAGGGGCATTGCCGTGAGCAGGGCAGCAAAGAGAATGTACTGTAAAAAGTGTTTTTTCATGGTATCTGTCCTTTCATCCTAAGAAAATTACTTGACTTGTATGCGGAAAAATGCTATAATAGAAACGTATATTTGAAATGTATTCATCATGAAGGAGGCAGAATCATGAGCAAGGTGTTTTCTAATTCCGCTATGCAAAGTTTATGCGAGGAGTTGAAAGAAAATTCCCGCATCGACCCTTCTCTTTATCCGAAATTCCATGTCAAGCGTGGACTGCGGCGCAGTGACGGTACCGGCGTGCTTGCCGGTCTGACCAATATCTGCAATGTACACGGTTATGTGGTCAATGAGGGTGAAGTAGAGCCGATACCGGGCGAACTGATCTACCGTGGCTACAACATCTATGACCTCGTCCGCAATGCCCAGACAGAGAAACGCTTTGGCTATGAGGAAACTGCCTATCTGCTGCTGTTCGGCGAACTGCCCACGGCAGATCAGCTTGAAGCCTTCAACCACTACCTCTCCATGAACCGTGAATTGCCTTCCGGCTTTGTGGTGGATATGATGATGAAAGCTCCGTCCATCAATATCATGAACAAGCTGGCACGTTCCATCCTTGCGCTCTATTCCTACAATGACAGTGACTGCGAGGACACCAGCCTTGAAGCCGAGATGCGCACTGCCATCGGACTGCTTGCCAAGATGCCCATCATCATGGTCAATGCCTATCAGGTCAAGCGCAAGCATTTCGACAACCAGACTCTTTTCATGCATCCCCTGCGTCCGGGTGAACAGACTGCCGAGACGATCCTCTCCATGCTGCGCCCCGACCGGGAATATACCCCCGAAGAGGCACAGCTCCTTGACTGCATGCTGATGCTCCATGCCGAGCATGGCGGCGGCAATAATTCCACCTTTACCTGCCGTGTCCTGACCTCATCCGGAACGGATGCCTATTCGGCATATTCCGGAGCTGTCTGCTCCCTGAAAGGATCCCGTCACGGCGGTGCCAATATCAAAGTTTCCCGCCAGTTGGAAGAGTGCAAAGCCAATATCAGGCACTGGGACAATGAGGGCGAAGTCGCTGATTACATCCGCAAGATCCTGCGCAAGGAAGCCGGAGATGGTTCAGGTCTGGTCTATGGCATGGGTCATGCGGTCTATACCCTGTCCGACCCGAGGGCAGTCATCCTGAAAAAGAAGGCATTCCGCCTTGCGGAGGGCAAAGAGATCGAAGCCGAATTTCATCTGCTCGACACCATCGAACGCCTGACGCCCATTCTCATGAAGGAGGAGAGGGGCATTGAAAAGGCGATCTGTGCGAATGTGGACATGTATTCCGGGCTTGTCTACCGGATGCTGCGCATTCCGGAGGAGCTGTATACACCGCTGTTTGCCGTTTCCCGTATGGCAGGCTGGGCAGCACACAGAATGGAGGAGCTGCTGACCGGCGGCAGGATCATCCGCCCGGCATATAAGGCACTCCAGAAGAAGAAACCCTATGTTGTGCTTTCCGAACGCTAAGCATCTGCTGCGGCTGGCAGCACTGATGATGGCATTCTGTCTGACGGGATGTTCTGTGGGGGTGAACGTGGACACCATGCTCACTCCCCCGAAGCTGAGTACGCAGCAGGAACAGATCTATCAGGCACTTGTGGATACGACCGGTTCAGACATCCGGTTGAAATACCCGAAGCAGGGCAGCTATCTGTCCGCTTTCATCATCGAGGACATTGACGGCGATGATCTGGAGGAAGCAATCGTATTCTATGAGAAGAACACGCTTGCCACAACAGACCTGCGCATCAACATCCTTGACTGCATTGATAATGAGTGGTTCTCCATCTGTGACCGGAGTGCGGAGGGGTCAGAGATCGAAAAGGTCGTCATCTCGCCGCTTGGCTCAAATGACCGCATGAATATCATCGTCGGTTATTCCACCTCGAACCAGTCGGAGAAATATTTGTCCGTCTACACCTACAGCGAGGAATACCTCAATGAGACGTTCACCCACAGCTATGCAAGTTTCGATGTGGCAGATTCCGGCAGCGGCAATGCCAATCCTGACCTGATCTTGCTTGGGGCAGCTTCTTCGGGATCGGCATATGCGGCAGTCTACCGGTTGGCAGAGGATGGCATTTACCATGAATACCGCTATGACTTCCGTGATAACTACACCGACTACAGCCAGATTCTCTATGGCACAATGCCCGACGGGAGAGTTGCGCTCTATATTGATGCCCTGACAGGCACGTCCAATGTCCAGACAGAGATCGTGAGCATGGAGGACACACAGCTTGTCAATCTGCTTGAACGCTGCGGCAGGAAGGCAGAGGACACTGTGCGCCGGGTAGGACTGGGCTGTCTCGATGTGGACGGAGACGGCGTGCCGGAGATCCCGGTACAGTCTGTCTTTCTGGGGTATGAGAGTGCTGCCGAATCCGAACAGATGCGGCAGACACGCTGGATGATGATGGAGAATGAACGTATCTATACAGAACACTACAGCTATTACAGCACCAGCCGTGGTTACTGTTTCCTGTTTCCGGAGGAATGGCAGAACAAGGTAACAGTCCGGTATGATACAGTCAGCGGGGAGACACAGTTTGTTGCCTACAGCGGCGAATGGACGGATGATATGCCCGTGCTGCTGCGGCTCTATGTTGCCTATGACGAGGCTGACCGCAACGAGCATCTCGACGACGGATTCCGGCTGATGCACAGCAAGGGGACAGCAAGCTATCTGGTGCGTGCGGAACAGGACGAGGAGCTTTCCGTCACATTCGGAAGTCTGCTGCTCTGTTTCCGTTTTTTGAACTGATGAAATAAAGGAGAGAAACCAATGAAACGTATTCTTGTTTGTGAAGATGAAGATGTCATCCGGGACTGTGTGGTCATCAACCTGAAGCGTGCCGGTTATGAAGTGGTGGATGTAAACAGCGGCGAATCGGCATTGCAGAAATTTGATGAGGAGAACGGCAACTTTGATATTGTACTCCTTGACATCATGATGCCCGGCATTGACGGGTTCACGGTCTGCAAGCGGCTGCGTGAGAAAAGCTCCACGCTCGGCATCATCATGCTGACCGCACGGACACAGGAAATGGACAAGGTCAGCGGCTTGATGATCGGCGCAGATGATTATATCACCAAGCCCTTCTCCCTGTCGGAACTGACAGCAAGGGTGGATGCCATCTACCGGCGTGTGTGCATGAGTTTCATCCATGATGATTCCAGCCCCGTGATCGAGTCCGGACCGTTCACCCTGAACCTGAAAAGCCGCACAGTCTCCAAGAACGGCAAGCCCATTGACCTGACGCAGGTGGAGTATCAGATCCTTGAATACTTCATGAACAACAAGAATACTGCCCTTGACAGAGCCAGCATTCTGGCGCATATCTGGGGTGAGAACTATTACGGCGACTATAAGATCGTGGACGTGAACATCCGCCGCATCCGGCTGAAGATCGAGGATGAACCGTCCAATCCGCAGTATATCGTCACCATCTGGGGCTATGGCTACAAGTGGAATGACAAGGCGTAACACCCGGAAACGCACGCTGCTGCGCCGATGGATCGCAAATAACTTAGGTGTGATCGTGCTGATCATCATCATAGTGGAGCTGAGCTTTGTCTATGCAGTCCAGACCTTTTACTATGTCGGCGCACGCCAGAAGCTGACTGCGGAGCTGACAAGCGTTGTCAACATCCTGTCCCGGTATGAGCAGGATTCGGAAACGAACCTTTCTCCGGAACTGCGCAATACCTTCGAGAGCTTTTCAGCGAAGGACAAGATGGAACTGATGGCAGTCAACGGCAAGGGACGTGTCATCCTGACATCTTCCGGCTTTTCACCGGAAGGGGATGCCTATCTGCCGGACTATGAGAGCATTCTGAACGGCGGAGACGGCTACTGGGTCGGAAAGTCTGAGCGTGGAGAGAAGATCATGGCAGTGTGCGTGGACATTTCGTCGTTCAGCACAGAATACAGTGCCATCCGTGTGGTGTCATCCCTGACAGAGGTGGATGCCACCATCACGACCATCACAATTGCATCGACTGTCATTTGTGCGGCGATCCTGCTGCTGCTGGTCGTGACCGGCATTTACTTTGTCGGCAGCATCATCCGTCCGATCACGCAGGTGAGCAGCTCGGCTGCTAAATTTGCAAAGGGCGATTTTTCGGCACGTATCCGCTATGATGGCAATGACGAGATCGGCGATCTCTGCACTGCCATCAACCACATGGCAGATGAGCTGTCCACGGCAGAGGAGATGAAGAACGAATTTATTTCGTCCGTGTCGCATGAGCTGCGCACCCCCCTGACCGCCATCAAGGGCTGGGCAGAGACGATCTATACCGACAATGACCCTGAAATGCTCCACAAGGGGATGAATGTCATCATCAACGAAACGGAGCGTCTGTCGCAGATGGTGGAGGAACTGCTTGATTTCTCCCGGATGCAGTCGGGGCATTTCACCTTGCAGAAGGACACGATGGATGTGCTTGCAGAGCTGGGCGATGCCGTGCTGATCTATATGGATAAGGCAGCACGGGAGCAGATCCATATCACCTACGATGAACCGGAGATGCTGCCCTTTCTCTACGGAGACAAGAACCGCATCCGGCAGGTGTTCATCAATGTCATTGACAATGCCATCAAGTATTCTGACCCCGGCGGTCAGGTGCATATCGAAGCGACCGAACGGCAGGGGAAGATCGTGGTGAGCGTATCCGATACGGGCTGCGGCATCAAGGCATCCGACCTGCCGAAGATCAAGACCAAATTCTACAAACCGAACCACACCCGGCGTGGTTCGGGCATCGGGCTTGCCGTGGCGGATGAGATCATCCGGGAGCATGACGGCTCGTTGGATATTGCCAGCGAGGAGGGAATCGGCACGACCGTTACCATCACGCTGCCGCCGGGCAGAAAACCGGAAGAAACAGAGTAAAGGAGCATCTATGAGCAAGGAACAAAAGCCTTTTGCGCCGCATAAGAGCAAGATCGGCGGACAGGCACTCATCGAAGGTGTCATGATGAAAGGGGCATTTACCGGAGCGATGGCATGCCGGCTGCCGGACGGGACGATCGATGTCGAAACATGGGACTTGCCGGCAAAGAAGGCATGGTACAGAAAAGTACCGCTGATACGGGGCGTATACAGCTTTGTCTTTTCGATGGTGGATGGATACCGCTGTCTGATGAAGTCGGCAGAGAAGCAGATGACGGAAGAGGAGACAGAGGAGGAGGACGAGTCCCCGTCAAAATTCGAGCAGTGGCTTGATGCACACTTCACGGAAAAGACCGTCGAAGTCATAATGGGTGTGTTCATGGTCATCAGCCTTGTGATCACATTCGGGGCATTTTTCTTTCTGCCGAAGTGGGTGGTGAATCTGATACCGCTGCTGACGGTGAACCGGGTGGTGCGTTCTTTTGCGGAGGGCATCATCAAGATCGCCATCTTTGTGGGATACATGGCGGTCACGAGCCTGATGAAGGACATCCGCCGCATCTATGAGTACCACGGTGCAGAACACAAGACGATCGCTTGCTTTGAGGCAGGGCTGCCGCTGACGGTGGAGAATGTGAAGAAGCAGATTCGTCTGCATCCGAGGTGCGGCACGAGTTTTATCTTTCTGACACTTTTCATCAGCATTCTGGTGATGTGCCTTGTGCCGTTTACAGTGCCGTGGCAGCGGTTTCTTTGCAGCATTCTGCTGCTGCCGCTGACGGTGGGATGTTCGTTTGAAGCCATTCAGTTTGCCGGGCGGCATGACAACTGGTTCACGAAGATCCTCTCCTTCCCCGGACTGCAATTGCAGCGCATCACCACAAAAGAGCCGAGCGACTCACAGATCGAGATCGCCATTGCTGCCATGACGCCATGCATCCCGGAGGATCAGGAGGATGACCAATGGTGATCGGAGCAAGCAGTCTCAGGGCAGAGCTGACGACATTTTTAGAGACACATGGCATCCCGGATGCTGCATTCGATGTGCGGTGCATGATGGAGCAGGTGACGGGGAAAAGACTGGAAACACTGATGACGCATGGAATCGAGTCAGAGGATGAAAACCCCATCCGGAACATGGTGCAGCGGCGTGCCTGTGGAGAGCCACTGCAATATATCTTAGGAGAATGGGAATTTTACGGAATGCGGATGTATGTAGGGAAGGGCGTACTCATTCCAAGACCGGACACAGAGACACTGGTAGATGCGGTACTGGGGCGGTGCAGAGACAACGTGCCGCTGCGTATACTGGACATATGCACGGGGAGCGGCTGCATTGCGCTGGCACTGAAAGCCCGTCTGCCCTGTGCGGAGGTACACGGCATGGACATCAGTGCGGATGCGCTTGTGTATGCACGGAAGAATGCAGCCTGTCACGGACTGGAGATCATCTGGCATCAGGCGGATGCCTTACAGCAGTATCCGGACATGGGGCAGTTTGATGTCATAGTGAGCAACCCGCCGTACCTGTCCGATGCCGAAATGCAGACACTCCAGACGGAGATACAGCATGAACCTGCGATCGCACTTGCAGGCGGCAAGGATGGTCTGCATTTCTACCGGAAACTCACCCGATGCTGGAAGAGGGCAGTCCGTCCGTCCGGACTGCTTGCCTATGAGATCGGTGAGACGCAGGCAGAAGCTGTGCAGTCCTTCATGGAGGATGCCGGTTTCCGGAACATCCGCACATTGCAGGATGCAGCAAACCATGACCGGGTCGTACTCGGTGAAAAATAATCATTCAGGAGGAAGATCGTATGCCAAAGGGAAAAGCAAAAGAGAAAAAAACACAGATGTATCAGGCACCTGCTTCACAGGAGGAAAAGAAGAAAGCTCTGGATCAGGCACTGAAAATGATAGAAAAGACCTATGGAGAGGGCGCAGTCATGCGGCTCGGAGAGAAAAAGAAGATTGATGTGGAAGTCATTCCGACCGGTTCGCTGACACTGGACTTAGCACTTGGCGTGGGCGGCGTACCGAGGGGACGCATCATCGAGCTGTTTGGTCCGGAGAGCTCCGGTAAAACGACCGTTGCCCTGCACATCGTCGCAGAGGCACAGAAGATGGGCGGCGAAGCAGCTTTCATTGACGTGGAGCATGCCCTTGATCCGAAATATGCCCGTGCGCTGGGTGTGGACATCGACAATCTGCTGGTGTCGCAGCCGGACAGCGGTGAGCAGGCACTGGAGATCGCAGAACAGCTTGTGCGTTCGGGTGCAATTGATGTGCTTGTTGTGGACTCTGTTGCTGCCATGACGACAAAAGCCGAAATTGACGGTGAAATGGGAGATTCCCATGTCGGACAGCTTGCCCGTCTCATGTCGCAGGCAATGCGCAAGCTGACATCCGTCATTGCAAAAACCGGATGTGTTGCCATCTTTATCAACCAGATCCGTGAGAAGATCGGCGTTATGTACGGCAATCCGGAGACAACGCCCGGCGGACGTGCGCTGAAATTCTATGCTACCATCCGCATGGATGTGCGCAAGGGTGAGGTCATCAAGGACGGCTCCATGCCCATCGGCAACCGCATGAAGGTAAAGATCGTCAAGAACAAAGTCGCAGCACCGTTCCGGGAATGTGAGTTTGACAACATCTACGGACAGGGTATCTCCCGTATCGGCGAGATCATGGACCTTGCAGTGGAACTGGACATCATCAAAAAGAGCGGCTCATGGTTCAGTTATGAGGGAAATAAGCTTGGACAGGGACGTGACAACGCCAAGCAGATGCTCATTGACAATGAGGAATTCCGCAAGGAAGTGGAAGCCAAGATCATGGAACGTATTGATCAGATCGACCTGTCTTCCAGTGAGGGAGAAGGGGAAGAAGATACCGCTGCGGACACGAAGGAAGAGACAGCAGCCGCACCGCCGCAGCCTGTCATTTCTGACGAGGACATCGGGGCGGATGATGATTTTGAAGAATTTGATCCGACGGATGAGTGAGTATGTACATTACAGAAATTATCCGCACCCGAGCTTATTATGAAGTCCACACAGGGGATGCCGTCTATGAACTGGACGGCAGCCTTATGGAGCAGTATGCCATCAAAGCAGGGATGCATGTGCCGGAGGAAACGCTGTGTACACTGCATGAGCAGTCCCGTTACCGCAGGGGCTACCGGAGAGCATGTCATTTGTTGGATGAAAGGGACTATTCCCGGACGATGCTGTACCGCAAGCTGATGCAGACCTATCAGGACAAGGCACTCTGTCAGAAAATCGTGGATGCGCTGACGGAGGAGGGATACCTGAACGATCGCCGCTATGCTGAAAAATTGGCAGAACATCTGGTGGAGCGCAAGCGTTACGGTATTTTCCGTGCAAGGCAGGAGATGCTGAAACGGGGACTGGACAAAGAACTTGTGGAGGAGTTTTTAGCACCACTTGAGGAGAAAGCCGAGGAGAACATTCCGGAGGTACTGGAGCGGAAATACGGCAGAGATCTTACAGACCCGGACGATCTCAAAGCCCGTAAGAAGGTCATTGCCGGCATGCTCCGTCTCGGATATGATTACCGGAGTGTGAAGAATGCGATTGAGGACTATTTTGCGGACTGGGAGGAATAAGTATGGCAATCAAGGTAGGCATGGTGTCTCTTGGATGCAGCAAAAATCTGGTAGATTCGGAACGGATGCTGAAAAAACTGCGCATGCATGGGTATGAACTGGTGACAGAATTCGGAGAATCGGATGTGGCAGTCGTCAACACCTGCGGCTTTATCCAGTCAGCAAAGGAAGAAGCCATCGAGACGATTCTTGAGATCGGACGGCTGAAGGAGGAGGGCACAGTAAAGAAGCTCATTCTCACCGGCTGTCTGACGGAACGTTACCGTGAGGAAGCCGCAGCACAATTTCCGGAGGCAGATGCCGTCATCGGGATCGGCGACAACAAGGACATTGTAGAGATTCTGGACAAGGTGCTGCACGGGGAGCATATCGTCCGTTTTGCGCCGAAATCGGAAATGGAGCTGGACGGAGAGCGCATCATTTCGACACTGCCGTTTTTCTCCTATCTGAAGATCGCAGAGGGCTGTTCCAACTGCTGCACCTACTGTGCCATCCCGATGATACGAGGAAAATACCGCAGCGTCCCGATGGAAACGGCACTTGCGGAAGCACGTCAGCTTGCACAGGCAGGCGTGACGGAGTTATGTGTCATTGCACAGGATACCACACGCTATGGCGAGGAGCTGTACGGAGAGGGAAAACTGCCGGAGCTGCTGACAAAGCTGTGCCAGATCGAGGAGCTGCGCTGGATACGGGTGCTGTATTGTTATCCGGAGCGCATCACGGATGCGTTGATCGACGTGATGGCGAGGGAAGAGAAACTTGTGAAGTATCTGGACATCCCCATCCAGCACTGCAATGACGACATTCTGCGCCGCATGAACCGAAAGAGTACGAAGGCAGAGCTGATAGCTCTCATCCGGAAACTGCGGGAGCGCATTCCGGGCATTGTCCTGCGCACCACGCTCATCACGGGGTTTCCGGGAGAGACAGAGGAGCAGTTCACGGAGCTTTCGGAATTTGTGCAGGAGATGCGGTTTGAACGGTTGGGATGCTTTGCCTATTCTCAGGAGGAGGGCACGAAGGCAGCCGACTTC
The DNA here is from genome assembly GCA_947630845.1 of uncultured Clostridia bacterium. Classification (GTDB taxonomy): domain Bacteria; phylum Bacillota; class Clostridia; order Oscillospirales; family Ruminococcaceae; genus UBA3855. Next base: position 53,765 of record CANRJB010000011.1, read on the forward strand.
CCGGAACAGCTTGATGAGGAAACAAAGCAGCACCGTGCTGACATTCTCATGGAGCAGCAGGCAGAAATCAGCAATGCCTACAATGCACAGCAGGTCGATACCGTTATGGACGCTGTTGTAGAAGGATTTGACCGGTGGGCAGAGTGTTATTTCGGACGGACGAAGGCAGATGCGCCGGATATTGACGGGAAGGTATTTTTCACCTCGGAGCATCCGCTGCAAGTCGGGGACTATGTCAAGCTGCACATCACAGAAACACTGGACTATGATCTGCTTGGAGAGGTGATCGCATGAATCTGCCGAATCAGCTGACACTGCTGCGAATCATTATCGTGCCGATTTTTCTGGTCTGCATGTATGCAGTGTTTCCGTATCACTACACGATCTCGCTGGTGTTGTTTGCGGCGGCATCTGTCACAGATGCACTGGACGGCAACATTGCAAGAAAGCACAATTTGGTGACAACATTCGGCAAATTCGCCGACCCGCTGGCAGATAAGATACTGGTGCTTGCGGCACTGGCAGCATTGGCAGACATTGACGGGATGCCGGTCAACGGCATTGCCGTGACGATCATTGCAGCAAGGGAATTTATGGTGTCGGGACTGCGGCTTGTGACGGCAGAAAAGGGCGTTGTGGTGGCAGCCGGCATCTGGGGCAAGCTCAAAACGGCATTCACTATGGTGACGATCGTGCTGCTCCTGCTTGCGCTGACACTGACAGAATGGATCGCATTTTCCATCAGCGGCATGATCTACATGGTGCTGTTGGTTTTAGTGGTAATTTCCGTGCTGCTGACAGTCATTTCGGGCGGCGTATACCTGAAAGGATACTGGAGCTATATCGACATGAAATAACGCCTGTACGGCATGATACAAACATCCCCCGATGCACTGCATCGGGGGATGTTTTTGCTTACTGTACTTACTGTACCTTAAAGCTCTGATTTACCAGAACATATCCGGAATTGCCGCTGTTGGTTGCTGTTACCTTGTAGGTGTAGCTGCCTGCTGCGAGCTGATCAAACCGGACGCTGCTGTCTGCTCTGCTCAGGTCATATGTTTTGGCACCGGGGTTGACGGTCGTGCCGGTCACAAGCTTGCCGTTTGCATCATACACACCGACTGTCAGAGAAGTGATGTTGGAGGATGCGGAGCTGACTGTACCACGCACGATCACACCTTTTCCCTTGCTGACAGTACCCGGAACGGATGTGCCGCCGGAAATCGTGAGGGCATCGCTGGTGCTGGACTGACCACTGCTGCTGCCGCCGACAGTAAATGCCTTGTTGACGAGGGCATAATTGGTGTTGCCTGCATTGGTGGCAATGACAGCATAGGTATAATTGCCGGCAGGGAGTTTATTGAACTCCACATAATTGTCAAGCTTTCTCAGGTCATAGCTCTTGGCATTGGGGGCAATGGTTCTGCCGGTGATAAACTTCTGCGTATCTCTGTTATACACGCCGCATGTCAGGGAAGTGATATTGGAGGATGCGGAAGTGACGATACCTGTAACATTCAGTGCCTTACCGGCTGCGAGGTTATCGGGCACATTCGTGCCGCCGGAAATAGAGAGTTTGTCGTCAGTATTCTGCTGACCGCCGGAGCTGCCGCCGTTGCCGACCTTAAATTCCTTGTTGACGAGGGCATAGTTGGTGTTGCCTGCGTTGGTAGCAATGACAGCATAGGTATAAGTGCCTTCGGGGAGCTTGTTGAACTCTACATAATTATCAAGATTATGCAGATTATAGCTCTTGGCATTGGGGACAACGGTTCTTCCGGTCATGAATTTCTTCGTTGCGACATCATAGACACCGACCGTCAGGGACGTGATATTGGAAGATGCAGAGGTGACTGTACCCGTCACGCTCAGAGCCTTCCCCTTTGCGAGGGTATCCGGCACACTTGTGCCGCCGGAAATAGAGAGCTTGTCGTCAGTATTCTGCTGACCGCCGGAGCTGCCGCCGTTGCCGACAGTGAATTTCTTATTCACGAGGGCATAGTTGGTATTGCCGGAGTTGGTGGCAATGACGCAGTAGCTGTACGTACCTGCGGAGAGCTTGTTGAATTCGATGTATCTGTCAAGATTTTTCAGGTCATAGCTCTTGGCATTGGGGGCAATGGTTCTGCCGGTCACAAAATTGCCGTTGGCATCATACACACCTGCGGTCAGGGCAGTGATATTGGAGGATGCGGAAGAAACCGTACCTGCGATGCTCAGAGCCTTGCCCTGTGCGATGCTATCGGGGATGTTGGTGCCATTGGAGATGGTCAGCTTGTCGTCGGTATTCTGCTGACCGCCGGAACTGCCGCCGTCACCGACGGTAAAGGACTTGGTATAGACTGTATAATTGGAGTTACCGGAATTGGTGGCAACGACCTTGTATTCATATTTCCCTGCGGAGAGCTTGTTGAAGATGATGTCATTGTCAAGATTGTGCAGATTGTAGGATTTTGCATTCGGGGAAACGGTCTTACCGGTGACGAGCTTGCCGCTTGCATCGTAGACACCTGCCGTCAGGGAGGTGATGTTGGAGGATGCAGAGGAGACAGTACCACGGATGCTGACAGCCTTACCGACAGCGATCTGATCCGGAATTGCCGTACCGCCGGTGATGCTCAGTTTATCATCTGAAGAAGCAGGAGGTGTCTGTCCGCTGTCGCCGACAGTAAACTCCTTGTTCACGAGGGCATAATTCTTGTTGGCAGAATTGGTAGCAATGACGCAGTAGCGATATTTTCCTGCGGAGAGCTTGTTAAATTCAATGTATCTGTCCAGATTTTTCAGGTTATAGGACTTGGCATTGGGAGCAATGGTTCTGCCGGTCACAAAATTGCCGTTCGCATCATATACACCAGCAGTAAGGGCAGTCATGTTAGAGGATGCAGACGTGACTGTACCGCCGATGCTCAGAGCCTTACCCTGTGCGATGTTGTCCGGAATTGTAGTACCACCTGTGATGGTGAGCTTGTCATCAGTGTTGGGAGTCTGCTGACTGCTGTTGCCGTTGCCGACCTTGAATTCCTTGTTGACAAGGGCATAATTGGTATTGGCAGCATTGGTAGCAATGACAGCATAGGTATAGTTGCCGTCGGGGAGCTTGTTGAACTCCACATAGCTGTCCAGATTTTTGAGGTCATAGCTCTTGGCATTCGGTACAACGGTCTTTCCGGTCACAAATTCGCTGGTATCCTTGTTGTACACGCCGCAAGTCAGCGAGGTGATATTGGAGGATGCAGAGGTGACAGTGCCGGTAATGCTCAGTGCCTTGCCCTTTTCGAGGGTATCGGGCACATTGGTGCCGCCTGTGATGGTGAGCTTGTCATCAGTGTTGGGAGTCTGCTGACTGCTGTTGCCGCCGACAGTGAAGGACTGGTTCACGAGAGCAAAATTGCTGTTGTTGGCATTGCTTGCGATGACAGCAAAGATATAATCCCCTGCCGGGAGCTTATTGAATTCCACATAGCTGTCCAGATTTTTGAGGTCATAGCTCTTGGCATTCGGGACAATGGTTTTGCCGGTCACGAAGCTGTTGTTCTTCTTATCGTACACGCCGCAGGTGAGGGCAGTGATGTTGGAAGAAGCGGAGGTAACAATGCCGGTCACATTCAGACTCTTGCCGGCTTCAAGGTTTGCAGGCACTTTCGTTTCGCCGCTGATGGACAGTTTATCTTCACTCTGTGGTGTACTGGTGCCGTCGGTGACGGTGAACTGCTTGCTGACGAGGGCATAGTCTTTATTGGCATTATTGCTTGCGATGACAGCGAAAATATAAGTACCGACGGGCAGTTTGTTGAATTCGATGTAGCTGTCAAGATTGCTCAGGTTATAGCTCTTGGTACCTGCACCGGGCACGATCACCTTTCCGGTCACAAATTTTCCGGTAGAATCATAGACACCGCAAGTCAGCGAAGTGATATCGGACGAAGCGGATGTGACCGTGCCGGTCACCGTCATGACATCGCCCTTTTTGATGGAAGAAGGCACATCATTGCCGCCTGTGATGGTGAGCTTATCGGTTTCGGAGGGAACAGTGGTGGTATTAGCGACCTTAAAGCTTTTTTCAAGGAGCTTATAGTCCTTGTTGGCAGCATTGGTAGCCGTCACGCTGAAGGTGTAAGAGCCGACAGCAAGCTTGCTGAATTCCACATCATTGTCCAGAGCTTTCAGGTCATAGGTCTTAGCCTTGGGTTCAACGGTCTTTCCGGTCATCATCTTGCCGCTCTCGTCATAGACACCAGCCGTCAGGGAGGAGATCTCAGATGATGCAGAGGACACAACACCCTTTACATTCACAGCCTTTCCGGGTTCGATGCTCTCAGGGATCTCAGATGCATCCGTGATGCTCAGGGTATCCATGGCAGCAACGGCATTGACGGTAAATGTTTTCTTGTAGAGGGAGACATCGGTATTTGTCTCATTGGAAGCAGTCACGGAGAAGGTATAGGTTCCGGCAGCAAGTGTATTGAAGCTGATGATGCTGTCCAGACCGCTCAGGTCATAGGTGGAAGCCTGTGGAGAGATGGTCTTTCCGGACAGAAGCGTACCATTTGCATCATAGATACCTGCGGTCAGGGAAGTGATGGTAGTTGCAGAGGAGACAGTCCCCTTCACCGTGATCACAGACCCCTGATCAATGGAATCCGGAATTTCTGTACCGCCGGTCAGTGTCAGTGCATCAGAGGGCTGCTGTGAGCCGTTGGGATCTTCAGCAGAGTTGTCCATGACCGTGAATGTCTGCTCAATGATACTCAGATCTGTTTTCGTGCTGTTGGAAGCAACGACCCTGAAATAATAAGTCCCGGCAGGGAGCGTATTGAAGGTCAGGGCAGCATCGGCACTGTTGAGGTCGAAGGTCTTGGCATTCGGATGGAAGTTGAAGGCAACGATCTCAGAATTGCTGTCATTGTAGATACCGACGCTTACGTCAGTGATATTGGAGACAGAGGAAGTCAGTGTTCCCTTGATAATGACAGAATCGCCCTTTTTCAGCTCAGAGGGGATGGTGGTGACATTGGAAGCAGTGATGGTATCCTCTGTATCGGACGGAGAGCTGCTGACAACAGTAAAGCTCTGCTCTGTGAGGACAGAGCTGGTGTAGGTGGCATTGGTAGCAGTTACCTTATAAGTATAAGTACCGGGAGTGAGCTTATCGAAGGTAATGTATCTGTCCATACGGTTGAGGTCATAGGAAGTGCTGTTCGGGAGGGCAGTACCGATGTAGACGGTGTTGCCGCTTGCATCGTAGATACCGACATCGAGCGAAGTGATCGCAGACGATGCGGATGTGACAGTACCCTTCACAATGAGGGTAGCCCCCTGTGTCATTTCGGAAGGAACAGTTGTGCCATCCGTAAGAGCCATAGCATCCTGTACTGTATTGTCAGACGGTTCAGTCGGGTCAGTTGTATCTTCAGAGGTATCTGCTGTATCGGCAGAGGTATCCTCTGTTGTCTCAGGAGTGGTATCCTCCGAAGGTGTGACCTGCGAAGTATTGTCCGTCTCATCAGCAAATGCAGGCATTACCGTAACGGCAGCCCCCTGCAAAGTGAGAGCCGCTGCAAGAACGCCGGCAGCGATCTTTCTTGTGTTCTTCCTTTTCATGATTATACCTCTTTTCTGTTATCGGTGTGAAAAATAAACTCCTTCATTCTTCATTATATCATTTCCGGCAAAACAAGTCAATATGCGACATGTACAAATCAAAGTAACAAAAAGTACTCCGTGTTTGACATTTTCATGGAATATCGACACTTTTCAGCAGTGATGGAGCGGCAGCCGCAGATACACAAGATCTCCCGACACAGCATAAACCGTATCGGGAGAAAGTATCATCCATTGTTTCTGTCTGCCCGGAAAGGCAGGAGAATTATTTTTTGGCATCCTGCGCACGCAGCACATTGTACATGATCTTGCCGCTCGTGGTCTTGGGAAGTGCATTGGTAAAGGCGATGATACGGGGATACTTATAAGGTGCAGTCCGTTCCTTGACAAATGTCTGCAACTCTTTTTTCAGCTCCTCAGTCGGTTCATAGCCATTGCAAAGCACGACCGTTGCCTTGACGAGATAGCCCCGCTCCTCATCCGGCACACCCGTAATGGCGCATTCCAGTACAGCCGGATGCTGGATGAGAACGCTCTCCACCTCAAACGGACCGATCCGGTAGCCGCTTGATTTGATCACATCGTCCACACGTCCGATGTAATAGTAATACCCGTCCTCATCGTACCATGCCGTATCGCCGGTATGGTACAGCCCATTGCGCCAGTAACGCTCATTGGCATCATCATTGTTGATGTAGCAGATACACAGTGTTTCGGGCATACGTTCCCTTGTGTCAATGCAGATCTCGCCCTGTTCGCCAGCCTTGACCGGGTTGTCGTTCTCATCTACCAAGACGACATGATACAGGGGATTCGGCTTGCCCATCGAACCACGCTTGGGGTGCATACCGGCAAAATTGCCGATGATCAGTGTTGTCTCACTCTGCCCGAAGCCTTCCATGATCTCCAGCCCCGTCGCATCATAGAACAGCCGGATGATCTCCTCCTGCAATGCCTCACCTGCTGTGGAAGCATGCTTTACACTTGCAAACGCTTCACGCCGGATGCCGGTCTTAGCCATGAGCCGGTACAGCGTCGGCGGCGCACAGAAGGTCGTGACCTGATACTTTTCAAGCACCTGCATCATCTGCTCCGCATGGAACCGTTCAAACTCATACACCATGACAGCCGTGCCGCAGAGCCACTGTCCGTAGATCTTGCCCCACGAGCATTTTGCCCATCCGGTATCGGCAACAGTCAGGTGCAGCCCGTCATTCTGCACACAGTGCCAGTATTCCGCAGCCACCATATGACCGAGCGGATAGGAATAGATATGCTTAGCCATTTTCGGATTGCCTGTCGTGCCGGATGTGAAGTAGATCAGAAATTCATCAGAGATGGTCGTCGGAATGCGTGCAAGCCTTTCCGGATAGCTGTCAAGCTTGTCATCTATGCGGACATATCCCTCACGCTCCTCACGGACAGTATACAGCATCGGCTTTTGCGCTACCTCTGCCGCTGCCTCCCGGATACGATCGCAGAGATCCATGCTCTCTGCCGCAATGATCGCTTTGATATCCGCAGCCTGAATGCGGTAGGTAATGTCGTGTACACGCAGCATATGCGTAGCCGGAACGAGTACAGCCCCGATCTTGTGCAGCGCAACAGCAATGTACCAGTATTCATAATGCCGTTTCAGCATGACCATGACACGGTCGCCCTTCCGGATACCCTGTGCAAGCAGGAATGCACCTGCCTGTGAGGAAAGCCGGCTGATATCGCCGAATGTCAGCATCTTCTCGTTCCCAAATTCATCACACCACTGCACAGCACGCTTCTGCGGTTCTTCATCGGCGATGGCATCCACGACATCATAACCGAAATTGAAGTTATCTTCATAATGCAGCTCCAGTCCGCTGAACTGACCGTTCTCATCGAACGAAGCAGTGCAGAACTTATGAAAAAGCGGTTCCATAATACTTATTATATCCTCCTGTATATATATGGGTTCAGCATTTCAGTTATTTGTTTGTCTGATCAAAGTTGCCGAAGCTGCGGAATCTCTGATACCGCTGTGCCAATAATTCTTCATCAGAGAGTGCCGTGAGCTTATCAAGTGACTTGATCAGACGCTGTTTTATCCCTCTGCACATCTCCGAAAAATTGTCAAAATCCTCCTCGATCACAGCTTCTGCCACACCGAGAGCCTTCATATCCTCAGCAGTGATGTGCAGGCATTCTGTTGCTTTTGCGACATTCTCCTGCGTTGCTTCCTTCCAGAGGATGGAGGCGCACCCCTCCGGTGAAATGACGGAGTAGACAGCATGTTCCAGAATATAGACCTTATTTGCACTTGCCAGCGCAAGCGCACCGCCGCTGCCGCCCTCACCGATGACGACGGAGATGACCGGCGTGTGCAGTCCCATCATTTCCATGATGCTCTCTGCGATCGCCTGACCCTGTCCACGTTCCTCCGCATCTGCACCCGGATATGCACCCAGCGTATCCACAAAGCAGATCACAGGTCTGTGGAATTTTTCTGCCTGCTTCATCAGCCGCAGTGCCTTACGGTAGCCTTCCGGCTTCGGACAGCCGAAATTGCGCACCATACGACTCTGGAGATCCGTACCCTTTTCCATGGCGATGTAAGTCACCGGATACTTGCCTAAAAAGCCCACACCAGCCATGATCGCAAGGTCGTCCGCAAACCGTCTGTCGCCGTGCAGTTCGAGGGTATCCGTGAACAGCTCCGTGACATAAGCCTCACCTGTAGGTCTGCCGTTTTTCCGGGCAGTTTTCAGTTTTTCATAGGCATCCATGCTCATGCCCTCCCTTCGTGGATCTTCAGCAGACGTGACAGCGTGTCACGCATTTCCGGACGGGGAACAAGGGCATCCACAAAGCCATGTTCCATCAGAAATTCCGCACTCTGGAAATTATCCGGCAGCTGGCTTTTGGTCGTCTGTTCCACGACTCTGCGTCCTGCAAAGCCGACCAGTGCCTTCGGTTCTGCAAGGATGATATCACCCTGCATGGCAAAGCTTGCCGTGACACCTCCTGTGGTGGGGTCTGTGAGTACCGTGATATAGAGAAGACCGGCATTGCTGTGGTTCTTGACAGCACCGCTGACCTTAGCCATCTGCATGAGGGAGATAACGCCCTCCTGCATTCTTGCGCCGCCGGATGCGGTAAAGCCGATGACCGGCAGCATATTGGCAGTGGCATATTCAAACAGCCGTGTGATCTTTTCGCCCACGACCGAACCCATGCTTGCCATCATGAACCGAGAGTCCATGACGAACACAGCGCATTCCCTGCCGTCGATCTTCATCGTACCACAGACAACGGCATCATTTTCCTTCGTGGTGCTTTTTGCCTTTTCAAGCTTATCCTGATAGCCGGGAAATTCGAGAAAATCCTTGCTGACGAGTTTGCTGTCCTGTTCCTTGAATGTTTTTTTGTCAGCGATCAGTGCGATCCTGTCACGCCCGGAGAGACGGTAGTAATGACCGCAGCTCGGACAGATATAGTAGTTCTTGATGAGATTATAGGCAGAATCTTCATAGCTGCATTTTTTACATTTGATCTTGGCAGAGCCATTGACTTTGCCGACCAGTTCATTAAAGAACCCCATTATGCTTCCTCCTTCGGCACGAGGGCAAAGGAAAATTCTGCTGTGACCGCAGTTTTGCCGTTCACAGTCCCCTTACCTTTGCAGAAATAGAACGGTCCCTTGCTCCGGATGATCTCACATTCCGTCTCATAGGTGTCACCGGGCTTGACGGGATTGCGGAATTTCACCTTATCAAGGCTGGTGAAAAAGGGAGTCTGTCCCTCTGCCTTTTCCGCAAGCAGCACACATGCCGACTGTGCTAAGATCTCGCAGAGGATAACACCCGGCACGACCGGATTTCCCGGAAAATGCCCTTTCAGAAACCACTCCTCCCCCGTGATATGCAGTTTGCCGTGAGCCTTGCCGTCGGCGGCATCTGCCTCATCAAGCAGCAGCATATTGTCACGGTGGGGAATGATGTGCATGATCTCTTCTCTTGTCATGAACTCACACCTTTCTGAATGCAATGACCGCATTGTGACCGCCGAATCCCAGATTGGAAGAAAGTGCGATTTCGAGAGGTGTCTGCACGGCGGTATTCGGGGTATAGTCAAGGTCAAGCTCCGGATCTGCTTCTTCAAGATGAATGGTAGGCGGAACGGTATCGTTCATCAGTGCCAGAACGGATGCGATCGCTTCGACCGCACCGGTCGCACCGAGCATATGACCGGTCATAGATTTGGTAGAGCTGATGTGCAGCTTCTTGGCATCCTCACCGAATGCACGCTTGAAAGCGGTTGTTTCGGTCTTATCGTTGAGGGGGGTAGACGTGCCGTGCGCATTCACATAGACCTTTGAGAGGTCAGCTCCCTCCGGGCAGGCATCGAGGATCGCCTTTGCCACATACTTTGCGTCCGGATCCGGCGCAGTGACATGGTGTGCATCGCAGGTAGAGCCGTAGCCGACAACTTCCGCAAGGATCTTTGCGCCTCTTGCAGCAGCATGCTCATATTCCTCAAGCACCAGTACACCTGCCCCCTCCGCCATGACAAAGCCGCTCCTGCGCTTGTCAAAGGGGGTACATGCCGTTTCGGGATCGTTGGAGTCAGACAGTGCCTGACAGTTGCCAAAACCAGCAAGCGTGAGGGGGGTGATGGCAGCTTCTGAGCCGCCGCAGATCATGGCATCCGCATACCCATGCAGAATGGTGCGGTAGCCCTCACCGATGGCAGTCGTACCGGTCGCACATGCAGTAGAAACTGCAGTACAAGGTCCGTTTGCGCCGTATTCGATGGCGATATTGCCGGCAGCGATATTATAGATCATTTTGGGGACGAAATGGGGAGAGACTTTGCGTTCACCCTTTTCGAGCAGGTTCTTGTGATCCTGCACCAGTGTTTCAATGCCGCCGATGCCCGAACCGAAGCAGACACCGATGCGATCACTTTCCAATGTGCCTGCAATGCCGCTCTGTGTCATTGCTTCTTTGGCAGCGGCAAGGGCATACTGGGTAAAGAGGTCGGTCTTGCGTGCGGTCATTTTGCCGATGACAGCAGCAGCATCAAACCCCTTGACTTCACCGGCGACCTTATGTTTCAGCTCCGATGTATCAAATCGTGTGATGAGGGAGATGCCGTTTTTTCCGGCAAACAGTGCCTCTTTGAATTCCTCCGCACTGTTGCCGATGGGGTTGACCGTACCCATACCGGTAATGACTACTCTTCTCATTGTTTTGCCTCCTGACGTATGCAGAGCCAGTGCCCTGCGGAATCATATTTTCTGTTTCCCGGATTTTGTCGAGTGGGTCTGTACTGCAAATGAACAGACAGTCTATCGGAATGCAGCTGCTGAAAGCAGCGTTACTGTTCGATGAAATGAATTTCAGGAACTGTGTCACATCGCCATGCCGCCGTCTGCACGGATGACTTCTCCCGTGATATAGTCCGACATGGGAGATGCCAGAAACAGTGCAAGCTGTGCGATCTCTTCCGGCTTGCCGAAACGCTTCATGGGGATGGTATTTTTCAGCTCCTCATTATCCTGAAATGCCGTCGTCATGCTTGTTGCAATAAAGCCCGGAGCGATGGCATTGACATTGATGCCCCGGCTTGCCAGTTCCTTTGCCGTGGACTTTGTCAGACCGATGATACCTGCCTTCGAGGACGAATAGTTTGCCTGTCCTGCATTGCCGAACAGTCCGGACACAGAGCTGATGCTGATGATCTTGCCATAGCGTTTTTTCATCATGGGACGATAGAAATTCTTGATCATATAGAACGCACCCTTGAGGTTCACGTCCACGACCGCATCAAAATCGCTCTCACTCATCTTCAGGATGAGATTGTCACGGGTGATACCTGCATTGTTCACCAGAATGTCCACACCGCCAAAATCCGACAAGATCTGCTTGCAGACATCTGCGACCTGTGTGCTGTCGGCAACATTGCACTGATAAGACAGGCACTTCACGCCCTTTGCAGTGATCTTCTCCACAGCCGGAGCAGCCTTTTCTGCCGGGCAGATGTCCACGATGGCAATGTCTGCGCCGTTGTCAGCAAATGTCTCTGCGATCGCAAAGCCGATGCCCTGTGTACCGCCGGTAATGACGGCTGTTTTTCCTTTCAGCATGTTGCCGCTCCTTTCAGTTCTGCCACAGCCGCATCACGGCTTTCCATGTCCTCCACCCTGTAGACTCTTGCATCCGGCAAAATCTGCGAGATGAGCTTCTGCAAGGTGTTGCCCACGCCCGTCTCCACGAACGTATCATACCCATCCGCAGCCATCTGCCGGATGAGTTTCACCCACTGTACCGGATGGTCGATCTGACTGAGCATGGTTGCTTTGGGGTCGCCCTCATAGGGGGCAGCGGTATAGTTGGCATAGACAACAGCCTTTGTGGGGGGTACGATCTCAAACTGCTCCAGCTCCTTGGCAAATGGTGCAACTGCCGGAGTCATGTAAGGGGAATGGAATGCGCCGCTGACAGCAAGCATCACGCCCCTGCCCTTTACAGCCTTGACATCCTTTGCAAAGGCATCAAGCTGTGCCTTGTCGCCGGAGAAAACGAGCTGCATGGGGGAATTGTAGTTGACGGGGAAGATCTTGTCATAGGGCTTTGCAAGCTCCTCTGCCTGTTCGGAAGGGATCTTGACAACTGCCATCATGGATGCCTCCACGCCCTCTGATGCCTTTGCCATTGCCGCACCACGCTTCATGGCGATCTGAAAGCCGTCCAGTGCGGAATACGCACCGCCGACTGCCAAAGCCGGAATTTCACCGAGGGAAAATCCAGCTGCGCCCTCCGGATGGATGCCTGCATCCATCATGGCAAGGCATGCTGCCATATCCGCAAGATATAAGCAGGGCTGTGTGTTTTCCGTCTGTTTCAGGGCAGTGCCATCACCTGTGAAGCACTGCGCAAGTGTGCCGGGACGGAGTGCCTCTGCCTTGTCATACAGTTCCTTTACGGCAGGGATATGCTCATAGAATGCCTGCCCCATGCCGACATGCTGTGCGCCCTGTCCGGAAAATACGAATGCTATTTTACCCATGCTGCTGCTCCTTTCAGGCACGCTTCTGCTTCCTGCATGATCTCATTGATGATCTCCTCGCAGGTCTGTTCTTTTGTGATCATGCCGGAGATCTGTCCGGCAAGGACACTGCCTTCCTTCACATCACCGTCAACGGCAGCCTTCCGGAGTGACCCTGCGCCCAGATCGGCAATGCTTTCGGGGGTAGCTTCGGGAGCATATTCTTTCTTGACGAAATTCCGTGTAAAGCTGTTCTTGATGCCCCGGCAGGTATTGCCGCCGAAGCGTCTGCCCGTGACCTGTGTGGAGATATCCTTAGCTTTGAGGACCATGTCCTTGTAATTCTGGTGTACGCCGCATTCCTTTGCCACGAGGAAGCGTGTACCCATCTGCACACCGGCAGCACCGAGCATGAGCGCAGCGGCAATACCTCTGCCGTCGCCGATACCGCCTGCGGCAAGCACGGGAATGCTCACGGCATCCACGACCTGCGGCACAAGTGCCATTGTGGTCAGCTCCCCGATATGACCGCCGGACTCCTGCCCTTCGGCAATGACGGCATCCGCACCGGCACGTTCTGTCTGTTTTGCCATCGAGACGGAAGCAATGACCGGAATGACTTTGATCCCGGCTTCCTTCCACATCGGGATATATGCGCCTGCACTTCCTGCACCAGTGGTGACGACGGCAGGCTTTTCCTCTGCACAGACCTGCGCACAGGCTGCGGCAAAGGGACTCATCAGCATTATATTCACGCCAAAGGGCTTATCGGTAAGACTTTTTGCAAGTCGGATCTGTTCTCTTACATAATCAGCATCTGCATTCATAGCCGAGATGATACCAAGACCGCCGGCATTGGAAACCGCTGCGGCAAGCTTGCCGTCAGCGATCCATGCCATGCCGCCCTGAAACACCGGGTACTGAATGCCCAGCATGTCACAAATAGGCGATCTCATCATTGTCTTATGCCTCAGCAGTCAGCTTCTCCACAGCCTCGACCAGTTTGCCGACTGTGTTCAGCTCAGGGGAGGGGGTGAACTCGATGCTGAATTCATCTTCCAGATCCATTGCCATCTCTGTCATATCCAGAGAGTCAATGCCCAGATCGGAGAATTTTGTCTCCATGGTGATCTCAGCAGCATCTGTGTCGGTAGCCTCTGCCAGCATTGCAATAATTTTTTCCTTTACCATTGTCTTTACTCCTTTTTTGTGATATAATATATGTGTATCGGGTGCTGTACCCGGATACGCCGATCAGTATTCAAGCAGACACGCCATATCGGAGAGTCCGCCGCCGAATGCGACAAGGATGATCTTGTCTCCACGTTTCAGTTGTCCGCTTTCCTTCAGCTCATGCAGTGCGATCGGGACGGAAGCACTTGAAGTGTTGCCATACCTCTCAATGTTGACGAACATCTTCTTCGGGTCAATGCCCAGACGCTTGCTTGAGAAGTCAATGATACGCAGATTTGCCTGATGCGGAACGATCCATGCGATATCGTCGATGGTGAGGTGATTGCGTTCAAGGAGCGTCGTGATATCCTGTGCAATGGAATTGACAGCATACTTGAACGTTTCCTGTCCCTGCATATGGATATAGGGGGTATCCTGTTCCCGTTTGAAGAACGGAGAGCAGCCGATATCATGGGGGATCTTGATCACATCATCGCCGCCTTTGACATTGCAGATGGAATCGAGGTAATTGCTGCCCCGTTCCAGTACGGCTGCGCCTGCACCGTCGGCGAAAATGACGCAGGTGCTGCGGTCGCTCCAGTCTAAAATGCCGCTGATGCGCTCACATCCGACGACAAGGATCTTCTGGTATTCCTGATGGAGTGCAAAATAAGCCGCTGCCGTTTCGAGCAGATAGAGGAATGCCGCACATGCTGCGTTCAGCTCCATTGCCGGGCAGGTCGCCCCCAGATAATGCTGGATCATGCAGGCAGTAGACGGAGAGGATGTCTCACCGCTGACAGATGCTGACAGGATCATGTCGATGTCCTCCACCTGACAGCCGGCATCTTCAAGGGCAGCCTTTGCTGCTTTTGCGCCCATTTCAGAGGTGAACTCCGTTTCGGAGATATGGCGTTCCCTGATGCCGACACGTTTGGAGATCCACTCGTCCGATGTCTCCACGATCTGTGACAGATCATCATTTGTCACAACCTTTGGCGGCACATACATGCCGGTACCCATGATACGAAAACTCATTTTACAGCCTCCCGATAATAATTTTGTCCATTCATTTAGTACCATCGGGAAAGGGATTTGTTACAGATTTATATGCCAAACTTATGTAAATTATACAACACGATTTTGTGCATTCTGACGATGTCCGGGCATGTAACATTTTTTCGTTACATGGCACTAAATCAATAGAAAGCAGAGGTGTGCTCATGAAACAGGAATTTGAAGCACTCTATCAGGAATACTTTCCCCGCATCTATGCCTTCCTGCTCAGGCTGACAGGAAACCGTGACTTAGCAGAGGAGCTGACACAGGAAACATTCTATCAGGCATTCGTGTCCTTTCACCGGTTCCGGGGGGACAGCGATGTATTTACATGGCTTGCCTCGATCGGCAAGCATACCTACTACCGGTATCTGCGAAAAAACAAGCACCAGATCGAAAGTCTCAGCGCAGAGCAGCTCATTGAGCTGTACGGCGAAGGCAGTACAGAGCATCTGGAAGATACGGTAGAGCGGCAGATGCAGCTTGAGAGTGCCAGAAAGGCAATGCGCACACTGCCGAAGAAGTATCAGGATGTGACCATCCTGCGTGTGTATGCGGATATGAGCTATGCCCAGATCGGAGATGCGCTGCACATCAGCGAAAATTCCGCCAGAGTGATCTATTACCGGGCAAAGAAAATGATGATGGAGGCGATTCAGGATGAATATGACATGTAAGATCGCAATGGATCTATGTGAGCTGTACCATTCCAGATTAGTCAGCGAAGAAAGCGCAAGGGCAGTGCGGCAGCATCTGCGGGGGTGTGAGAATTGCAGACGGTACTATAAGAATTATGAGAATGTCAGCCGGCAGAAACCGACCCTCCGGATACATCCGGCGGATGGCATTGTGGATACCGAGGCAAGACTGTATGCGAGCCTGTCAAAAAGGCTGCGGCGGAGACGTTTCTTTGAGATCGTCGGGACAAGTGCGACCATTGGTGCAGGGAGCATCATGCTTGTGGCAGGACTCATCATGCTGAGCCGTTCTGCCCATGAGAGGGGATAGGATGCTGCACATCTACTGCGGTGACGGCAAGGGCAAGACCACAGCAGCTCTGGGGCTTGCGCTGCGTGCAGCCGGAAGTGGGATGCATGTTTGCATTGTACAGTTCATGAAGGGACGGCACACATCCGAGCTGAACAGCTTGCTGCACATTCCGGAGATCACGGTACTGCGCTGTGACAGGGACTATGGCTTTTCCTTTCAGATGGATGATGCCGCCCGTGCAGCAGTGACGGCATGCCACGACCGGCTTTTACAGCAGGCTGCGGACATGCCGGCGGAAATGCTGGTACTGGATGAATTTTTTGCAGCATGGCGGCATAAGCTGCTTGACAGGGAAGCGGCAATGCGGCTTGTGACGGAATGCAGGGCAGAGCTGGTTCTGACCGGACGTGATCCGGATGCGGTGTTTTTAGAAATGGCAGATTATGTCAGCGACATTCATGCAGTCCGGCATCCTTATGAGAAAGGCATTCCGGCAAGGAAAGGCATTGAATACTGATTCCCTGACGCTCTGACAGACATCAGATTCATCAGGGAACCATTGACTTTGTGAACAGATCGAAGGAGAATCCGTATAAGAGACAGCCCGAAAGCTGCCTCTTTTTTGCGTTCTATTGCAGGATTTCCTTCTGGAGTGAGGATGCATACCAGTCATACACTTCATTGATGGCATCATTATCGGTATTGATATGCGTCATGCATTTGTTTACATGTATCGTCTGATATTGCAGGGTATGATCCTGATCGTAGTAATACCCATACCATGCGCTCCATGATGCTTCCACATCCGGCATCTCCTCCGGATAGCAGATCGTAAACTCCTCATTCAGGCAGGTGTTTTGCAGCTTTGCATACTGCTCTGCAAGCTCCTGTGGGTCGCAGCTCCGGGAATACCGGAGCTGTTCAGTAAGATGACCGGCTTTATATTCCGCAGCCAGTGTCAGGTTATCCATAGCCCAGACATCCGGATCATCCGAGATATAGTAGTTCCCGTCACTGTCATAAAATGCCAGTGACCTGACTACAATTTTCTGCGCTTCGATCTCCTCCTGAGTCATCCCATGAAGTTCATCTGAATGATCAGTCCGGCAGAGTATCACAATGGCAGGCATTTCCCCGGCATCCTGACTGTCCGTACACCCTGTCAGCAGACAGAGTGCAAAAATACAAATTGCTGATTTTTTCATCATGCAGCCTCCTTTTTAGCAGCGATCGGTTCTGCTTATGATACGGTTTTGCATGGTGAAATATATGGGGTTAGATGTAAACTTTCTGTGAACGAAATCTTCACTCCCGACAGATCAGTTTTTCAGTCCAGCTTTTCTCTGAAATTCATCAATACTCATATCTGCTCTTCTTGCCGCATCTGCCAGTGAAAGCGTGCCGTCTTTGATCAGTCCGATAAGAACATGCAGCATACCTTCTACTTTTCCCTCAGTTCTTCCTTCAGCTCTTCCCTCAGCTCTTCCTTCAGCTCTTCCTTCTTCTCTCTGCTCCGCAAAGGTTCTTTCCTCATCATATTCTGTGATACACATACGCTTCACCTCCGCACGGTTGGCAGTCAGAAACGGCAGCAGCATCGAATCTTCCGGCAGATCTGCAAATGCCCTGTCTACTGCCTCTTCCAACAGTCCTGTCTCATTCCGATACGTTCGTATCTTCTCCACAAACCACGCATATTCCCTCAGCGGACGGCATGCCTCCATCAGCATCTGATTATGTCCGAAATTGACATTCAGCATGGTGACAGTCACTTCAATGTCCGGTTCAGCTCCCGGCTCAAATGCATCGCTCAGCCTTAAATATATCCTGTCCGCTTTCTCCGCAGTGCCGTTGTAGAAACATACACATTTCGGAGCAGGCGCTTTCTGCTGTTTGCTGCTGTACTTATGATAATTCCTGTTTTCCTCCACATATCTGCTGTATGCCATGCCTGCATAGATCAGGAAACGCATCGGCATATTGGGATTCAATGTGGACTGCTGTTCGTAAAAACTCATGGTGTCGGCAATGAGAAATGACACATCATTTTTCATGTTCATATACACTGCATCCTCTAATGTCGTCAGCCGGATGTCATCTGGGTTGGTATAATGCGATCCGTTGACAGCATTGTACAGACTCAAAGTCCATTCCTTATTATCAGGGTTGCCGAAGATGAATTTGAACAGCCGGTCACGGTATTGTCGGTTATAGCCCTTGCCGTCAGCCATTGGGATCACACTCCTTACTGATCTCATTATACCACTTTCTCTCCGAAAAGTCAAGCAAGGGGGAGCTTTGTTCATAAGCTCCCCCTTGCCGCAGGTACAGGATCGATCTGTTTCGGCAGGATGCCTGTTACTGTCCGCTTGCGCCGTAGTTGGACAGTACTCTTGCAGACGGGTCGTTGACGTTGCAGCCTTCCCATGCCTTGTTGGGCATCCAGAAGTCCACCACCATCTCACTCTGTCCCGGATAGTATTTCTCAAACAGCTCCCGGTACAGCAGAGACTCCTTTGTGAATGGCTGTGCATGGGTGTAGTGCCTGCGGCGTTCCTCAAATGCGGCATCTGTGTAGAGATCCTCCGCATAGGCTTTCAGGTCATCCACAAGTGAATGCCCGACTGCATCCGAGAAAGCAGCTTTCTCACGCCATAGAATTTCATCCGGCAGATAATCACCTTCAAATGCATGGCGCAGCAGATATTTTCCCTTGTTGTAGGTGTTGCGTTTCATTTCGGGATCAACAGCCATGACATATCTCACAAAGTCCAGATCACCGAACGGCACTCTTGCTTCGAGCGAGTTGACCGAAATGCACCTGTCCGCACGCAGCACATCATACATGTGCAGTTCCCGGATACGTTTCTGCGCCTCCTTCTGGAATGCATCCGCATCGGGGGCAAAGTCAGTGTACTTATAACCGAACAGCTCATCCGAAATTTCTCCTGTCAGCAGCACCCGGATATCCGTCTGCTCATGGATCGCCTTGCAGACGAGGTACATGCCCATGCTTGCACGGATGGTGGTGATGTCGTAAGTACCGAGCAGGTGTACGACATCCTCCAGTGCAGCAAGCACATCCTCTTTTGTAATGATGACTTCCGTATGGTCGCTGCCGATATAGTCTGCCGCTTCACGGGCATATTTCAGGTCAATGGCATCCGTTGCCATGCCGATGGCAAAGGTACGGATGGGTGTGCTGCTCTTTTTTGCGGCAATGGCGCATACCAGAGAGGAATCCAGACCGCCCGACAGCAGGAATCCGACCTTAGAGTCGGAGATCAGCCGTTTTTCGACACCGGCAACCAGCTTCTCCCTGATATTCCTGCAAACGGTTTCAAGGTCATCATGGCAGACCTCCTGCACATCGGCAATGTCGCAGTAGGAGATGAATTCTCCGTCCTCATAGTAATGTCCGGGCGGGAACGGCATGATATGCTTGCAGATGGGTGTCAGATTCTTAGCCTCACTGGCAAAGACGATACACTCCTTCTCGTCATAGCCGTAGTACAGCGGACGTATGCCGATGGGGTCACGGGCAGCGATGAATTTCTTTCGTTCCCCGTCAAACAGAATGCATGCAAATTCCGCATCGAGCATGGCAAACATTGCCGTGCCGTACTCCTGATAGAGGGGCAGCAGGATCTCGCAGTCGGAATCGCTCTTGAATACATATTTTTCTTCAAGCTGCGCACGCAGCTTTTCAAAGCCATAGATCTCACCGTTGCAGACGATCCTGCTCTTGCCGAGTGCAAACGGCTGCATCCCCTCCGGTGTCAGCCCCATGATGGACAGCCTGTGAAAACCAAGCACGCCCCAGCCGGTATCCTCGATACGGGACATATCCGGTCCTCTGGAAATGGTGGCATCAAATCCTTTCTGAAACAGTTCCCTATCTACTTCTGTACTGCACCAGCCCATAATTGAACACATAACAAAGACCTCCGTTCTTTTGCTGCCGTGCCCCCCGCACGGTCAACACAAAAAAAGACAACGATGCCGTCAGAAACGGCATCGTTGCCTCAACATGTTTTCAGCGTGCCTGAAGGGACTCGAACCCCCGACCTACTGGTTCGTAGCCAGTCACTCTATCCAGCTGAGCTACAGGCACATCTGCTCAACAACTATTATTATAGCACATCCCATGCTGTTTGTCAAGAGCTTTTTTTCAAAAAAACAGAAATCTGTCCGGCAGAGAGATCTTCACAGCTCCCTTCCGGTCGGTCTTGCCTGCCGGAAGAAAAAGGATTGCTATAAAAATATAGCCGCATGTTGTCGTGATTTGGTCAAAATCATGAAACTATTCCCATTTCCTTGCATTCGCCGGACGGATGTGCTATAATTAAAAATATATATACATTTATACATTCGCAAGGAGATGCAAAATGAATACAGACGAATTGCTCTGGTACACCAAACCTGCCCCGGATTATGACAGTGCCCTGCCCATCGGCTGCGGCAGACTTGGCGGCATGGTTTTCGGGGATGCTGCCCATGAGGTCGTCAAGCTCAATGAGGACTCCATCTATTCCGGCGGCAAACGCCATCGTATCAACCCCAGAGCCTATGAGGGGTTTCAGGAGATACGCAAGCTGCTGCTTGAGGAGAAGATCGAAGAGGCTGAAAAAATTGCCTTTCAGAAAATGCAGGGCGTTACGCCGAGCGCACGCCATTATATGCCCCTTGCCGACCTGACCGTACAGCTTTCGTTCACAGGCAAGGCAAGGGAATACATCCGTTCCCTTGATCTGCGGGATGCCGTTGCATCCGTCACCTTCCATGACGATGCCGGCGTGCAGTTCCGGAGAGATGTCTACGCCTCCTTTCCGGCACAGCTTCTTGTCATGCACATTGCCTGCGACAAGCCCGGCGCACTTACCTTTACCGCTGCGCTCGACGGACGGGATGACTACTATGACGACAACCGACCCGTGGCAGAAAATACCATTCTCTTTACCGGCGGCACAGGCAGCCGGGACGGTATTTTCTTTGCTGCCGGCATGACTGTCCTCACCAAGGGCGGCAGCACCGAAACTGTCGGCAGCGCACTCCATGTCAGCGGAGCGGAAGAAGCCGTGCTGCTGATCTCGGCAGAGACAAGTTTCTATGAGGGCGATGCTTACCGGGAGAAAGCACTCTCTCGTCTGCATGCCGTTACTGATGGCGCAGAGGATGCTGCCGTGCTTGCCGGAGAGCTGTTTGCGGCACATGTTGCCGACTATCATGCACTCTACCAACGGGTACATTTTGACCTTGAGGACAACAGCGACGGCACTGCCGATACCCTCCCCACAGATGAACGCATTGCCCGTATGCAGGGCGACGAGAACGATGACAAGGAATGCCGTGCCCTCATCCGGGACAACAAGCTTGCTGTACTCTACTTTAATTATGCACGCTACCTCATGATCGCTGCGAGCCGTCCGGGCAGTCAGCCCATGAATCTGCAAGGCATCTGGAATCAGGACATGAATCCGGCATGGGGCAGCCGCTTTACCATCAATATCAATACGGAGATGAATTACTGGATCGCCGGGAGCTGCAATCTGTCCGAATGTGAGCTGCCGTTGTTTGACCTGATCGAGCGGATGCGTCCGGACGGCAGGGAAACGGCACGGGAGATGTACCATGCAAGGGGCTTCTGCTGTCACCATAACACGGATATCTGGGGAGACTGTGCGCCGCAGGATACATGGATGCCGGCGACGATCTGGTGCATGGGTGCAGCATGGCTGTGCCTGCACATCTTCGAGCATTACCGCTACACACAGGACAAGGCATTCCTGAAGGCACATTTTGATGCCCTCTGCGAGGCAGCAGAGTTTTACACGGATTATCTGTTTGAGAACCGGAACGGACAGCTTGTGACAGGACCGTCTGTATCGCCGGAGAACACTTACCTCACCGAGAGCGGCACAAAGGGCAGTCTGTGCATCGGACCGTCGATGGATACGCAGATCATCATGGTGCTGTTCCGGAATGTGATCGATGCATCTGCCATTCTGGGCGAACGGCAGGAACTGGCAGAAAAGCTTGCTGCCATGCTGGAAAAGCTGCCGCCCATCAGTGTGGGCAAGTACGGGCAGATCATGGAGTGGGCAGAGGATTATGACGAGGTAGAGATCGGACACCGCCATATCTCACAACTGTTTGCACTCTATCCGGCAGATCTGATCTCCCTGCAAAAGACACCCAAGCTTGCCGCAGCCGCAAGAGCCACCATGATACGCCGTCTGATCCACGGCGGCGGACATACGGGCTGGAGCTGTGCATGGATCGTCAATATGTGGGCAAGACTACAGGATGCAGACATGGTGTATGAATATCTGCGCCGGTTGCTTGTGCATTCCACAATGCCGAACCTGCTTGCATCGCATCCGCCGTTCCAGATCGACGGCAATTTCGGAGGTGCGGCAGGCATCACAGAGGCATTGCTCCAGAGCCACAGCGGAGAGATCTATCTGCTCCCGGCACTCCCCAAGAGCTGGGAAAACGGCACGATCTCCGGACTGCGTGCAAGGGGCGGCTTTGAAGTCTCCATGACATGGCAGGGAGGAAAGCTGAAGAGTGCAGAGCTCCTCTCACTGCACGGACTGCCCTGTGTTTTGCGCACGGGGAGTGTAGTCAGTGTCCGCAGATCGGATGATTCTACCGTCAGTGCAGAGCTGAGGGATGGTGCGGTCTGCTTTGCCACAGAACCGGGTATGCGGTATCTGATCTGCACCTGATGCCGTTTTCTGCACTTAAAACGGAGGAGGAAAGAAATGGGCGATCATAAGAAGAAAGACACGTCATTAACGAAAAAGCGTTCAGGAGTTTTATTTCTGCTTGGGATACCGATGATGTATATTGCATCATTTTGTAAAGATAATATTGTTTGTCTGATGATTTCGACTCTATATGTACTTTTACTCTTAGTTAATGGAATAGCTTGTTTTCCGCTTGTTGCAGATATGATAAAAAAGCAAAAAAAGGATCGTTCAGAATGAAACATTCCGGAAGCTTTGCTTTTTCACCAATGGGTGAAGAACATTCTAAGCCAGAATCAACTGATTTTTCTGTTGTCAGGAAAATATCGGTCATAATGGCAGACTGCGTTTTGCGGATTCAGGTATGATACAAAGGAGACCAGCTATGAAAAGTCAATAGAAAAAGAGTAGAATTAACAAAAAATTAACAAAAGACAAAAAAGAG
>CANRJB010000012.1 GCA_947630845.1 uncultured Clostridia bacterium
AACAGGCGGGACAATATGAACCAGAGTATGCGCCGGAAAGACAGGGAAGTCACAGAATTTTCCGCCATTCTGCAAATTATTGATGAATGCGAAATCCTGCGGCTTGGGCTTGCAGACGGAGATGTGCCCTATATTGTGCCGGTGAATTTTGCCTATACATTTGACGGAGAAGATCTCTGCTTTTATATTCATGGAGCAATGGCAGGCAGAAAGTATGCGCTGATGCGGAAATGTGGTGTATGTGCGTTTGAAATGGATATGCCGCTGCAAATGGAATGTATACCAGAGCGCAGAGACGTGACCATGCGCTACAAAAGTGTCATGGGGAAGGCATCCATCGCTTTTCTGGAAGGGGAGGAAAAGCAGAATGTCATGGACAAGATCATCATGCATCGGCATGATATGACACGGAATTTTGCATATAATAGAAATGCGCTTGAACGCACGGCAGTGGTGAGGCTGAAGGTAATGGAAATAAGCGCAAAGGTGAATCCGGTCGGAAGGGGAGCGGATTCCTGAAAAAGAGCATAAGGAGGATAATGTATGAAACTATTAGTAGTCGGGAGCGGCGGCAGGGAACATGCCATCATTATGAAGCTTGCCGAAAGCAGACATAGTCCGGAGCTGTACTGTGCGCCGGGAAATGGCGGTATTTCCCGCTATGCAAAGTGCTTTGATGTCAAGGCGACAGACATTCCCGGCATGGTGGAACTTGCAAAGAAATTACAGCCGGATTATGTCTTTGTTGCGCCGGATGACCCGTTGGTGCTGGGCATGGTGGATGCCATGCAGGCAGAGGGATTCCGGACATTCGGACCGAAGTCTGATGCTGCCATCATCGAGGGGAGCAAGATTTTCTCCAAAGAACTGATGAAGAAGTACAACATCCCCACCGGCAAGTATGAGGTGTTTACTGACAGCGAAAAGGCGATTGCCTACATCAAGGCACAGAATACCTACCCGACTGTCATCAAGGCAGATGGACTTGCTCTGGGAAAGGGAGTTATCCTTGCACAGAATGAGGAGGAAGCCGTAGAAGCTGTGAAGTCCATGATTGATGGACGGAAATTCGGAGAGAGCAGTACACGGATCGTTATTGAAGAATTTCTGACAGGTCCTGAAGTCTCCGTGCTGAGCTTTACAGATGGCAAGACAGTTGTGCCAATGATCTCATCCATGGATCATAAGCGTGCTCTTGACAATGACATGGGTCTGAACACCGGCGGCATGGGTACGGTTGCCCCCAACCCCTATTATACAGATGCCATTGCACAGGAGTGCATGGAGAAAATCTTCCTGCCGACGATCGAAGCCATGCAGAAAGAGGGTAGACCCTTTACCGGATGCCTGTATTTTGGGCTGATGCTCACACCGGACGGTGCAAAGGTCATTGAGTACAACTGCCGTTTCGGTGATCCAGAGACACAGGTCGTTCTGCCCCTGCTGGAAACGGATCTTGTGGATATCATTGAGGCTGTTTATAACGGAACACTGGCAGATCTACAGGTGACATGGAAGCAGGAATCTGCGGCATGTGTTGTCATGGCAAGCGGCGGTTATCCAATCAAGTACGAAAGCGGCAAGCTGATTTCCGGATTGGATGAAAAGGGGCAGACAGACGGAGTATTTGTCTACCATGCTGGAACGAAGTTTGCTGACAATCAATTTACAACGGCTGGCGGCAGAGTACTCGGCATCACAGCAACTGCCGGAAACTTACAGGATGCACTGGACAAAGCCTATGCCGGTGTAGAGAAGATTTCGTGGGAACAAGTTCACTATCGTCATGACATCGGTCAGCGTGCCTTACAGGCAAAGGGGTGATGCAGTATGCATCCGAGATTGAAAAATTGTTTTTCCTGTGGACAGTATGCCAACATCCTGTTTCTGTTGTTTGCATTTTGCGCAGCGGTGTATTACTGGTCGATTGAACGGCATGGCGTTGAGCTTGTGCCGCTGGAAGTTGCGGCATATACGATAGAGACCGGTGGTTTTGTATTCATGCTGTTCTCCCTCATCAACTTCTGCAAGATTGTCCGTCATCGCTACCTCATGAAAACAGCAATGCTCATTTACCTGATCACCGAAGTTGTCATCATGATCATGGATTTCAATGCGGACAGACTGGATTTCTATGAATCCGGTTCAATGGCACTGAACATCGGGCACTCCATTTTTTCTGCTGCGATCTGTTTTACGTATTTGTCACTTGAACCGAAGAATCCACATTTAGAGAGAGCGATCATTATCACGGAAACAATCATTCTTGCAGGCATGTTCGGGGTGATTTTTCATCTGCATGTATATATTTCGCTGTTTGCGAATTCTATTGCGTATGTGGTATTCTTTTCTATTGTGCGGTTTCTCCATGCACAGGAACGCATCATGGTGGACTGTCACGGGGACAGGGCAAGAGAAGTCAAGTACCGGAGCGATTTCTTTGAGGACATCTGAGAAGTGAAGGGGGGCAGACAATGAGTGACATGGTTTCTTTTATCACAGAGGAGCTGAATCCACGTCTGCCCTATCTGCGGGACAAGACAGCACAGCTCACCACATCCCCGGGTGTTTATCTGATGAAGAATGCACAGGGCTGTATCATCTATATCGGAAAGGCAAAGAATCTGCACAACCGGGTAAGCAGCTACTTCCGAAAGGGTGCGGATCATTTGCCGAAGGTTGAACGGATGGTGTCGCATGTCTGGGATTATGACTTCATTGTGACAGGTTCGGAGTATGAAGCACTGCTGCTTGAGTGCAGTCTTATCAAGCAGCACAAACCGCACTACAATATTCTGCTGAAGGATGACAAGGGCTATCACTATATCAAAGTGTCCCATGAACCGTATCCCCGTATCACTGCGGAAAAACAGAAAGCAGATGACGGTGCGACCTATATCGGACCATATACAGGCGGTTTTGTAACGAAATCTACTGCTGAGGAAGTCAATACCGTATTTAAGCTGCCTACCTGCCGGAAGAAATTTCCGCAGATGTTCAAGAAGGGCAGACCTTGCCTGAATTATTACATTCATCGCTGCATGGGGCTGTGTCAGGGAAAAATAGCAGAGAATGAGTACCAGAAGCTGATTTCTGAAGCAATTGCCTATATCCGCAGCGGCAGCACTGCCTCTGTGGAACGGATGCAGAAGGAGATGGAGGAAGCATCCGAACAGCTTGACTTTGAGAAGGCAGCACTGCTTCGTGACCGCATTAAAGCCGTCCAGAGGGCAGCGGAGTCACAGAAGATCATTGACAACCATTTCCGGGATGCAGATGTGATCGCATCGGCGGATAATGGGGATGATCTGTGTGTGTCTGTGCTGATGTATCGGGACGGGCGGCTGTATGACAAAGAGAATTTCCATTTCTATGAACAGGCAGATGAAGCAGTTCTGGATGTCTTTGTACCCCGGTTCTATCATGGCAGGACAGAGTTTCCGAAAATGATTCTTCTGGAAAACGAAGTTGCAGAAATGGACATGCTCTCCGACATGCTCTCCGAACAGGCAGGACGCAGGGTGAAGTTGCTTGTGCCGCAGAGAGGAAATGGCGTGGAGCTGACACGCATGGCAAAGGAAAATGCAGTTGAATCCATTGCCATGCATGAAAATCGGACGGCAAAGGAACTGCTTGCCGTAGAGGCACTCGGAAAACTTCTGGGTATGGAAAAAGTGCCGAAATATATAGAAGCCTATGACATCTCCAATCTTGCATCAGAGTCAATGGTAGCCGGCATGGTGGTATTTGAGAATGGCAGACCGCTGAAGAAGGCATATAAACGCTTTTCTATCAAGGAAAGTGCCGTGCAGAATGATTATGCCTGCATGCAGGAGGTCATCCGGCGGCGTCTGAGCCATCTGCATGATGAGACGGATGTGTATTTCAGCCATAAGCCTGATCTGATACTGCTTGATGGAGGAAAGGGGCATGTAAGTGCAGTCTCTCCCGTCGTGCAGGAGTTTGCACCGGACATTGCACTGTTCGGTATGGTGAAGGATTCCAAGCATCGCACAAGAGCCATTGCCACCAGCGGCGGCGAAATCAGTATCTCTGGCACACAGAGTGCCTTTCAGCTGCTGACACGTATTCAGGACGAGGTGCATCGGTATTCGGTTGCCTATATGCATAAGAAGCACAAGAAACGGACTTTTGCATCCGAACTGACACAGGTCGAGGGCATCGGGGATAAGCTGGCACAAAAGCTGATGCTCCATTTCAAGACAAAGGATGCCATCTGGAATGCAAGCTGTGAGGAGCTAAAAGCTGCCGGCATTTCACAAAAGACTGCTGACAGGCTGTATGCCTATCTGCATGGAGAGGGGGAGGGAGAATGAGAGTTATTACCGGTTCTGCAAAGGGAATACGTCTGCGGACATTGGAGGGGACAGATGTCAGACCAACCACAGACAGGGTGAAAGAAGGCATGTTTTCGGCGATCCAGTTTGATTTGCCGGGACGAGATGTACTTGATCTGTTTGCCGGGAGCGGACAGCTTGGCATTGAAGCACTGAGCAGAGGTGCAAAGCATGCGGTGTTTGTTGACCAATCGGCACAGGCACTTGGTGTGGTGAGAGAAAATCTGGGTAAAACCGGTCTGCTTGCTCATGCAGAGGTGCGGCAGGCAGAAGCGGAAGCCTATCTCCGGATGTGTCCGAAGGGAAGTTTTGATTTTATCTTCCTCGATCCGCCGTACAGAATGCAAATATTGGAAAAAATCATTCCAGAATTGCAGCCCTTGTTGCGTCCGGGAGGCAAAATTGTGGCTGAACATGAAAAAAGTTTTACTTTGCCAGAAAAAATTTTGAATTTAAGGTTGCAAAAAAATTATTTTTATGGTAAAATAGTAGTATCAGTGCTGACACTGGAGGAGGCGGAGGAATCGTGAGGAGAGTTGCAGTGTGTCCGGGCAGTTTTGATCCGGTGACATTGGGGCATCTTGACATCATCACAAGAGCCTCTACCTTGTTTGACAAAGTGATCGTACTGATCTCTACGAATGCAACCAAGAATAAGGCAAGCTTTACGGCAACGGAGCGTATGATGATGATTGCTGATGCGACAGCACATCTGGATAATGTTGTGATAGACATTTTAGATGGGCTGCTGGTAGATTATGTCAGGCGTGTACAAGCAGTGGCGATTGTCAAGGGACTGCGTGCGGTCAGTGACTTTGAGTATGAGTTTCAGATGGCGCTGACCAATAAGGTGCTGTATGAGGGGGCAGAAACGGTGTTTCTGACGACAAGCAAAGAAAATATGTATCTCAGCTCAAGCGTCGTGAAACAAGTCGCCTATTTTGGCGGCGATATCAGTCCTTTTGTGCCGGAGTGCATTTTGGATACCATTCAGAAACGATTGATGAAGGAGGATTCATAATGAGTATTGATGAAATTCTGGATGACATGGACGAGCTGCTTGACAAGGCATCAGCAGTACCATTTGCATCGCACAAGTCGATCATAGACGGAGAGCGTCTGCGTGAGCTGATCTCGGATATCCGGCTGAATATGCCGCAGGAGATCAAGCATGCCAAGATGGTTGCCTATGACCGTGACCGTATCATCAAGGAGGCGGAGGCTAAGGCAGAACAGATCGTCCGTCAGGCGGAAGAGCGTGCAAAGGTCATCGTATCGAAGGAGTCCATCGTCCGTGAGGCAAAGGCTCGTGCAGTCGAAGCAGTTACTAAGGCAAAAGCGGATTGCGATGCTCTGGTAGCACAGGCAAATGCGGACGTCGCTCGTATGCGTTCGGACTGCGATGCCATCAAACAGGCAACAGATGGCTATATCGCATCTCGTTTCCGTGATGCAGAGGAATACTATACCAATGCACTGCATGATGTTCAGGATCGTAAGGCAAAGCTTGACCAACTCCGACGCCGCAAATCATCAGAGCGTACCCCTGAACAGAATCCCAATCCTGAATCGTAACCGATAATTCAGTATTCGTTCATATTTTGTTAATATATTTGTGGTATACTTACATGTAGTAAGACGCAAAGGGGCGTACTATCCATTGGATATGTACGCTCTTTTTTGTAATTTATACCAATTTTTAATCATCCTACAGACAAAGCCAACAGGGATGATAGCCGCTGCCGCAGGCGTTTTCCCATCATCTTTTTTATCGGGTGATGAAGCAATTGGTATTCGTATTAGGAGGGTTTCACATGGATCAGATTGATAGAAAACTAATTGCCATTCTTCAGGAAAATGCCCGGATGCCGCTTAAAGCCATTGCATCGCAGGTGTTCCTGTCGGCACCCGCAGTCTCTGCCCGTATTGAAAAACTTGAAACACAAAAGCTCATTCAAGGCTATCATGCAGAGATCGATCAGCAGAAATTAGGCTATCATATCACTGCTTTCATTAGTCTGGAGCTTTCCGCACAGCAGAAAGGGGAATTTTATCCGTTTATTGCCGCATGTCCCAATGTACTCGAATGCAACTGTGTGACAGGGATCTATTCCATGCTTATCAAGGTCGCATTCCCAAGTACGCAGGAGCTTGATCAGTTTATCGGGCAGCTACAGCATTTTGGGAACACCTCAACACAAATCGTCTTTTCTACACCTGTTCCGCATCGGAATGTGGTGGTTGCTGCGGAGGATGCAGAAAATTCATAAAATATTAACATTTTCAACCGCAATTTTTCCTGTCCCATTCGTCTATAACAATGAAGCCATTTGAAATTCTACAGAAATGGAGGTATGGGTATGAAAAAAAGATGGTTTACAGGGATTCTTGCGGCAATTGTGATGATAACTGTCCTTCCGGCAGGAGCAGCGTATATGCCGGATGTAACAGTGCCTGGGGATACAGATGCAGACGGAAGTATTGCGCTGTCAGATGTTGTCAGGATGCAGAAATATCTGCATGGAGCAGCATCTCTGGACAGTATACAGGGGACGCAGAACGCCGACATGAACGAGGATGGAACGTTGGATGTGTTCGACCTTGCCCTGATGAAGAAACGTCTGCTGAACGATCCGGTCGGCTATACCAAACGGATCGATACGGTACAGGGAAGCAAAGGCTTTCCGAACAAGGTGGCGTGTCAATCATACGGACAGCGCATTGACAATGTACAGGAATTAGAGGATTATTTTGCACCGTTTCTGGTAATGACGTCAGACGAGTATTGTATTGATGTTGAATGCTTCACGGAGGAGGATAAGGAGAGATATCTTGCTGTTTATGATGATGCGTTTTTTGAGGAGAATGTACTGTATCTATATGCCGATATTCAGTCGTATGCTGGTATGGATTATCATATCCGGGAGTTTGAACTGTCCGGTGGAGTGCTGAACATATATTATGAAGTCAGCAAAGACAATTCGCAGGAATATCCCACAGTGATAACCAATCTGCTGGCACAGGTCGTGATTCCAAGGACACTATATTGCCCGGATCAGGCAAAATGGATCGAAGTAGAAACCGAAACAGAACAGTTCACACCGGAAATCACTACTGATCGGATGCTTGCTGTCACACAGAAGGGATGGAAAACGTCATTGCAAGGCGAGGGGGCTACTGTCATCACCTCACCGCAGGAGCTGGAGAACTACGCCTTGGAGATGTTCCGGGATCCTGTGGTGCGTTCTCTGCAAAAGACTTATGATGCAGCATATTTTGCAGAGAATGTGCTTCTTGTGGACACCTATGGGCAGCTCAATGGCGATACATGGGAGACTTCTGTAGCTGATGTACAACGAATGGAGGACGGCATCGTTCTGACCTATGAACGGAAGGATATCAACGGTTATGTGGAGAATACAGTCCTGTTCACACAGATCACTATACCGAAGGCACAGTATCATGAGGAGACTTTCCGCAGACAATGTGCATGGGAAACACCTGTGAGAGCATCCTACTATTCTACGGAATTTCATACAAAGCTGAATTATGATAATATTTTTACAGAAAACGGATACCTGAACGGTTGGGTAACTTCACCGGAAGAGATGCATAGTTTCTTGGAATACTGTCTCACAGAGGAAAGCATGGCGCAGGTTGGTGAGGTGATTCTTTCCGGTCTTGATGAGGACAAGGCAGCTTATCTCTGGGTGAGCATAGATTCTTCAGATGCAGAATACATGCTGTTGAACACAGCAGCATTTGGCAATTCTCTGACGATGACACTGGAACACGATTTTCCGGTTGGCTGTATTGTTGATGCCTATCTCCATGTAGTGTATGTTGATCAAGCCTATGCCGGATACAGCGTCAACCAAAGGTTATGGAGTCCATACAGTCAGGATTCCTTGCTCACGGATGGAGAGTGGGTGGTGTATAATACACCGGATAACGAGGATTTCCCATTTTTTAACATCAATCAGTATGCTTTCGGCGATGAAGGGGTTCTTGAATTCTATTATACCCCCTATGCAGG
The DNA here is from genome assembly GCA_947630845.1 of uncultured Clostridia bacterium. Lineage (GTDB taxonomy): Bacteria > Bacillota > Clostridia > Oscillospirales > Ruminococcaceae > UBA3855. The sequence continues at coordinate 8,395 of CANRJB010000012.1, forward strand.
CGTCAGCTATGGTAGTCCGCATTATATGACAGATGTACCCGTTTCTGCCGGATGTATGCCATTTTCAAGTGAATATACAGTTCAGACTGATGCAGAGGGGCACACTGTCTATGAGGGGGAACATTTCCGTTTAACTTGGGGTAAGAAAACTGTAGTGGTGGAATATGAAACAGATGACGGATGGAAAAGTGTTGAGATCAATACAGATATCTACGCAAATTGAAAAAACACTTGACAAGCTGTCAGGGGTGTGCTATAATAATGATGTAGAAATAATATAGACTGGGAATGACAGTCTCCCGGAGAAACACTCTCAAACCGCTTAAAAAAGCTGATGACGTCTGCGCTTTACGCAGATGTTGTCGGCTTTTTTTGATGAAGGAGGAACGCTATGCTGTTATCGTTTGCCATAATATTGTTGATCGGGATGCTTGCAGCAGCCCTGTTTCAGAAACTGCATCTGCCGGGCATTGTGGGGATGCTGCTGACAGGAGTAGCAACAGGACCTTATGTACTGAATCTGCTTGATACCTCAGTGCTTGGAATTTCTTCACAGCTCCGTCAGATCGCTCTGATAATCATTCTTATCAAAGCCGGACTGACGCTGAACCTGTCAGACTTAAAGAAAGTGGGGCGTCCGGCAGTAATGATGTCCTTTGTACCAGCATGTGCAGAGGTGGTCGGGTATGTGCTGCTTGCTCCGATGTTGTTTGGCATCAGCAGGGCAGAGGCTGCACTGATGGGCGCAGTATTGAGCGCAGTGTCACCTGCTGTAGTCGTACCAAGAATGGTATCGCTCATAGAACGAAAAACAGGCGGCAGCATTCCGCAGATGATACTGGCAGGGGCATCATGTGATGATGTGTTTGTGATCGTGCTGTTTTCCTCATTTGTGACAATGGTTCAGGGTGGGAAAATGGAGATACTGGATTTTGTCAGCATTCCAGTTTCCATTTTCTGCGGCATACTGTTGGGTATACTTGTCGGGATGGGGGTATGTATACTGTTTTGCTATGTACCGGGGATACATGAGATGAAAAAGGCACTTGTAGTGCTTGGTGTCGCTTTCCTGCTGATGGCAGTAGAGGATGCGCTGAAACCATATGTTGCCGTTTCAGGACTGTTAGCTGTGGTAGCGATGGCATGTATGTTGAAACGAAGATCCAGACCTGAAATTCCGGCAGACCTATCAGGTAAGTTCGGAAAGCTCTGGATTGCAGCTGAAATTTTGCTTTTCGTATTGGTCGGGGCAGCGGTTGACATCCGTTATACACTCGCAGCAGGACTTCCGGCAGTTGGTATGATAGTTGCGGCTTTGGTGTTCCGTTCACTCGGTGTACTTCTCTGTACTGCCGGAACACAATTCACTGCAAAAGAACGCCTATTTTGCGTTATTTCCTATCTCCCGAAAGCAACGGTACAGGCAGCGATCGGTTCTGTGCCGCTGTCGTTAGGGCTGCCGTGCGGAAAGCTGGTGTTGTCTGTTGCAGTGCTTGCCATCATCATCACTGCACCATTGGGAGCGTTTGGCATCGATGTCAGTAGCAAGCATTTGCTAAGAAATGGGTAAATAATTGTATCATACTCATTTTCTGTCATCCTATTGAGATAGAATCACAGGAAAATACCTGCGGCGGCTATCAGTCTATTGACTTTTCCAATAAATTGAAAAAGAATCACCATAAATTTTATAAAAAGTATTGACAAAATATTTAGAATATGTTAATATTAGCATAAGGAGGTGGTGTAAAACCATGAAAAAACAAATTATGAGCATACTTGCATCTGCGGCACTCTGCACAGCAATGATACCGACCAGTTTTGCAAGTGCTGCAACAATTCTCACAGACAGCAAAACAGGTGTAGAGGATGGCTACAATTATGAACTGTGGAAGGACTACGGCGACACAAAGATGACGCTCACCGGAAACGGTACATTTACCTGTGAGTGGAGCAACATCAACAACTGTTTGTTCCGTACTGGCAAAAAATTCGACTGCACACAAACCTACAAGGAAATCGGTAACATTGTGGTGGACTACGAGGTGGATTATCACCCGGACGGCAATTCCTATCTCTGTGTCTATGGTTGGACAAGAGATCCGCTCGTTGAGTATTACATCGTAGACTGTTGGGGGACATGGAGACCGCCGGGAAGTGACTCCATCGGTACGATCGAGGTAGACGGCGGCACATATGATGTCTACAAGACAGATCGCATCAATCAGCCTTCCATCGACGGCGACACAACATTTGTGCAGTACTGGAGTGTGCGTCAAGAGAAACGCACAAGTGGTACAATCAATGTAGCTGCTCACTTTGAAGCATGGGAGAATATGGGGTTGAAGATGGGCAAACTCTATGAAGCTGCACTGAATGTAGAGGGTTATCAGAGTGCTGGTTCAGCAACCGTTCTGAAAAATAACCTGATCGTTGGCGGAGACATCCCTGACCCCATTCCTACCGAACCGCCGACAGAACCTGAACCCGATGCCGACGGCTATTTCTTCCACTCCACCTATGAGAAGGATAAGGATGACTGGACATCCAGAGGAGATGCGGTCACAACATTAACAAGCAATGCCGCTGCTGTCGGAACTCAGGTACTTGCTGTGACAGGGCGGACGGATTCTTGGAACGGAACTGCCCGTGAGCTAAGCACCTCCACATTTATCCCCGGAAAGGCATACAGTTTCAGTGTTCTTGCAATGCAGGATCAAACTGCATCTGAGGATTTCAAGTTGACCCTCCAGTATGATGATGCATCTGGCGAGACACAGTATTCTACTGTGGCAGAGAGTACAGGTGCAAAGGGCGAATGGGTGCAGCTTGCAGAAACGAGCTATACCATTCCGAATGGTGCAAAGAATCTGTTGCTCTATGTGGAAACGGCTGACAGTATGACAGATTTCTATATCGACGAGGCAATCGGCGCACCGGAGGGAACGAAGATTTCGGCAGATCTGGAAACATCAGTCAAGCCGGGAGATGTGAATGACGATGGTGAAGTAACGGTTCTTGATGCAGCAACATTCCAGAAATTCCTGTTGGGACTTGATGTTGAACTGGATGGTGATGCTGCGGATATGAATGCGGATGGCATCCTGAACATCTATGATCTTGCTTTGCTGAAAAAGGCTTTATTGTATGGGACAACTGAACCTGAACCCAAACCGCCTGTGGACAATTCATCGGAGCGTGTGGAAGGGCAGTGGTACAATACGGCAGATGTGTCATGGATCGACCAGAACAAGCCAATGGTAGCCATCTGTTTCGATGATGGTCCTGTCAACGGCGGCAGCACAAGCTCAGCCGGACGTATCCAGACAGCGATTGCGGACAATGGTTTCCATGCAACTTTCTTCTATTGGGGCAACCGCATCAATTCCACAAATGAGTCAGAGATTACCCGTGCCCATGAGCTTGGGTTTGAAATTGCCAACCATACATGGTCGCATCCGAATCTGACAGAGTTGAGTGCGGATGGTATCAAGGATGAGATCAACAAGTGTAAAGTTGAGTTGACCCGTATCACAGGAGAGACAGATTTCCTTCTCCGTCCTCCATATTTAGCTGTAAATGACTCCGTGAAGGAAAATGCCGGCGTACCGCTCATCAATTGTGCTGTGGACTCTGCCGACTGGAATGGAGCTACCACGCAGCAGATCATAAATACCATTACTTCAAAGATGGCAGATGGTTCGTTGGACAATACCGTTGTTCTGATGCATGAGACTTATGATACGACGGCAGAAGCAATGGAATACCTTGCACCTTATATGAAGGAACAGGGATGGCAGATCGTGACTGTTTCTGAAATGTTCAAGGCAAATGGCAAGGAAATGAAGAATGGTGAAGTTTATAATTATGTTTCCTGATATGAATTCCTAAGAATTTGTTATACATCAGATCGTTAAACCCGGCAAATTTTATGATTTGCCGGGTTTTATTTGCTAATATGCAATTTTCTACACTACTGTGTCAAATTATCATCGGTCATACAGTATCTTCTTGCTCTATTGCTGTGAGCCGCAATGCAATGTGGGCTTTTGCGACCTGTTCTGTTCTGCCATCCTGTCTGCGATGCAAAATGTGCGAGCCATTCGAGTATACAAACCCATCCTGACACAGACAGTAATCCAGTACCCCTTTTGCCATGACTTCTTCCTTTCCATCGTCTGTACGCCTGACAAGCACACGGGTTTTTGGCAGAATGCCGGGATATTGTTCGCCGGCATGGGTGTTTTCTCTGAGGTTCTTTTCGGCATGAATGAGGTTACCCTCAATGAACAGATCTTTCTCCGACTTATGCTTGGATTTCACATTGCCTCCTGAACGCAGCGACTCACCGCCGTAGCGCATAGAAAACATGTTCAAAAAACCTCCCAGTGCTTTGATCATCCGCACTGGAAAAAGCAGCGTATCGAGCAGAATATTTCCATTGGATTCTTCACCGGGATCATAGGGCTGGCGGATGTACCAGAGATTACCGTCATTATCATGTTTTGGAGAGATGTAGTCTGTTTTTGGATCTTCAAGAAGAATTTTCATCTGCTGGGTATTGACGTTGTATTCCGCAATGGACTGCGGAGAAAATCGAAGTCTCTGTGCCCCCCTGCCAATGCCGCAGGTAGAAAAATACAGCAATCTTCCATCCTTAGACCAGCTTGGTGCGGATTCCACAGAATCACCGTCTGTAATTTCCGTGCAATAACTCTGCGGCAGATGCAGCAATCCGATATGACTTCTTCCATCCGGATACTGCACGCATGCAGCCACATCTTCTCCATGTACAGCAATCGCCCCGAACCGCATGTCATTACCAGAACAGACATGTCCTTCTGGATTCGGCTTTTCGGAGAAATCACGACGGTACAGCCCACCGCTTGCATCCAGGATCACACTGTAGAGAAACTCATCATGATACCGTGCTACACCGCCAAAACTCACTTTAACATCTGTTTCCTCCTCAGCAGCCACGCCCATAAACATAGCTCCTTTTCCTGTTGTTTTCCATGCCTTGTTGTCATGGAGCTGCTGAACAGTCTGTCTGTACTGCATGGCACGGTAGCTTGGCAGTTCACTGGTTTTGCCGTTTTCGGCAAGAAAGATAGCATCACCTGTTGTGTAAAGTACCTTCATATGTTCTCCTTAATATACAACAAAAGAATCGAGCCACATGAAGAAATATTCCTTATAATCATCATAGCTGTCAGCCAGACAGTGGATCTCTACCTCATACATACCATCACTGCCAAGATAGATCCCTTCCAGCACCATAAGATCCTGAGATTCATAGGTGTATGGATACTCAGCATATGCCATTTCACCACGTTCCTGAATGTTGATAGGATTGCCGTTCTGATCTTTCACTGGAAAATAATTCTTCACCAGACTGAACAAATCAATTCTCTTACTGATTTTTACTTCTTGTTTGGTCATTGGAACATGACCGATGATGACCTGACACTGACTGTTATAATAACTGTCAATTGTAGTGATCGCAGTGTTTGTATAGGACGCATCACCTTTTTCCAGATCGGGCGGCAGAGTGATGCTGTAGCCAGAGCCGTTGAACTGTTCCCATGTGTCCTCGTGTGTGATATTATAAGGCGCACGCAGCAGAAGCAGAAACAGCACAAATCCAATCATTGTCAGCACACCAAGTGCTGCCAATGCGATTAAAATACCGATCACTGTTTTTTTCATTTGAAAATCCCCCTATGTATAAAATTGGAAAATCCTATAACCAGTATAGCACATATTCACGATTTTGTCAATAGTATTTCACAGATTTGTCATAAAAAAACAGCTGCCGCAAAACAGCAGCTGCTTGGGTTTACTTGTTTGTATCGTCCGATTCTGTGAGCGTTTTCAGACCGGCAGCAAGTCCTGCCAATCCCTGAATTTCGCTCGGAATGATGATTTTGGTTGCCTTGCCATCCGCAGCTTTTCCAAAAGCTTCCAATGCCTTTAGTTGCAGGACAGCCATATTGGGATTGGCTTCATTGAGCTTCTGGATACTGTCAGCAATTGCCTTTTGCACCACTTCAATTGCCTGTGCCTCACCATTTGCCTCCAGAATTTTCTTCTCCCGGACAGCATCCGCACGCAGGATAGTCGCCTGCTTTTCCGCTTCAGCCTTCAGAATTTCGGATTCCTTATCTGCTTGAGCACGGAGGATCTTGGATTCTTTTTCAGCCTCGGCAACGAGTACCTGTGATTTTTTCTCACCTTCTGCCTGAAGAATCTTTTCACGTCGTTCACGTTCTGCCTTCATCTGCTTTTCCATAGATTCCTGAATCTCACGGGGCGGCAGGATATTTTTCAGCTCAACACGCAGGACCTTGATGCCCCAGCGGTCAGTTTCCTCATCGAGGACAGCGGTGATATTCTTATTGATGGTATCACGGCTTGTCAGCGTGGAATCCAGTTCCAGTTCACCGATGATATTACGAAGTGTGGTAGCTGTAAAGTTTTCAATTGCCATCATGGGATTTTCCACGCCGTAGGTATAACGCATGGCATCTGTCACCTTAAAGAAAACGACTGTATCGATCTGCATGGTGACATTGTCCTTTGTGATGACCTGCTGTGGCTTGAAGTCCACAACACGTTCTTTGAGAGAAACCTTTCTTGCGACTCTGTCAAAAAACGGAACAAGGATGTGCGGACCAGTGTCCCATACCTTATAAAATGTTCCCAGACGTTCCACCACAAAAACACAAGCCTGTGGCACAATGCAGATGCACCGTATCAGAACGATCAGTGCAAAGATAATCAGACCAATGATAATGTACCAATAAAATTCCATATCTGTTCCTCCTTAGTTTTTGGTTTCCGGAATGACGTATGCCGTCGTACCGGATATTTTGGAAACCCTGACAGATGTACCGACCGGAAGTGTACTTTCGTCCTCTGTCCTTGCCTTCCAGTTCACGCCTCCGATCTTTACTCTGCCGGTGTCCAATTTGCTATTGATTTCTTCTGTCACGAGGGCGATCCTGCCGATATCATCCTCATAGCCGGACGGTGCAACATCCTTGACCCGGAGCTTTTTCAACAGCGGTCTGGAAACACACAGCAACAATGCAGAAACGATGGTGAAGAGGATTGACTGCGGCAGAAACTCCAGTCCACATGCGGCACCGATAAACGCCGTCAGCGCACCTGCTGCAAACCAGATGGAAACCAGTTGTAGGGTAGCGATCTCTGCAATGACGGCGACTGCAAAGACGAGTCCCCAGATGATCATGGAAATCTCCATACCCTGTACTCCCTTCTGCCCATAAGGCTGTAAATTTGATTGACAAATCGGATACCTACTGGCATTTTCCGATCTGCACTCTCATTATAACACACTTCAAAACATTTGTCAATGGTTTTTCTGCATTTTGACGTAAATATTTTTTACATTCTATGGATAGGTGTGGTTTTGGTGAAAATTAAAAAAATGCATTGACAATCTGTAGCATCTATGGTATAATATAAAGGTATATTGCGTCAGATAGCGCAAGAATTATGATGGAGGTAACTGTGTATGTTCAGGATTCTGACAAAAAAAGTATTGAACCCATCTGTTACAATGATGGAATTTGATGCTCCTTATATTGCCGCAAAAGCAAAACCCGGTCAGTTTATCATCTTCCGTGTGGATGAATACGGCGAACGTGTGCCGCTCACCATTGCGGATAGTGATGTGCAGAAGGGGACGATCACTTTGATCTTCCAGATCGTCGGACGCTCCACCCAGAAGCTGAATGCTCTGGAGGAAGGTGACAGCGTTCTTGATCTGGTAGGACCGCTCGGCGTGCCGACGGAGATCCCTGAGGGCGCAAAAAGCATCTGTGTCATTGGCGGCGGCGTGGGCAGTGCGATTGCTTATCCGCAGGCAAAGGCATTACATAAGGCAGGGCTGCAAGTGGATGTCATTGCCGGATTCCGTTCCAAGGATATTGTGATTCTGGAGGATGAATTTCGTGCAAACAGCACCAATCTGATCTTATGTACTGACGACGGAAGTTATGGCAAGAAGGGCTTTGTCACCAATGCCTTGCAGGAACAGATCGATAACGGTGTCAAGTATGACTGTGTGATCGCCATCGGTCCTGTGCCAATGATGAAGTTTGTCTGCGAAGTGACAAAGAAGTACCAGATCAAGACCATTGTCTCCCTTAATCCCATCATGGTGGATGGTACAGGCATGTGCGGCGGTTGTCGTGTAACAGTTGGCGGCAAGCTGCGGTATGCATGCGTGGATGGTCCCGACTTCGATGGACATGAAGTGGATTTTGATGAGCTGATGCGCCGTAATGGTGTGTTCAGAGAACGTGAGGCTGAGTGCCGCATGATGGCACAGGCTGACAAGCAGTAAGGAGGGAAAGAATATGCCGAATATGTCCCAGACAAAAGTAGCCATCCCGGAGCAGGATCCCAAGGTACGAGCACATAATTTTGAGGAAGTTACGCTTGGCTATACGGAAGAAATGGCACAGGAGGAAGCACAGCGCTGCCTGAACTGCAAGCATAAGCCCTGTGTATCGGGATGTCCTGTAGGTGTGCGGATCCCGGAATTTATTGAGAAGATCCGTGAGGGCAAATATGAAGATGCCTATGAGATCATCTGTTCTACAAACGGACTCCCGGCAGTCTGTGGAAGAGTCTGCCCACAGGAGCGGCAGTGTGAGAGCAAGTGTGTACGAGGCATCAAAGGTGAACCGGTCGGCATCGGCAGATTGGAGCGTTTCACTGCCGATACCCACATGAAGAAGGGCAGCAATGCCGTCACTAAGCCTGATTCCAACGGTCACAAGGTTGCAGTTGTCGGAGGAGGTCCTGCCGGACTGACCTGTGCAGGCGATCTGGCACGATTGGGCTATGAGGTGACAGTGTTTGAAGCATTTCATGTAGCTGGCGGCGTGCTGATGTACGGTATTCCGGAATTTCGTCTGCCGAAAGCAATTGTACAGAAGGAAATCGAGAACCTGAAGTCATTGGGCGTTACAATCATGACGAACATGGTCATCGGCAAGGTGAGAAGCATTGATGAGCTGATGGAAGATGGTTTTGAAGCGGTCTTTGTCGGTTCTGGTGCAGGACTGCCGAGATTCATGGGCATTGAGGGAGAAGGACTGGTCGGTGTCTGCTCTGCAAATGAATATCTTACAAGGATCAACCTTATGAAGGGCTACAAGGATGGCTATGATACACCTGTTTTGAAATCGAAAGCGGTAGCTGTTGTCGGTGGCGGCAATGTAGCAATGGATGCTGCACGCTGTGCCATGAGAATGGGTGCGGAGCATGTGTATATTGTCTACCGCCGTTCCGAGGAGGAGATGCCTGCAAGAAAAGAAGAGGTACATCATGCCAAGGAAGAGGGCGTGGAGTTTCTGAATCTGAACAACCCCATCAGACTGCTCGGTGATGAGAATGGCAGAGTACGTGCGGCAGTCATCCAGAAAATGAAGTTGGGCGAACCGGACGAAAGCGGAAGAAGAAGTCCTGTTCCAATCGAAGGTTCTGAATATGAGCTTGCAGTGGACACAGTTATCATGTCCATCGGTACATCTCCGAATCCGCTTATCCGTACCACAACACATGGGCTTGAAGCAAATAAGCGTGGCTGCCTGATCGTCAACGAAGATATGCTCACCACAAAAACCGGTGTCTATGCCGGCGGCGATGCTGTAACGGGTGCAGCAACAGTCATCCTTGCCATGGGTGCAGGGAAACAGGCTGCAAAGTCAATTGATGCCTATATTCAGGGAAAGTAAGTCATTCTAAATGGAGGTAGGATTTATGAAAAAAATGGTGACAGTGATCGGTTCACTTTCTGCTATGCTTTCCATTTGCTCCATGGGAATGCTGACCGCATTTGCTGAGGATGCTGCGGCAGCATCGGACACGGGAGCAGGTGCTACAGCAGGTGCTCTGTTCTCAACTCTTGGACTGCCGATCCTGTTGTTGGTGTTGTTATATTTTATCATGGTGCGCCCTCAGCAGAAGCAGGAAAAGGAAAAGCAACAGATGCAGCATAATTTACAGATCGGCGATGAAGTTGTGACGATCGGCGGCATCGTGGGGATCGTGCTGCGCATTGAGGAAGCAACGGAGACAGTCATTCTGGAAACCGGAAGTGATCGTCTGAAGATCCGTATGAAGCAGAATGCGATTGCCGAGAACATCACAGCGCAGGAGCAGGCAGAAGCAGAAAAAGCAGAGAAACAGAAAAAACGTATGGGCGCTATCAACACCGGTAAACCAAAGGATGAATAATTGATCATACCATCTGCATACACTTATCTGAAAGGGTGTGGTGCGGATGCGGCGGCATTGGAGGCCATGGAAATCGGCGGTATTCCGGTATCTTGCATCTGTCACAGAAGGGCTGTTTTGGATGGGATGTGGCGGACTGCTGCTATCTCTCATACTTTGGAAGGCAGGAATGCCTTCCTCTGTAGTGATGCGGCTGCTGACAGGACTGCTTTGGTGCATGGGAGCATTTCTCTCCGGCAGAAGGGCAGGGCTGCACGGAAGACATCATGGCATTGTGGCAGGACTGCTCTGCGGAGGGATGCTGTGCTTGACGATGCTGACAGGCGTGGCATGGATGGGTGAAACGATGCACAGGACACATCTGCTGCGCATGGCAATGATCCTGCTTGCAGGAGCATGCGGTGGTATGATCGGCGTCAATACAAGGTTATACAAACCGCCGGATTGATTGAAGGATTTTTTTTGCAGATTCCTCTTGCATTCCGGCGAAAAGTATGCTATAATAAAAGAAGTCTAATACATAGAGGGGTGAAACCTATGAAGCACATCACGACCATCAACAAGGCAACTCTTAAGGAGAGCGCACAGAAGGGCGGCTGCGGCAATTGTCAGGCATCCTGTCAGTCTGCTTGCAAAACTTCCTGTACGGTTGCGAACCAGAAGTGTGAAAAAGAGGAAAAGTGATCCTCATGCGCCCCACACGCTTTGTGTGGGGCTTTTCACGATAAAATGAGAAATGGCAATAGAAGCTCTGGGTTGGTTGAATGCAGACAGCTTTTCAGAACCGAAAAGGAGCGAAGATCAGTACAATGCCTCTGAGAGGGGGCATTTTCTATTAGAATAGGATGTGTGTTATGATACATAAATATGAATTGAACGGGCTGTACATTGTGCTTGATATCAACAGCGGCGGCGTACATCTTGTGGACAAGCTGACATATGATCTGCTTGACTATGTTGAGCCACCATTTGCAGAGGAATGTCCGGAAGAAATCCTGAAGCAGATGCAGGACTATTCTCCGGAGGAGGTCAAAGAATGCTATGCAGAGCTTGCGGCACTGTGTGAGGAACGCATTCTCTTTTCGCCGGATGATTACGAGAAATTTGCAAAATATACCGTTCCCTCTCCCATCAAAGCGATGTGCCTTCACATTTCACATGACTGCAATCTGCGGTGTGAATACTGCTTTGCATCCACAGGTGATTTCGGGACAGGGAGAAAGCTGATGTCGGTGGAGACGGGAAAGAAAGCGATCGACTTCCTGCTGGAACATTCTGGCGACCGGAAGAATCTGGAACTTGACTTTTTCGGTGGTGAGCCGCTGATGAATTTTGATGCTGTCAAAGAAATTGTAAAATATGCACGCAGCCGGGAATCAGAATTCGGCAAGCGTTTCCGCTTTACCATCACGACCAACGGTATTCTGCTGGATGATGATAAGACGGACTTCATTAACCGTGAAATGTCCAATGTTGTCCTCTCCATTGACGGACGCAAGGAAGTCAATGACCGGATGCGTCCCTCACCGAACGGCAGCGGTTCTTACGACATCATTCTGCCGAAATTTAAGAAACTTGTGGATGCACGCAGCAGTGACAAGGATTGGTATGTGCGTGGGACTTTCACAAAGTACAATCTTGACTTTGCAGCGGATGTGTTCAGCCTGTACGAGGCAGGATTTGACCAGATCTCGGTTGAGCCTGTCGTTGCTGATCCGAAGCTGCCCTATGCGTTGACAGAAGAGGACATCCCGACTGTCTGTGCGGAGTATGAAAATTTGGCAAAACGTCTGCTTGCCCACGATAAAGAAGGGAAACACTTCAATTTTTTCCACTTCAAGATCGATCTTGATCAGGGTCCATGTGCCATCAAGCGTCTGCGTGGCTGTGGCTGCGGCAATGAGTACGTTGCCATTACGCCGGACGGGGATATTTACCCATGTCACCAATTTGTCGGAATCGAAGAATATAAAATGGGTAACCTTGACGAAGGTACATTTGACATGGAAAAAAAGCAGTACTTTGCAGAAGCACACATCTACAACAAGCCGAAATGTCGTGACTGCTGGGCAAAGTTCTATTGCAGCGGCGGATGCAATGCCAATAACTACCAATATCAGGGTGACATTCACAATGCCCATGACCTTTCCTGTGAATTTGAGCGCAAACGTGTGGAGTGTGCCATCATGATACAAGCAGTCAAGATGTTGGAGAAGGCATGAAAGAATTTCAATACAATGCGAAGATCTACCCTGTACAGCTTGAACGGAAAAAGGTTAAAAATGTCAATCTCCGTGTCCGTTCGGATGGTGTGATCCTGATTTCTGCGCCTCCATCGGTTTCTGAAGCATACATCCATGAATGTCTGATGAAACATGCGCCGAAGTTTTCTGCTGCGATAGACCGGATACAGGAAAGTATTTCACAGAAATATGCTGATGGTGCGCAGCTCCCCTATCTTGGCAGAACTCTGCGGATATGCTGTATTGCTGCACCCTGCCGGACGGTGCTTTCCGGAGACACACTCCGTTTGTTCGCAAGAAATGCAGAGGAAACAGAATTTGCTGTGAAACGTTGGTATGCGGATGAATGTTTAAACCTGTGCAAGAAGCTCAACCCGGAGATCATCAAAGCCTTCCGGGAAGCAGGCTATTCTGTACCGGCTGCAAGGATTGAAATCAAAGAAATGACCTCACGCTGGGGAAGCTGCACCGCAGACAGGGGGCGTATCTCCATCAATGTGAAACTGATGCAGTATCCGGAAGGATGCATCCGGAGTGTGTTTTATCATGAATATGCGCATTTTATACATCAGGATCACAGCAAGGAATTTTATGCAGTCGTCCGTCGCATGATGCCGGACTATGACCATTGGGACAGAATATTGAAGGGAAAAGGTGATTGACATGATACGGAAGCTGACTGCTGTCTGGCTGCTTATATGTATGGTGCTATGTCTGTGTGGATGTGATGCGGCAGAGCTGTCATCCGAAATAGATACCAGCATACTCATTACGGAGACAGAACCATTACCGGCAGAAACCACTGCACCAGAAACAGAACTGACTTCTACATCAGAAATGCAGCCATCTGATACGACAGCAGAAGCATCAGAAACTTTTGTTCTGACTACAGCGCCAGAGGATACTGCATTGCCGCCGTCTGTTGAAAAGGACGGCAGTTACACCACACCGGAAGATGTGGCAGAATACATCCACACCTTTGGCACATTGCCTGCAAATTTTATTACGAAGAAAGAGGCACAGGCACTCGGTTGGGACAGCAGCAAGGGCAATCTGTGGGACGTTGCTCCGGGTATGAGCATCGGCGGTGACCATTTTGGTAATTACGAGGGTCTGCTGCCGGAAGGGGACTACCACGAATGTGATGTCAACTATGCGGGCGGCTACCGGGGAGCAGAACGCATCATCTATGATGACGACGGGAGCATCTGGTACACGAACGACCATTATAAGAGCTTCGAGCAGCTTTATTGAGGGGGATTTCAATGATACAGGTCTATGAACTGGATGGTAAGCAGCTCCGCACGCCGGCGGAAGCACACCCTTATCTGGCACAGACGCTCAGTTTTCCGTTATATTACGGGAATAATGCAGATGCACTGCATGACTGTCTGAGGGAGCTGACGACGGAAACGATGCTTTTTGTCACATCGGCAGATAAAGTAGATGCCTCTATTCTACGTGTGCTGACGGATTCGCAGGCAGAGAATCCGATGCTGACAGTTTTTTTAGAAGGAGAAGAAGAATGAACAGAATAGGCTCTGTTTTGATAATGCTGTCGATGCTGTTCTGTCTTACCGGATGCGGTGGATTGGATGATCCGGACTATGGCGGCGGTTCCGTATTCAATGAACTTGGCGGTGAGATACAGGCAGATGACGACAGCAGTGCAGAGATCCCCGAGGGGGCGATCACAGATGCTGCCGGTGAATTTTACTATGCCGGAAAGCTCCAGCAGGGGGGCGATGATGAAAACGGCTACATTCAGGTACCGCTTGGCTATGTGGATTTTCAGGATGAGGATGTTGAGGGATTGACACAGTATTCCGATGTGGCAGGCAAGAATATTATCACACTGGATTATTATGAGGGGATGAATTATCAGTTAGTTGCGGAGAATATGCGCAGCTATCTCCAGTCAGATGATACAATATTCGATTTGCAGGGAGCGACTACGACAGTAGGAAACTGCAATGCGCTCCAGATATACGGACATTATGACGATGGTTACTTTATTGTGATCTGGTTTATCGAAGATCCGGAGGATACGGACAGCTCCTATTATCTGGCGATGGAATTTGACTCTGATCACTCCTATCTGGTTGCTTGCTCCTCAACCTTCCAGACAAAGGAGCAATACCATGACGTTCAAACCGGAACTGAATAACAATCCTCACATTTTTGTGCAGAAAATGCGAGGACAAGTGTTCCGGAATGTGTTATGATTGTAATCAGAGGTGATGAAAATGGAGTGGGTAGACAGGCTGAATGCAGCGATCCGCTATATTGAGGAGCATCTGACAGATGAGATCGACTATGAACAGCTCGGACAGATCGCCTGCTGTTCCTCATATCATTTCCAGAGAATGTTCGGCTATCTGGCAGGTGTGACACTTTCGGAATACATCCGCAAAAGAAGAATGTCTCTTGCGGCAGTGGACTTACAGAACGGCAATGAAAAAATTATTGACATTGCTCAGAAATACGGTTATAGTTCTCCGACGGCATTCAACCGTGCATTTCAGAGTGTGCATGGCATTGCGCCGTCTGCGGTACAGAGCGGCATTACACTCACTTCATTCCCAGCCATGACCTTCACACTTTCAATTAAAGGGGAAATAGAAATGAACTATCGTATTGAAACGAAGGCAGCATTCCGTATTGTGGGGATATCTGTCCCGATTGCAAAGGAGATGGAGAAGAATTTTGCAGCAATTCCGGAAAAATGGGATGCAGCAGCACATGACGGCACGATTGAAAGACTTGTATTCCTGAATGACGTAGAGCCGGAAGGTATTCTCGGACTTTGTGTGACAGATGACGAGAATTGGCGATATTACATCGCCACAGCAAGCACACAGAAGAAAGAGGAGCTGGAGGAGTACTTTGTCCCTGCTGCACAGTGGGCAATTTTTGAGGGCAGCGGTTCGGTGCAGTCATTGCAGGAGCTGGAGCAGCGTGTGCTGACAGAATGGCTTCCCTCAAGCGGATATGAATATGGAAATGCACCGGATATTGAGGTATATTATGAATTGAACCCCGAACATGCCAGATATGCATTCTGGATTCCCGTTGTGAAAAAATAAGTAAGCTGTCCTTCGTCAGGAAGGGCAGCTTACCTGTTTCTCTGCGCAACATGCATTTCCTGACAATCTGATGTCTATCAGATTGTCAGGGATTAGTATTATTTTTCATAATACACAATTCTTCCGCCGAGTTCATAGAAAATTTCCGAAAACTTATCCTGTGACATGGTCACACTGCTGCCCGTGTTGGGGTCACGGTAGGTCAGGTCTTCCGCATCATGCCCACAGATCACAACTGCATGTTCCCCTCCGGGCCAGCGGATGAGTTCACCCGTCTGGTAATCATACCATTCCTTTCGGTAAACAATTCCTGTGTCAGGTCTTGTGGTGTACCATGCAATCACAGGATTGCCCGTGTTCAGGATGGAGAGGACTTCTGTCATCGTTGCACCTTTTTTGGTGATAGCACCGCTCCGGAGTTGAGAAGCGACTTTTGCGATTGGTTCGTTGAACACGCCGAATGACCCCGAATCTGTCGGCGTTCCCACAAACTCACGCTCCGGATTTGCACCTACTGTCCTTCCGTTTGCTGTATAGGGTTTCGGACCTTTTGGCAGAATGTCGACGATCTGTGCCACCGAGGTATCCACGCCGTAAAATTTCAGCAGCATATAGAGAGCCGCACTTTCACAGCCTGTCGGATAATCCGGATTCTGATTAAATTCAATGACCGGCAGATCGACAATCTTAGCACCGGGATTCTGATTCAGGATCGTTTTTTTCAGATAGGCAAGATCAAGGATATTGATGCTGCCATCCATGTCCATATCGGCAGTATCAACGGAGACACCATCCGCATTGCCCAGCAAAAACTGTTGAAGCAGGGCAGCATCGTCCTGCCCCACAGTACCATCATGGTTGACATCTCCTGTCAGCGGCAGACCTGATGCACCGGTCAGGACAGGGTCAGTGCCAGTGTAGGAGAGAAGCTTTTGCGAAAAGGCAGCCGCTGCATCATCGGTAAGCGGTAGTTTTCTGTAGTATGGGTACATAACCGTGAGCTGTTCCGCTGTAATGCCTGCTGCAGTGATGTCCTCTGCCGAACTCTCATAGATCCACTCCGGCGTATAGAACTTGTCCCCGATCACAATGGTGTATGGGGATGCAAATGTGGCAAGGATCTCCTCATCTGTACCGTTCAGGAGGAGGGTGATCTCATCTGCTGTCAGTTTTCCTTCCAGAGCGTTTCTGATCTCGCTTTCCTCATGTGCAAATGTCCGCAGGAAAGAGCAGACATTCGGATAAGTATTCAGTTCTGTCTGGATGCCCGGATGAAAGGCACCGTGGAACGCAGTCCATGCCGAGACACTTTCGCTTGATTCGAGATTCTGGAGACTATCGGGAATGGGCTCAAGTTTGCTGCTGAGTACCGTGAATGCCGTATCGTCCGTATCATCAGCAAAGGGCACAGGCATGGTAACGATCTCCGTGTCCGCAGCCTGTACGTTCATCCCACTCGGGATTCCCACCAGAAGTGCTGCAAGTAGCAGCGCAGTCAGTTTCTGTTTCATCTGTTTCACCTCAATAACATTCATTATACCATATTCATCTGCAAAAGTCAATTCCCCTTTTTCTTCCAAAATGAAAGTGCTTTTAAAAATAAACAAGTATTTTTAACTTTAC
This sequence comes from uncultured Clostridia bacterium, assembly GCA_947630845.1. Lineage (GTDB taxonomy): Bacteria > Bacillota > Clostridia > Oscillospirales > Ruminococcaceae > UBA3855. The sequence goes on from CANRJB010000012.1 coordinate 25,622, forward strand.
AGTCCAGTTTTTCATCAAAGTTTTTTTGGTGAACGACTTGACAATCGAGGGGAACAGAGGTATAATAAGAAATGTACAGATCAATTGTCTGTACACCACATTGCCGTCCACACCCACATCGGAGGTCATTATGGAGGATTTACATAAAGAACTGCGCTATGCAGTGATCGGTACAATACTCCTTGATGTTCTGGTATGGCTCAGCTCATTGTTTATTATGGGTTGGAGTATGACAGTCATAGTGGGGCTGCTGTTGGGAAGTGCAGGGATGCTGTGTAATCTGTTGCTGTTGCGCAGGACGATCCGGAATGCCGTATATTTCGGCAAGACAAAGGATATTACCGGCTATCTGCTGCGTTGTCTGATTGCCTCTGCTGTGATAGCGGCAGGACTGATGACAGAGCAGGTGAGTGCATGGGGGGCAGTGTTGCCTTTCCTGTATCCGAAGTTCATCTTCGGGGTGATGGCAATGCGAAAACCTAAGAAGTGATTCGTTAAGAGTTTGTTTCGTATCAAGGATGAGAAACAGGCTCAGAGAATGGAGGGATGTCGTTCTTGCAAATCAGTGATTTTTTACGAGGATCTCCAGATGGGATCGATGTCAAGGGTCCGAGGGTCGTCTGCTCCTTTGATGTGTTCGGTGTTACCATCAATCTGACTGAAACAGTCATCATCAGTTGGGCGATCATTCTGGCGGTCACGCTCCTGTTGCTCTGGCTGACAAGCGGCATGAAGACCAAGAACATTTCCAAACGTCAGGCAGTTGCTGAATGGATCGTCCAGACCGTCTATGGTATGGTGGAAAGTTCGATGGGAAAACGCTGGCGGAATTTTGCACCGTATATCGGGGCATTGTTCACATTCTCGATTCTTGGCAGCTTGGTGAGTATGCTGGGTCTACGAAGCGTGACAGCGGATTTCAATGCGCCGCTGACTTGGGCACTTATTACTTTTGTGCTTATCCACGGCACCAACATCCGCACTCATGGTATTGGCGGCTATCTCAAGGGCTATGTTGACCCGATCCCCGTCATGCTCCCCATCAATATCCTTAGCGAGATCGCAACACCGGTATCTATGAGTCTTCGTCATTTTGGCAATGTGGTCAGCGGCATGGTTATCACAAGTCTGCTGTATTTTGCGCTCTCCGCTGCGACTAAGGCAGTGGGTGTGGCATTCCTGACCATCGGTATCCCGGCAGTTTTGTCGCTGTACTTCGATCTGTTCAGCGGCTTTATGCAGGCATTTGTCTTTGTCATGCTGACAATGGCTTACATCTCCAATGCTGATGGCAGAGAGCCGGAGGCATGATTATCCGCAAACAAACTTTTTTCAGGAGGAAAAGATTATGGAAAATAATGAAATTGCAAGAGCAATCGTTCTCGGTGCATCTGCATTGGGCGCAGGTACAGCAATGGTTGCCGGTATCGGACCGGGTATCGGTGAAGGTTATGCCGTAGGTAAGGCATGTGAATCCATTGGTCGTCAACCTGAAAGCTCCGGTGCTGTCACCAGAACCATGTTTATCGGCTGCGCCGTTGCAGAATCGACCGGTATCTATGGTCTTCTCATTGCCCTGTTGCTGATGTTCGCTAACCCGTTCATCAATAAGATCAGCCAGTAAGCGGATGTTACGGGAGGGTAACTGCATTGAATCTGGATTTTTTAACAATTGATGTTGGTACCATACTCTTCACGCTCATCAATACGCTGCTCATCTTCCTTGCTTTCAAATTCATCCTGTTCAAACGGGTAGATGCTATCCTTGCCAAGCGTCAGGAAGAAGTGGATGCGACGTATACTGCGGCTGATGATGCCCTTGCTTCTGCTAATTCCGACAAGGAGCAGTACGCAAAGGCAATGGCAGGTGCAAAGGAAGAAGCTGCACAGATCGTCAGCCGTGCTGAAAAAACTGCGCAGCGTGAGGGAGATGCCATTCTCGAACAGGCACGTACCGAAGCACAGGCTGTCCGGGAGAAGGCGACACTCGATACCGAGCGTGAAAAGGTACAAGCACGCACTGCCCTGCAAGGTGAGATCACAAACCTTGCAATGGAACTGGCAGAGAAGATCATGGAGAAGGAGATCGATAAGACAGATCATGCACGTCTGATCGATGACTTCCTTGAAGAGATCGACAGCAGCGAGGACGGCGAGTCATGATACAGACAGTAGGTAAGGTGTATGCCGAAGCTCTCTTTCTTCTTGCACAGGAGGAGCATGCGGAAAAACAGGTCTATACGGATCTGAATGAAACTGCCGATGTCATCTCTCAGAACCCCGAATTTGCCATGCTGCTCGATGTACCGACACTTGGTACACAGGAACGTGTGGCTATCTTGCGGAAGGTCATCGGAGAGGAGAACGGCATCACGGAGAACTTTCTCTGTCTGCTGGTGGAGAAGCATCGGTTCAGCCGGCTTGGCGAGATCCGCTCAGCATTTAATAAGATGTATTATGATGCATTCGGCATGGCAGAGGTCTTTGTGACAACGGCAGTGCCGCTTGAGGATGCGCAGCGCAGTGCGCTGAAAGAGAAACTGAAGAAAAAACTCGGAAAAGACATCATGCTCCGGGAGGATGTGGACGCATCCCTGCTCGGCGGTATGATCGTACAGTACGGCGACACCCGGATGGACAACTCCATCCGGACAAGAATGCAACAGTTTCGCCGGAATGGAAATGAGGTGCGAAAATGAATTTACGCCCGGATGAAATATCCAGCATTATCAAGAATCAGATCAAGAATTATCAATCGAAGATCGAGCTTTCTGATGTGGGCACAGTCATCACGGTCGGCGATGGTATTGCAAATATCCACGGGTTGGAGCAGTGTATGTCCGGTGAGCTAATCGAATTTGAGAACGGGACACGGGGCATGGCACTGAACTTAGAACAGGACAGCGTTGGTGCGGTATTACTCGGCTCGGATTCTGATATCATGGAGGGCTCAACCGTCAAGAGGACGGGGGAGATCATGTCTGTTCCGGTGGGGGATGCACTGCTCGGACGTGTGGTCAATGCACTTGGTCAGCCCATTGACGGCGCAGGATCGCTCAATACCACACAAATTGCACCCATAGAGAAGGTGGCGTCCGGTGTCATCACCAGAAAGTCCGTTCATAAGCCCTTGCAGACAGGTATCAAGGCAATTGACTCCATGATTCCGATCGGCAGGGGACAGCGTGAGCTTATTATCGGTGATCGCCAGACTGGTAAGACTGCCATCGCTCTCGACACCATCATCAATCAGAAGGGGCAGGATATCATCTGTATCTATGTTGCTATCGGTCAGAAGCGTTCTACTGTTGCCAATGTTGCTGAAACGCTGCGCAAGGCAGGAGCAATGGAGTATACCATTATTGTATCTGCAACGGCATCGGAATCTGCACCATTGCAGTATATTGCGCCGTATTCGGGATGTGCAATGGGTGAGTACTTCCTCGATCAGGGAAAGGACGTACTCTGCATCTATGATGACTTGTCCAAGCATGCAGTTGCGTACCGTGCGCTTTCTCTGCTGCTGAAACGTCCGCCGGGACGTGAGGCATATCCGGGTGATGTTTTCTATCTGCATTCCCGTCTGTTAGAGAGAGCATGCTGCTATAATGAAAACTACGGCGGTGGTTCACTGACCGCACTGCCGATCATCGAGACACAGGCAGGTGACGTTTCTGCCTATATCCCGACAAATGTAATCTCCATTACAGATGGACAGATCTTCCTTGAAACCGACCTGTTCAACTCAGGGGTACGTCCGGCGGTCAATCCGGGTATTTCGGTATCCCGTGTAGGTTCGGCTGCGCAGATCAAGGCAATGAAGAAAGTCTCCGGTTCGCTGAAACTGTCCTACTCACAGTACAGAGAATTGCAGGCATTCTCCCAGTTTGGATCTGATCTGGATGCGGACACGAAAAACCGACTGTCTATGGGAGAACGTATTGTGGAAGTACTCAAACAGGACAGAAATGCTCCTGTTCCGGTAGAGCTTCAGGTATGCATCATCTATGCCGTCACAAATGGTTATCTGAAAACCATTCCGGTTGAAAAAATCGGTGATTTTCAGGATAAGCTGTTTGCCTATCTGCAAGAAGAAAAACCGGATATCCTGAAAGACATTCTTGCTACTAAGGATCTGACAGCCGAAAACGAGGATGCCCTCAAAGATGCACTCGTGACCTTCGGCGGACAGTATGCTGCTGCGCAGTGATGAGGTGGTACGATGCCGAATTTGAAGGATATTAAGCGGCGCATCCATTCCGTCGAAAGCACCATGCAGATCACAAAGGCAATGGAGCTTGTGGCATCCTCAAAATTCCGCCATGCCAAAGATCGTGCAGAAACGGCTGAGCCATTCTATCGCTCGATCTATCAACTCATGGCAGAGATTGCAAGCGAAGATCCCTACTTCAACTCTCAGTATGTCCATAAACAGACTGCAGACGGTGCAGTCCTGCTGATTGTGATTGCAGGGGACAGGGGACTTGCGGGGGGCTTCAATTCTGCAATTCTCCGGATGGCACAAGCCCGTATTGACGAGGTGCGTGCGCAGGGGGGCAATCCTATTGTCATGCCGATCGGACAGAAGGCTGTGGACTATTTCGTCCGGCGTGGGGAAAAACTGCTGAAAACCTATGACCATGTTGCAGAGCATGCAAGCATCTATCTTGCTATGGACATGGCGGAGTTGGTTTTGCAGACTTACAAGCGGCATGAGTCGCTTTGCAGTGTGGAACTGATCTTCACAAACTATGTCTCCCCCATCAAGCAGCTCCCGGAACATATGCAGGTCATTCCGCTCTCCGAGCTGCCGGAACTGGATCAAAAAAAGAGTGCAGTGGAGTACGAACCGTCGCCGGAGGTGCTGTTTGACAAACTTGTACCACAGTATCTGGCAGGGCTGATTTACGGGGCAATTGCAGAGTCGTTTGCATCCGAACAGGCAGCAAGACGGACGGCGATGGAAAATGCGACCGACAATGCAACTGAGATGATCGACAATCTGTCTCTGCAATACAATCGTGCAAGACAAAGTGCCATCACACAGGAAATTACAGAAATTGTCGGCGGCGCAAATGCGCAGCAGTAATTCTGAAAGGATAACACTATGCAGAATATAGGAAAAATTGTACAGATCATCGGTGCTGTCGTGGACGTGCGTTTTCCCAAAGAAAAGTTGCCTCGTCTGCTCAATGCTATCACAATCGACAATCATGGCAAGCAGCTTGTGATCGAGGTCGCACAGCACATTGGTGACGATATCGTCCGCTGTATTTCTATGGGCAGCACGGACGGGCTTGTCAGGGGGATGGATGCGATCGACACGGGATCTCCCATCAAAGTACCGGTCGGCAAGGAAACACTTGGCAGGATGTTCAATCTGTTGGGTGAAGCCATTGATGAAAAGCCTGCTCCTGATACCAAGCAAAACTGGAGTATCCACCGGGAAGCTCCAAGCTATGAGGAGCAGACTGCATCGTCTGAAGTGTTGGAAACCGGTATCAAGGTCATCGATCTCATCGCACCTTATCTGAAGGGCGGAAAGATCGGATTGTTCGGCGGCGCAGGTGTTGGTAAGACAGTTCTCATTCAGGAGCTGATCAACAACGTTGCCAACCAGCACGGAGGTATCTCTGTCTTTACTGGTGTCGGCGAACGTACCCGTGAGGGAAATGACCTCTATAATGAAATGAAAGAAAGCGGCGTTCTGGAAAAAACGGTGCTTGTGTATGGGCAGATGAACGAACCACCGGGTGCAAGAATGCGTGTAGGTCTGTCGGGACTCACAATGGCAGAATACTTCCGTGATGAAGAAGGACAGGATGTGTTGCTTTTTATTGATAACATCTTCCGTTTCACACAGGCAGGTTCGGAGGTGTCAGCACTGCTCGGACGTATGCCGTCTGCCGTTGGTTATCAGCCGACACTTGCAACTGAAATGGGAGCATTACAGGAACGTATTACTTCCACCAATAAAGGCTCTATCACCTCTGTACAGGCTGTTTATGTCCCTGCGGACGACTTGACCGATCCTGCACCGGCAACGACCTTTGCCCATCTCGATGCGACTACGGTATTATCCAGAAACATCGCATCACTCGGTATCTATCCGGCAGTTGACCCGTTGGAAAGTACATCAAGGATTCTTGCGCCGGAAATTGTGGGCAAGGAGCATTACGAAACAGCCCGTGCTGTGCAAACGATCTTACAGCGTTACAATGAATTGCAGGATATCATTGCCATCATGGGCATGGACGAGTTGTCAGAAGAGGATAAACGCACCGTACAGCGTGCCAGAAAAGTGCAGCGTTTCTTGTCACAGCCGTTCTCTGTTGCGGAGCAATTCACTGGTATGCAGGGAAAATATGTACCGTTGAAAGAGACTATCCGGGGATTCAAGGAGATCATTGAGGGTAAGCATGATGATCTGCCGGAATCAGCGTTCCTGTTTGTGGGCACGATTGATGAGGCAATTGAAAAAGCGAAAAGTCTGGAGTGACGGCTATGCGTTTGTTCAAGTTCACGATCGTCACGCCGCACAGGACACTGTTTGACGGCGAGATACAGGAGGTCATTGCCCGGACAACAGAGGGAGATGTCGGCATTTTAGCAGGTCATGCACGCTATGCGGCAATTCTGAAAACCGGTGTCATGACTGTAAAGATGGAAAACGGCAGCATCCGTAAAGCAGCCGTTGCAGGCGGAGTTATCAAGGTGTCGGACGATAAGACAACAGTACTTTCTACCGCCGCAGAATGGGCAGAGGAGATTGACCCCGACTGGGCAGAGCGTTCCCGTCAGGATGCACTTGCGAAAATTGAACAGGCAAAGAATGAGCCTGATCGTCTGGAGCGTGCAAACCTGAAATTACAGCGTGCGCTGAACCGGCTTTCTGTCTCCGGACACGGGACAGGAACGATACAGGCACCGAAAAAAAAATAAAGCAGCAAAGCAATGTGGAGCGACCCGACAAGCTGGTCGCTCGCTTTGTATACATCATAGGGAATCATGTTTCTGTAGGCAGTATCTACAGGCAAGTTGACACCGCACATCTCTGATACTGTTTTCCAATCTTTTGATAATGTCAATAATCAATGTTTCAGAGAATAGGTACTATAACAGAAGGGAAGGATGAATACAATGGCAAAGGTCTATTTCACAGATTTCCGCACAGGATACATGGGGGAAAGTATGCCTGCAAAGATGAAGCGACTTGCCAAAGAAGCCGGCATCGGGACGATAGACATGAATGGGAAATTTGTGGCGATCAAAATGCATTTCGGAGAGCTTGGCAATATCAGTTATTTGCGCCCGAATTATGCAAAGGCTCTTGTTGATCTGATCAAGGAGCTTGGCGGCAAACCATTCCTGACAGACTGCAATACGATGTACCCGGGCTATCGAAAAAATGCATTGGAGCATCTCGAGTGTGCATGGGAGAATGGCTTTACACCGCTGACCGTGGGTTGCCCTGTGATCATCGGCGATGGTCTGAAGGGAACGGATGATATTGCTGTACCGCTTGAGGGTTGTGAATATACAAAAGAAGCCCTGATCGGGCGTGCTATCATGGATGCGGATGTCTTTATCAGCCTGACCCATTTCAAAGGACATGAGCTGACGGGGTTCGGCGGTACCATCAAGAACATCGGCATGGGCTGTGGTTCAAGAGCCGGCAAGACAGATCAGCACTCCAGCGGCAAGCCGATTATTGACGAAGAGAAATGCAGGGGCTGTAAGAGGTGTCTCCGGGAATGTGCTAATCATGGACTGGTGTTTGATGAGGAGACACGGAAGATGCATGTAGATGAAGCATCCTGTGTAGGTTGCGGCAGATGTCTCGGGGCATGCAATTTTGATGCCATTGACTTTGCGCAGAATCAGGCGGTCAACATCCTGAATGCGAAAATGGCAGAATATACGAAGGCAGTTGTCAGCGGAAGGGAATGTTTCCACATATCGCTTGTAGTCGATGTCTCTCCCTACTGTGACTGTCACGGTGAGAATGACGCACCCATTTTGCCAGATATCGGCATGTTTGCGTCTTTTGACCCTGTGGCACTGGATCAGGCATGTGCAGATGCCTGTCTGAGATCGCAGCCGCTTCCAGATTCCGTACTCGGGGAACATCTGGCAGATGATTCCTTCACCAACCATCACGACCATTTCAAGAATACAACGCCTGAGTCTGAATGGGAGACACAATTGATTCATGGTGAAAGAATCGGTCTTGGCAGCAGACAGTATGAGCTTGTCAGGATCAGATAAAATTCATATGCGGCATTCAATCTATTAACAAAGTCAGCAGATTAAATGCGAATCAATACAAAGACCATCCACAGCAACACAGAAAAAACATACCAAAAGCTCCCGGCATCAGTTTCCGGGAGCTTCTTTCTTTTCGTTGACACAGACAACTTCGAGTTCTTTTTTAATCATATCTATGGCACTTTTTTCATCAGATATAAATTCAGCATTCTGCAAAGCTTCCTGGTAGGATATCAGAAAGTTCGTGATTTTACTGTCATTGACATCTGCAATGCGATACTGTTTTCCAAAGTCGTACAACAAGATGATCCGACCGGAAGTGAACAAATTCATCAGATAAAGGGAACCTTTACCATAATCCGGCAGCCGCATGATATGGGGTGTAATGGAGTTGTCGATCTCAGCGTTCTCTATCATGTCATATAAGGAAAGAAGTCGCATTTCCTTGGGAATATTCTTTGACAGATGCTTACTGGTTTCATAGAACACATCAGAATGGATAAAATCATACAATCCTTGTTCAGTGAAAGTCACCTTGACCTTTTTCTTCAGTGAACAGTTGACTAAGAAATTGTAATACATTTCAATAATCTCTGTAGAATTGTCAATATCAGCAACATAACGGAAAAAGTCATCCTTGGGTCGCTCCATTAGGATGCAGGGAGCATTTTTCAGAATGTAGATCTCATTCCTATTGTCCGGAGTAGTATCCGGAGAAATGGTGCTGGTAAGCCGCAGAAAGCTCTCTGCATTGTCAAAGACATTCATGAACAGGAACGTCTGTCTCTGCAATTCTTCAAATTGTGACAGATACAGCGCAATGATATCTGGTGTATTCAGATATTGTGCCTTGCAGCAATCATTACTGAGGAGCAGTACGCCATGATTTGTGATACACCAATAACAGAAAACTGACATATGCATGAGATCTTCCAGATCGGTATACATCCCTCTCACACTGCCACAGTGCAGAAATAATGCCGGCAATGCACTGATGAAGGAAGCCATATTCCGTTCTGCACCCACCTCCGTCTTGTCAAGCGGCATGATCCATTCCACACACAATTCTTCCGGGAGTGCAGCGAACACATCAATAAGCAAGTTCTCACAGCAGAGTGGTGTCATCAACAGTTTCACAGACTGTGCCTGCTGAACGACAGATAAAAATGCCCGTTTTACCATTTCACTGCCTTGTATCACTGCTTCCGGCATCGGAGAAAACGGGGTACATCCCGAAAGAGCTGGAAATCCGATACGGTATAATTGATGAAAGGCAGCGGAAGCAAGTCCATATTTTGTAGAAATTTTTTCATTCTGGTAGGTAATAGACATCTGCTCCCGTTCAAGTTCATCAAGCCCCATGGTATTGCAAAGTGCCAATACCATCAGGAAGTCAGGCGGCAGAATTGAACCATTCTTGATTTTACTGAAATAGGATTTTTTAATCCCCAACTTATCGTAGATCTGCACGCCTTTCAATTTGTGTTTTACCATCAGTTCTGTTAAAACTTCATAGAATCTCATAATCATCACCGCATTATATTATATCACAAATTATGGTAATAATCAATACTAATAGAAAAAGTTTCCTGACAAATAAATTTGTCAGGAAACACGTTGTAATCTTTATACAGTTTCTCCGGAAGCAATGTTTCGGGCTCAGTCGGGATAGAAGATCGTATCCAGATCTACCGCAAGCGCTTTGCCAAGAGTAAAAGAGTAGAGATATGCTTCTTTGACTTTTTCTCCAAGAAGCAGCTCTGCTGCCTTTTGGTATAGACCGAGCTGTAAATCATACCGTTCGAGAAAATAGTCCTCTGAATTGCTATGGTCTGTCTTATAGTCCACCAACACCCAACCGTCCTTTTCATGAAAGAGCAGATCCATTGTCCCGATCAGGATACCGTCCGTATCCCGATACTGTGTAGCAAGGGCAGATCCTTCCGGCAGGTGCAGCTCACCGATCCGGACAAAAAGCTGTTTTTCACGGCACACCTCATCAGAGGCAGCAATACGCTTGTATAGCGCACTTCCAAAAAATGCCGCAAGCTCCTCTGGCTTGACGGTATCCCGTTCTGCATCTGTGATGAATCCATCACGAAGCAGTCTATCCAGTTCTGCTGCCAGATTATTTTCCGCAGACCGGAAATCAAGACACTGCATGATTTTGTGTACAGCAGTTCCCCTTGCAGAGCCTTTGAGCTTTTTGGCGTTACCTGCACTGTTTTCTTTGAGAAATCTGGGTTCTTTGATACGTCTTTCCGTATTCTCCTCCGGGTGGGCAAGCATTGTTACACTATATTTCGAGACAAGTCCTACGCATGGAGAGGTATACGTGAATGCAAGCTGCTGTTCCATCTTTGACAGCAATTCTGCATCTGGTACTGCATGAGGTTCAGCAGGTTCCGGATCTGGATGCGGTTCAGTCGCAGGCTTTTTCCAGACACAGTAATCCAGAAGTGCAGAGCGATTGCTGATACCTTCTTCTGCTGCTTTCCGGTAATGTGCTGCCTCCCCTGTAGAATACAAAAAGAGATACAGCCAATCCTGCATGGAAACAGCCCTTTGCGCCAGCAGCGGAGCAAGTGCAGGGGCATCCTCAAGCAGCGCACCTATGTTGCTGAATGCAGATGCTATTTTGATCCCTTCCTCCTGCATCACAAGAAAGAGCTGCTGCTTTGCACGTGTCAGTGCCACATAGAGCAGACGCATCTCCTCACTCTTTTGCCGCCGGTGTCGTCCGGTCAGAAGATAGCGGTAGGTGACAGTGTTCATCTTCAGGAAATTCTCCCGGTCAAAGAGATGCAGACCCAGAAGACCATTTTCACTTGCCTGTATGGGCTCACTGCTGTCAGCAATGGTGTTGAAGCGATGCTCCAGATGTGCCAGAAAGACAAACGGATATTCCAGTCCCTTGGACTTATGAATGGTTTTGATCATCACGCTGCTGCTATCTTCCGGCGCATTCATGCTGTCCAGATCATTTCCTGCTGCGATAAGCCTGTCAAGATAACGCAGCCATCCGCTGAGACTGCTCTGCGAAGTCAGATCGGCGTTTTCCCGATAACTCTGTGCAGCCTGCCGGTAAGCATCCAGATGCTCACGTCTGCGTTCCGCATCCCCATACAATCCCTGTAGGGAGAGCAGATCGGTCATGTCATAGATCATCCGGATGCAATCTTCAAGAGCCGTCTGTTCCGCAGCTTGCCGCATAGCAGTCAGCAGCTCCATGAATGCCTGACATTTTGATCGAAGAGCCACAGGAAGACCGGGTAAGTCTGTATCCATGAGGATCTTCTGCATTTGCAGATAGAGTCTTTTCTGCTTGCCATATACCTTGAGAAGAGCCAGATCCTCAGCCGTGAAGCCGCAGACCGGAGACAGCAGTATCGCAGCCATTGCCGCATCTGTCATGGGATTGTCCGTGATACGCAGCAGATTATTGATCAGGTGAATTTCTTCATAGGCAAGGAGTCCTGCATCCCTGTCACTCACCACCGGAATGTTACGCCTCCGGAAGGCATCGAGCATGCCATCCAGAAATCCTTTGGGTGATCGCATCAGGATGCAAAAATCTCCCGGCTTGCAGTCACGGCTGCCATTTTTCTCCACGACCTGTACCTTTCCCCGAAGCATACTGTCTATGGTATCGGCAATACATTCCGCTTGAACATCATATTCAGCCGGCAGTAAACTCTCAGGCTGTGGGAGGATAATTTGTGTCAGAGCAGTGAATGACGGGTAGACTGGCGATCCGAAGTTGAGCTGTTCGTTAGTATCGTATGTCACCTCACCGCACTGTTCTGTCATCAGCACCGAAAACAGCGAATTGACAAATTCCAGCACTCCATGCGCACTCCGGAAATTCTGGTTCAGATAGATTCTCGCCATCTCTCCGTCCCGACAATCTGTCAGCGGTCTGCTCTCTGCAATGACACGCCTGAAGTTTTCGGGATTTGCCTGACGAAAGCTGTAGATAGACTGTTTAACATCGCCTACCAGAAAAGCATTGTTTCCATAGTGCAGCCCATCCTCCGAGACGGCTGCTCCCCTTGACAGAAGCTTGAAGATGCAGTCCTGCTTGTTGTTGGAGTCCTGATATTCATCCACCATGATAAGACTGATCTGTTCAGAGAGCTGTGCAGCAAGTTGTGTCCGGCAGATACGCCCATTTTCAACACAGCCAAGCAGAGAAAGCGCAAGTTCTTCCGCATCCGAAAAACCAAGAATATTCTGTCTTCTCTTTTCTTCAGCCGCTGCATCTATATATTCTTCTGTGATCGTCAGCAGCAAGGGGATAAGCTTTGCCTCTATCTCCTGATCCTCCGCAAAATAGCGCAGCGGTGCAAGATATCCTTGTATAAGCTTTTTTTTGTAGTGGTCGCTGTACAGGGAGCAGAACTGTTTGTAGACCTTCTTTGCATCAGGGTCAGCATTTTCAGCCTTGCGGTCACGGGGGAGAGGGCGGAACGATATTACTGTTCTCAGTGGCTCATTCAGCAGCTCCGCATCAGATATAGTTTGCAGGGCACAGATCTGTTCTTGCAAAGCAGCTTCATCCTCCAGCAGTTTCTGGAGATAGCGGTTCTGCTCATCCGGCAGAATGACCACATCTCTTGCAGTTTTTTCACCATTCCGAATGAGAGTGATCAGCTCATTGAGATCATTGCAAAGAGAATCTTTGATTTCTTTCAGCAGCACACTGCTGTCCTTGCAGAGACGCATCACCTCCCTGACCCATTCACGGCGGAAGGGAAGGGACTCCATGAATTTTGCGATGCTCAGAATGATCCTTTCCAACTCTGCATCGCTGCGCACACACAGCCGGGAATACAGCAGCTCCATTTCCTCTGTCCGTCTGCTCCATTCCTCAAGAATCTGATGCAAGGCACGGCTTTTGATGATGTCATCCTGTGCCGGTTCCGCAATGGTAAACAGCGGTGATACATGACAATATTCAGCATACTCCCGGATCAGATCAAAGCAAAAGGAATGGATTGTGCAGATCTTTGCACTATTCAGCCCTGCACGCTGTTCAAGCAGCCAGTCATAGGTGTCCATGTCAGACTGCCCGACAGTATCAAGATATTCTGTGAGACTGGAGATCAGGCGTTGTTTCATCTGGGCAGCAGCAGCATTGGTAAAAGTCACAACGACCATGCTTTCTGCTCTGACCTTATGCTCTGTGTCCGAAAGGATACGCAGCAGCCGTTCCACAAGGACTGCGGTTTTACCGCTTCCAGCAGCGGCAGAGACAATAATGCTCCTGCCTTGTTCCGATATGGCAGATTGCTGCTGCGGTGTCCAATTTGTTTGCTGTGAACGTTTCATTTTTCATCCTCCCCTCTTTCTTTGCCGAACACCTCCAGAAGAGCCTGTTGCTTTTCCTCGTTGGTGCATTTTCTGGCAGCGGTTTCACTTCTGCCGCAGATATCACCATAAGTACAGTAGGAGCATGGAGATGTTTCATGACGAAGATTTGGTTCAGGCGCAATGCTGCCTGCACGCAGTGCATCCACCATATTACAGATGGTCTGTTCTACATGCTGCCGCAAATGTGTCATCTGGTCAGCAGTGACTGTATAGAGTCCTGATTTATTGCCGGGAAGCAGCACAGGTGCAGCAGAAGACTGGATCTCCTCCTCCATATAGGGCAGTGTGCTGTCAAGTACCAACCCCTTCATCTGATAAAATGCAGCCAATACTTCTTCAGGTCCGACAGCCTTTTCAGAACGTTCCTGAAAGACATTCTGTTTCGGCTGACCGCTTGGCATATAGAATACACCGGAAGGTGCAGCACCCTGATAAGCCCCATTTTGCCCGAGTGCAAAGAGATAAATGAGCATCTGCATATCCAGTCCGTCAGCAAGTTTTTCAGGTGAGAGCATTTTGGTGCCGGTCTTATAGTCGATCACACGCAGGAATTTTGCATCACCCTCACAGAGATCGACTCTGTCAATGTCGCCGTGACAGATAATTTGTCCGTTTCTGAGAGTAAGCGGTTTCTGGCATCCCGGCTGTTCCGAGACTTTCACCTCAAATCCGACGGGCATAAAGTGCCCTGATTCCATTGCCTTTTGAAGATGGATCAGCAGGGTAACAAGGTTCTGACCAGTTTTACGATAGTTAAACTGGAATCGACCGTCACGGCGTACAGCATCTGAAAAAAAACGGTTGGAGAAAATGTCTGAGAGTCTTGTTACCTCTTCACGAAGCTGCTCCGGTGTCATATGAAGGAACTGTTCACGATCTCTGTCTGACAGGAAATGTTCAAGACAGTAATGGGTAAAGTCGCCGCTCGTACGAGGGGTCAGGGCATTCTGCTCCGGGATGTAGAGATGCAGTACATACTGACAGAAATACCGGAATGCGCAGTTTTCGAACTGTTCGATCCCGGAAGGGGAGAGAGCTGTCTTTTTGCCGAGCAGCAATTCCATCGTTTCCGGACATACAGACGGTGTGGGCAATTCCTTTGCTGCAACAAGCTTAGACAGCCGTGCGGCATAGACAGAGTCACGTTCCAGAAGCTGCCGGAGTGCAGCAAGCTCAGACGTATCTTCCCGAAGATGACGGACATAATGAAAATACCCCGATGCCATCGTTCTGACATAAAAATGCAGCGGCAGATCGGATGCTCTTAGGAAAATACTGTTGTTTTCCGGAAATAACCGGAGAAGGCGGTTTATGACGTTTGCAGGTTGTGCCGGCGCATGGGAAACATCTGTTGTCGGGTAGGTAAGATAGAGTTGCTGTGTTGAGGAAGCAAGTGTTTTATTCACGATGAGCATCTCATCGGCATGAAGTTCCGGAAGTAGCCGGGAGATACTGATGTGCTGATCTTCAAGTTCACGCAGCTCCTGTTCAGAAAACATACCGCTGCTGTGTACTTCACCGGGGAATACGCTCTCAATCACGCCCGGCACAAAGACAATTTCCGGGGAATCGAGTCTTGCAGTCTGTGCATCCACGATACGGATGCTGTCAAGGGTCTGCGGCGGTGTGGAAAAATTGCTGTTCCGTATCAGCAGGAGCAGATTTTCTCGCAGTATTCCCATCGGGATACATTGCTCTCCGAAGCAGCCGACCATAGTGTCAAGGATATCTACGAGGGTGTTCCATAGCACGACAGTCTCATTTTGTTTCTGTGGCTCGTTTTCCTTCGGGATATGTTTTTGTAATTTGCAGAGCTGCTCATACAGCACAGTGCAGATCTTGCGCACGTTTTTACCATGACATGCCCTGCGCAGCCCGGAAATTTCTGTAATCAGGGATTCTCTCAGATTTTCAAGCTCTCTGCCGCCGAAGCCATAGGTGTGCTGCTCCTCTTCAGGCACATCTTCCTGCCAAAAAGAGCTGTTCCAGTCATTTTTATCGATCCCCCATGTAAAACAAAAATGTTCCAGCATGGATGCGCTGTCCGGATCGTAGCCAGAGAGGGGAGATTTGACATAGCGAAGAATGCTCTCGGTTTGCCATGTGCTATCAGAAATCAGTGCAATCAAATCAAGAAAGCAGAGGATCAGCTCCTTGTGCAGCACAGGCTCTGCTGTGCTTAGATCATAAGGGAGCGCATAGCGTTCTAATGCCCGCTCTAAAAGCGGAAAATAGATAGTAGGTGATTTTACAGCAATGGCGATATCACTGCATCGGAGGGATGTATTTTCCTGTAGCAAACGGCAGATCTCTGCACAGATAAATTCTGTTTCCATCACAGGGTCAGATGTTTCCACAATATGCAGATGTCCGTCATCGGATGAAACCTTGGCATCCGACAGCATAGCAGCCGCTTTCAGGCTCGCATGGGGAGAACGCAGATACTCAGCGCAATATGTGACCCTGATCTGCAAGCCTATATCCTTAGCCATATTCTGAAGACGATAAAAGGTCTGTGTACTCAGACCTCCGGAGGGATGTTCCGACGGATCGTCGGCACGGATGACAGCCGTCACTTCCTTTGCCTGCCGGAGAATGACTTCCAGCATTTTAAGCTGATCGCCTGTGAAGCTGTCAAATTCATCCAGATATACACAGCAGCACTGAAAATACTCCTGCATATCTGCTAACAGCACAGCCTCCGTGAGGTCAGTCAGGTTGTCATAGCGTTCTTTTTCTTTGAGGATGCGGTCATAGTGCAGCAGAATGTGACCAATATCCATAGCTTTTTCCCGAATCCTGTCAGAAAATGCGAATGCAGTCTCCAGCCATGTTTCAGCCGGGATGCCGGCTTTCCGTATTTTTGTGATGATGTCATAGAGACTCATGATAAAGTCCGGAGAGCTGCTGCGCTTTTCGAGCAGAAGCAGCTCCTTCTGCTTCACGCATCTCTGCACTGCCTCATAGATATACAGCAACTTTTCATGCTCGGACGCATAGTCTCCGGATCTTCCGCCATACTGTGAGAGAATATCACGGGATAGCGTGGTAAAGCTATAGGTATGCAGGCGATTAAACTGTACTGCACCGAGGGCAGCATAGAGCTTTTTTTCAGCATCAAAAGAAAACTGTTCCGGAACAAGGACAAGCACTTTTTCATTTTCAGACAATTTCTGTACAATACGGGAGGTCATCTGTGTAGACTTTCCTGTTCCGCATCCGCCAAGGATACAATGCAGCATCAATATTCTCCTTTCTTGTCGATACCGATCACAAATACCGTTTCCGCCTGTACAGTAAAATGGATATCATAATCGGAAAAGCGCATATTGTAGACCCGCTCGGGATCATTCTGATAAGATGGTCTGGGGTCATCTGCAAGACAGCCCATGACAGCAGCCCGTTTTGTCTCCGGGATGCATTCCAGCAATTCCTCCGGAAACACTACTTTCAGCCGATGAGACCATGATGTATCGGCATAACCGCCGACTGCCTCTGCCCGACAGTCAGCAAGGGGAAGATAGGGTTTGATGTCTATGATCGGCGTACCGTCAAGCAGATCAATGCCGGATACATGCAGCACGATTCCCGTTGCCGTTTGTTCTATCCCATCGAACTGCACGCAGGAAAGTCCGATAGGATTCGGACGGAAAGGTGAACGGCTTGCAAACACCCCCATGCGCACATTCCCACCCAGTCTTGGGGGACGCACTGTGGAAGACCATGTCTCTCTGTGAGAGAGTGAAAAATCGAACAGCAGCCACAGGTGAGAAAATTGGTCTATCCCTCTGAACGCCTGAGGGCAGCTAAATTCCGGAAGCATGATGACATCGCCGCAGAGCGCACTGACCCGTCCGCTCTGGCGTGGGATTCCGAATTTATCGGGAAAATCTGTATGGATATATGCGATCGGTCTGATCTCCATGCTGTATTCCTCCTGCTATAAAACAAGCCCCCACCACAAGTGATGGGGGCAGATATGAGATATGAGGGACTTGAACCCTCGACCCCACGCTTAAAAGGCGTGTGCTCTACCGACTGAGCTAATATCTCGCAACGTATTCTATTATAACATATTTTTTATCGCTTGTCAATACCTTTTTTCAAAAATTTTTTATGAAATTTTCATGCATATGACATGTTATCTCTTGATTTTTTCAAAAAACTGTGGTATAATAATCCATACAGTGAAAGGAGTTCCTATGGATAAAAAATGGAAAAAAGTAGCAAAATGCATCGTTTTCATTTTGCTTGCAGGGGCATTGGTATGGGCGTGTGTCCGGTTTTGTGTTCCCCTGACAAAGCTGCTGGCAACTGAGGAGGGAAGGGCAGAGATATGCGGACGTGTTGAAACATTCGGTATTTTTGCACCACTTATTTTTTTGCTGTTGATGGCGGTACAGATCATCATTGCGTTCATTCCCGGTGGACCGCTTGAAATTGTCGGCGGCATGCTGTTTGGCGGATGGAAGGGTGTGTTGTTTACAACACTTGGTACACTGTTAGGTACACTGACAGTATATGGGCTGGTGAAACGATTCGGCAGACCACTTGTACAGCTTTTTGTCAATGAAAAGCGGATCCAGAAGTTTCACTTTCTACAGGATGAAGAAAGGCTGAGCTTCTGGGTGTTTGTGTTATTCCTGATACCGGGTATCCCGAAGGACATGCTGACTTACCTCGTCCCATTGACGAGGATGGAAGGACGGCGGTTTGTGCTATTGTCCACATTGGCACGATTTCCTTCACTTGTAGCATCTGTCCTTGTTGGTGACAGCCTTGCAGACGGACGCTACTGGCTGAGTGTGACCATCTGTGCGATCGGCGCAGTGGCAGTTTTTCTGGGATATCAGTTCAGAAATCATATTATGAAGGAGCATAAGAAAAAATCATGAAACATATCTATTTTATCTGCAATTTACAGGCAGGCAAGGCAGAGCTGAGTACACATCTGGGAAACGTTATTGATAAGATGACGAAATTCGGCTATGAGGTCACTGTTCATCCGACACAGGCTTCTAAGGATGCAGCAATTCAGGCGACACAGGCAGCAGATTCCGGGAAATACGATTATATTTTCTGTTCCGGTGGAGATGGTACACTCAACGAAACTATGACCGGAATGATGCAGGCAAAAAATCGCATTCCGCTCGGGTACATTCCATGCGGTTCTGTCAATGATTTTGCAAGGAGCATCGGCATCCCAAGGGATATTCCGAAAGCCGTTGAGGCAGTACTTGACGGTCAGCCGAGACTGTTTGATACAGGTACTGTCAACGAACGTATTTTCAATTACATCGCAGCATTCGGTGCATTTACTGATGTGACTTACGACACACCACAGGCGGTCAAAAATGTATTCGGACCTGTTGCTTATTTTTTCAATGCGGTCAAGAAAATCACCAACATCCGCTCGTTTCCCATGCGCATCACCTGTGATGGGGAAGTGATCGAAGATACCTTTATCTTCGGCATGATTACAAATTCCGCTTCTGTCGGCGGTGTACTGGACATCAAGGATTTTCAGTTTGACGACGGACAGTTTGAGGTCACACTCATCAAGCAGCCGGATACAGCATTGGAAATGCGGGATACCTTGCTATTTCTCCGGGATATCCACGAAATCTCCGGCAATGAAAAAATTATCTGCATCAGGGGTGCTGATATTACAGTAGAACTGCTTGAGAAGTGCGCCGTGCCGTGGACAGTGGATGGGGAGTACATGGAAAATGCATACAAGCTGCATATTGTGAATCATAAGCGTGCGGTTTCGCTTCTTGTGCCGAGAAGCTATGATGGAAACTGCTTTCAGGTCGTTTAACACGGATATTATATACTGATTCTTTTTATTTCGATAGAAGTTTATCGAAACTTAGCTGCTGAAGCAGCATTAGGGAAGGTATGAGGTTGTAATTGGCATAGCCAATCGTTGTCTGTGAAGTAGTATTACGTTGAAAAGGATATCACCACTGCTGTGGTGACATCCTTTTGTTATCTTCGTTTATCTTTGGAAAGTTTGGTCAGCCCGATGACAGTAATGTTGTCCGTGCTGCCGTTTTCGAGAGCTGCTTCAATAAGAAGCTGAAGCCGCCGCACAAGTGCCTTTGGCATGGCAAGAATTTCCTCGATCTCCGGACTGCTCATATAGTCAGACAATCCGTCTGAACAGAGCAGCAGGATATCTCCGAACTCAATCTTTTCCTCGTGTTCCTGAATGTCAAAGATGGGCATGGAATTGACATTTCCCAACACCGGGAAAATGATATTCTTCTGCTTGTGATGCTCCCGTTCCTCTTTTGTGATAGAGCCTTCTTCGTAAAGCATCTGAACAAGAGACTGATCACGGGAGAGCTGAATAAGACAGCCGCTCCGGTAGCGGTAGAGCCGGGAATCCCCGACATTGATAGTATGGATCTTTTCGTTCTCATCAATGCCGACAGCACAGAGTGTAGTCTGCATATTGTGGGTATCACTGGTCTGACAGCCAAGCTCGACAAGGGCATGATGGATCTCCATCAGCTTTTCGTCCAAATCGGTATGGCTGTTGAAGGTGATATTTTTCAGCATTTCCATACAGGTAGAGGATGCAATTTCCCCTGAAACTTCACCGGAAACACCGTCAGCCACCCCCACAAGAAAGGGGGCATTGAGCCGATTTTCCGTGACACCGTCCGTCAGGACGGTCTTATGCATCAGAAGTGCATCTTCATTATGAGGACGCACCCCCTGATTGGTAATGGCGCAACAAAGATACATAGATAATTTCTCCGGAATTATGGATTTTGATTGACATCAGTTCGCCCTGTCAGCTATGTTTTACAGTGAGCAAGAGAATCCGCAGCATAGCAGCTTCTCTTTCACAGCCGGGTATGACATAATAACAGATTCTATTATACAGCAAAAAATCCCAAAATGCAATAACAGAACGCTTTCAAATCCTTACAGCTTTATGACATTATTCACGCAGTCGTCAGATTTCACCATAGTTACCTAAAAACTTGAAATATTCAAGATTTTCCGATAGGTCAGACAGCAGCGCACTGACGGACTGGTCGTGGATATTCCCACTGAAATCAAGGTAAAACATGACCTCAAAGCTCCCATTGCGGATAGGTCTGCTTTCGAGTTTGAGAAGATTCATCCCACCGATGACAAACTTACTAAGCAGCCGGTAGAGTGTACCTTCTTCGTGGGGGAGTTTCAGCATGACGGAAACGGTATCGGCATCATCTGAGAGCATCAGCTCCTTGGAGATGCAGATGAAGCGTGTATAATTGGGCACATAGTCAGAGATATGGGACTTCAGGATCTCCAGTCCGTGCAGCTCTGCACACCCTTCTGAGCAGATGGCAGCAATGGGCTGATCGGATGCAGCAACCATCTGTGCGGCAGTGGCAGTGTTGCCAAATTCCTTGGCAACGAGCTTGTGGGAATGAATAAAGTGCGAACATTGCGACAAAGCCTGCGGATGGGAATAGACAGTCCTGACATCCTTTAGTTCTGTGCCGGGTCTGACAGCAAGGCAGTTGGTGATCTCCACAACAGTGGTACGTGTGATGTAGAAATTATACTCCCCCATCAGGTCATAAGCCTGCACAACGCTGCCAGCAGTGGAATTCTGTACCGGAATGATGCCGAACTGCACCATTCCACACTGCACTGCATTGAACACATCTGCAAAGGTCGGCACAAATGTGGGATCACATTCCTGCCCGAAGATCTGTTTTGCAGCAGTTTCAGCATTGGCACCGGCAGTACCCTGACAGACAACAGCAGCATCGGGTGTGATGTGCAGTGGCTGGAAGTGGTAGGGGGCAGCATCTTTGTGCAATTCATGATATTGCAGATACTTGCTGATGTCTATGATAGTCTGGAACAGCAGAGCAGACGAACCCTCCAGTCCCTGAGGGGCTTTGCTCCTGATCTTCTGTAGGATTTCCTTTTCCCTGTTCTCCTGAAAGATGGGAAGACCGTTTTCCTGCTTAAAGAGAGCCACCTGCCGGCATAACTCCATACGCTGTGTGAAGGCATCCTGAATGGTCTTATCAAGTGCATTGATGCCAAGTCGTAATTCATCAAGGTTCATACTTGTCCTCCTGTAAAGATTCATTCTTTTTTATTATAGTACATTTCCGGAAAAAAAGCAAGAGGATATCCATATTTTTCTGTAAAGCTGTCAAAATTGATGAATACAAGAGGATAATTTTTTTGTGTCGATCTTAAAATAGGTATTGAAATGTATTGAAAATTATGGTATAATAAATATGTATGTGAAAATGAACAGAGTAGGGGGAATGGATTTGCGCATTTTAGGGATTGACCCGGGCTATGCTATCGTGGGGTTCGGCGTAGTGGAGTATAGCGGCGTGACGTTCCGTACAGTAGAGTACGGTGCTATCCTTACCGAAGCACATACTCCGTTTGACAAGCGGCTGTGCCTGATCGATGAGGATATGCAGGAGATACTGAATCGATTCCGTCCCGACTGCATGGCGATTGAACGGCTGTACTTTACCACAAACCAGAAAACTGCCATTGATGTGGCACAGGCAAGGGGAATCCTTGTGCTGGCAGCAGCAAAGCGAGGACTGCCTGTGTATGAATATACGCCCCTGCAGGTCAAGCAGTCTGTTGTCGGATACGGTAAGGCAGAAAAGCATCAGATCATGGATATGACCAGACGCATTCTGAATCTGGAACAGATCCCGAAACCCGACGATGCTGCCGATGCGCTTGCGCTTGCCATTTGTCACGGACATGCAAGCAGGGGACAGGTGCAGAATGAACGATTCAGGAGGGCGGTACAATGATCTATAGTGTACATGGTAAGCTGATCTTTACGGAAGCATCCCTTGCTGTAGTGGAGTGTGGTGGTATCGGGTATGCTTGCCGGACAACAAGCACCACGCTTGCCGCAATCGGAAGTGTCGGAAGTGAGGTACAGCTCTTTACTCACCTTTCTGTCCGGGAGGACGCAATTGAGCTGTTTGGTTTTGCGGATCGGGATGAGTTGGCATGTTTTCAGCTTCTCATTACTGTGTCCGGCATCGGACCGAAGGCAGCACTTTCCATCCTTTCCGATCTGACACCGAACCGCTTTGCTCTTCTGGTCGCATCCGGCGACAGCTCTGCACTCACAAAGGTCAAAGGAATTGGAAAAAAATCCGCAGAACGTATCGTGGTCGATCTGAAGGATAAGCTTGCTAAGTCCAACCCGACTCTGAAGGAAATACCGGCTGCGGCAGCACCAACAGGAGCAGACACGTTCTCCGAAGCACTGGCAGCTTTGTTGGTGCTTGGGTACCAACAGGAGGAAGTTGCACCTGTGTTGCTTGGGTTGGATGAAAACGCATCCGCAGAGGAATTGATCCGCCTGACTCTGAAAGAGATGGGCAGACGTTCTGACAGATGAAAAAAGAGGAGGAATTTACATGAATCTTGACGAATTACTGAAAGCAGCTATCAACGATCCCTCGAAACGCAGTGTATTCTTGCAGACACTCATACGCAGTGATGTGTATGTCATCTGTAAAAATCCGGTCAAAACAGGCGAAAAAGGGGAAGGCGTACAGATGGATCTCATCACCATTCAGAATCCGGAGGGTGAACTGTTTATCCCATTTTTTACCAGCCATCGGGCGTTACAGCAATTTGCCAAACGGTATGTGGAGTGCTATAAGCTCAACTGTCTGCGTCTGTTTGATCTCATCCAGAATGTTGCTGCCGTACTGAATCCGAACTCCTATGGCAAGGAATTCAGCTCACAGGAAATCAAGGGTATTTTGATGATTGCCCGGAATCTCCATATCAAAGCCATTTCCTACAATGAAGCCGAAACCATCAGTTACCGTGAGCCACAGCGATCCATGTCCCACATCACAAGAGCAGCATCCAAATTTTTTCAGGAGCAGCCCAATGTGGACAGGGCATTCATTCTTGAAATGACAAGGGGCAGCGAAAAGTCGCAGGTGCTTATCATTGTGGACATGATTGGCAACACACGGAAACTGTTTGTGCCGCTTGCCCGGACATTGTCCAAAGTCACCAAGAGCAATGATCACCTGTGTTTTCTGAGTTATGAGCAGAACATCGCCAAAAAGGCGGTAGATGGTATGACACCATTCTATGTACGGAAGAAAAGGTTCTTTGAGAAGTAAACGGGAGTTGAAGAAATGATAGAAACCGGCGATTTTTCTAACCGTATTGTATCCGCAGAGCTGATGGAAGAGGACACAGCGATCGAGAAGGGACTGCGTCCGCTGTCACTTGCGGAATACATCGGGCAGGATAAGGTCAAGGAAAACATGGCAATTTACATTGAAGCAGCCAAACGTCGTGAAGGGGCTCTTGACCATGTGCTGCTCTATGGACCGCCGGGACTGGGCAAGACGACGCTCTCTGCGATCATTGCAAAGGAGATGGGTGTCAATCTGCGCATCACCACAGGTCCTGCTATTGAACGGGCAGGTGATCTTGCAGCCATCCTGACCAATCTGTCACCGGGAGATGTGCTGTTCATAGATGAGATCCACCGGCTGAACCGGGCTGTGGAAGAGATCCTCTACCCGGCATTGGAGGATCATGCCATCGACATTATCGTGGGCAAAGGACCGTCGGCACGTTCGCTGCGGGTGGAGCTGCCGGAATTTACGCTGGTCGGTGCAACTACAAGAGCGGGGCAGCTCTCTGCACCGCTGCGTGATCGGTTCGGCATCGTACAGCGGCTGGAGCTTTACTCGCCGGAGCAGCTTTCAGAAATCGTGCTGCGCAGCAGCCGCATTTTGGGCATTCCATGTACTGCGGAGGGTGCAATGGAACTGGCAAGGCGTTCAAGAGGCACACCACGTATCGCAAACCGTTTGCTGAAGCGGGTTCGTGATTTTGCAGATGTACTGGGTAACGGTGAAATCACAGATATTATCACAAGAACAGCCCTTGACCGTCTGGAGATCGATGACAAGGGACTGGACAATGTAGACCGCCGGATGCTGGAAATGATCATCAAGGGCTATGGCGGAGGACCTGTCGGACTGGAGACGTTGGCAGCAGCCTTGGGTGAGGAAGCAATCACATTGGAGGATGTGTGCGAACCGTTTCTGATGCAGCTCGGATTTTTGTCCAGAACGCCGAGAGGAAGATGTGCGACCCTGCTTGCATATGCACATTTAGGCTATCCTGTGCCGCAGGGAGCAGTACAGCCGGATCAAATGACACTGCTTGATGATACTGAGTAAATAAAGGAGTAAGATATGGGTAGACTGTTCGGCACGGATGGTGTCAGGGGAATTGCGATCACGGAGCTGACATGCGAGCTTGCCATGCAGATCGGCAGGGCACTTGCGGTTCTCATGGGAACATCAGGCGGACGTCCTGCAATTGTGATCGGCAAGGATACAAGAGCTTCCTCCGATGTGATAGAAGCGGCGTTCTGTGCCGGAGTCTGCTCATCCGGCGCAGATGCAATGTGTCTGGGGGTCATACCGACACCGGCGGTTGCCTATCTTGTAAAAAAAACAGGGGCAAGTGCAGGTGTCATGATCTCTGCCTCCCATAACAGCGTGGAATTTAATGGTATCAAGATCTTCGATCAGAATGGTTCCAAGCTCTCCGACGAAATGGAGGCAGAGCTTGAATCGCTGATTCTTGACTATCCGGAAAGAATATGGATCACACCCGGAACAGATGTCGGAAAGATCAGACGATATCAGAATGCAGGGGATGTCTATATTTCCCATCTGCTCCAGATGATTTCCGTAAGACTGGACGGGATGCGCATTGCGATAGACTGTGCCAACGGGAGCGCATCAGGTGTTGCAAAAGCATTTTTCAGTCGGCTTGGTGCAGAAGTGCTGCTCATCAACGCCACGCCGGACGGGACAAATATCAATCAGGACTGTGGTTCGACTCATATTGATATGCTGATGGACTATGTGGTGGAAACGAGATGTGATGTGGGGCTTGCCTTTGATGGAGATGCGGACAGATGCCTTGCAGTTGATGAAATGGGAGAGCTTGTGGACGGCGACAAACTTATTGCCATCATTGCCAAGTCCTACAAGGAGCAGGGTAAGCTGCGTCATAATGCCGTTGTCGTCACAGTGATGTCGAATCTTGGTTTTACGTACTTTGCAAAAGAAGAGGGTATCCGCCGCATTACAGCAAATGTCGGCGACCGCTATGTGCTTGAAAAAATGGTCGATGGCGGCTATAACTTAGGCGGTGAGCAGAACGGACACATCTTCTTTTTAGAGGATGCCACCACAGGGGACGGATTGCTGTCCGGTGCAAGGGTACTGGAGATCATGCAGCAGTCAGGAAAGAAACTCAGCGAGCTTGCCGGTGTCATGAAACGCTTTCCTCAGGTGATGATCAATGTCCGCATTCCGCATCATCAGAAGGAAAACTGGAAAAATGACGAGGTGCTGACGAGTCTGATCGACCAACGTGAGGAAGAGCTTGGAGATGACGGACGGATTTTAGTCAGGGAAAGCGGCACAGAGCCGCTGATCCGTGTCATGATCGAGGGAAAGGATTTCAACCGGATCAATGCCATCGCAATGGAATTATCTGATAAGATACGGGAACGGATCTGCAAATAAGGAGGGACACGGGTGCGTGCAGCAAGAAATTGGGAGAATTACCAGATAATGGATACCTCTAACGGTGAAAAACTTGAAAGCTGGAATGGAGTGACTTTGATCCGACCCGATCCGCAGGTGATCTGGAAAACGCCGAGGGGCAGCATCTGGAAACGGGTGGATGCCCATTACCGCCGCAGTCAGAGCGGCGGAGGACAATGGGAATATCACGCAAAACTGCCAGAATCATGGGAGCTATCATATGGTACACTGACATTCCGCATCCGTCCAACGGGATTCAAGCATACAGGACTGTTTCCGGAGCAGGCAGTCAACTGGGACTTCATGGACGGACTGATACGCCGTGCCGGGCAGCAGGTGCATGTGCTGAATCTGTTTGCCTACACAGGGGGAGCGACGCTTGCCTGTGCCAATGCCGGGGCAGATGTCTGTCATGTGGATGCCTCAAAGGGTATGGTGCAGTGGGCAAGGGAAAATGCGGAATTGTCCGGGTTAAGTGACAAGCCCATTCGATGGATCGTGGATGACTGTGAAAAGTTCACACTTCGTGAGATCCGCCGGGAACGCCGGTATGATGCTGTCATCATGGATCCGCCAAGCTATGGCAGAGGTCCGGGAGGTGAGGTCTGGAAACTGGAGCAATGCATCTACGACCTTGTGAAAAGCTGTGCGGATGTTCTGAGTGACAATCCTCTGTTTTTTCTCATCAACAGCTACACGACGGGACTTTCACCCTCTGTGATGGGCTATATTTTAGGAAGTCTGCTGACAAAACGATTTGGCGGACATGTATATTACGATGAGATCGGACTTCCTGTCCGGGAGAGCGGCATGGTGCTGCCCTGCGGTGCAACGGCTGTATGGTGCAGAGAAGATGTGGGTACAGTGTTCTATGGCTGATATGATTGAAGCGAAAAACATCATCTTCCGTTACGACACAGACAAGCAGTCTGCACCTGTCCTGAGGGATGTTTCTCTGACTGTGCAGAAGGGGAGTTTTACGGCTATACTTGGACACAACGGTTCAGGCAAGTCCACTCTGGCAAAGCATATCAACGCCATTCTTCTCCCGGAAGAAGGGACAGTTCTTTTGGACGGCATGGATACGTCCAACGAGGAACATCTGACTGCCATCCGGCAGAAGGCAGGCATGGTCTTCCAAAATCCTGATAACCAGATCGTAGCAACGATCGTGGAGGAGGATGTGGCATTTGCGCCGGAGAACTTAGGTGTGCCTCCGGAGGAGATAAGAAAGCGTGTAGATGCGGCGCTAAAGGCTGTGAAGATGTATGAATACAGGAATCATGCTCCCTCGCAGCTTTCCGGAGGACAGAAGCAGAGGGTAGCGATCGCCGGTGTTATCGCAATGCAGCCGGACTGTATTGTATTGGATGAACCGACCGCCATGCTTGACCCACAGGGAAGGCAGGAGGTCATGCAGACCATTCGCCGTCTGAACCGGGAAAAGGGTATTACGATCGTTCTCATCACCCACTATATGGAAGATGCTGCTTTGGCTGACCGGGTAGTCGTGATGGATGATGGGCAGATCGTGATGGACGATGTGCCGGAGAAAGTATTCTCACAGGTGGAACGGATGAAGGCACTTGGTCTGGATGTACCACAGGTGACGGAATTGATGTATCTGCTGCGGAAGTCAGGGCTTTCCGTACCACAGGAGATCATTACGGAGGATGCATGTGTGTTCGCACTGGAACGTTTGCTTGACTCTCGGGAGGAATGAGAGATGGTTCTGGAAACCGAAGGTTTGACATACACCTACAGCACAGGCACACCCTTTGAAAAAACAGCGGTCGATCATGTGGATATCCGCATCGAACCGCATACTATGGCAGGTGTCATCGGTGCGACAGGCTCTGGAAAGTCCACTCTCATGCAGCACTTTAATGGTCTGCTGAAACCGACATCGGGTAGGATTCTGCTTGATGGGAAGGATATCTGGGCGGATAAAAAAAGTCTGCGTGAGGTGCGGTTTCGTGTAGGGCTGGTGTTCCAGTATCCGGAGTATCAGCTTTTTGAAGAGACAGTGTACGAGGATATTGCTTTCGGACCGAAGAACATGGGGCTGGGAAAAGAGGAAATCCAGCACCGTGTGATCGGAGCAGCTTTGATGCTTGGCATTGACAAGGGGATGCTGAAGCGTTCCCCCTTCGTGCTGTCAGGAGGACAGCAACGGAGGGTAGCTATTGCCGGCGTGATGGCGATGCATCCTGAAATACTGATTCTGGACGAGCCGTGTGCCGGGCTTGATCCCCGGGGGCGTGATCTCATGCTCCGGCAGATCCGGGAATATCAGCATCGGACAAAGAGTACCGTGCTGCTTGTTTCCCACAGCATGGAGGATACGGCAGCTTTCACTGAAAAGTTGCTCGTCATGGATCATGGAAAGCTGTACTGCTATGAGGATACGGCAGCAGTGTTCCGGAGAACGGAGAAGCTACAGGAGATGGGACTGCGTGTGCCGCAGATCACAGCAGTAATGAATGTGCTCAGGAACAAGGGGTATCCTGTTCCTGAGGATATCTATACAGTGGAACAGGCAGCAGATGTCATATATCGTCTGTTAGGAGGGAAATCATGCTGAAAGATATTACATTCGGGCAGTATTTTCCGGTTGACAGCCTGCTGCACAGGATGGACCCACGGTTCAAGATTGTAGATACGCTGCTGCTTATCATTCTGCTATTTTGTGGAAATGGTTTCGGGATGTTGGCAGTCGGAGCAATTTTTGTCCTGATGGCGCAGTTGTTGTCGAAGATACCGCTGAGCATGAGTTACAAGAGCATCCGTCCGGTACTGCCGATCCTGATTGTAACAGCACTGCTGAATCTTCTCTTTATTGACAGCGGAGAGACAGTCTGGGAGTGGCACTTTCTGAAACTGACAGAAGGAGCGGTCACGGCAAGTGTGGTAATGGTGTTCCGTATTGTGCTGCTGATGGTGGGCACATCACTGCTGACCTACACCACATCTCCCATCCTGCTTACGGATGCGATCGAATCGCTGATGTCACCATTAAAATATCTGCACTTTCCGGTGCATGAGATGGCGATGATGATGTCCATTGCCCTGCGTTTCATCCCAACACTGCTTGAAGAGACAGATAAGCTTATCTCTGCACAGAAGGCAAGGGGAGCAAGCATTGACAGCGGCACGATAAAAGAACGTGCAAAAGCAATGATCCCCATTCTGGTACCATTGTTTGTATCAGCCTTTCGCAGGGCAGAGGAGCTTGCTACTGCAATGGAATGCCGTTGCTACCGGGGCGGAGAGGGAAGGACCCGGCTGCGGCAGTTAAAGGCATCCGGAAGAGACTACATCGGGCTTATGGTATGTCTGCTGTTTCTGACAGCGGCACTGATACTGAATGCAAAGTAGAGAGGAAGAGATTCAATTGGAAAAGAAAAGCACACTGCTCCGTGTCAGGGCAGCCAATGGGCGATCCGTTGACAAGACAATCAGAAAAGCTGGTGATAAGCGAACACTGACGGAAAAGCTTGCCGGCTGGCATGTCTGGGAGATTCTTGCTTTTATACTGCCATTCTTGTTTTTAGGAGCAGGATTCTACAATAAGGAGATGCATCCTTTCTTTGATCTGGGGGCATTCTTCAAGGACGGGACTGTCAACACCTATGAAAATCAGTTCTTGGTCACGGATCTATGGCATCAGTATTATCCGTTCTTCCAGATTCTGCATGACAAACTGACGAACGGTGGTTCACTGCTGTACACATGGATCTCAGGAATCGGTACAAACTTTATTGCCATGATGGCATACTATGCAGCAAGTCCCCTGAATTTGCTGTGTATCTTCATGGACACAGAGCATCTCCGGGATGGAATGATGTTCATCCTGATGCTGAAATTTTCGTTTGCCGGACTGTTTTTTGCAAGGATGCTGAAATATGTTTTCGGCAAGAATGACCTCTCCATTACAATGTTCGGTGTCATGTTTGCGCTTTGCAGCTATATGATGGGCTACTACTGGAACACCATCTGGATCGACACCGTGGCACTTCTGCCGCTTGTGATGCATGGGCTGACAGCTCTTGTCCGTGAAGGAAAATACCGCACCTATGTCATTGCATTAGCACTTGCACTGATATCAAACTATTATATCGCCTATATGATCTGCATTTTCACAGTGATCGCCTTCTTCCTGCTCTGCATGTATGAGAGTGTGAGCTTCAAGACACTGCTGAAACGATTTGGTCTGATTACAGGCGGTTCACTGTTGGGTGCAGGACTGGCGTCTTGGATCATCATCCCGGCATACTTTGCATTGCAGCTCACCCACAGTGCCAACAATTCCTTTCCTAAGGATGTCTCTTTCTATGAGGAATGGCGAGACATTGTCGCCAATATGCTGGCATTCACAGAACCGACCTCCAAAGAGGGCTTACCGAATCTGTATACCGGATTGCTGCCGGTACTGCTGCTTGGTGTATTCCTTGTGGCAAAGAAAATACGCATCCGTGAAAAGATCTCGGCAGTGCTGCTGATGGTGTTCCTGATCGTAAGCTGCAATATGAATATGCTCAACTATATCTGGCACGGATTTCACTTCACGAATATGCTGCCCTACCGTTTCTCGTTTCTATTTTCCTTCGTCCTGCTTGTGGCTGCATACCGGGCATATCAGGTGTTGCTGGAGGAAAAGCTGCATGTCGTACACTGGATCGCAATGCTTGTAGTCGGAGGGATCTTCTGCTGGCTTGGCTACGGTTCCGGCATTCAGACAGAGGATCATAAGTTCGTCTATGCAAGCGCTATTTTAGGTGGTGTTTATCTGTCAGCGATTTTCTGTCGCCTGTTTGCTCCCAAACAGTTTGTACAGATCCTGCTTTCCGGTATCCTGATCTATGAAATGGGCAGTACAGCCATCAACGGCGTTGAAGCAGTCGGCAGTTCGGGCTACACCTCTTATCCCTCTAACAACAGTGAGATCCAGAGCCTGCTTGATGACCGGGACAAACTGGAGACTGAGCCGTTCAGCAGGACAGAGCTGACCATGTGGTACACCCTCAACGACCCCTCCCTTTATGGTTATAATGGTGTTTCACAGTTCTCCTCCATGGCAAATGAAAGTGTCACCACTTTCCTGCGTGAGATCGGTGTCCCTGCATCAGAGGCGGGCAATCGTTACTACTATGCCAATACTTCTCCTCTGACAAACATGCTTCTGGACGTGAATTTTATGATGGCAAAGGACGGCTATAATGCAGATACCTTCTCCATGCATCAGGTCAGTGCGAATGGAAACTGCACACTCTACAAGAATGATTACAACATTGGAATGGGTTTTGTGATGAATCGCCGCATCCGTTCTTTCATAAAAGACACGACACTCAATGCCTTCGACATGCAGAATGAGATCTTTAAGTCGATGACCGGCATTGACAAGGAGTTGTTCACCAGAGTAGACATTACTCATGTCGGGCATACAGGCTATGATGTATCCCGCAGAGATTACGGCGACTACAGCTATACCCGTATGGCGGATGCATCTGGCGAGACTTACCTTAAATATAACTATACTGCCATTCAGGACAGTATGCTCTATGCCTATATGACCGTCAAAGACGGGGACAATATGGATGTTTATTTCGATAATGCAAGGGTTCATCGCTATAATATCGGACGTCAGCCTTATATCACGCCGATCGGTTCTTACAAGACAGGAGATATGGTCACGCTGCGCTGCGATCTGGATGAAGAGGCAAAGTCCGGTACGATCAAGGTCTATGTGTATGAGCTGAACGAGGATGTCCTCAAGGAGGGATATGAGATCCTCCGGAAAGGCAGCTTGCATCTGACTGACTTCTCAGATACTAAGCTGACCGGAGAACTGACAGCAGAAAACGATGGAACATTCTATATTTCTATTCCGTATGAGGAAGGCTGGTCGCTTCGGGTAGACGGTGTCAGAACAGAGATCGACCCACTGTTCGGTGCAATGTGTGCGGTTGATCTGAAGGCAGGCAAGCATACCATTGAGATGCGTTATGCACCGAAGGGGTTTGTGCCGGGTGTCCTGATTGTATGTGTCAGTGTGGGAATACTGGTGCTGATGTATGTACTGGAGCGAAAGACAGCCAAGAAAAAGGCATCGCAGCCTACGGAGACTCCGGATGACAATGAAGATAACAGCAAGGAGGATGCAGACAGCTCCGAATCGGAAACAGATACCGCAGAGAATATGCCTGAAACAGATGCTGCGAAAAAGGACAATGCAGATGGAAGAACGTAATCTCAAGGTCATGATGGCATACCGGGGAACAGCTTATCATGGATTTCAGATACAGAATAATGCCCTGACGGTACAGGAGATTGTAGAGCGTTGTGTGGGCAAGGTACTCAATGAGACAGTAAGCATTCATGGCTGTTCCCGGACAGATACAGGTGTCCATGCAAGACAATTCTGTTTCTCTGTCAGGACAAACAGCAGGATCACCACTCTTGGCTTTGTGCGTGGGGTGAACGGAGAACTGCCGAAAGACATTTCTATCCTTTCTTGTGAAGATGCTGATCCGGACTTCCACGCTCGCTTCTCCTGTAAAGGGAAAGAGTATCTGTACCTGCTCCATACAAGTGAAAGTAAGGATCCGTTTACGACTGATCTTGCTTTCCATTACCGCCGTCCGTTCCATCCGGGAATTGTGCGTGAGGCAGCACAGCATTTTGTCGGGACGCATGACTTCCGTGCGGTTTGTACAAATTGTGCAGAAAATACCAACACAATACGCACAATTCATAGCTTTGATGTAGAAATTGATGGGGACAAGGTGAAAATGCTTGTAAAAGGCGACGGTTTTTTGTATAATATGGTTAGGATCATGGTGGGGACATTATTGGATGTGAATGAGGGAAGAATACCGGCAGAGACGTTAGATGCCATACTGGCATCCGGAGACAGACAGCGTGCCGGACGGACGGCACTTCCGCATGGATTGTACCTGAATCGTGTGTTCTACGATGAGGCATTGCTGCATTCCTGATAGAGATACGCAGGGAAAGGAGCTTCTATGGCAAAAAATGTTGACGTTGTACTCCTGCGAAAACGACTGAAACGAAGAAGACGTATCATTAAACTGCTGATTTTTCTGTCAGTAGTAGGCTTGTGTGTGTTTATTTATGCAAAACGGGATATCTGGTTTCCACAGCTTGAAGGAATCGGCTCACGTTATCATAATGTCACCCAGAATGAAAATGCCGGAGCGGATGGTGAGTTTGAGCTGAATGTATCCGGTGGTGTAGATTATCAGGCAAATTTTATCAGTAATGAGCTTTTTATCCTGTGTGATAAATACCTGTATATCTACGGACTGGATGGTAAACTCAAAGACAGTCGTCAGCATGCTTACAGTAATGCGGTCATGAAAATCAACAGCAACCGTGCATTGGTGTATTCCAGCAACGGCACAACCTTCCGGGTGGATACTCCGAACAAAATGCTTTATGAGATGACATTGGAGCAGCCAATCTGGTTCGGCGTACTCAGCGATGAAGGCTATGCAGCGATCGTGACGGAGTCGGAAACCTATGCCTGCCGGCTGACAGTCTATGATGCGACAGGAAAGCTAATCTACACAAGAGAATGCGTTGATCGGCTGTCGGATGTCAGCTTTTGTGGAAATGGCTGTATTTTCTCGACAATCAGTGCAGCAGACGGCGAGCTGATGACTACGCTGCAATACATCACCTTTGACAGTAATGACGTCCACTGGGAAACTGATCCGATTTCTACACTCTGCTTGAAGGTCTGTACACTTCCGGAGGGAGGGGCACTTGTGATAGGGGATACAAAAGCTGCATATTATAGCAGCACAGGCGCACTTGCAGGAAGCTATGATTACAATGCAGCATTACAGGATTATGACTTTCAGGACGGAAAGGCAGCCGTTCTCCTGAAGAATGAGGAACGGCGTCAATCTGTGCTGATGCTGTTCTCTGACAAGGCATCTGCACCGGTGATCGTCTCGCTCAACAGCATTGCCAAGAGCATCGTCATCGGTGATGAATTGACATACATGCTTGGAAACGGACAGATCCGTACCTATTCCTTCGGCGGCGAAGAGCTGGAGAGCATTGATGTGACCGATGCCTATGAGCGTATCCTGAAGTACGGCAAGTATTTCTACCTGCTCGGTTATGACACCATTCACCGTGTCACAATGAATTGACGGAGGCGTATCATGGGGACACAATTCTGGTGGTTTTATGATGTATTGGTGCTGAGCGTAACAGCAGGTATTCTGTATGCGTCTGTGGTCAGGGGATTCAACAAAGGCGTATTCCGGCTGATCGGGTTTCTGCTGGCAGTTGTTGTGGGCATCTTCGGGAGCGAAGCACTCAAAGGGTTGGTCTATGAGAACATATTCCAGCAGGAAATTATCAGTAAGGTCAGTACAGCTCTGGAAGATGAGGATTGGGATGTATTTGTAAAAGCGTCTGAGGCACTGGCACTGTCGGCATCTGATGGTGAGGAAACACAGGATACAGATGCGTTCCGGAACGCACATAAAGCCTTCGGAAAGGATACCTATCCTGACTGGTTTATCAGCTCTGTCAGCAGTGTGACGGAATTCGCCGTCAGTGCAGCGCAAAAACCGCATTCGCAGGAAACACTTGCAGAAGTGTACAAAAACAATATTGCAGGTTTCCATGATCTTGTGGACAGGATCGTAGACGGACAGGCACGGGAAGCAGCAGTCATGCTTGAAGAAACGTATTATCGTCCGTCCTATCTGCGCATGATCCGTTGGGCACTGTATTTACTGATCCAGCTCGTGGTGCTGATTGTCTGTGCGATCATATCCTCGATTGCAGGTAATCTGGAGGAACAGATGCACCTCCGGAAGGGGGATCATGTGCTTGGGCTTGTGGTCGGATTGGCAGAGACAGCAGGCGTACTGTTGATGATTCTGCTCTCAGTGCGTCTCATCACGACGTTGACAGACGGACAGATGCTCCTGTTCAATCAGGAAACCATAGATGCAACAAAGATATTCAGGTATATCTATTATTTATAGGCAGAAGGGATGATGTGAGATGTTATTGTGCAGTAGTTGCCATAAAAGACCGGCAGTTGTTTTTGTCTCTTCGTTCCGTGGCGGAGAGCAGATCAATGAAGGGTTCTGTCTTGTCTGTGCGAGGGAAAAGAACATTCCGCAGGTGTCGGACTATCTGAAAAAACACAATATCAACGATGAGGACTTAGAGGAGTTTTCAGATCAGATGATGGATATGTTACAGGAAACGGGGATGGACGATGCAGAAGGTGAGGAAGTCACGGAATCAGATGAAACAGTCAATGGCACGATCAATGCCATGCCAAACTTTCTGCGCAGCTTTTTTGGCAATGCCGCTGCTGCCATGAATCAGCAGGGGACTGCAAATCATGGGGGCGGGGAACAGAAAAAAGCAGAAAAAGCAAATAAGAAAAAAAAGGAGCAGAAGGAGTACAAATTCCTTGACAACTACTGCACCAACCTGAGCCGCCGGGCAGAGGAAGGCAAGCTTGACAGAATCATCGGCAGAGAAAGGGTGATCACTCGTGCCATGCAGATCCTGTCACGCCGTCAGAAAAACAATCCTTGTCTGATCGGTGAGCCGGGTGTTGGTAAGACAGCCGTTGCAGAAGGACTTGCACAACGTATTGCGTCAGGAGATGCGCCGTTTCATCTGCTGAACAAGCAGCTTTATCTGCTTGATTTGACCGCACTTGTGGCTGGAACACAGTTCAGAGGGCAGTTTGAGGGGCGTGTCAAAGGTCTGATCGCAGACATCCGCAAGGCAGGAAATGTCATTCTCTTTATTGATGAAGTGCATAATCTGGTCGGTGCAGGAGATTCGGAAGGTTCGATGAATGCTGCTAATATCCTGAAGCCCGCACTTTCAAGAGGAGAGATTCAGGTCATAGGTGCGACCACCTTCAAGGAATACCGCAAGTATATTGAGAAGGACAGCGCACTGGAACGTCGTTTTCAGCCTATTACCATTACAGAACCGACAGTGGAAGAAACAACAGAGGTACTCAAAGGCATTAAGGACTATTATGAGCAGTATCATCGTGTGAAGATAGATGATTATATGCTGCATCTGTGTGCAGTGATGTCGGAACGGTATATCACAAGCCGTTTTCTGCCGGATAAGGCAATAGACCTGTTGGATGAAAGCTGTGCCTACCGGAGTTTGCGTGCAAAGGAACTCACAGAGCTTGACAAAGTGACAGAGGAACTGGAAACACAGAACAATGCCCTTACAGAACTGATGGAAAATGAGCAGCCTGATTTTGAACAGATCGCTGAAATCAAATCTGCTGTGAGCCGTCTGGACATGGAACGTAAGGAGCTGGAACAAAAATGTGCAGATATTTCTGTGACAGAATCTGACCTTGCTGCTGTCATTGAGTTGTGGACGGGGATTCCTGCACAGAAGATCGCAGAGACAGAAATCAGTCGGATGAAAAACCTTGCTGAGCGTCTTCGGAGGAAAGTCATCGGGCAGGATGAAGCGGTGGATGCATTGGCAAAATCCATCAAGCGCACCCGTATTCAGTTTAGCGAACGTATCCGCCCGGCATCGTTTATTTTCGTTGGTCCTACAGGTGTCGGAAAGACAGAGCTGGTCAAGGTGTTGGCATCGGAGCTGTTTGATGCTGCCGATCCGTTGATACGACTTGATATGACGGAATTTATGGAAAAGCACTCGGTGGCAAGACTGATCGGTTCACCTCCCGGTTATGTGGGCTATGATGATGCCGGACAGTTGACGGAGAAGGTACGCCGCAAACCCTATTCTGTAATTCTGTTGGACGAGATAGAGAAGGCGCATCCGGATGTTATGAACATCCTCATGCAGATTCTTGATGAAGGACAGATCGAAGATGCACAAGGCAGGACTGTCAGCTTTGCGCACACCATCATCTGCATGACTTCCAATGCCGGTTCGACTGACAAATCAACAGGCGTCGGCTTCAATAAAACCTTTGAAGAGATCAGCAAAGAAAAGGCAATGAAGGCACTGCGTGAGTTTTTGCGTCCGGAATTTATCAGCCGTATTGATGAGATCATTGTGTTCCATCCGTTGACACAGGAGAATTATGCGGATATTGCTGCTCTGATGATCGAAGAGATGCGAGCACCGCTGGCGGTGAAGGGGATCGGCATCAAGTATGATCATGCAGCACTGGAAAAAATTGCTGAAGAGGCGTTCGGCAAGAAATATGGTGCAAGAGAGATCCGAAGGGTACTTCGTGACAGAGTGGAGGATGTGATTGCTGAGGAAATGATAGACAAGGGCATTGTTCTGTCCAATGTCACCATTACTGCGGATGAAACCGGCGTAAAACTTGTCTTTCAGGCTAAAGATGAAAATACTGCCTGACACATTCCCTGAAACACAACGGCAATTGGCTGTGCCAATTGCCGCCTGCGCAGCAGGCGTTCCCCACCATCCGATTGATGTCGGATGATGAGAAATTAGTGTAATTTGAAAAAAATTAAAAAAAACACTTGACAACTCCGATAAACTATGGTATAATATATGTTGTGGGATATCTCACAATTATGCGGGTGTAGTTCAATGGTAGAATTCCAGCCTTCCAAGCTGGTTACGTGGGTTCGATTCCCATCACCCGCTCCAATTTTTGCGGATGTAGTTTAGTGGCAGAGCATCAGCTTCCCAAGCTGAGTATGCGGGTTCGATTCCCGTCATCCGCTCTTCAATAAATGCGCCTTTAACTCAGTTGGATAGAGTAACTGCCTTCTAAGCAGTAAGCCATTGGTTCGAGTCCAATAAGGCGCGCTGACCTCCGGATTCCGGGGGTTTTTTCATATTCTATGATAAAAATGGATATATTGTAATGTAACCGAATTGTTTCTTGACGTGGGAAATGAGATGTGATACAATGAGAAAAATGCTGAAAATCGAAAAATCGTTTCCATTATACTAATTTTCTATCTTCTATGTTCCATCATCCGAAGCCGTCTATGGAGGGATAAGCATGACTGACAGACAGAATTCCGGTAGGGAAGAGAAAATTGTACAAAATGAGGTAGCTGTCGCAATGCGGGTATCTTGGACATCGCTGATCGCAAATATGTTACTTTCTGCTTTCAAGCTGATTACAGGACTGATCGGACACTCTGCTGCTATGGTGTCAGATGCTGTGCATTCTGCATCAGATGTGTTTTCCACGATCATAGTGATGATAGGTATTCACATAGCCCATAAAGCCCCAGATAGTGACCATCCCTACGGACATGACAGACTGGAATGTGTTGCTGCTGTCGTGTTGTCAGCAGTGCTTGCAGTGACAGGATGCCTGATCGGTTGGTCTGGAATGGAACGCATTGCACAGGGAAATGATGAATCCATTGCTATTCCGACGTTGCTTCCGCTTGTGGCTGCGTTGGTTTCCATTGTTGTCAAGGAGGGGATGTATTGGTATACCCACGCCGCAGCCCGTTCCATCCATAGTGAGGCTCTCATGGCAGATGCATGGCATCATCGTTCCGACAGTTTGTCCTCCATCGGCAGTTTGGTGGGTATTGTTGCAGCAAGAATGGGATTTCCGATCTTTGACCCGATTGCAGGTATTATCATTTCTGTCTTTATCATTAAGGCAGCCTATGACATTTTCAGCGAATCCCTGAATAAAATGGTTGATAAATCCTGTGACTGCGAGACGATAGAAAACATGAAGAGAGCAGTTCTCAGCGATGATGACGTGATCGTGCTTGATGAGCTGAAAACTCGGCAGTTTGGGTCAAAGTGTTATGTGGACATTGAGATCGGTGCAGATGGAAGCATCCCATTGTCCGCAGCCCATGCGATTGCCCAGAGTGTACATGACCGCATTGAGAATGACTTTCAGAATGTCAAGCACTGCATGGTGCATGTAAATCCGGTGGATGTAAAAGCTTTAATGGCTGAGATGCATTGTCGGGAATAAAAGAAAACAGCGGTTCTGACATTGATTCTCCATCATCCTATTGAAATAGAATGATAGAGAATCAGTACGAAATGCAGAACCGCTGTTTTTTATACTCCGTACTGTTCCCGGTAAGCAAGCATCTTACCCAGATATTCCTTGCCCGGTACAATATCATTGCGGATGGCAGAAATGATATCTTCCATTGTGACGATGGAATAAACTGTCACGCCGAATTGCTCCTTGACCTCCTGTACAGCAGATGTTGTACCAGTGCCCTTTTCCATGCGGTCAACGGTGATGACCATACCGGTCACATCTACTTTAGCTGCATCCATGAGCTTTGGCATCGACTCTCGCAGTGCCTTGCCGGACGTCATGACATCATCAATAATGACAACCTTTTCGCCGTCTGTCAGTGTCTTGCCGACAAACATGCCGCCCTCACCATGATCTTTAGCTTCCTTTCGGTCAAAACAGTAATAGACCTCCTGTGCATACTTTGCACTCAGGGCAGTTGCTGCTGATACTGCAAGCGGAATGCCCTTGTAAGCTGGACCGAACAGAGTTTCAACAGGAATGTTGTTTTCATGGATACATGCAGCATAATACTCTCCGAGCTGCCGGAGCTGACCGCCGGTGCGGTAGTTTCCACAGTTGATGAAATAGGGGGCGTGTCTACCGCTTTTCAACGTAAATTC
Source organism: uncultured Clostridia bacterium (assembly GCA_947630845.1). GTDB lineage: Bacteria > Bacillota > Clostridia > Oscillospirales > Ruminococcaceae > UBA3855. Next base: position 65,521 of record CANRJB010000012.1, read on the forward strand.
GCCGAATGTCAGCACACCGCATTCCACCATAAACTGAATAAAGCTTTCCTTATAAGTCATGATTTTTCCTCCATTTTTAATTGATTTTCAACAGCGGTTTGAGCGCATCAAAAATGACTTTGGTCTGTTCTCCCGTGAAGAAGTGCAGCAGTTCATTGTTGATGCTGACCTTTGTACTTGACAGGTGAGGGGATTCCAACCGCAGATGTTTCCATACCAGTTCGACTGCATGACTCTTCTGTTCTTCACTCATATTTGTCAGATCAGAAAGTGCCCGCTCCACATCCGGCATCGTGATATGTGTTGCCTTCCGAACATGGATATTCGGAATGAGACGTACTCGTTCACCCATTTTATACCAGAAAATCTGTACATTGTTGTATCCCTTGTCATTGCTGACAATGTAACAGCGGGAGTCTGGTTGTCTTCCGAGCAGAAAGCCGATGTAGGAGGAAAGCTGAAAATCCAATGCATTCCGTCCAATCGTATCCACCATGATATATTTAATGGATGCCTTTGCCTCACCGAGTTTCTTCATCGTTTCAAACGAAAGCGAATCTGAATTGCGGCTGTAGAAGATGATGACCGTATCCGATTTATGCAGCTCTTCAATGCCGGTCAACCCAGCCATATGTACATTTTCGTAATCGATCAGAAAAAATCGTTTTTTCTTTTTTTCTGCCACAGCAGAACCTCCTTATACATTGGTTAACTCCTGCGCAAGCTTGTCAAGCTCTTTCAACCAGACAGATGCACTTGCATCGCTTGGCATTCGCCAGTCCCCACGGGGTGAAAGCGTGACACTGCCTACCTTCGGGCTGTCCGGGAGACAGGAGCGTTTGAATTGCTGAGAGAAAAAACGGCGGTAGAAAGTTCTCTCCCATTGCAGAATGACAGCATCTGTGTATACCCCGGCAAAGGCTTTTTTTGCCATCCGGAAGATCTTCCCCGGTGCAAAGCCCATCCGCACCATATAGTACAGGAAGAAATCATGCAGCTCATAGGGTCCCACAAGATGCTCTGTCTTTTGTGCGATCGTACCATCCTTTTCGGGGGGGAGCAGCTCCGGACTGACCGGGGTATCAAGGATATCGAGCAACACTTCTTTCAGGACTCCATCAGAACGGTTTGCCTCATAGGCGACCAGATATCGTACCAGTGTTTTCGGAATGGAAGCGTTTACACCATACATGCTCATGTGATCGCCGTTGTAGGTTGCCCATCCAAGCGCAAGTTCCGACAAATCGCCCGTTCCGATGACAATACCATTCTGCTGATTGGCAATATCCATCAATACCTGTGTGCGCTCCCTTGCCTGTCCGTTTTCATAGGTCACATCATGCACGTTCTCGTCCTGCCCGATGTCCTTGAAATGCTGCCGCACACTGTCCTGAATGCGGATCTCACGCAGTGTAGCCCCATAGGCATCCGCAAGGCGGCACGCGTTGGAATATGTCCTGTCCGTAGTACCGAAACATGGCATAGTGACGGTCAGCATCCCGGAACGGTCAAGACCCAGCATGTCAAATGCATGTGCCATGACAATGAGTGCCAGCGTGGAATCCAATCCGCCGGAAAGCCCAACGACTGCCGTTTTTGTTCCGATGTGGCGAAGCCGTGTCATGAGACCGACTGCCTGAATGGACAGAATTTCCTCGCACCGTGCATCAAGAATTCCCTTGTCGGATGGAACGAATGGATGCGGCGGTATATAGCGGTCAAGGATCGTTTCGGTTTGTTCCATATGAAATACATTGATGTAGTATTCCTCGTCCCTGTCCATCGGAACAGACTGCCATGTGGACATTCTGGCTCGCTCTCTGGTCAGGCGGAACAGATCGACATCAGCAATCGTCAGCCCAGTCCGGAACAGCTTCGATTCGGCTAAAACAGAACCATTTTCCGCAATGAGATTATGTCCGGCAAAGACCATATCCTGCGTAGATTCTCCAATGCCGGCATCTGCATAGGCATAGGCACAGAGGAGACTGCCGGATTTGGACTTGACAAGCATGCGGCGGTAATCGGATTTTCCGATGATCTCGTCACTGGCTGAAAGATTGAAGATCAATACAGCACCGTTCTGAGCAAGCTTTACGGACGGTGTATCGCCGACCCAGACATCTTCACAGATTTCTACGCCGAAAGTCAGACTTGCAAGATCTTCACATCGGAAGATCTGATTCGTTCCAAATGTCGGTTTATGCTCGCCGACATTGACAGTGTAGTCCGTTGGCTCACCTTTTGCAAAATGCCGTGCTTCATAGAATTCGCCGTAATTCGGGATGTGCGTTTTCGGAACAATGCCCAGTATGTCACCCTTATATACCACGGCTGCACAGTTATACAAATGATTGGCATAGCAAAAAGGCAACCCGACAATAGAAATGATTTCCAGATCTCTTGTCTCATCTGTCAGGCGCAGGAGATTATCTTCGGCTGATTGTATCAGTTTGCTCTGTAAAAACAGGTCGCCGCACGTATAGCTTGTAATGGAAAGCTCTGGAAAACAGACGATTTTTACACCTTTTCCATGTGCTTCCCGGATAAGGTCAAGCATCCTGTCAGTGTTATAGTCGCAGTCTGCGACTTTCAGATCAGGTGTTGCACAGGCAATTTTGACAAATCCATCTCTCATGGGAAATCACCCCTTCAGTATCAGATACCCTTATGTAAGGCTTTAATACCAGTATATCACATTTTGTTTCATTTTGCAAGTCTATTTTGGGGAAAAACAACTTTCAGACATGTTTTTTTATGAAATCTGAAAAAAAGCTTGACAATGATTTGCAGATATGGTATAATAGAAATAACGACGATGTGTCGGAGTAGCCAATGAAACAGATGAAAACATCTTTTACACTATTTGAGATTCCTGTTTTTGGCAAAAAATGTAATATGTGCCGATGTGGTGGAATGGCAGACACGCTTGACTCAAAATCAAGTACCACTGGTGTGCGGGTTCAAGTCCCGCCATCGGCACCAGTTCTTTCAGTGCAGAATCGGGCTTTTTGATAAAGGCTCGATTTTTTTCTACCATTTTAACCAGACAGTAACATGTCAGTGCTTGGTACTGCCGGATTGATCTTCAATGTCAATATCTTCTTCTGTTGCCTTCATTTCAGAGGGTTGACATTATCTGCCTTGTATGGTATAATTATAAAGTGGAGAGATATGCTACAAATCGGATTTTGTGAGGGCAATAATGGTTTTTTTAGATAAAATACGTGTACCTCAAAAATCAGATTCAACCAAAAGGCAAATTATTCTTACAATAGGTATCTTACTTTTGGGAATCTGTTTGGGGACATTTTCCAAATACTTAGATTATGCGCAAGGGCATCTTCCGGTTCTGTTACAATCGATTGACAATGCCTTGGATTTTCACAATTTCTTAGGTGGATTTGCACCGTGGATTGTGATTGCGGTCTGTATAGCTGTATACAGTCATGTGCCTTTTAGAGCCGCAACGAATGTTTTCCTGTTTTTTGTAGGATTTGTAGCAAGCTATTATCTGTACTGTAATTTTGTAGCAGGTTTCTTTCCAAGAAGCTATGCTATGATTTGGATTGCATATACAATCGTCTCTCCGTTTCTTGGTTTTTTATGCTGGTATGCAAAAGGGAAAGGCTGGGTTGCCCTTATTCTTTCCGCAGGCATTTTGGGCGTTTTGGTGAACACTGCTTTTGCGTATGGAATGTTTTATATCAATATTCGTTCTTGGCTGAACCTTTTAATGTTACTGCTTGGAATACTTATTTTACGAAAATCCGTCAAGGAAACAATTTGTATGATGGGAATTTCCATTGTGTTTGCGCTAATGATTAAAACAGTTGTTCCGTTTCTCTTTTGGTAAATTTAATCTGATTTGTTGGAATAACAATGTATATCAGAGCAGCACAACACTGATAGTGTATTTATTCCCCGCCACGCTTTCAATTTTGAATACATGACAGCACAGAGGTACTCACTTGATACTTCCGATAGGATGAAAACAGTTATCAGATATCCTATAAAATGATAGCAATTTTGAATTTAAGGGAGCAATTACTATGGAGTTTTATGAAGTGATAAACAATAGAAAAACTGTTCGTGAGTTTGAAGATGAATCGATACCGATAAACATTATTGAAAGAATAATAGCTGCTGCGTTCAAAGCACCTACGAACGATCATATGAGAGATTGGCATTACATAATAGTAAGAGATAGAAGCATTGTGGCAAAATTGCTTGCTATCATTCCGAAGGAAATATCCGATGAAGATATGGATATGTTGATAAAGAGTTGGAATTTAAGTGACACCTTACAGCAAGAATGCTACCGAAGCGCTGTTCCAAAGCAATACAGAATGCTGTTTGAATCATCTGCAATAATTATTCCCTTGCTCAAGCAAAAAACTGATATTCTTCATCCTGATAATATTTCGCACCTCAATGGTTTTGCTTCCATCTGGTGCAGTATAGAAAACATATTTCTTTCTGCTACGGCAGAGGGATATGGCTGCAATTTAAGAGTACCTCTTGGAAATGAAGAAGAATATGCAAGAGATGTTCTTGGATTTCCAAATGACTATTTTATGCCTTGCTTTATTGGAATTGGGAAACCAAAAAAAGGAATATCTTCTGTAAAACAAAAGGAAATTTGTATTAAAGAAAGAATACATTGGGATAAATTTTGATTTGTCGGAATAAAAATGTATATCAGAACAGTAAGCGTATTGATTACTTGTCACGCTTTCAATGTTAAAAACATGAATTATCAACATTATTGAAATGCGATTATGCCGAAAATGCTGGTGTTTTAGATTTCTCACAATATGAAAATTGGGAAAAATTGTCGGGTTTTATGAATAAGGATAGCATAAAGGAGTAAAGCAATGCCATTTGACTACAAGAAAGAATACAAAGAGTTTTATATGCCCCCGAAGAAGCCGACTATTGTTACCGTACCGCCGATGAATTATATTGCTGTAAGTGGGCAGGGCGATCCGAATATCGAGGGCGGTGAGTATAAACAGTCGATAGGACTGCTTTATGGTATCGCATTCACGATCAAGATGAGCAAAAAGGGCAGCAGACAGATAGAGGGGTATTTTGATTATGTCGTGCCGCCTTTAGAGGGATTCTGGTGGCAAGATGATGTGCAGGGCATTGACTATGCTCACAAGGAGGATTTTAAGTGGATGTCGCTGATACGTCTGCCCGATTTTGTGACGAAAGCAGACTTTGACTGGGCGATAGAAGAAGCAACTCGCAAGAAGAAAACGGATTTCTCTAAAGTGGAATTTCTGAGCTATGACGAAGGCTTGTGTGTGCAGTGTATGCATATCGGCAGTTACGATGATGAGCCTGCAACGATACAGCTTATGCATGAATATATGACAGCACAGGGGTACTCACTTGACATTTCCGGAAGTCGCTATCATCATGAGATTTATCTTTCGGATGCAAGAAAGGTTTCTTCCGATAAGCTGAAAACAATTATCAGACACCCTATAAAATGATAACAATAAATAATACGGCTTATTATACTTACAATAATTTGAAGTTAGTCATAAACTTTGTAGTTTACTTGACAAGATATATGAAATGTGGTATAATATGGATAGATACCAGAAAGAAGAAGCTTGATGAAGAAGTTGTTATGCGTATTGAGAGATCTGTTTTTTGTGAGTAAAAAAAATTGATTTGAAAACAAGCGCATATTGTGGTATATTATTATGAGAAAGCTGTGAATTTATGAAACAATCAAAAGGGAAACGCTTTTATGCATTTTTTATTTTTTTTATAATAATAGTCATTTTTTTAGCGGTATACGTATATTCGGTCGTAACAGGAAATCTCCTCGAAGATGCGGCAGTCAACAACATCAGGGAAGTTGCTGTGCATGACCGTAATACGATCACGATGTTTATTGAATATAATTGGAAAAACCAGCAGCGTATCGGCGAAAGGCTGAAGCGGAACAGTGAGAAGCTGAAAACCGTAGATCAGATCAACGAGTATCTGGGACTCGAAGCATATGAATCCACATTTGATAAAGTTTACCTGCTTATGGAAGACGGTTCCTACTATACGGACATTACCTATAGAGAAGACAGCGAAACGCCCGATTATTACCCGTATATGGATCTGTTCGCAGATACGGATAATTACAAAGTCATCGGTTATGACCCGCTCCCTGTGATGGGTTCTGATAAAGTTGTCATCTACGGTTATAGATTGTCAGATAATCCAAAAGATGAAGTATTATCTGGTATCAAAATCGGTGAGGATCAGAAAGAAGTCTATGCGGTGATCGGTATTTGTGAGCGGTCTACGATCAGGGATGGTCTTGTCATTGAAAATTATGTCGATGATGCAGGTGATCCACAGGGGTACAGTTCGGTCGTCAATGAAAACGGCGAATATGTTGTGGACAGAAAAGATGCGGCAAGCTCTGATCCTGATAGTTTGTTTGATATGATGAAACGCTGCGACAATTCTGACCTCACGTCTTCTGATGTACAGGAAAAAATGCGTGCAGGCGAAGAGTTTTGGTTTTATATGGAAAAGAACGGTGTCCGTGAACTGAACTACTGCACGCCGTTGAAAAGCAGCAGCATCAATTGGTATTTTATCATGTCGGTAAGCGATAACGTAGTGGAGGATCAGACAGGATTATTTGTTTTGCTTATCATTGCAACAATGAGTGCTGCGGTCATTGTCATCATCACTGCTTTTGTATCGGCTATTATCATGCAAAGGAAAACGCAGATAGCTCACGCACAGGAAAAGGCACAAAGCGAATTTCTGTCCAACATGAGCCATGAGATCCGCACACCATTGAATGGTATTGTCGGACTAAATTACCTGATGATGAATGCGATCGATTCGCCGGAAAAACATCTTCAAATCAAAGAATGGCTCAAAAAATCACAGAATACGGCGGAATACCTGCTTGCACTGATAAACGATGTGCTGGACATCTCCAAACTTCAGGCAGGGAAAGTTGAAGTTACCCGTGCGCCGATGCTTGTCGAAGCGACGTCAGAATCTGTTTGTTCCATGCAGTATGACAATATCACTGGACGGGGCATCACATTTGTAAAAGATCTCCATATCACAGTTCCCTGTATACAGTGTGATGAAGTACACATCAAACAGGTGCTTATGAACATTGTCGGCAATGCGGTAAAATTCACACCGGCAGGCGGGACGATCCGATTTACGGTAGAGCAGAGGATGATCGACGAAGGTCACGTTATGACTACATTTGTCTGTGAGGATACAGGCTGCGGCATGAGTAAGGCATTTTTGAATGAAATTTTTCATAAATTTACCCAAGACCGCAGCAGCACCTCCAACTCCACCAAAGGCACAGGCTTGGGCATGGCTATCAGCAAGCTGCTTGTCAATGCTATGGGAGGAGAGATATATGTAGACAGCGAACTGGGCAAGGGCAGTACGTTTACGGTCGAAGTCCCCGCTGAAATTTGCGAAATTCCCGACTATCTGAAAACAGATACAGAGGCTGTTGAAAAACCGTCTGACAATACCAGTAACGATGTCGGGGCAATGAAAATTCTTGTAGCCGAGGATAACGAGCTGAATGCGGAGATCCTGATGGAGATACTGAGTCAGTCCGGATTTGTGCCGGTACACGCACAGAACGGGCAGGAGGCTGTGGAGATCTTTGAGCGGTCGAAGCCGGGGGAGTTCCGGATCATTCTGATGGATATGCGGATGCCTGTGCTGGATGGCTGTGAGGCATCGGCAAAGATCCGTGGTCTGAACCGTGAAGATGCCAAAACGGTCACCATATTTGCCTGCACCGCAAACAGTTTTCAGGAGGACAGGGAAAAGGCTTTAGCCAGCGGTATGAATGACTTTTTACCAAAGCCAATCGACATCAATACCCTGCTCCGCAAAATGGAAAAAATCGACCGTGAAAAGCATAGTGTGCAATAAGGAGGAGAAAAAATGAAAAGAAGAATTACTGCATTTTTATTGCAGATCGTTTTAGCAGCGACATTCTGTCTTTCTGGTTGTTCTGAACCGCCAAAAACAGAAAAGGAAAT
>CANRJB010000013.1 GCA_947630845.1 uncultured Clostridia bacterium
CAGCGGCATTTACCATTCTACCACACTTCGCCTCGCTTGTCAAGGCTTTTTTCAAAAAAAATTTCACTTTTTTTGAAGTGCCCTGTGGACTCGTGGTGCTGCCCTTTGTGAGACAGCTTTATTATTATAGCATACTCCTTGGAAATTGTCAAGAGGGTTGGGTTACAAAGATTTGCTCAAAATTTTGTTGAAATCTTACAATTTTTACAAAGGGTAGTTCCATGACATTATGATTGCCAATTATTTTCCCTTTATTCAGCCCTTTCCTCATTTTTCCTCTCTGAAATAAATTTCCGAAATTTTCAATGTAACCCCTTTTCAAATCTTTCATTTTGTGGTATAATAGAAATGGATTCTCCCTCAAGGGGATGTTTGTATTCTGATAGGAGGTATTTTATGAAGACAGTTGATGAATTGTATCAGGAATGGTGTCAGAAAGCTGTTGATGACCCAGATCTGATCGAAGAGCTTCATTCCGTGCAGGGCAATGAAGCGGAGATCCGTGATCGCTTTTACCGTGAGCTGGAATTTGGTACCGGCGGATTAAGAGGTGTGATCGGGGCTGGCACAAATCGTATGAATGTCTATACCGTTCGCCGTGCGACACAAGGGCTTGCCAATTATGTCAAGGCAGACTTTGACCAGCCGAGCGTTGCCATCTCCCATGACAGCCGTATCAAGTCCGATGTTTTTGCCAAAGCCGCTGCCTCTGTGCTGGCTGCAAATGGTGTGAAGGTACATATTTATACCGAGCTGATGCCGACGCCGATGCTCTCATGGGCAGTCCGTGCGCTCCATTGCAGTGCAGGTATCATGGTCACTGCCAGCCATAATCCGGCAAAGTATAACGGGTATAAGGCTTATGGTGCTGACGGGTGTCAGATCACCCTTGACGTTGCTGAAAAGGTCATAGGCGAGATCAATTCTCTTGACGTTTTTCAGGATGTGAACTACACAGACTTTGACAAGGCTGTTGCGGATGGTATGATCTCCTATATTTCGCAGGATGTTATTGAGAACTATTATCAGAACGTTCTCGCACAGGGCATCAATACCGGTCTATGCGCAGACAGCGGTCTTAAAATCGTCTACACCCCTCTCAACGGCACAGGCAACAAGCCCGTCCGTGAGATCCTCGACAGGATCGGCATCAAGGATGTTACCGTCGTCAAAGAGCAGGAATTACCGGATGGCAATTTCCCGACTTGTCCTTATCCGAACCCTGAGATCCGTGAGGCACTGGAGCTGGGGTTGCAGTATTGCGACGAAGTCAAGCCGGATCTGCTGCTTGCCACTGACCCGGACTGCGACCGTGTGGGTATTGCTGTGCCTGACGGTGACGACTACGCACTGTTCTCCGGCAATGAGGTCGGTGCGCTGCTGACGGAATATATTTGCAGCCAGCGTACTGAAAAGGGTACGATGCCGAAAAATCCGATCGTTGTCAAGACCATCGTAACCTCCGACATCATTAAGGCAATCGCTAAGGAATATGGTCTGGAGACCATCGAGGTGCTGACCGGTTTCAAATTCATTGGCGAACAGATCGGACTGCTGGAGGCAAAGGGCGAGGAAAACCGCTATGTATTTGGCTTTGAGGAAAGCTATGGCTACCTTGCCGGGACATATGTCCGTGATAAGGATGCGGTCGTTGCGTCCATGCTCATCTGCGAAATGGCAGCATATTACCGTACACAGGGCATCTCTCTCCTCCAAGCCCGTGAGAATCTGTACAAGAAATACGGTCTGTTCCGTCACTCGCTCCAGAGCTTTACCTTTGAAGGGGAGAGCGGCATGAACAAGATGAATTCCCTCATGCAGAGCTTGCGTGATAAGCAGCCCCAAAGCATTGGTGGGCTGAATGTCGTTTCCGTTTCAGACTACAAGACCAGCATAACCACTGATACTGCCACCGGCAAACAGACTCCCATCACATTGCCCAAATCCAACGTACTTGTGTTTGATCTGGAACAGGGTGCAAAAGTTGTCATCCGTCCGTCCGGTACAGAGCCGAAAATCAAATGCTACTACACCACCATTGGTGCGAATATGGAAGAAGCACTTGCCACAGAAGCAAAATTGACTGAAGATTTTGACAAGCTGTTCCAGTGATACAAAAAGACTACAAAAAGGCTGCCCGGAAAGGCAGCCTTTTTGCTTCTCTATTATGATACCGGAAGCGTTATCAGATCAATGACCGCACGCAGGATATTCAATCCATCTTCCTGTGCTACTTCACCATCACGATTGACATCCGCATTTTTCAGACCTTGCTCAGTTACTTCTGTGCCAATCATCAGATATTTGTTCAGTGTGATCATATCGACCATCTTCACCTCTCCGTCGCAGTCCACATCACCATAGATGATCTCCGATGCCGACCCACTGCCGGAAGTATCGCTTTCATACGTATCTTCTGTCGATGCCGGTTCACTTGAGGGCTGCTCCGTCGCTTCCGTAGAAGCAGGTTCAGAAGGTGTTTGCGTATCCGGCACGCTGCCGTCCGGTTCAATGCCGCCGACCAGAACGCCGTCATCGTACACGCAGATATAGTCCGTTTTGACCTCATTATTATCTGCGAACATATCCGTATCGCTCAGCACGGGCAGACCCTGATAGCTGTAGTCATTGGTCGGATCCCACTGGTCACCATAGTACATGCCCATGGAGAACTGGTACTTCTTGCCGGAATTGGCAATTTTGTAGCCGTCCCATGTGATCTCAACATAATAGATATCGTCCATCTTATCATACTTGAACGGTCCGGAACAGATGCCATCTGCCCCGTTGTCGCCCTCTTCTGCATTGGACTGGTCGTACAGCTCCTTACATTCCACAGATGCAATGTTTGCAATTTCTTCAGAGCTGAAAAAGTACCGTACTGTGATCTTATCCGAGGGTTTGTTGGAATCCGTGCGCACCATGAAGGAGATCTTCGTCACGCCTGCACCGTCATCATGCAGATCATCCACGGCAAATGCTTCGATCCAATAACCATTGCCGCCGCCCACGTCACCGCTGCTTTCCTCCACAGGCGGGAAGTCTGCATCAGGTTTGTCGGTATCCTTGCCGAAGAAGTGGTACAGTCCTGCTGCTGCACCGACAAACGCTGCATTATAGTCGATGGTAACTTCATTATAAATGTAGTCCTTTGTGATGTCATTGTGAGCATCGTCCGCATCGGGTCCACCTACCAGTGCGCCATAGAGGACATGTCGCTGCGGAGACGGGTCTTCGCATTTTGTCAGACCGGAAGAAGCACGGTGATGCGGATATTTTGCGGAGCTTTCTTTATAACCGACCACATAGCAGCGGCTGCCGCTTTTTGCACCGTCTTCGCCTTCCTGAGCAGTTTCCAGAAATGTAGTCTCATTGTCGCCGAGCAGATATTCCATCTGTTCCTTTGCCCATTCGCTGAATTTGCCTGCACCGTTGTACTTGTCATAGACCAGTGCCACAAGCTGTCCGGCAGTGTTGTACCGTGCCGAACCCCATGTGTCCATCCACCAGTACCCCTGCGGACTCAGCGTGCCGGGATTGCCGCTCATATAGCCGTTCACTGCCTTTTCCACAGATGCCCACGGATCCATCTCTTCATAGGGACTCTTTTCAGCAGCTACCTTGTATTCCTCAATAAAGTCCGGATAGACATGCTCTCCTTCCTTAGCCGGAGTTTCCTCTGTGATCTCACCCAGAATGCACTGCACGCCGCCCCATACATCGTTCCAGCAATGTACATAGGATGGAGCTGCATAGTAGTCATAATTCGGGTAGATCTCCTCCAGATAAGTATGGTCGCCCGTGATCTTGTAAAGCCATGCCGCTGCCCAGCAGTAGTCATCCTCCCACTTGCTCGAACGATAATACCCTTTCGGACCATCCGCATTGTCGCTCAGCTCCTTCGGATGTTCCATAGCAAACCGGAAGAGGGCTGTTGCATAATCAAGAGATTGCTGCGCATATTCGGGGTCGGTATCCTTGAAATTAAGATAATTGATGGCAAGAGATGCAGCAGCCGATGCCACATAATCCGTCTGCGGCTTATCCACTGTAAGGAAGAATGCCGGTCTTGCCATGCTGTCCACCTCCGGCGACTGCCAGTAGGCATGGTCAATGTCGCCGTCGCCGACCTGATAGCAATGTGCGATCACATCGCCATTCTCATCTAAGAAGGTACACCGCATCAGATAGTCGTTGAAATACCGCAGGATCGTTTCGATATGGGTATCCTGTCCGGATTTCTCGTAGGCATCCCGGAATTCATAATAACCCCATCCCAATGTAGAAGCGGCATAGTTTTCCGGCATACCAAATTCCACATGGTCGCCGGCATCATGAAAACCGCCGGACACATCCACACAGCCATCTCCGTCGGGGTCAAGAATATCCTTGTACTCGTCAATGAAGCTCTGCGACAAGTTTGTGCCGATATTATCCTCACCCATAGGTTTGAGCGGTACTTCGGCATCGTAAGTATGGCAGTCGCCCCGCCATGAGAGCAGGGAATTTTCATCCACGCCTGTACCGCACATATTGGCATCGTAAAAGGTCATGGAATACTGGAGCAGTCTTGCAAAATTTTCCTCCTCTGCTGCCGTCGCAGTGACACCCGGCAGAAGGGTTCCGGCAAGCATAGCTGTGCTGACCGCAAGGGCACTGAGCCTGCCGCTGATTGAATGTTTCATTGATTTCCTCCTTTATTGTGATCGCAGTCCGTATCTGTAGAATTGCTACTTTCATTATAACTGAAATTTTATAAAATGTCAATTGTTTTTTCATATTTTTGAATTTTTTTATAAAACCCTGCCAATCTCCCTGACAAAGATACCAAATATGATAAAAAAATGATCCACGATCATATGACTGCCAACTGCTCACGAAACGCAGAGATCCATGTGTAACAGAAAAATTCGGAACAAATTCAAATAAAAGAGTAGACAAATGCAGGATTCTATGGTATAATATAGTATGTGAAGCAATCAATACTGTAAAGGAGCATGAAACTATGGATAATTCGTATTTCCCCATCCGGATCGAGGTGCATATGATACTGGCACTGCTGGCACTGCTGGTGTTCGGGATGCAGTTCATCCGCTTCCGGAAGAGCCATCATCTGGTACTGGCGATCGCCCTGCCCTGTACACTGCTGCCGTACTTGTTTGACAATCAGACATTTTTCTATGCAGTCGGTGTAGCGGAAGGTGCAGCACTGGTGTTGTCACTGATTCTGGCATATACGATCGACCGTGATAAAACAGCTCCTGCTGCATCATCCGATTCAGACGACGCAGCAGAGACACAAGCCCCTGCCAAAACTGATGAGGGGGAAAAGGGCGAATGAAGATCGTCATTCCGGACTGGAGTACCATGTCGGCTGAAAACATGGGCTTTTCGGTGTTTGAGGAATTCGGAGAAGTCGTCTGCTGCGGTATGACACGCCCGGAGGAAGCGGCACAGAAGATCGGTGATGCACAGATCGTCCTTGTCAACAAGACCCCCATTACTGCACAGGTCATGGAACAGTGTCCAAATCTGCAATATATCGGCTTATTTGCAACTGGTTACAACAATATTGACATCAGCGCAGCCAATGCTCACGGCATCACCGTCTGCAATGCGGGCGCATATTCTACGCATGCAGTCGTACAGCATACCTTTGCACTGCTGTTTGCACTTGCCGGGAATCTGTACCGGTACCGGGATGCTGTCAATGCCGGAGAATGGGAGCGCAGCGAGACGTTCTCCTATTTTCCCTATCCCGTGCATGAGCTGTGGGGTAAGACGTTTGCTGTCATCGGCTACGGGAGCATCGGCAGACATGTGGCAAAGGCAGCGGATGCGTTCGGGATGCATGTCATTGTCCACACACGTTCTGTCCCAAAGGACTGTCCCTATCCGCTTGTAACGCAGGAGGAAGCCTTCCGTCAGGCAGATGTGCTGAGCATTCACTGTCCTCTGCATGCGGAGACGGCACATCTCATCCGCAGGGAGACACTTGCCATGATGAAACCGTCGGCATACCTCATCAATACAGCACGGGGCGGTATCGTGGAGGAACAGGCACTGGCGGATGCACTGAATGCCGGACAGCTTGCCGGGGCAGGCGTGGATGTGCTTGACCAAGAACCCATGTCGCCGGACACACCCCTCAAAACAGCAAAAAACTGTATCATTACGCCCCATATTGCATGGTCGGCTCTGGAGACAAGGGAACGCCTTGTGCAGATCGTCGCAGATAATCTGCGCAATTTCCTTGCCGGTCATCCTACCAATCAGGTCAACTGAAAGAGTTTCATGATGTTTGCGCAGTTACCTTTCCGACCATCCTGCCAAATCAGGTCAATCGAGGAGTACTTATGATAGATTTGAGAAGTAAAAAACGAATTGTCATCAAACTGGGCACATCTACACTTGCCCATAAAACCGGAAAACTCAACATCCGCCGTATGACAAATCTGACAAGGGTGCTTGCAGACTTGGAAAATGCCGGACATGAGTTGATTTTAGTGTCGTCCGGTGCAGTCGGACTGGGCGTGGGGAAACTCAACCTCCCCGAACGCCCGAAGGATACCCCCGGCAAGCAGGCTGCTGCTGCCGTCGGGCAGTGCGAGCTGATGCATATCTATGATGAAATGTTCTCAAAATACAGCGTCACTGTCGCACAGATCCTGTTGACAAAGACCATCATCAGTTCGACTGAACGGGTGGACAATGTGCGCAATGCCATTGATGCGCTGACAAAACTCGGCTGCATCCCGATCGTGAACGAAAATGACACGGTCGCTATTGATGAGCTGGAGCTGGAAATCGGTGAGAATGATTCTCTGTCAGCGGTGGTGGCATCCATCGCAGGAGCAGAAGCACTCATCATCCTCTCGGATATTGACGGACTGTATTCTTCCGACCCCCACAAGGATGAAAATGCAAGCATCATTCCGGTCGTGAAGGAAATCGACGGCTACATTGAACAGATCGCCGGCGGTGCAGGGAGTAACCTCGGTTCGGGCGGTATGGCAACAAAAATCAACGCTGCACGTATCTGTGCAGCAGCAGGTGTGGATATGGTCATCATGAACGGCAGAAATCCTGAGGACTTATACAGGCTGTTCGACGGCGAATTGCTCGGGACATATTTCCCGGCAAAGCATACAGCAGACACAGAATAAACAGAGAACAGGCGATCACTGTGTTTGAAAACAATCCTGCGTTTTACCAGACGGAATAACAGGGACAACTTTGAAACCATCATGCGGAGAAAGGCAGGTATCTGCCATTTCTTTATTCACAATAAAAGCTGAAAACTATGATCACAGCAATAGGTTCTATTATACAGAATGCTGCTGAAAGCGGCATCATACAGAGGAGGTCACAAAATGAATTATATGAAAACACTCGGCGAAAAAGCGAAACTTGCTGCGGCATCCAATGCCTGCGCCGGAACGGAATTGAAGAATACCGCCCTCAGAGCTATTTCATCTGCCCTGATGGCAAATACGGAGCGTATCATTGCAGCAAATCAGAAAGATCTGGATGCTGCGGTAGAAAATGGCATGTCCGCAGCGATGCAGGACAGACTGCGGCTCGATGAACATCGCATTGCCGCCATTGCCAATGCCGTGCTGAAGGTAGTCGCCCTCGATGACCCGATCGGGGAGGAGATCGGCGGCTGGCTGCGTCCGAACGGACTTCGTATCCGGCAGGTACGTGTGCCGATGGGTGTTGTTGGTATCATCTTTGAGTCCCGTCCGAATGTAACGGTGGATGCCGCTGTACTCTGTCTGAAAGCTGGAAATGCCGTGATTCTGAGAGGCGGCAAGGAGGCGATCCATTCCAACACCTGCCTTGCAGAGGTAATGCGTGAGGCGATCCGGTCTGTCGGACTTCCGGAAGATCTCGTGCAGCTTGTGGAAAAGACCGATCGGGAAACCGCTGCGGAAATGATGCGGCTCAACGGATATCTGGACGTACTCATCCCGAGAGGCGGTGCAGGACTGATACAGGCTGTTGTGAAACAGGCAACAGTTCCGGTCATTGAGACAGGTGCCGGCAACTGCCATGTGTATGTGGATGCATCCGCACAGCTTGACATGGCAGTCAGCATCAGCGACAATGCCAAGACACAGCGTCCCTCTGTCTGCAATGCCATTGAGACTCTGCTCGTTCATAAGGACATTGCCTCCACATTCCTGCCGGCTGTAAAAGCGGCATTTGCTGCGCATGATGTCAGAATGCACGGCTGCGACCGGACAAAGGCAATTTTGGGAGAGGATGTCATTCCGGTGACTGAAGAAGATTATTACAAGGAATATGGCGATTATGAGATCGCTGTCAAAATTGTGGACAGCGTGCAGGAGGCCTGCGCCCACATCCGGAAATACAGCACGAAGCATTCCGAATGCATCGTGACAGAATCTATGGAAAATGCAGAGTATTTCCTCAACAACCTCGATTCTGCCGCCCTCTATGTCAATGCCTCCACACGTTTCACAGATGGTGAGGAATTTGGTTTTGGTGCGGAGATCGGCATCTCCACCCAGAAGCTCCATGCAAGAGGTCCGATGGGACTGAAGGCTTTGACGACTACACAGTACCGGATCACCGGAAACGGACAGATCAGATCGTGAAGGTGATGGCATGAGTAAGGAACTGGATGAGCTGCTTGACAAGCTGCTCAGGGAAATACCGGAAACGGAATCGTCACCCGAACCGCCCAAGCCCACAAAAGCTGCCTTTCAGCAGGCAGAACGCATTGCAAAGAATGTGGAGCAGGACAAGGAAGCATGGCGGCTGCCGCCGGAAGAACCAAAGGTGGAAATTCCTGAACCGCCGCAGCATGACCCTGTTATTGTGCCGCCGCCGATCAGCCATTTTACAAATATACCATCCCAGAATCCTGCCATCCGCATGCGTGACAGACTGGAGGATACGGCACTTCCCAAGCCCGATCTGGAGCGTAAGCCGACACAGATCATGGATGTCCATCCCAAGCCCGACCCAGCCAAAAGGAAAAAGCGTAAAAAAAAATCCGGCACATCCTATGAGGATGTGCGCCGGATGATTCCTGATATGGACAAGCCTAAACAAAAAGTGCCGCATGTTCCAGCAGAACCGGCAGCGGATATTGGTTCGGAAGCACACCAGCAGGAGATACGGGACAGGGCAGAGCGCATCCGGGAACAGCTTCGCAAGCGTGAATATGAGTCGCTGCCGCCGCAGCCCGATACCATGACCGTCACACAGGAGGACTCCGATATGCAGGAGTCCATCCGCCGTCAAGTCAACAAGGCATTTGCGCAGGATAAAACCGAACAGGAGAAGAAAAAATCCGAACAACCGGATCTACACCATCTGTCTGCACCGGAACAGAAGGAAAAACGAGAGAGAAAAAACTCTTTTTTCGGACGCCGGAAACAGAAAAAGGAAAAAAAATCCGAAGAGGACGACACCCCCACTGACTGGAGAACTCTGGTTGCTCCGCCGAAGGAAGGGGCTGATATCCGGGAGATCGTGAATACGATGGATGAGGGGAGTATGGATGAGGAGGATGACCTCTATCCTGTTCCGCCCGTGGAAACGATTCCGGAAAAATCACCGATACCGGAAAATACCGTACTTTCCCCCACACCCGACCCTGAAGCACCACCTGTCCCTGAACCGGAAACACCCTCCATGCCTGAGCCCGAAGCACCGCCTATCCCTGACCCCGAAACACCGCCTATGCCGCAGTCGATCGGTGATGCATTCCGTGAAGCACTTGATGAAAGTGCGCAGGAACTTGCGGAGATGCGTACAGAACCGCTGCCTGAGCCGGGAGAACTGGTCAAGACACATTTCCTGCGGCGACATTCCTATTTTTTGGCAGGCATCATCTGTTTTCTGCTTGCTCTGGTGGGACTGGTTACCTGTATCCGCTGGGGATGGCAGGGAGTATGGCATTTTGCCGGAAGCTCCTCACTGCGGCAGCAGTTGGAAGATGTGATCTATCCGGCAGCGGTCGTTGATCTGCCTGCGTTTGAAACACCGGGAGAGCTGGACGCCGGCAGCCTGATGTCGGCAGCAATGGTGGACATATTGATGTATGATGATCTGGGTATTTATGAGGAGAGCTTTGATGTCATCTCCATCCCGGCGGCTGATGTGATGACAAGAACACAGCAGATGTTCGGGACAGATTTCAAAACGGAATATGACACGCTCCATGCAGCAGGAGAGACATTCTACTTTGACAGTACAAGCGGCTGTTACAATGTCCCGGTATCTCCTGTGATCTTCTCCTATTCGCCGGAGATCACAGATATCCACAGAGAGGACGGTATCTGTACAGTGACGGTGCTGTACCGCAGCGATATGGCAAAATGGCAGGAACATTCGGTCAATTTCCAGAGAAGCGGTGACAAGACCATGAAAGTTACACTGAAAGAAAACGGCGATTCCTACCAGATCACAAAAATTGAAAATGTTCAGTCTGATGAAGGCGAATGATAAGAAAGGATGGGAACGGATGAAAGTACTGATCGCCGGCATGGGTCTGATCGGAGGTTCGATCTGCAAGGCACTCCATGCCTATACAGACCACGGCGTCTATGGATGGAACAGAAGTCCACAGACTGCGCAGAGGGCACTGGAGGAGCATGTCATTGATGGCATCGTGCAGGAGGATTGCAGTGGGTTTGATATGATCATTGTGTGTCTGTATCCGGAGAATGTCCGTGAGTGGGTAAAGGCGCATGTCGGAACGATGTCGGAAGGGACGATCGTCATTGATGTAAGCGGTGTCAAGACCGACTTGCCGGAGGAGATGCATAAACTCTGTGAGATGCACGGTGTCCATTATCTGAGTACCCATCCCATGGCAGGCAAGGAGAAAGCAGGCTATGCGGTGTCTGATGAGGATCTGTATCAGGGGGCAAATTTTATTATGACACCTTTGCCGGAGACACCAAAATATGTCATTGCACAAGTAAAGAATGTGGCGCATCAGATCGGATTCCGGCGTTTCGTCATCACAACCCCGGAGATGCATGACCGGATGATCGCCTACACTTCGCAGCTTGCGCATGTGGTGTCAAGCAGCTATGTGGAAAGTCCGGTAATTGAACTGGAAAGCGGATTTTCAGGCGGCAGCTTTCATGACATGACACGCATTGCTACAATGAACGAAGATATGTGGACGCAGCTTTTCATGGAAAACCGGGTCAGCCTGCTCATGGAGCTGGACATTCTGATGAAAAACCTTGGAGAGTACCGAAAGGCACTTGCCGACGCAGATGAAGAGCAAATTTATAAACTTATCAGACAGGGACGTCTGCGCAAGGAACAGAACCTTGAAAACCGCAGAAATGCACCTTCTGTTATTGATCTGACGGAAAAGGAACTGACGCCGACGTGAAAACGTCGGCGTTATTTGTCATACCAGATGCACCATCTCTCCGACAGACGCATATACTGTGGTGAAAGGAGAGGATGAAACGATGTGCGGAATCGCAGGGGTGATCTCCTACCGGACGATGCTGCGTGATAAGGAGCGGTATTTTACGCAGATGCAGAACAGCATCGTCCGCAGAGGTCCGGACCAGAAAGGGATGTATCTGTCTGAACATGCGGCACTCCTACATACACGGCTTGCGGTCATTGACCCGGAAAACGGCATCCAGCCGATGCAGTTTTTTTATCAGAATGAGCTGTACACCATCATCTACAACGGCGAACTGTACAATACCTCTGAGCTGCGTACAAGGCTGCAAAAGGAGGGCTTTACATTCGACACCACATCCGATACCGAAGTGCTGCTCAAAGCCTATGCCTGCTATGGGGAAGAATGTGTGGAGCTGCTCAACGGCATCTTTGCATTTGCCGTCTGGGAGCAGGAACGGCAGCGGCTCTTTCTTGCAAGGGACAGGATCGGTGTCAAGCCATTGTTCTATCATCTGACACCAGAGCGTCTGGTATTTGGATCGGAGCTGAAATGCATTCTGAAATATCCTGATGTGCCGCATGAGATCGACATGGACGGCATCAGTCAGATACTGCTGTTCGGACCGGGACGGACACCGGGCTGCGGTGTATTCCGGGGCATGCAGGAGATACCGCCGGCGCATTGTGCCTGCTACACAAAGGAGAGCGGACTGCATGTCCGCTGCTACTGGAAACTGGAGGCAAAGGAACATCCGGATAATTTTGAACAGACTGTGGAATATGTACGTTATCTGCTGACGGATGCCATCCGGAGACAGCTTGTGTCGGATGTGCCGATCGGGACATTTCTGTCGGGTGGGTTAGATTCAAGTCTGATCTCCTCTGTGGCAGCACGGGAATTTGCAAAAGAAGGCAGACGGCTGCATACCTTCTCGGTAGACTATACGGACAATGACAAATACTTCCAGAAAAGCAAATTCCAACCCAACAGCGACCCTGCCTACATCCGCCGGATGCAGACATATTTAGATGCCGAGCATCACTGGACAGTCATAGATACCCCACGCCTTGCGGTAGCACTGTTTGATGCGGTCGATGCAAGAGATCTGCCGGGGATGGTAGATGTAGACTCGTCACTGCTGCTGTTCTGCGGGGAGATCAAAAAGCATGTGACAGTTGCCTTGTCGGGAGAATGTGCCGATGAGCTGTTCGGTGGATATCCGTGGTACCGTGACCCGGAGATACGGGCTGCATATGGATTCCCGTGGTCACAGAGTACGGCATACAGACTGTCTTTTGCAAAACCGGAAATTGCAGAGGTGTTGGAACAGCGTGGAGATGTGGACAGAGAATACAGAGCCACCCTTGAACGTGCGGCGAAATGTTCCGGCGAATCCGCTACAGAACAGCGCATGCGTGAAATGATGCGTCTGAATCTGGACTGGTTCATGCAGACATTGCTTGACCGGAAGGACAGAATGAGCATGTACCATGCCTTAGAGGTACGTGTACCATTCTGCGACTACCGGATCGCACAGTATCTGTATAATGTGCCGTGGGAATTCAAGGAATATAAGGGCTATGAGAAGGGCTTGCTGCGTGAGGCAATGCGTGATTATCTGCCGGATGAAGTACTCTGGCGGAAGAAAAGCCCCTACCCCAAGACCCATAATCCGAATTATCTCACCGCCGTCACGACACTGTTAGAAGAACGTCTGCGCAACCCGGATGCGCCGTTGCTGCAATTTGTCCGCAGGGATGCATTACAACAGCTTATGTATGGCGAAGACAATGTGCAGTGGTACGGACAGCTCATGACCAAGCCGCAAACGATCGCTTATTTTGTGCAGACGGACTACTGGTTGGAACAATACAATGTAAAGGTCGTCCTGTGATATTGACATGCTCTCCTCACCATGCTATAATGGAAGGAGAGTTTTTTTGCTGGAGGTAAAACATGAACATCCGGAATTTCAGCCTGCTCTGCCCCGACGATACGGACGGCAGCATCCAGATCAGTGAACAGACTGCACATGATCTTGCCATTACATTTGTGGCTACACATGCGGCTGCCCATGAGGGGGAGATACACATTCTCAGCCGCATCCTGCGCACAATGCCGACAGACCCGGCAGTCGTCCGCTATCGGCAGGCAGTTTACCGGGACTTGCGGAACGTACCGGAGGTATGTGCGGCATGCTATGAAATTTTCGACACGATGCGGTTCTATGCAGCGGATGCGCCGAAGGGACGTGCCGGAATATGGGAGCTGCTCGACTATTTCAAGATGCTCGACAACTACATCCGTTCTGTCTCAGCCTTGCAAAGAGAACTGAAAGATCATGATTTCCAGTCAGAAGGCATGCAGCATCTGCGGACACTGATCAATGCCATTGATGCAGATGAGAACTTCCGGGCATTGTCGGAAGATATTGCCCGTCTGGGGGAGGACATCAGCGTTGTCCGGAGCATGACGATCGGTGTGAATTTTGACAGTGATCTGCGTCCGGCAGAGGTCGGCATCCTCTCTCTGAATGACTATCCGTTCACGGAGCAGGGCTTGCTGGAAAAATTCCTGCGCCGTCATAAAAAACAGAATGCCGCTCTGCAAACGACCTTTGTGACCTTTCCACACAAGGAAGGATTTGAGCAGGGCAGAGGACTGATGATGAACACCCTCACAGGCATCATCGAAGAACTGCTGCCGGAGCTGACGGCAAGGCTGCGCCGCATCCTGCGGAACTACGTAGATACTGACGGCATGGCAATGACACGGCTTGCAGATGAATTTCTGTTCTATGTGCGCATGATCGGGCTGGAGGAGAAAATGACGAAGGCAGGGCTGCCGTGCTGTATCCCGGAACTGTCGGAAGGCGAAACTGTACTCAAAGATATGTACAATATCCGCCTTGCCCTTTGTGAAAACAATATCATCTGCAATGATCTCACCTTTGCACCTCACAGGGAGATCCTCATCCTGACCGGTCCCAACAAGGGCGGCAAGACGATTCTGACACAGGGTATCGGGCTTGCATTCCTGTTGTTTCAGCATGGGGTATCCGTGCCATGCAGGGAAGGGAAAATACGTCTTTGCGACGGCATCTATACACATTTTCCGGCAGATGAAAACCAGACTGTCACCCTCGGACGGCTTGGTGAGGAGGCAGCACGTCTGAGTGAGATCTGCAAGACAGCGACCGCTGACAGCCTGCTGCTTTTCAATGAATCTTTCACTACCACAAGCCATTCAGAATCACTCTATATTGCAGAGGATGTTCTGAAATACCTCTGTCTGCTCGGCGCAAGGACAGCGTTCAACACGCATATGCATGAGATCGCTGCACATGCCGGAGAGCTTGCACCGACAGGGGCAAAGGGAGGTGCAGTGAGTGTCGTAATGGGAAAACGTGACGGGAGCAGCCAGTACCGCATCACCTACGGTCAGCCCGACGGACGCAGTGATGCACACGAGATCGCCGCACAATACGGCATCACCTTTGAACAGCTCTCTGAAAATCTGGATAAACCATAAGGACGGACTCCTGCGAGTCCGTCCCTTTCTATACAGGATCCTGATGCTGCTTTCAGCAGCTGCACTCTGTCTGCCGGAATGCAAAGAATCGGTATCAAACAGCATCATTTCGCCAGTATCTCATCAATGCGGTCACATAGCTCCGCATGGATGCTCTCCACTGACCGCAGTACCCCATTTTCACAGCAGTCCAGTATCTGCCATGCGGCACAGGGGTCATGCGATGCAGCATAGAAAGCAGCCTCCCGGCATTGCCGCAGATAGTCAGGCGCAGACTCGTGGATATCCTTTCCCTGCGAGCTGCCGGCATATCGCTCTTCAAGCAGTTTCTGTGACACGTCCACCGGCACATCCAGAAACAGTACAGCATCCGGTTCCGGAATGCCGAGCTTGCGGTACTCATAATCATACAGCCATGTACAGAACGCATCCCAGTCAGCCCTGTCAAGCTTCGTCATCTGGTAGACAACATTCGAGGTAGTATAGCGTGCTGAGATGAGGTCACGCCCGGCGGCATAGTCCACGATCCAGTCCTTCCGGTAGCTGATATATCGGTCGATCGCATAAAAACTGCTTGCGGAGCAGGCACTGTGCATGGGATCAGTGTCCGGGATCCTGCCGTTCAGGTACTCCTGAACGATCTCTCCAGACTGTGATGCATAATTGGGAAATGTCAGAAAGCGGCATTCCGCATAGCTGTCCTTCAGCAGCGAAAGCTGGGTACTCTTGCCACTGCCATCCAGTCCTTCAATGATGATGATATGTCCGTGCATGTTCTTCTCCTTATTGTAACAGATGCCATACATACAGCAGCCCGTAGACTGCCGGCTGATGGACAATATAACATTCCAGTGCATGTCTGCCGATGAAATTCAGTCCCGGAATTCCCTTCCAGCGAACGGAAAGAACAATTTTCCCGATCATCTGATATACAAAAAATCCCGTCAGAAACAAAAACAGCCACGGCAGCAATGCGAAATAATCCGTTGAATAAAAGTCCGTCTGCGGAAATCCGAGATAGGCAGTCGCATAATTCTGATACAGCCAGTCCGGCAGTCTGATGAGCTCAAACTTCCAGATACCCAAAAATCCTCTGTTGACATGTCTTGTGAACCCGAACAGCAGCAGCGACACGATGCCGCCGGCAACTGCCGGAATCTTGGTGAGAAACGGCTTGCACAGCCCTACGAGCAGCATAGAAGAGCCGATGAGGGTAAGTACCCCGAACCAGATCTGCTCATCTGGCATGCACAATACTGTTACCAGTGTAATGCCTGCACCGAGCAGAAAGACGACTGCCCCCCTCCGTACCGTATGTCTGCCCATACCGGAGCAGAATCCGGACAGCAGGATAAAGGTGCAGCAGATCCATTGCTGCCATGCATATGCTGCTGTTCCGTGATACCATTCCCAGTCCACGCCGAACAGGTACACTAAATCCCAGACTGCATGGTACAGAATCATGTTGATGACCGTAAATCCACGCAGGGTATCCAGCATTGCACAGCGGTCGGCTGTCCGTGGAGTGTCAGTTGAACCGGATCTCTGAGATACAGGTGTCGTCATATTTGTTGCCCTCATAGATGCTATTGATGACAAAAGTGATATATCCGGTCTGGATGGAGGGTGACAGACTGATGATACAGGGCTGCTGGTCGTATTCACCATCGAGCGTGACAGTAAAGCTCTGACCATCGTCATAGCGAATTTCCATTTCCTTGATACGGTTGTTTTTGTAAAAGAGATCAGAATCACTGCAAAGCCCATTGTAGATAGTGATGGTAGTGACATCGCCCCCTGTCGGGAGGGATATACTTTCCCCGATGCCGTCGCCGCTCACGCCTTCACTCCAACAGGTGGACAGATCTCCGTCAACCGCCTTTTCCGGTTCATAGGTATAATATGCCGATCTGGTCTGGACGGGGGAAAGGATGCTTGATGCGGACGGAGTGAGCTGCACGGGTATTGCTGTTTTCGGAATTTCTGTTGCCATTGGGGCTTCCGTGGGAGGCTGATCAAAGATATCCGGCAAATCTGCTGACACGTTATCAAGGTCAACCGTTGAGGAGTAGGGAGTGAAGAGCGTAAAGTCCGGTGTAATACGATTACCCGTCACATAGGCATCACGTGCCTTCGTAGCAGCATCCTCGACATACCGTTCACCGGTTTTCTCATTCTCCCAGTAGAATCCAACATCCTGACTACTATCATCTCCACCATATGTCCATACTTCATCTGTGTTGATATTGTAATACCGGAATATTGGCGGATTGCCGATGCCGCAGTATGCGATAATGCCGGAATCATAGAATTCATCTACAAAATCCATACCCTTTTCACTGTAGAAGGTCAGCTTTGCCGTGTCCGGAAGAACGACAGTATACCTTTCTTCCTCAAAGTTGGTGTCGGAAATAAAATAGCCGCACTTGATGAGCAGCTCACTTAAACCATCCCGGTTCAGGTCTTCAACAGCATAGGCAAAACCATAGTCAGAACTGAACCGATCCGAATAGTTATTCCAGATTTCCGGGTAGTCATCCGGTCGGTTCAGGATATTCTCATACATTGCCAGTGCATCCCCTTCTGTGGTGACAGACAGTTCTGTTGCACTGGTTTCAGGGGCACTGACAACTTCCGGGGCAGTTATCTGCGTTTCCGCTGTAGTCTCCCGGATACTTTCCTCACGGCTCACACTGCTTTCTTCACCGGATGCAGAACATCCCCAGAGTGCCATACTGCACAGCAGAAGCAAAGCCACATGAGCTTTCAGATCCCGTTTCATTGGTATTCCCCCTTGTGTAGTAATACATAGTCTCCGGTGTACGCCGCCGTGATGCGGCGGCGTACTTACAAGCTCTGCTATCTGTTCTCGGAAGAAATTCTGTGCTGCCGCACGCTTGCCGCAGAGAGATGCCGCAGATCTTCAAACCGGGGCTTGAATTTGTGGTAGACGACCTTTGCACGCTGTCCGTCCCGGTAAAAACGGGTCAGCGCATTATTGAAGTCCACCAGTGAGTCTGAAACGGTGATCATTTCACAGACTCGGTTCACGGTATCCTCATCCGTATTTCTGCCAAGCAGATTGCGGACGGTATTAAAATACTGTACCGTGTACAGTGGTGCTTCCCCGACAGGCTCATTCATAACGGGAATGTCAGTCTGTGCAGGCTTTGCGTATCTGTTGCAGATCTCCGCAAGGCTTGGGGAAAGTGAATTCTGAAGACTCTCCACAAAATCCCCGTAATCATCATACCCTCTTGCTATTTCCTCAAGTGCATCACTCTCCGGACAGATATCCGTTTCTTCCTCCGGTTCTTCCGGATGGAATGCATCTTCCACAGAGGGAATGAGCTGTAAAGAGATGTGTTCATCATGGATGAACTGCTCATAAAATCCCAGCCCAAGCAGGAAATCCTTGTCCTTGCTGACGATATAGAGCTGTTCCGATCGTTTTGCACCAATGAGATAACCGGCATACATGGTAAGTTGCAGGTCAAGCGCATTCTTGACCGGATCACTTGCCTTCAGACAGGCAGCAACTTCATTGAGTACGACCTTCGCCTTGCAGGCAAGAAGCTGCTCATACAGTCCGAAGGTCAGACCACAGCGGTTTTGCGTGTAGAAGATATGCAGTGTATCCGCATCGGTAAGCTGACCGATACCCTGTAATCCCTCGATGTAGACATTCTCATAATCCACCAGATAAATTGCCATTTTCGTTCACCTCCTTCTGTTGGATCCTGCACTCCGGACATCTGTTCCGGCAGTGCGGAAAATCAGAAACCACTCACGGTTTCCGGCAGATGGCGTTCAGGCTGTCTGCCATATTCATTATACCATACATTCCTCATTTTGTCAAATCTCACTACAAATTTTCCATCCTCCTATCATGATGGGAAATTAGTATCAGATGCATATTTTTTCGTCTTTGTTCATAGCATGTACCAAATCTATGAAACAGGTGATACATATGCATAAAGGAAAACTGCTCAGACGCATCGGTGCGGTCACGGGGGTCATTGCGCTCACCATCACTGCGGCATGGTATGCGGCAGTCCATGCACAGAAAAATGCACTCCAGACCGATGCAGGCACCGGCAGCAGACAGGTCATCATCCTCGATGCCGGACATGGCGGCATGGATGGTGGATGCAGCTCGGCAAACGGCGATGTGGAGAAGAATATTAACCTTGCCATTCTGCTCGATCTCCGGGAGCTGCTGCGTGCATCAGGGTATGAGGTCATTGTGACCCGGGATGCAGATGTTTCTATCCATGATGCAGGAGTTGAAGGGATCGCCAATCAGAAAAGCTCCGATATGGACAACCGGCTGGAGATCTTCAACAGCGTGGAGGGGGCGATCTGTCTGTCCATCCACCAGAACCAGTTCACTGACCCCCAATACAGCGGTGCGCAGATGTTTTACGCCGACACCAATTCCCAGAGTGCCGGTCTTGCACAGGAGATACAGAACCAGTTCGTCGCCTTTCTCCAGCCGGAAAACAAGCGGGAGAGCAAACTCTGCGGCAAGGAGCTGTTTCTTTGCTACTACAGCAAGAACCCCACCGTCATGGCAGAATGCGGCTTTCTCTCAAATCCTGAAGAAGCAGCACTGCTTGTGACTGAAGAATATCAGAGAAAGGTTGCATTTACGCTGTATGCAGCCCTTGTCCAGCATTGTTCTTCCCATGCATAATATGCATGTCCCGTCATCCGATCAAAATCCGATATCGGGAAAATGTCTGCGGTAAGAGTATCCTATAAGGTTCGTTTAAGCTTTCTGGTGTAAGATTATTTTGATAGAGCTCTTTAACAATTTTAACAACTTGGATCGAAATTGTAAACTTTTTTTAGACAGTCTTGACAACGTTTTCGACACATGTTACAATGATTGTAGAAGGACAGAGAACCCTCATGGGAATGGAGATGATCTTATGCGAAATCGTTTTATGAAATGCTTGGCGACTGGTGCTGCGCTTGCAATGGTTCTGATGCAGACCATGATCCTGCCGGCAAAGGGACAGGATGCAGATACACCTGACTTCTCAATTCTCGGTGCAATCGGTACACTGACGAAGGAACAGACGATCGCTGTCGCTGAATCCATCTATACAGGTCTGGCAGAACATGCAGATTTTGCAGCATTTTCCGACCCGGATATGCCCTCCATTGCTGCAAGCACAGAGAATATACAGTCTCTGATGAGGGTGTACTCCACTGTCATCAGCGGATGGGATGTGGGTGTCCTTGCCAATAAGAGCAGCTCAAACTGCCGTCTCCAGTACGACACGGAAAAAGGCGACTTCATCCTCGGCATGTCCATCTACTATCTGGTGGATGCGGACTCCTATGATGCTGCGTATGCCGATGCAATGGCTGAACTCGATACCATCACCGCAGAGATAAACCCGGACTGGTCTGCTCCGGAAAAGGCTTTGTATCTGCATGAGTATCTGTCTGTGCATTATAATTATGAAAGCATGATCTCCAGCGGTACACTGAGCGAAGAAGATGAAAAGCTTAGCTATACTGCCTATGGAATGCTCCAGAAGGGAAAGGGTGTCTGCGAGGCGTATGCATGGCTGTACAATATCCTGCTGCGGAGAGTCGGCATAGATGGACTGCTTGTCAACAGTCCGGCACTCAATCATACGTGGAATGTCCTTAATATTGATGGGAAATGGTATCATGTGGACGTGACATGGGATGATTATGATGACACACATCCGGGCTTTATCAAACATACAAGCTTCCTGAAAAATCGCTCTGCAATGAATTCAAGCGGTCATACAAGCAGTGACTGGATGCTCTCTACCGGTCAGCCGGAATCCACACTGACAGTTTCCAATATGTACAATTCCGGTTTCTGGACAAAAACAGATTATGCCATCAGCCCTTACGACGGCAAGTGGCTCACCATAGAAGGCAATGCCAGTGCAACATGGTTCAACCTCTATACCTTCGGTACAGAACAGTCCGAGGCAACAACGATTGCTTCCCAGAGTCAGCAGTGGCCGTGGCTTGATATGCCGGGTAAGTACTACAGCAATAGCTTCATCGTTGCATCTGTCAACAGGGGGACGATCTATTACACCACTCCCACCTCGATCATGGCAATTGAAAACGGCGTGCATGTCTGGATCTGCAATCTGACGGAGGAACAGGCACAGAACGGCTATATCTATGGTATGTATACAGATAATGATACGCTGTACTATGCAGTTTCCAAAGGTCCTGCAAACGCTGCGCAGATGTATTCGATCGATCTGACAGCTTACCGTGACAGGATCTACACAGAGGGCGGTGCGCCTGCGGAGACAACGACAGAAACGACCTCAACATCTGTGGAAACAACGTACACATCCGCTGCCCCTGCTGCACCGGAAACAACGAGCGCACCAGAAGCTACAAGCGTACCGGAAACTACAAATGCACCGGAGACTACAAACACATCTGCGGAGACAACATCTGTTTCTGTGGAGAGTACAGTTGATGTAGCCATGACGGACGTACCGGCAGAAGCTCCGGATACAACAGCAGCCTCTGAAACCACTGCGGCAGCTCCTGAAACAACAGCCGAGACTACCACGACTACTGTGGAGACGACCACAGAGACTACGCCGGAGACTACTGCACTGCCTGCACCTGTACCCGGTGATGCAGACGGAGACGGTACGATCAGTGTGATGGACGTTGTAATCATGTATCATTACCTGAATGGTACAGCATCTTTCGATTCCACCAAGGCACTCAATATGGATGTCTATCCGGATGACAAAGTGGATATTTTCGATCTTGCTATGCTCAAAAAGATCCTGCTGTACGGAACAGCATAATAACCCATAACGGAAAGGACTGGCAATGCGCCAGTCCTTAGCTTTTATACAATCCTCTGCACAGCAGATGGTTTCCTGTCGGGATAGGATGTATCAGGATATCCCTCCGGCAACCACAGCACCGCCCCCGCTCTCCTGACTGTCGGAATATTGTGAATACTTCTCTGGTGCAGTCAGCTTTTCCATATCAGCAGTTTCCGTGAATGTCTCGATGATCGTTTCTTCATGAATATCATAGAAAATACTGTCCATTGCCACGATCCTGCCGTCCTGACAGTAGACCCGGACGGGGTACTTACTGTGGATGTCCCAGACCTCACAGATATACTCCTCCTCACCGATCGTGACCATATACGCTTCCATAAACACGGGATCTTCTCTGTACGCATCGGGTTTCTGCCGTTGGAGCAGACCGTCAATATACTGCTCCGGTTGGAAATCATCGTTGTAGACATCTTTATGCCAGTCCTCTGTTTCATCCTCATAGATGCACTGGCTGTAATACTGACCGTCTACACGCAGACAATCGCTGAGAATAGCTTTCTCCACACCTTTCTGGGTCGTTGTGCGGTCAAGATAGTCATCACCGGAGCGTGTATGGTAGTCCTCCATATAAAGGTCGCCACGCTGTGAAGATGTGGAAAAGGTAAAACTGTCTGCCGTGTCAAAGAAGTCACGGTAAAACTCCACAATATGGGGATTTTCAATATCCTCTCCCCTGATGCGTTCGGCTGAGAAATCGAAAATGTCATTTTCATAATGCAGTTCGTCTGCATAGGCTTCATCCAGACACGTCCTGTAATACGCCATTCTCCCCGACATCCATTCCTCATTCAGGATGGAATCCGTGGCAGTCAGCTTGTACTCTGTCGCAAGCTTTGCCGAAGAACCGTCCGTTGCTGCCATTGCCCGTATGGTGTCCGACTCATCAAGGGCAAGGTAATAGGTCAATGTATCGGTCACATACTGTTCAAACCGATACTGTTTGTCCCCGACATCCAGCATTTCTGTCGTTCCCTGATAATCGGCATTTTCCAGATCGCAGAGAATGGAACGATACCTTTTTTCTTCCGGTACAGTGAGTGGATATGACACTGTGCCATTTCCCATGCAGAACCCCTTACCATCATGCAGCAGAATGGAGCTGCCCATGCTGTTGTATTCGCCGTCTTCATTGCTCTCATACAGCATATAGCCGTCCATCACGGACAACTGTATCACTTTTGTCCCATCCGCACCTGTAAAATGATAGTATTCGGAATACACTCCTCCGCCGATGATGTCCAGACACTCTGCCAAGCGGTCAGACTGTGCAGATGAAAATGCAATGTCGGTAGATGTACCGTAACATAATGACCTTAACGCCTGCTCGACAGAATCCCATTCCGGTGCAGTTTCTGCTGCATATCCTTCCGTTTCGATCACTTCTTCGGTGGGGACATTTGTGTAAAACAGAGAACACCCTGTCAGACACAGCAATACGGCAGAAAGCGGCAGCAGCATATGTTTGTTTGTCATAGTCCTGTCCTCCCGTTATTTCCTCGTTTATTCGTCAGACCGCTCCAGTGCCTGCCGAATCAGGATGATGGGAAAAGGTCTGCCTTCAGAACCTGAAAGCAGACCCTTTTTTTCGTATGTTCAGTTTATTCGGCATCTTCAGCAGGTGCCTCAGTCTCAGCAGTCTCTGCTGCCTCCTCCTCGGCTGCTTCCACAAGTTCTTCCTCTACAGGAGGTTCAGGTGCTTTTGTACCGCAGTACGGGCAGAACCGCTGTCCCTCAAGCACATACTTGCCGCAGCAGGAGCAGATGGATGCACTGTCGAGTGCAGCAAGTTCTACTCTTGCCTGTGCGAGTTCCTCTCTCACCTCTGCGATCTGAGCAAGCTGTTCAGCGAAATTTTCATCTCCCTGTTCAGCATACAGCTCCTCATACTTCTTTCCGATCTCCATGTACAGAGCATTCAGCTTGCTCTCCGCATGGGACATGGTATTTTTGATTTTTGCCTTTTCAGCAACCTTCTTGGTGCCGTCTACGGCACCCTTTGCGAGCTTGCCGGCGGAATTCTTCACATCCTCGCCAAACTTAAACAGTTTATCCTTTACTTCACTCATCGGTATGCCCTCCTTAATATTTTGTCGGTGTTTCCACCGTCTGTATACAAGTTTACCACACTTTCAGTGAAATGTCAAGTACATTCTGGAAAAAATAACGTAAAAAATATTTACATTTGTTTTACAGCATCGTGTTCCCTTAAAAAATCTGCAAATTCCTGCATCTGCTGTTCATCTGTCCGGAACACCAGTACAGCATCTTCTCCGTATTCTGCCCTCAATTGCTCCAGCATTTGTTCGGGGCGGAAATAGTTGAGAAACATGTCTGCTGTCTCAAGGGATTCCACAGCGAGTGCTGTTTCGTCCGCCGGCATCTGGCAGTTATACTTTCCGTCTTTCATGCGGCAAATCAATTTGATTTTCTGCGGCTGTTCATGTTCCATGCAGCGGCTTCCTTTCTTTCCATCTATGTGATGCTTGTCTCAGGTACATCTGAAACGATTCTGCGTTTCATCGTAGACATAGCCGATGCTTGAAAGCTTTTCCTCGATCTCCTGTCGGCTGATGTCGTTTGCTTTGCAGAATTCCTCTAAGGACGGATAAAAATCACGGAGCTGTGTGTTCAGAAAGCTCAGCAGTATCGCCGGATCGTTCGGAATGTTCATAAAATATCCACCCTTTCTGTTGGTCTGTGTATATCAGGGAGGCATAGAGACGCTTGTAACAAGCCAATCCCCTGATGCGTCCTTCTGTATGGCACACCTTGTCAGAATATCCCCGTCACCCCGGGTAAGATTATCATTCTCGTCAAACCATTCCAACGAGTACTGAAACCATCAGGAAACACAGCGATGCGCATAAAACCCACAAACAAAATCATGCTCACAAGCAATGGAACACCGATGTATCTGCGCTTGCATCTCTTTTGATTTATCATTTTCTTATCTCATCCCGGTAAATTTACATTTATTATACCATAACGACTGGATTTTGTCAAGAAAAAATAGTTTAAGATTCGGTAAAGAGCCTACAGAGGAATATTTTTGAAAAATTATAAAAAAATTACAAATTCCTCTTGCAGGATCAGGAAAAATAGTGTATAATAAATATATGGTGTGCCAGACTGCACACAGAATCTGGGGCACGACCCCAAATTTATCTGAAAGGATGTCATAACAATGGCAGGTTTGAACAAGGTAACAGTAGAAGATCTCGAGGTCAAGGGCAAAAAGGTACTCGTTCGTGTGGACTTCAATGTGCCGCTGAAGGATGGCGTTATCACCAATGATAACCGTATTCAGGCTGCTCTCCCCACCATCAACAAGCTCACGGAGAACGGTGCAAAGGTTGTTCTGTGTTCCCATCTGGGAAAGCCGAAGAATGGTCCGGAGGATAAATTCTCCCTGAAACCGGCAGCAGACAGGCTTGCAGAGTTGGTTTCCGCTAAGGTGACATTTGCAAAGGATGATAACGTAGTCGGCGAGAATGCCAAGAAGGCAGTTGCAGAAATGCAGGACGGCGAGATCGTTGTTCTGGAGAATACACGTTTCCGTGGCGCAGAGGAAACCAAGAACGGCGAGGACTTTGCTAAGGAGCTTGCTGATCTCGTAGATGGTGAGGTATTCGTGATGGATGCCTTCGGTTCTGCGCACAGAGCGCATGCTTCTACCGCAGGCGTAACAAAATTTGTCAAGGAAACCGCAGTCGGCTACCTGATGCAGAAGGAGATCAAGTATCTCGGCAATGCTGTAGAAGTTCCGGAGCGTCCGTTTGTTGCCATTCTGGGCGGTGCAAAGGTTGCTGACAAGCTGAATGTCATCTCTAACCTGCTCGAAAAGTGCGACACCCTCATCATCGGCGGCGGTATGGCTTACACCTTCCTGAAGGCACAGGGCGGCTCTGTCGGCAATTCTCTGGTAGATGATGAGAAGCTTGACTACTGCAAGGATATGCTCGCAAAAGCTGAGCAGCTTGGTAAGAAGATCCTGCTGCCGGTAGATACTACCGTTGCAGCTGCATTCCCGGATCCGATCGATGCAGAGATCGCTGTAGAGGTCGTTCCGGCAATGGAGATCCCGGCTGACAAGATGGGTCTGGACATCGGCACAGAGACACAGAAACTGTTTGCAGATGCTGTAAAGTCCGCTAAGACAGTCGTATGGAACGGACCGATGGGTGTATTTGAGAATCCGATCCTTGCAAAGGGCACGATCGCTGTTGCACAGGCACTTGCTGATACAGAGGCTACCACCATCATCGGCGGCGGCGATTCCGCAGCAGCAGTAATGCAGCTTGGGTTCGCTGACAAGATGAGCCATATCTCTACAGGCGGCGGTGCATCTCTCGAATACCTTGAGGGCAAGGTACTTCCGGGCGTTGCTGTGATTGCAGAGAAGTAAGCATAATTGAATCCCCCGGAAACTTCCGGGAAGGTCTGTTGAAATGCAAAGGGCGGAGAATTGACTTCCGCCCTGTTTGCAAGGAGGATATCTGGAATGCAGGATCAACAATCAGGATGTGCGGCGGTGGCTGCACTGATGTGTGTACTTTGCTTTCTGGCAGCACAGATGCTGCGGACGAGAGACAGAAATGTCTAACACTATCCCTTCCGTAAAGCAGATCATAATTTCAAAAAGGAGTAGATAAACATGAACAAAGCACTCAGAAAGGCAATCATTGCCGGCAACTGGAAGATGAACAAGACCCGTCCCGAGGCAAAGGCACTTCTGGATGCCATCAAGCCTCTTGTAGCCAATGCAGAAGGTAATGTTGAGGTCGTAGCCTGCGTACCGTTTACCAATCTGGAAACCGCTGTCAATGCAACTGCCGGTTCTAATGTCAAGGTCGGCGCAGAGAATGTACATTTTGAAAAGAGCGGCGCATTCACTGGCGAAATTTCTGCTGATATGCTGGTAGAAGTCGGCGTGGAATACGTTGTCATCGGTCACAGTGAACGCCGTCAGTACTTCGGCGAAACGGATGAGACT
Source organism: uncultured Clostridia bacterium (assembly GCA_947630845.1). Lineage (GTDB taxonomy): Bacteria > Bacillota > Clostridia > Oscillospirales > Ruminococcaceae > UBA3855. Next base: position 26,822 of record CANRJB010000013.1, read on the forward strand.
GTCAACAAGAGAACAGTCGCAGCCCTTGCAGCAGGTCTGAAGCCCATCGTTTGTGTGGGTGAGCTGAAGTGGGAGCGTCAGTGCAACATCACAGAAGAAGTTGTCGGACGGCAGATCAAGCTTGACCTCTGGAGCGTTTCTAAAGAAGATGTGAAGAAAGTTGTCATTGCCTACGAACCGGTATGGGCGATCGGTACAGGTCTGACCGCAACACCGGAACAGGCTGAGGAAGTTTGTGCTTTCATCCGTGCGCAGCTGGCAAAGCTGTACGATCAGGAAACAGCAGATGCTGTCACCATTCAGTACGGCGGTTCGATGAATGCCAAGAATGCCGCTGAGCTGCTGGCAAAGCCGAACATTGACGGCGGACTGATCGGCGGTGCTTCCCTCAAGGCTGAGGACTTCAACGTGATCGTTCAGGCAGCAGTCAACGGATGAAACCGTTGAGGGCAGCGGAAGCTGCCCTCGATGCTGTATATCATGTTGCTCAGGAAAAAGGAACGGATAAAACGCCGTTACACGATCTGGCGGACGATAGATATCCTGTTCTGTTTCGGGGTGCTTTTCATGGGGAGCATCATTTCCATGTTGTTCCCGTACTTTGAGGTGTTCTGGATCGCAAGCATTCCGGCATTGATACTGATCGAGCTTTCCGGAGCATGGTACGACAGGGACATCCCCCGCAGCAGGATATTCCGCAGGGTGACAGGCATCCTCCGGGCGGTCATTTATACGGTCGTGATCGCTGCGGCGGTGTTCCCCTTTGTCTTGCAGGCACACGCATGGAAATGGGCATACCCTATCCAGCGTGCCATGTATCTGTCCCATTATCAGGATGGCAGCATTGTAGAAACGCTGCTGCCGGAAAAGCTGCCGGAACAGGCAGAACAGTATGAGATCCGCATGGTACCTGCCATGTTGCAGGGTGCCGGAGGGATCGACATTTGCTACTATACGGATACTGCCACGGTGAAAACCTATCAGCAGAAAGCGCAGAGCATCTGTCAGATGTCCTATATGTTCACGCCGGACGTGCAGGAACAGTATGAGACAGCAAGCCTTGATCTGTCCGGCAAGACGGCAATGCCGGACGGCGGGACGTGGTTCTCCTATATGGATGAAAAAGGGGCATCACAGGCGGACACGCAGGGTGCAGAAGTGTATGTGCTGGGGAAAGGCTCACAGAATAGGGCTGTCTGGATGCTCAATCCAAAGACGGGGTATTTCCGGATCTATTGGTAGCACATTCTGGAAACAGTGGGCTGTGAAGTAAAATGCAGCCCCAGAAGGGTTTTAATACATATGGGACTTGTACATGATTTCGGCATAATAGAGAATTTTTCCGGCAAGATGCGTGAATATACAGGATACCAACCTGAAAAATTCAGCTGCATTTCCATACATGACGATCTTATACTTTCCCTTGTGGAAAAGTTTCAAAGTATTCCGACAATAAACCCTTGCCGTGGCGATAATCATAAAGGGGAATTGTGGCAAGGTCTTTGTTACTACGGTATAACGCTTATTCCGTGGGATGTACTTCCTGAATTTATAACTATATTTGAGCAGGAAAACAAGGATGCTTACAAGCCTGTCATATGCCTTATGAAAAAGGCTCATACAGAAAAAAAGTATGTCATCCACTACGGTATCTAAAATTATATGAAAGGTTTTGATAAAAATGTCAAAGAAACCTGTAGCCCTGATCATCATGGACGGCTTCGGCTATAATCCGGATGATTACGGCAATGCCATCAAAGCTGCAAAAACGCCAAATCTTGATAAATACATGCAGGGACCACATACCATCATCGGTGCGTCGGGGCTTTGCGTGGGTCTGCCGGACGGGCAGATGGGCAACTCCGAGGTCGGGCATACCAACATCGGCGCAGGACGTATTGTTTATCAGCAGCTGGTAAAAATCTCCAAGTCCATCGAGGACGGCGATTTCTTTGAGAATCCGGCACTTGTACACTCCATGGAGAACGCTAAGAAGAACAACAGTGCCCTGCATATCATGGGGCTGCTGTCTCCCGGCGGCGTACACAGCCACAGTGACCACCTCTATGGTGTGCTGGAAATGGCAAAGCGGTTCGGTCTGGAGAAGGTTTATGTACATGCTTTTCTGGACGGCAGAGATGTGCCGCCATCCTCTGCGGCAGAGTATATGGAAGAAGCCGTTGCCAAGATGCAGGAGATCGGCGTCGGTAAGGTTGCGACCATTGCAGGGCGTTTCTATGCAATGGACAGAGACAATGCATGGGATAGAGTTGAAAAAGCCTATGCTGCGTTGGTTTACGGCGAGGGCGTGCAGGAGACTGACCCGGTTCAGGCAATTCGCAATTCCTATGCCAATGAAGTCACCGATGAATTTATGCTCCCGACCATCGTGGAGAAGGGCGCAGAGATCAAGGCAAATGACAGTGTGATCTTCATCAATTTCCGTCCTGACCGTGCAAGGCAGATCACACGTTCTTTCGTTGATCCGGACTTCAAGGGATTTGAGCGGAGAAATGGCTATTTCCCAGTACATTTTGTCTGCATGGCACAGTATGATGCCACCATGCCGAATGTAGAAGTTGCCTTCCCGCCGGAGGAGCTGACAATGACCCTCGGTGAGTACCTGAGCAAATGCGGCAAGACGCAGCTTCGTATTGCTGAGACACAGAAATATGCCCATGTGACCTTCTTCTTTAATGGCGGTGAGGAAAAGCAGTTCGAAGGAGAGGACAGAATACTCATCAAGTCACCCGATGTGGAGACTTTCGACATGAAGCCGGAGATGAGTGCCTACGAAGTCACGGATGCCGTTGTGGATGCCATCAATTCCGACAAGTATGATGTCATCATCCTCAACTATGCTAACTGCGACATGGTAGGGCATACAGGCATCTTTGATGCTGCTGTAGCTGCTGTGGAGGCAGTGGATACCTGCGTTGGCAGAATGGTGGAAACCATTCTTGCAAAGGGCGGTGCAGCCCTCATCACAGCCGACCACGGTAATGCCGACAAGATGTACGAACCGGACGGCGCACCGTTCACAGCACACACCACAAATCCCGTTCCGTTCATCGTTGTCGGAGCAGGGGATTGCAAGCTTCGTGAGGGCGGCGTACTGGCTGACCTCTCGCCGACCATCCTGAAACTGCTGGAGCTTCCACAGCCGGAGGAAATGACTGGTAAATCCCTGATCGTTGACTAAAATCCTCATAACCGATCCTTTTCCTTCCGACAGACAAAGTCTATCAGAAGGAAGCGACTGAAAACAGCGTTAAGGACTGGAAATCAAATGAAAACGCCTGCGTGATCGCAGGCGTTTTCTCTGATGCTAATTCCCTCATCCTACCCCGATAGGATGAGGGAATCTTCTGTGAGCAGATGCATTTCCTTCGCATGCATCAAAAGCTGCTCGTTCCGGGCATTCATCTCCCCGAATTTCTTGCAGCAGCAGATGACCTCCCGGCATGTAACCATGACATCCATTGCCCTTTGCAGGGTATCCGGTCGGATGGACTGAAAGGCATGCTCCGGGATAACAACAGATGCCAGTGCCAGTGCAGCCGGATAATCAAGGTCATTCTCATGCAGCACCCCTGCTGCAAAGGGGATACCCTTGCGCTGAAGCATACGATAAACAGGAACACCCGTTCCTCCTCCGCCGATGACAAATACTTCCGGTGTCCCTCGTACCGCAGGCAGCTCCGGCACACCGTATAGTGCCTCATATCCGCCTTCGTCCATAGCAAACAGCTCCCGGATGTAGTTGCCGCTAAAAATTTCTTCCGGCGTACCGATGCGGTCAATATGTCCCTCTCTGATGCAAACGATCCGGTCAGCCACTCGCTCTGCAAGCTCCAGTTCATGCAGCGACATGACCACCGACAATCCCTCCCGGACAAGCTGCCGTACCAATGTGAGCAGTCCTACCTTGTGCCGGATATCGAGGTAAGAGGTCGGCTCGTCCATGATAAGGATGTCCGGCTCCTGACAGAGTGCCCTTGCCAGCATCACCCTTTGTTTCTGACCGTCACTGAGCTTGTCAAAAGGAGTGTCTTTCAGCTCCGTAACAGCGGTCAACGCCATCTTGGCGGCAATCACGTCCTTGTCATGCTGTGAGAGAATGCCAAATCGTCCGGTGTAGGGATACCGTCCCGATGCAGCGACTTCATAGCAAGTCATCAGTTCCGGATGAATGTGTCCGGTCAGCATGACAGAAAGATACTTAGCCAGTTCTTCGGGCGGCATCTTTTCCCTGCCGTCCAGCATCACACACCCCGACAAGGGCGCAAGCTGTGCGGCAAGAGTTTTCAGGATCGTGGACTTTCCTGCGCCGTTCGCACCGATCAGCGTCACGATCTCTCCCTTCTCTATGGTCAGGGTCATGTCCTCCACCACAGCCGTCCTGCCATAGCCAACAGTCAGATGTTCAGCGTGCAGCACCATGCGCATTCCTCCTCAACAGCATCCGGATGACGATGGGTGCGCCGAATACTGCCGTCACCGTACTGATACTCAGCTCCGTGGGAGCAAATGCCGTCCGTGCGATCAGATCACACACCAGACAGACCACACTCCCTCCCAAAAACACTGCCGGTATCATTACGATCGGCTTTGCTGTCCCGAAAAGTTGCTTCATCAAGTGCGGCACTGCCACCCCTACGAATGATACCGGTCCTGCAAATGCCGTCACCACTGCCGCAAGAATGCTTGACAACAGAATGACCGCTGCACGGAATTTCCGCAGATCCACACCTACACTCTCCGCATAACTCTCACCAAGCTGATAGGCTCCCAAGGGTTTTGACAGTGAAAAACTAAGCACCAGTGCGGCACACAACACGGCAGACATTGCCCGGATGTCTGCCCAGTCCGTACCGGAAAACGTACCCATTGACCAATTGTGCAGATTGACAATATTGGCATCATCCGCAAAGGCGACGATCAGTTCTGTCACTGCTGAACAGATGTACCCTGTCATGACACCGCCCACCACCAGTACAGACATGCTGCGCACCCTGCCGGACAGCAGCAGCACCCATCCCATCGACAGGAGCGAACCGAGAAAGGATGCCCCGATCATCGCCCATGAATGCAGGACGAACCCCTGCTGAAGGGCTGCCACCATCACAAGTGCGACCGACAGTTTTGCTCCCGAAGAAATGCCCAGCACGAATGGACCTGCAATGGGATTGTTGAAAAAACATTGCAGCAGTAAGCCCGATACTGACAAAGCCCCCCCTAACAAAATCGCTGCAAGTACCCGAGGCAGCCGTATTTGCAGCAGAATGGCAGCAGCACTCTCATCTGTGCTGCGATGCAGAAGGATGTCCGTGAGCTGCTGCCATGATACTGTACTGCTGCCGCAGAGAATGCCAAGCAGTGAAAAAAGTATGAGACATATAGACAACAGGATAAATCCCCCTGTATAGCGTAGTTTTCTTTTCATCATTCCACCTTGTGCAAAAATGTCAGCGCATCCTCTGTGCCTGTGATGACGGCGTGCAGGTCACATAGCAGATCTGCTGCACCGGACGTTTGCTGAAAGACATTCTGCCCTGTACACCAGACATTTCCCTCCTGCACTGCCTTGCAGCCGGCTAAGACAGGACACTTGTCAAGAAGCTGCTCCATTGTTGTGATCTCTCCCTCGATGGCACTGTTGTAAATAAAAATATCTGCATCCTTCGCCGTTTCATAGAACACCTCCGTCTGGATATTCATGGTGGAAAGGGCGTTGTCGTCCACTTCCAGTCCCTCTGCCGTGAAGGCATAGCGTCCGCCGGCATGGGAGATCAGCTCTGAAATATAGTCACCGGGCTTGCGGATGTTGATATAACCATTCGGTGAAACAGAAAAGAACGCAACTGTCTTTTGTTCCGCATCTTCCGTATCAGCTGCGACGGCATCAAAACGTGCTGCCTGCTCATTGAAAAATGTCTCCGCCTCGTCCGTTTTTCCCAGAAGCAAACCATAGACCTTGACCCACTCCATACGACCGAGGGGATGGGATTCATAGCTTGAGCGTTCTGTCAGTACCGGAATGCCAAGTTGCTCAAGTTGTTCCTTTGTTTCGGGGGTATGGTAGATCATGGTGGATTCCACGGCAAGACCACAACCCCTCTCCACCAGTAGTTCATAGTCCGGTGCATTGTACTTCCCGGCATAGCAGATGCTTTCGTCTGCAAGGGCTTCCTGTACATGGGGCAGTGCCCAGTCCTTTGTGGAAACCATCTCTACCGCATCCAGACAGCCGATCCCATCAAACAGATCCACTGCCGAAGTGGCTGCGACATACAGCCCTGTGAGCGGCTGCTGTAGAATGACCATATCCCCCGTATTCTCCGGGAGCATTGCCCCATCCGGCACGATGAGATAGTCTGTTCCGTCGGCAATGGACAACTTCGTATAGCCGCCCTCATAGTAGCTGACGGAAAACTGCTCCGCATATTGCAGCTCCATGCTGCCTGTTTCTATGAAATCAGGGGGCTTCACCTCTGTGCCGCATGCTGTCAGACAGATCAGAAGCGGCAGACACAGCCACTTACGTCGCATCTTTGACAGATGCAGAATCGAACCGCAGCGTATATGCGATCTCATGCGGCGTACTCATGGCAATGGTGTCCGCACTGACGGGCATCTCATAGTCAAAGCCCATGACGGGAATGTCAAAGGCAGAACCGCCCTCCAGTGTCACAGGATCATAACGCACGCCGTCTACGGTCATATAGTCGTACTTGTCACTTCCCCAGACAAGGTGTACCACTGCCTGTCCGTCGTTGACGGTCAACTCTGCCGGAGAGTGGATCGTTGCTTTCCCGGAACCGCCCGACAATGTCACATCGACCGCATACACACCATCTGTAAGTCCGAGACTCTCTGCCGTGACAAGATCGGCACGGGCATCTGACGGCAGAGAATCCGCACGGAACAGCAGTGTCCGTCCGTACCATATCTCCTTCTTTTTACTGAATGCTGCACACTCAATACCGGCATCAAGTGCTGTGACCGGAACGGTGAAGGTATGTGTTCCATCGGCATTTTCTGTGAATGGAATGCGATCCTTCTCATCGGCAGACTGTGCTTCCTCTACTGTCCCCATGTACAGATAGAGATAGCCCGTGCCGCTCATGGTCATGTCAGCAGTCATACCGCTGTCAGTCACATGGAGCGTACAGGATGTGATGCTGAACATTGATGAGCTTGAATCCACAGTCACTTCATAATCGCCGGGCTGCAACATATCCGCCGTGACGGGAGTCATACCATCCTCCACGACCTCGACCGGTGCGACTGTTTCCACCTGTGCAGACATACTGTCCGGTGCAGTCGTTTCCGCCGCACTGCATCCGGTCAGGAACAACAGCAAAGCTGCACATAGAATTTGTTTTCTCATTCCGACTCCTTTCTGTATCGGCAAAACCGGCGTTCAGACAGGTCACCCCTCTGTCCGCCGGTCTGTGTCATTTTAATGCTGTCCGCAATGTAAAGACTCTTGCCTTAAATTGCGGATAGCGGTCATTTCAATGCTTCCCGTACATGCTCCACATAGAGCTGCTGGATATCCGGATTTTCTCCCAGTCCACGCACAACGCATTCCACCTCGTAGCCTGCGTCTGTAAATGCCGACTTCCACGATTCTTCATCCCCTGCCATATCATTGTTGGCATGATCTCCGGCAACCACCATCAGCGGTTCAAGCACAACACGCTTATATGTTCCTGCCTGCACAGCCGCAAGCACATCTTTCAGAGACGGTGTCGCTTCCACAGTACCGATATAGTAATTGGCATAGCCTTTTTCCGTCAGCACTTCCTGCATCTTCGGATAGACTTCGTTGGAATCCGCTTCCGTGCCATGTCCCATGAATACGATCGCCGTTTCGCCGTCGTCATAGTCTGCCGTCCACGATGTGATGGCATCTGCCACCTTCTCAAAATCCGCATCTGATGTCAGCAGCGGTTCGCCGATCGTCATACGCTCGAACGCATCCGCATACTTCGCTGCTTCATTGACCAGATCGTTGTACTCCAATCCATTCATAAGATGAGTCGGCTGGATGAAAAGCTCTTTCACGCCGTTGTCCACAGCCCTGTCCAGAGCCGCAGTCACATTATCGATCTGCACCCCGTCACGGCGCATAACATGGTCAATGATGATGTCAGACGTAAACCCACGCCGCACGGTGTAATCCGGAAACGCCTCCTCCAGTGCATTCTCGATCGCACCGATCGTCAGTCGGCGGCTGTCATTATAACTCGTCCCGAAGCTGATGACAAGCAGTTCCTTCTCTCCGATCTCATCCTGATTCCGGGGATCATCAAGCGACGCATCACCAGTGTTCTCATCCTCCATTTCAACTTCCGCCTCCTGCGGCGCAGTCTGGGTATCCGCAGCAGTATCAGCCTGTGTACCGGATGAAGCACCGCCGCATCCGGTCAGCATGGTCAGCATCATAAGGCTCACCAGTATTCTCTTCATTTTCATTAGAATCATCCTTTCTGCAATGGAAAGCATGACCGAAAAACCCCCTTGCATCGGCAAGAGGGTACAGCAAACATGACCTTCTCCTTTCCGGAAAAAGCCTGAGCAGTACGGTCAATACCTCGTGACCTTGGATCATAGATCCTGTACCGGCAAATGGCAGGTTTCCTGACTGAAAGCTCAGACGCCAAAGAACGACCTTCCCGGTTTCCCAGTGACTCTGCCTTGCAGAATGTTCTATGGCTCGCTTATCACAGTGACGAGATCGTGCGGCATTCGCAGCCGCTTCCCTTTTACCTCCCAGCATTACACCAGAAGCACCATCTGCCCTATTCAATTTGTGCGCACAACTTTATTATAACACAGTTTCTGCCATGTTGCAAGCATTTCCCGGAAATTTATGCATATTTTACAGAATTCTCACACAGTTACGCCCGTTTTTCGCCGCATGCCTGATAAAGCAGGGCATTCATGACAGCAGCAGCCACATTGCTGCCGCCCTTCCTTCCCCTTGCAACAATGCAGGGAATGCCGGATGCAATGAGCATTTCCTTTGCCGGCACTACATTCACAAAACCGACCGGCATCCCGATGACGAGCGCAGGGGTAAATATCCCCTCCGCCGAAAGCTCGCAGATACGCATCAAAGCAGTCGGAGCATTGCCGACGACATAGATCAATGAATTACCATATGCAGCCGCCTTTTCTACCGATGCCGATGCCCTTGTGATCCCCTGTTCCTTTGCCGTCCGGGCAATGTCCTCATCCGCCATAAAACATCGTATCTCACAGCCAAGCTTCGTAAGTGCTGTCTTACTGATGCCGGCTTTCGCCATGTTGGTATCCGTCACAACAGTACATCCCTGCCGCAGAAGCTGCATTGCAAGAGAGATGACATGTTCAGAAAAATACAGATTTTCAGCATAATCAAAATCCGCCGTCGTATGGATGCAGCGCAGCACCACAGGCGATATGTCCTCCGGCAGCAAACAGTTCAATTCACTCCGGATGATCTCAAAACTGCGCCGCTCAATTTCCTCCGGACGGATGTATTCAGACTCCATGGTTTTCCTCCATAATCCTGTAAATCATTGAAATATCAACATTTTTCCGTACCACATCCGCCAGCAGATCAAGCTGCTGCGAACGGTACGCCGCTCTGTCAATCCCTCTCACATTATGACCTGAAAGTGCAGACACAATCCTTTCTGACACATCTGCACTGTCAAATATTCCATGCACATAGCAGCCGCAAACATTATCCTTCCAGATGCCGCCGACCGATGTCAACGCATCACCAGATGTCATTGTTTTACCATGATGCAACTCATAGCCAGTAAAAGCAGCCCCCGACAGACAACCAAACCATCCACCGACATGTTTGAACACACCGCTTATCTGTGTCTGGTATTTTTTATCCAAAAAAACCGTTTCGCAAGGGAGCAGACCAAGTCCTTCAACACTGCCGCCCCCCTCACACCCGAAAGGGTCTGCAATAGTGTTTCCCAGCATCTGGTAGCCTCCGCAAATGCCAAAAATCGGCTTTCCTTGCGCAGCATAGCCCTTTATGACAACTTCCAGTCCCGTCTCACGCAGCCACTGCATGTCAGAGATCGTGTTTTTGGTTCCGGGGAGAATGAGCATGTCGGGAAAGCAGAATTCCTCCGGACGTTGAATAAATCTGGCAGAAACATTGGGATATTGCCTGAAAACATCAAAATCTGTGTAATTGGAGAGTTTCGGGAAATGAAGTATGCCGATGTCAATCTCTTGCTTTTCATGCGAACGAAGTCGTTCCGACAAGCTATCCTCTTCTTCAAGCGCATGCTTCACATAGGGGACAACACCAAGCACCGGTATGCCGGACATTTGCGAAAGCATCTGCTCCCCATCAGAAAACAGCTTTCTGTCACCCCTGAATTGGTTCACAAGCAAGCCCTTTACAAGACTTCTTTCCTCCGGCATCATGAGCTGCAACGTACCCATCATCTGTGCAAAAATACCGCCTCTGTCTATATCTCCCACCAACAGTACCGGCGCATGTATGTGTCTTGCAAGTCCCATATTCACAATGTCATCATGCTTCAGATTCAACTCCACAGGACTGCCCGCCCCCTCTATCACAATAATGTCAAAATTATCATCCAATTCCCTGTATGCGTTCATTATCTCAGCAAAATATTCTTTTCTATGGCAAAGATATGACATTGCCGACATATTTCCCTTTACTCTTCCGTTCACAATAACCTGCGAGCCTGCATCGGTCGTGGGTTTGAGCAAAATCGGGTTCATCAGTGGAGATGGACTGATACCTGCCGCCTCTGCCTGCAATGCCTGCGCACGTCCTATCTCCGAACCATCCTTCGTAATAAACGAATTCAGCGCCATGTTCTGCGATTTGAAGGGTGCAACAGCATAGCCGTCCTGATGGAAAATGCGGCAAAGCGCAGCCGTCAGAATACTTTTACCGACATTCGACATCGTCCCCTGAATCATAACAGTTTTTGCCATACAGAACCCTCCTCATTGCATCAAGCAAAATCAAATTTTCACCATGTTTCCGTACTGCGATCCGATAGTACCCATGCAGTCCAAAGCTTTCACAATCCCGGATAAGGATTCCCTCACGCAGCATTGCATCTGCAAGTCCTTCTGTCCCTTGAAACAGCAGAAAATTACTATCAGATGGAATTACTTTCATTCCCAATGCACACAATTCATCTGACAAAAATTTTCTTTCCGTCCAGATAAGGGTATTGGCGTTCCTCAGATAAGCCGTCTCATTCAATGCTGCGATCCCTGCTGCCTGAGCTGGTGCAGATACGCTCCAATATTGTCCTGCACGATGGATTTTCTTTGCGATATCTTCATTTCCACACAGCGCATATCCAAGCCGCAGTCCTGCCATCGCATAATTTTTCGTAAATGCCTTCAAAAGAATACACTTGTCACAAACTAACGCATTCAGCCAATGACTGCCTTCATTGCTGAAATCAAGAAAACATCCGTCAATTACGAGATAACTATCAAAATCCTTGCATTTTTCTGCAATTTGTTCAAGCAGACTGTGTGGAACAGATACACCGGTCGGGTTGTTTGGCGTGCATAGGATCAGCATATCAATTCCCGGATGCAGAAAGCTGACAATGCTGCTATCAAGAACAAAATTTTGTGATGGGTCTAATTGATAGAAATTGACTTGGCATTCATATTCCTGCAATGCCTTTTTATATTCTCCGAAGCAAGGCTCACATATCATTGCATTTTGCGGACGAAGTGCTGATATCATGCGATAGATCAGATCGTCTGCCCCGTTTCCGCATACAATTTGCGAAAACGGGAACTGTTCAGCCATGGAAAGTTTTTGCCTGAGCTGCTTAGTTTCCGGGTCAGGATATTGTCCCCATTTCTCCATGCTGTCTATTACAGCCTGCTTTATACTTTCCGGCATTCCCAAAGGATTCAGATTTGCCGAAAAATCAAGAAAATGTTCAACCGTGCCACCATGTACCTGCATCATAATATCAGTCCTCTGATTGCGCAAGAAATTACCAACATCTGTAATGATACGATGTACATCATCCGATTTGCTTTCTTGATATCCTCATTTTGGATAGGTCTGTCATTATCACCGATATATGGTTTTTTATGTAACTCTCCAAAGTAATACGCATCCCCTGCAAGCTGCACATGCAACGCTCCGGCAAACGCCGCTTCCGTCTGTGCTGAATTCGGGCTTGCATGTTTGCGTCTGTCACGTCTCCAGATACGGTACGCATTTTTACCATCCAGTCCACATAGAAATGCAGACGGTATGCAGAGCAGTGCAGTTATCCGGGAAGGGACATAATTAAAAATATCATCAAGTTTTGCTGGAAAATAGCCAATATTCTTATATTTATCATTCTTGTAACCAAGCATGGAATCCATTGTATTCACTGCCTTATACACAAATCCTCCAACTGCCCCTCCGAACATCATGTAAAATAATGGCGCAGTGACACCGTCCGACGTATTCTCCGCCACCGTCTCCACAGCTGCACGGATCACCCCCTGCTCGTCAAGTGACTTTGTGTCCCGACCCACAATCATGGAAACCGCCTTTCTTGCACCCTCCGTATCATGCCGATGTATTGCACGATACACCTTCATGCTCTCATCCCTGAGACTCCGGGCAGCCAGCAGATAATAGCACATCAAGCCCTCTGCAATTATGCCCGTTATCACATTGATATGATAGCAAATTATTACTATAAGTGTAGCCATTCCTCCAGAGGCAATGATCACAGTCATTACGATCAGAAAGCCTCCAAGCCGAAGATCATTGCATTTTTTTCGTACACATCTTTCCAACCGATTCACAAAACCACCTATAAACCTGACCGGATGCGGCAATGAATGCGGGTCGCCAAGCAATGCATCAAGCAAGAAACCAATCAATATCGGCAGTATTGCAGCCAGATTCATACTCGTTCCCATCCTTCATCAGTCAGAAGATATCCCCGTCCATTCTCCACGCCCCAATTATAAAAACAACTTCCGGCTACATGTTCCATAATTGCCATCAATGTACCACCATGTGCAACAATAGTAAATTCTTGATGTGCCATAAGCAGATTTTCAAAGGCATAAACACATCGTTCCCGAAAATGCTTTGGGTTCTCACCATTTGGAAAGCAAGACCTTCCACCGCTTTCGATCCATCCCTGATAAGCCGGATCACCGTTCAGCTCTTCAAAATTTTTTCCCTCAAAATCGCCAAAATCACACTCCTGAAGCTCCTTGCATATGATCTTCTCACGCCATGGAAACAGAAGCTCAGCCGTTTGTCTGCACCGTGCCAACGGACTGACATAAAGCATACCGATCTTCGGATAGGAAAGCAAACTCAAAGCTAAAACACCATCATTGCACAATGATTCATCTTTTTTCCCAAGATAGCGCTTTTCCAGATTACTTTTTGTGAATCCGTGACGAATCATCAAAACTTTCATGGTAATTCCCCCTTAATGATTTCAGGAATGCCGCAGCACAGCCTTATTACCGTATCTGCATTCTCTGCTATCATACAGCCGCATTTCCCAACCATTTCACGCCATTTTCGATTCTCTTCGCTGATGGGGATGATGCCGCAGCCAACCTCCCGGAGAATGATGACAGCATCCGGAGCATGACGAATCAGTGACTCGGTATAGGCAATGGGGTCCTTTCCCTCCTGCATCAGCTTTTTTATGATATTTTGATAATCCTGTATCATTTTGTCATTATAGTGTTCTTTTGCATATGCAGTTTTCCCTTGATATGCACCGCCTGTTACAAGTACCATATCGCACCGCCTTTACATCAATATTTTACCAATTACAGATATTCCAAGCAGAAGGATCTCCGTCATCTGCACCAACCATCCGGCAGTGTCACCCGTGATTCCGCCGAAATTCAGATACGTCATTCTCCCATAACAGAGATACAAAATCGCTGTCGCCATCAGTCCCGATATGCATGACCACTTATTGAATCCTGCCCATATTACAGTCAAAACCAAAAACCATAGCAGCAGGATCACTCTTGTGTACCGACTTGCAGGTCGGGTAAATTCCTGCAAACTGCTGTCTTTTGTTGCTGTTCTGCATGTCACAGCACTGATGCCGCTCATAGTCCTTGACAGCACATAGCCCATCGCTGCCGGAATCAGATGCATCAGATTGTCCAGTTCAGCAAACAGAGCCGTCTGCAACAACAGATACATACTTATCTGCATCACGGCAAAAGCCCCAATATGTGGGTCTTTCATGATGGCAAGCCGCTTCTCCCGATGAACGCACGCACTGAGGGCATCTGCCACATCTGCAAAACCATCCAAGTGAATCCCACCCGTCACCAACAACGGCAGACCCGTCGCTCCGACGGCAAACAATAGCTGCCCACATCCGAGCCATGTACACAGCCATCGCCAAATCAGCAGAAGCCCTCCGATCACTACGCCGATCAGCGGAAAAAAACATAGCGCATATCGCCTGTTTTCATCCTTCCACTCCACGTGCGGCATCGGTATACGGCTGTACATGAGGAATACCGTACATAATGATTTTACCATAACGGTCTACCCTTCCTAAAAACCGGAATCCCGAAAACACATTCAGCCACAACATCTGCCAACGATGCCGCATACCGGTTGATCTCTCCGAGCAGTTTCATATATCTCATCGTACCCTCTGCATAGTCAATGCCGTCCGAACCGACCTGATTTGTCACGATAACAAGGCATTCTGCACGTTCGCTCAGATATCTGATCCCATCACAGATGCATTTCTCCGCATCCTTTGGATATGAACCGAACAGCACATTGGCACATAAATTTCCAAGACATTCCAACAGCACGCCGCTCCCTTCCGGCACACATACTTCTGTAAGGTCAAAATATTGCTCAATCGTTACAAATCCTTTTCCTTCACGCTGCGCACGATGCCTTGCAATGGCAGCCTGTGCTTCCTCTCCATCGGGCTGCATGGTGGCGATATAGTATTTTTTACCAGTGAATCCAGTAAAAATTTCTTCGGAATAGCGGGATTTTCCGCATTTTGCCCCTCCCGTGATCAACACCGTCATAGTGGCTTGTACCGCTCCATCGGCATGTCCTTAAATTGATGCCCCTCCCGGTAAAGTGCAAGTGCCCCATCAAGCAGCGGCAGGAGCAGCGTGCCTCCTGTCCCTTCCCCGAGACGCAGCCCTGCCTGAATGACAGGCTCTAACCCCAATATCTCCAGCAAGCCTGCCCCTGCCGGTTCGTCTGCTGCATGACTCGGAAACAGATATTCCCGACAGAGCGGATGGATCCGGCATGCGACCACAGCAGCGGCAGCTGAGATCATGCCATCGATCACAACAGGCACATGGTAATAGGCTCCACCAAGAAATAATCCCGTCATTCCGGCAATTTCCAGTCCACCAAGCTTTGACAGCAACTCGATGGGATGCTCCGCATCGGGCTGATTGATAGTAATCGCAGTCTCCACAGCATGTATCTTCCGGACAAGCCCTTCATCCGATAACCCTGCGCCCCTGCCCGTGACTTCCGACGGCGGCAAATTGAGCAGCACCGAAGCCAATGCGCTTGCTGCGGTCGTATTTCCGATGCCCATTTCTCCGGTCACAATGATCTGTACACCATTTTCCTTCAGCATCCGCACAATGTCCATACCGGCTATGATGCATCGCTCCGTCTGCTCATACGTCATAGCTGCACCCTTTGTCATATTCTGCGTACCGGGGGCGATGCGTTTGTCAAGAATTGATGTGATGGTACTTTTCTGCACCATTCCCATGTCTACGCACAATACATCTGCACCGCAGCTCCGGGCAACTGCATTGATACAGGACCGCCCTTCGGCAATATCCTCTGCACAGAGTCTTGTGACGCTCTGCCCCGTCTGTGTCACCTGTTCTCTTACTACGCCATGATCAGCGCACATCACGACCACTGTTCTTCTGGATATGGCAACATCATCCGTTCCCTGCACCGCAGCAAGACGGATGATGAGCTTCTCAAGTTGCCCGAAACTTCCGAGCGGCTTGGCGATATCGTCCCAACGTGTCTTTGCAGCAGCGGCTGCATGGATATCCGGTATTGTGATCTCTCTGATTCTTTTCATCGTTCCTCCTGATATTTCCTGCACATTTCTGCAAACCGTTCCGCCATCCGTACATCCGATGGAAAATACAAGTGGGGGAAACCAGCATATGTCCTTTTGTCAGCATGGACGCATGTCCATGTACTTCCATTCGTTTTTTTCGCAATAAAGGCGTTTCCGGCATCTGTGCTGTCCCAGTAATGAAACTCATGCGCCCGGATCGACTCGCCCTTCCGGCAGAGCAGATTGTCCGTGGTTGCCGTCATTGTAACGTAACCGAAGCGTTTCAGACGCTCTCCTCTGACCGCATCTGCATCAATATATCCGACCATTGGAAAATGCCTTCCTTCCTGCGTTTCAATTGTTTTATGCAAATAGAGAAATCCACCGCATTCAGCTATGCATGGCATTCCGTTTGTCATGCTTTGCAGTATGCTTTCACGCATGGAACCATTTTCCGAAAGCTGTCTTGCATATAATTCGGGATACCCACCGCACAGAAGCATTCCATCTGCCTCCGGCACACACTCATCCTTCAACGGCGAAAACCACACCAATTCACACCCAAGCTGCTCTAATATCCTCAGATTTTCCTCATAGAGAAAGCAGAAAGCTTCATCCCTCGCAACAGCGATTTTCAGTGTTTTTTTGACATCGGTATTTACTTTCCGTACCGGCAATGCCGATACCGGGAGCGAAAGCATCTTGTCAAGCTGTATGTACTGCTCTGCCAACATTCCAAGCTGCTCCAGCGTTTCATTCAGTCCCTCTCCCTCAGTGATCAGACCCAGATGCCGGCTCTCCAAACCCGGCGCACCCGGCGGCAGACATCCGAAGTATTCCGTCTCCAACTCCCTGCACAACTCCTGTGCAAAGGTGAAAAGTGACGAAGGCAGACGATTAAACAGAAATCCTGCGATCACGTTCGGCTGGTACCGGAGAAACCCCTGCATAACTGCGCCAAGAGATTCCTTCATGCCATGACTATCAATAACGAGAATGACCGGCGTATCCGTCAATGCGGAAACTTGCCATGACGAGTACATCCCTCCGTCATAAAATCCCATCACTCCCTCTATCACATTGATTTTTCCGCTATACATCGCCATGATATCGCAAACATGTGAACCGCAGAAAAAGCTGTCAAGATGGTAGGACGGAACACCTGTGATACGGCTGTGCAGCATGGGATCGAGGTAGTCCGGACCGCATTTGAATGCCCGGACATCCTCTCCCCTTCTTCGCAATGCAGACAAAATCGCACATGTCACCGTGGTTTTTCCACATCCGCTGCCCGTTCCGGCAATGAGAAACCGACTCATGCTCCACCTCCTGTCAGCAGAAACACGGGGTTCTGTGCGGAGAGCATTGTGTAATTTCCGACAGCATGAGTGTGCGTGACAGAAAACTGCGTAATGGAACAGGGGATGCCGGACGCTGCAAACGCATCCTGTGTCTCCCGGAGCGTTTCCAAAGTCACTGCGGCAGCAACAATGCGGACATGTGGATTTCTTTTCACAAGATCCTCGAAAATCATATGCATCCGTCCGCCGCTCCCACCAATAAAGACCTTATCCGGCACAGGCAGCGTCTCCGATGGATAAAGCTGTTCGGATGGTAAAATATTATCACAGTGATGCAGCCTTGCATTGCTCATCGTCAGGCGAAGAGCATCGGCATTCCGGTCAATGGCATAGACCTTACCATCCGGACAATGCAGTGCCATCTCAACTGATACCGAACCAGTGCCGCACCCGATGTCATAGCAGATACTCTTCCGACCGATTCCCAACGCACAGACTGCTGCACAACGCACCTCTGCCTTCGTCATGGGAATCGCTGTCCGGACAAAGTCTGCGTCCGACAGATGCCGCTGTTCTGAAAACGACGGATTTTCGACAATTACTGTGCAAAGTGACTGCGCCTCATACGTCGTCAAACCGGATGCTGTTCCGGACGTGATCGTTTCCTCCGGGTAGCCAAGACATTCCCCCACATGCACTGCCACATCCCCTAATCCATATATACAGAGCTGTGTACAAAGTTTCGCCGCCGTCATTTTTCCGCCCAGCAGAAAACAGCAGCAGGCATTCTGCCGGACATGCACAGCAATGTTTTCTTCAGCTCCGTGCAGACTGACAAACTGCATCCCTTCCCACGGCATCCCCAACTTTGCCGCAAGATAGACAGGCGAGGAAATCCCACAGATACGCCGTATCTCAACACCCTCCAACGTGTCAAGCTGCTTTGCGATGCTATGGAATCCACAATCTCCCGATACGAGTAAAGCAGCCTTTGTTTCCGTTCCGGCATAAAGCCGCTTTGCGATCTCATCGACCCGGTATGAGGAAAACGTAGCCTTTCCTGCATTCCGGTACGGACGCAGCATCCGCTCCGCACCGATGAGCAGGTCGGCATCGGCAATGGCATCTGCCGCTTCTTTTGTCAAGGTTTTGTCCCCCTCCATACCTGTGCTGATGATGGTAAGCTGCATCATTTTTTCATCTCCCTGAGCTGAGCCATGAGTGTAGTTATAGACATACCACTTTCCTGCGGTCGGGCAAGTGTAACCATGCCTATGCCGCACTGCCGTGCCGCCGCTGCTTTTTCCGGATAACCGCCCGCACTGCCGCTCTCCTTCGTCACGAGCAGCCCTGCACCGCTTATCCGGATATCTTCGATATTACGTGTAATTGTGTACGGCGGCATACCTGTGAGAATATGCCGGTATCCAAGCTGCCTGCATTGTTCCTCTGCCCCCTCTGCCGCAAGGACACGTACCCAGATCCTTTCTCCATAGTCATGTACTTTTGTCAGATATGGTAAATATTTGCTCCCCAAAGTACTGAGGATCACTCCCCCGTACATGTCCAGATACGAAACGAGTTCTTTCATACTCTCTACAGTATCGCCGCAAATCGTTGTCCTCTCACGCAGCAGACGTACATATGGCGTATCTGTTTTTTTACAAGCTATGCAAATATTCCGTGTTGCTTCTTCTGCGTAAGGGTGTGTGGCATCCACAGCCATGTAAGGATGGTGCAAACGTAAAAATTCTGTCATTTTATCTGCGTTCATTTTTCCTTTCCGCACTCTCATTCCCGTAACCAGTGATGCCCCGAAGTCTGTTGCCACGCAGACGATCGCAGGAATTTTTTCTTCTTCACAGAATTCCGCAAGCTGCCGTCCTTCAGTCGTGCCACCGAAAATCACGATCATAGGCGATATCCTCTCGACGTGACCATTCTTCCTGAAATCACCTTTGTATCCGTATTGCCGACGAATACTGTCGTGAACATATCGACCTGAACCTCACGCAGTTCACCAAGTGTCAGCACCTCGGACTTCTGTCCGGTTCGTCCGATATTTCGCACAAAACCGCATACTGTCTCCGGAGATCTGTAAGTCAGGATCATATCACATGCCCTTTTCAGATAGTCCGCACGCTGCCTTGAAGAAGGATTGTACAGCACGATGACGAAATTCCCCTCTGCTGCGCAGCGAAGCCGTTTCATGATGGTATCCATCGGCGTGAGCAGATCAGACAGGCTGATGACGGCAAAGTCATTGCTCAAAGGCGCACCAAGCACCGCTGAGCCGCTCAATGCCGCAGTAACTCCCGGTACGATCTCAATATCAAAATCATACCATTCTCCCATCTCAAATGCCAATGCTGCCATCCCGTAGACAGCCGCATCGCCGGAACAGACCATTGCAGCTGTATGTGTCTGCGCCGCCTCCAATGCCATCTTCACACGTTCCTTCTCCTGTCGCATCCCTGTGGCAATGCACTTCTTTTCGGGAAAATATCGACGAATCTGCTCAATATAGACAGTATATCCGAAAATGATATCACTGCGCAGAATAGCATCATGCGCCTGCAAGGTCATTCCCTCACGGCTGCCTGCGCCTATGCCGACAATATAGAGCATCAGAGCGTCCTCCTTTTCGCAAAGTCAAGCAACATCGGCATTTCTGCCGCAGCGACCGTCACACCGTCCTGCACATGTTTCTGCACTGTCAGATGTCCGCCGCTGCACAGCACCGCACTTCGCTCGCACACATTGTCTACCCCTGTCACATTTTTGACAAAATCAGATGTGATAAATGTTCCCTGCACCTCGTTCAGTTTCTCCGCAGAAAAGCAGTGCAGCGGTATACACTGCTCCTGACAATACGCTGACAGCCCCGGTTCATGCGCTTTTATGTCTATGGTTGCAACCGCTGTAATACGCTCCTCCGGAATATCTGCAAACCGGACTGCATCGGCAATTTGTCGTGCAGACGTACCTTTTTTGCAGCCGATACCGACCACAATATTCTTTGCAGTAAGTTCCAATGTGACCGGAAACATCTTTTCCGTCCCGATGCATATGCCGACACGACAATTCACATCATCTGTCAATTCATCCGGAAGATTGAGATATGGGTAAGCACTCTGAATGCCGACCCTCTCTCCGTGCAGCACTGCCGCAGCAACTTCTTTTGCTGCCGCAAGGTCATGAAGAAGCAGTCCGTTTGCCGCTGCAAAGCTGTCTGGGGAAAATCTGCCGCCAATATCCGTTGCTGTCGTAATGACCGGCATTGCATCCATCCGCTCTGCAAGAAGCTCTGCCAGTGCATTCGCTCCGCCGATATGTCCCGATATGAGTGGTATCACAAATTTGCCCTGCTCATCCATAACGATGACTGCCGGATCATGAACCTTGTCATGCAGCAGCGGTGCGATCGACCGCACTGCAATTCCAGTTGCACCAATAAAAATAAGCCCATCTACCGAATTAAACAACAACAACGTTTGTTCTGCTATGCTTTTGAATAAAGTCATCTGTGCATCGGGATAACGTTCATATCCATATTGTCTTATTTCATGTTCCGGAAGATGTATCGCAATATTTTGCGATAACTGCTGACCCCTTTCTGTCACTGACAAAATGGCGATTTTCATCCTTTCCCCTCCCGGAATTCTGTAGAAAACTGCGCATCATAAAGCTTAGACAGCTCGTAATCATCCCCAAGAAAATCTCCGACCGTAATCAGCGCAGTCTTACGGATGCCATGCGCTGCGGCTGTCTCCGCTAACGTTCCAACTGTGCAGCGGCAGATGATTTCGTCCTTCCACGTCGCTTTGTAGACGATCGCCGCTCTTGTATCAACAGAATATCCCCCGGCAAGCAGCTCATCCACCAGCTTTCCAAGCATTCCGGCACTTAAAAATATTACCATAGTTGCCTGATGTGCAGCAAGGGAACGAATACTTTCCCGTTCCGGAACAGATGTCCTTCCTGCCATCCGGGTGAGGATGACGGTCTGCGATACGCCCGGAAGTGTGTATTCCGCCTTCAACGATGCTGCCGCCCCACAAAAAGAGCTTACACCGGGACATACCTCGTAAGCGATGTCCATTCGGTCAAGCTCGTCCATCTGCTCCCGAATTGCTCCAAAAATGCTCGGATCGCCTGTATGCAGCCGGACAACAAGCTTTTCCCCTGCCGCATGCATCACAGAAAGCACTTCTTCCAATGTCATATAAGCACTATTATGAATTTCGCACCCCGTCTTTGCATATTGCAGCAGCTCCGGATTCACCAGTGATCCTGCATAAATGAGAACATCTGCCTGTTGCAGCAGGCGCATTCCACGCACTGTAATCAAATCAACTGCACCACATCCGGCTCCCACAAACCAGATCATACCGACCCTCCGTTCTCCGTCCTGATTTTCCGAAGCAGCATTCCGACATCTGCCGTCTGCCAGCTTTTTACCATTTTTGTAGAAAACAGCACCGCCCCCACCGGCACATGCACTCTCTTTTTCAGGTGCATATCAATGCGCTGTACTGCCACATCCATCACTTTCTTCAGACAGTCCTCTTCTTCTAATATGGCAAAAGCCGCATCTGTTGTTATGCATTCTGTCAATTTTCTGAGAATGTTACCATTTACTCCTGCCAGTACTCCGCAGGTCACAAGTGTCTCCATCCGTCCGTCCGCAACGTGAGAGTGCGTATTCATGATGCCTGCGCCGAGCTTAATAAGCTTTCCTGCATGTCCGACAAGTACGATACCGGAAAATCCCATCTCCTCTGCCATATCCAATGCTTCACCGATGAAATTGCTGCACTGCACATCACAGTCTGTCGGAAGTTTCATCACATCATGTAAATACGTATGTCCATAGTTTCCCGGAGTCAGCAGCAGTATTTTTTTGCCCTCTGCACGGCGCATTTTCATCTCCGTGCGAATGGTTGCAATCAATGCCGATGTACTCATTGGTTCAACAATGCCCGTTGTTCCGATGATGGAAATGCCCCCCAAGATACCCAGATGCGGATTGTATGTCCGCTTTGCAAGTTCCTTGCCGCCGGGTACAGAAATTACCACACGAAAGTTTCCTTTCACCTCCGCAAGTGCCGCAGCGATCATCTTTCGTGGTACAGAATTGATTGCCCATGCCCCGACCGGTTGGTCAAGTCCGGGTTTTGTCACTCTGCCGATACCCTCACCGCCGAGAATTTCAATTCCATGCGGAATTTCCGTCACTTCTGCATGTACCGCTATGCCGTTTGTCACATCCGGGTCATCGCCGCTGTCCTTCACGACCGCACACTCTGCCGTCCCGTTTCTCATGATATGCACTGACACCGGCATGGTCAATCTTTTACCATCCGGAAGCGGAATACTGACGTTTTCCGCATGCTCTCCATGCAGCAGAAGTGCCGCTGCCTTTGCAGCACCTGCGGCACATGCGCCTGTGGTATAGCCTTTCCTAAGCATCTGCATGCACCACACATAGAGTAAAATAGCCACATGTTTCTGCCTCTTCCAGTGGTACATACCGCTCATCCGGCAGTGAACAGTTTTCAACTGCATAGGCATACTGCAACTGATCCGATCCTTTCAGCAAATCTGCCAACTCCGGAAGATGAGTGCCGCATTTCAAGATAACCTTGCTTCCCGGCAGACGCAGCCTTTCCGCAAAATGTTCGCATCCATACGGCAATATCTGCATCGGCACATCTCCACTCACCAACGGCAGATTTTTACCACTTGCTGCTGCGCAGAAACTCGTTACTCCCGGCACTGTTTCCACCCGGAATCCCCTCTCTGCCACACGCATCCCGATCTCCGGAAATGTCCCGTACACCGATGCATCCCCAAGACAGAGCATCGCAGCATCGCCATTTTTCAGTACCTCACAGATGCGGTCGGCAATCCGTTCAGCATTTGCACGCAGGAGCAGCTTGTCCTTTGTCATGGGAAAGTCAAGCAGCAAAATCTCCTTGCTGCTCATGTCCACCATCCCCTGCACGATACGCAGTGCAAGACTCGTGCCATCCTTTTTTCGGGGTGCAGCTATGGTGCGGCATTCGTTCAAAATGCGCACTGCCTTTAGTGTCAGCAGCTCCGGATCGCCCGGTCCAGTGCTGACTCCGTACAGCGTCCCCATCATTCGTACCTCAGCCCATAGCCGACCTCATACAACGGCACACCTGCCTCAAGATTGCTGATACTGTCATAGTATGGCATGGACAAAGTACCAGTAAATGGGGATTTTCCGGTCAGCACATTGGCAACGGCATCTCCCTCACTGCCAAACAATCCACACATCACGACTGCATTCCAGTTATTTTCCGGCAGAATCACATTCCGCCCTGCCACCACCAGTGTCACCGTCGGATGACCAAGCGATGCTGCTAAATCAATGGCATCCTGATTACCGGACAATCCCAGTTCTCCTGTCAGAGACAAGTCCTCCGTATCACCATTCCATTCCGCATAAGGGATCTCCCCCACACAGAGCAGGGTCATATCTGCCTGTGATGCCTGTGCTTCGTCTGTAATGATGGTCAGCCCATACTCCGGCGCAATTGCTTCTAACCCCTCTAAAATAGTTGTCGCACCCTCGATGACCTTACGCTCCTTATTTTCGGCATCCGTCAGCCCCATCCATTGCCGTGTCCAGCCGCCGCACTGCACACCGGTATCATTTGCCGCAGGACCTGTGACAAAAATTGTCGTTCCTTCCTGAATGGGAAGTATACCGTCATTTTGCAGCAGAACAAGGCTTTCCTCTGCCAATGTACGGGCAAGGTCACGATATTCTGCCGAACCTGTTTCCGTCTGTTTTGTCTGCACATTGTCAAAGTAGGGGTCATCAAACACCCCTGCTTCCATTTTCATCTGAATAATGTGCGTCACTGCCTCATTCATGCGCTCCTCTGTAATGCTGCCCTCATCGACAGCTTCCACCAGATACTGCGCACACTGTTGAAATGACTCCGGCTCCATGAGCAGGTCAATGCCGGCATTCACCGCAAGGATGATCTGCTGCTTATAGTCCGATGTACTTTGAATATTCTGGATGGAATCCCAGTCACTCACGACCATTCCTTCAAAACCCAGTTCCTGCCGCAGCACACCTGCAATATAGTCTGCATTTTCATGCATTTTCACACCGTTAAGAGAGCTGTGGCTGATCATAATGGTCTGTACACCTTCATCAATGAGGGCTTTGTAAATGGCAAGCTGCGATTGGATCTCCTCTTCAGAAAGCTGTGCATCTCCCCTGTCAATGATACGGCTGATACCGTCTGAAGAAGTCTCTCCTGTGCCATACTTTACCAGACCATCGCCCAGATAGTGCTTCGGACATACAATGACCCCTGCCTCCAGTTGTCCCTTTGTAAATGCCAAAGCCAGACTTTTTACCCGTTCCGGATCGGACGAATAACTTTCATAGGTGCGCCCCCATCTCGGATCGCCGGACACTGCCACACAGGGCGCAAAATTCCAGACCATCTGCGAAAGCTTCATTTCATCTGCCACAGCAAGCCCCATCTCATAGGTCAAGTCAGGATCGTTTGCCATGCCGATGTTGATGTTATGCGGAAAAATGACCGTTCCCACACAATAATTCACCCCATGCACTGAATCCTGCCCATAGACAAACGGCAGTCCGGTGTCGGACTCTAAAGCATTCTGCTGATAATTGTCAATTGTGTTGCTCCAACGCTCTGCATCAAAACCGGTCAGTCCGATCGTTGACAAAATCGTACCATAATCATTGCGTTCCATATCCTTCAAGGTAAGATTATAGATGGCAGGCATCACCATCTGGTTTGCCTTTTCCTCCACCGTCAGCATTGCAGCGATCTCCGCTGCGGTCATATTTTCATAAGAACGCTTTCCATTCTCATCCGTCGCAGCAGCATCAGTCCCGGATGTCTCCGTAAATGCCGTTTCCGGTACAGACACATCCACTGATGAGGACGAGTCATCCGGCTGTGTACACCCCGTTATTCCTATAACAGCTAAAATACAAATCCACATCAACTGTTTTTTCATCACATGACCTCTTTTTCTCTAAATTCACAATACCCCTTGCATCCGCAAAGGGTATTGTTCAGTGCATTATACTGCTTCGCTGTATCCACAGACATCGGCTATTCCCGAAACACCATATTGCGGTTGTTCGGAAATCGGTTTTACTTTACAGGCAGCTCGACCAGATCGATCACAGCACGCAGGATATTCAGACCATCATCCTGTTCAACTTGTCCGTCTCTGTTGACATCAGCATTGATAAGCCCCTGTGCTGAGATCTCTGAACCGATCATCAGGTATTTGTTCAGTGCGATCATATCGACCATCTGCACTGTGCCATTTTCGTCTACATCTCCATAGATAATGTCTGCTTCTCCGGAAGAAGGTACTTCGGAAGTCAGATCCTCTGTGGCAGCAGTCTCGGACACAGGTTCCGTAGATGTTGTCCCCTCAGACGGTTCTGTTGGCGTAGGTGCAACCTGCACAGGCGGCGCATTGCCATCTGCTTCTGTCCCGTCCGGCTCGATGCCGTAGTACAGCTCTCCGTCCACATAGATCGGAACATACTTGGAAACGACCGGATCTTCACTGCCAAGAATCTCCTGATTGGAAAAATCATTCTCCGCATCCCAACCGCTCCCATAGTCCGGGAATACAAATGCCAACAAGATCTCACACTGCTGCATCCCCGTTGAAACCGGAAGTACTGCTCTGCCGTCCGGGAGCGTCACTTCCACATAGTAGATATCGCCGTCATAATGCTGGATACCGGAAATTTCTGCTGATGCGATCCCCTGTCCTGCATACATTGCTGACTGGTCACGGTCACAGCGGACTGCGACATCCTCCGGCTTATACCCGGCAGCGATCACTTCGGACAGATCCATGTAGTACCGGAAAGACAGATTGTCCTGTACCCTTGCCGGCCATGCGGAGTGATTGGTAATTTTGAAGGAAAGTGTCATACCGGAGTCCGACGATGTTTTTCCGGTCGTCTCCACATAAAATTCCGGACCGTCATGTTCTTCTTTTTGTGGGAAGGACGGGTCAGACTTGCCCCCGTATTCATCAAGCATCTTGCAGAGAATGGCAGTAAATCCGGCATTGTAGTCGGTCGCCACCTCATTGTTGATATAATTTCCCCGGTCATCTTCATAACTGCCGTCCTCATTCGGTCCGCCCACAAGCGCACCATAGAGAATATGACGGTTCTCATCCGGAATGTCAAGGTCATTCATCCATGATGCATGTGCAGTTCTGTGGTGGGCATTACGGGGAGAATTTTCTCCATAGCCGACCACATAGCTCCGGTTATCAGGATTGACACCAAGCACATAATCGATCTGTTCTTTGTAAAACGTCTCATAGGCACTTGTATCCAGATTGCTCAGCACCGTATCCGATGCCACTGCTGCAATGAAAGCGGCAGTCTCTGCATATCGCAGACATCCCCATGTGGTTGACCAGCGGATGCCGCCGGGAAGCTGCTTGACATCTTTTGTCCAGTAGTCCACATGCTTCTTCACACGGTCAATATAGGTCTGATCGCCGGTATTCTGTGCATAGAGCAACATGCCGCCCTGCATGGTATCATCCCAGCAGTGACCCCATGTATATTTCAGTTCGTCAGAACCAAGCTCCTTGTCAAGGTGTGGAATATAGGAAGTCGCCTTGTCAAGATAGCTCTGGTCGCCGGTCGCCTTATACAGCCAGTTCGATGCATAGAACAGCTCATCATAGAAATGACTTGACCGGTAGAAGCCGGATGCATTGCTGTCATTATAGACAGTATCACTCTTTGATGCATCCGCAAGCTTGAAAATATTCTCCGCATGCTCCAGATATCCCTCACGTCTGGAATCATCAATTCTGCCGTCAAGCGCACAGTATCCTGCTGCCAGTGCCGCAGCCATGCCGCCGAACACAGCAGAACAGCCCTCACTCGCTTCTAAGATCTGTCGTGCTTCCTCGTAGGATGTTCCGGAATCTGCCATGCCGTATTCATACAGCTCAACCGGTCCCCACCACGTGTGATCGATCGTACCATTGCCGACCTGAAAAACAACCGTCTCTCCCCGGTCACAACTTGCGAGATAGTCCATGACATACGCAAGATTATTGACATAATTGTCTATCTCTCCCGACTGCTCGACGCCATCCGGGTACTGGTAAAGACCCCACGCCAACATGGAGGCAGAATATGCCATAGGAAGGTTAAATTTGACATGGTCACCGGCATCGTACCATCCGCCGTCCACTTCATCAATCGTCGTTGCATCTGCACGCCATTCCACACGATTCCATTCAGGCAGATGCCCTGCCTGCTGACATTCATAGAAATACAGGGACATCTGTAATGCCGATGCATAATCCGGATTCTCTGCTGCCTGCACCTGCGGAACGACAGGCAAGCTGGTCAGTGTCATAGCCGCTGCAAGCAGGATTCCTGCTACTCTCTTTTTCATGCCCTGCTCCTTTCTTATCCCTTCTGGACGAGTTTCAGTCTACCTTTCTGGAGTATCACATAGCCATCTTTCGGGCGTTCCGGCTCTTTTACCTTTGCCGGCTCAATTGCACCGAGTACATATTTTCCGCCCGGATGATCCAGACCGTAGATAGTAAATGCTGTATCCAGATTCTGAATATTCTTTGCAGACTCGCCGCCCTGCCCGAAACTCCTGAAGAAATAGGGGTTCGGGAACACCTTTTTGTCAACGAGTACAAAATATGCCTTTTTCTTGGGCGCACCCTGCACCAACCGTTCTGTGCCGTCATCAAGGTTGAGCTTGACAGCAAGGAATTTCGGCTTGAGCTTATCCAGTCCCTTGGAGGAAGTTGCTGTATGCAGATCATGGAGTGAACCTGTGAAATCCTCTGTCGGCGCAATCGTCGCTGCCTTTTCCACAGATGCCAGTATTTCTTCCTGCTTGAAGGACTTGATCTCCTCATATGTAAGTTCTTCGGTTGCAGCCTCTTCCTTCTTCACTTCGGCAGATCCGACCTCTTCTACAGGAGTTTCTTCTGATGAAGGAGTTTCCTCTGCTTTTTCCTCTGGTTCGGACGGTTTTTCCTCTGCCTTCTTCTCCGGTTCGGATGGCTTTTCCTCTGCCTTCTTCTCCGGTTCGGATGGTTTTTCCTCTGCCTTCTTCTCCGGTGCGGATGGTTTTTCCTCTGCCTTCTTCTCTGGTTCGGATGGTTTTTCCTCTGCCTTCTTTTCCGGTTTAGATGGTTTTTCCTCTGCTTTCTTTTCCGGTGCAGACGGCTTTTCCTCTGCCTTCTTTTCCGGTGCAGACGGCTTTTCCTCTGCCTTCTTTTCCGGTGCAGACGGCTTTTCCTCTGCCTTCTTTTCCGGTGCAGATGATTGGACACTGAAGCTGCGGAGTGTCTCCAACTCCTCTTCCAACGCCTTCTTCTGGGCAACAAGCTGATCCTTCTCCTCAGCAAGCCGCTGCTTTTCCGTGGCGAGTTCGGAATTCTTAGCTTTCATCTCCGAATGCGCATCATTCATCTTCTTCTGCTCTGCCCTTGCCTCTTCCAGTTCCCTTGCAAGGCTGTCATTCTTCGATTCCATCTCCGAACGCACGCTGAGCATCTGCTGACGATCTGTTTCTGCCTGTATCAGCTTTCTGGACAGTTCAGCATTTCTGGATTCCATCTCGGAATGTGCATCTGCGATCTTCCGATGCTCCGCCTTGACCTTTTCCAACTCCTTGGCAAGATCGGCATTCTGGGCTACCATGTCAAACTGCATGTCCGTCATCTTCTGCCGTTCAACCTTTGCCTCTTCCAGTGCATCCGTCATCTGCTGCTTTTCAGCCTTGAGCTGCGCAATGGTTTTTGCTGTTTCATCATCATTCTGGAGCGCATTCAACTCCCGCTGCAAAGCCGCATTGGTGGTTTCCAGTTCTTGCTGTTGGTTCTTCAGGTTCGCATTCTCTGCTTCCAATTCAGAGATCTGCTGCATGATCCTGTCCTTCCCGTTTCCGACAGGTGCAGAACCGCCCACGGATGGCATATTCTTCCCTCTCCTGCGCATCTCATCGTCAGTGAGAGCTGTGCTCTTTTCATTACGTCTGCGGGCTTTTTCATCGACCTTCGGAGCAGCCGCAACCTGCTGCTGGTGCTGATTCTTCTCTACCTCCAGCCTTGCGAGCTTGCTGGCAAGGGTCTTTTTCTCCGCTTCAAGCTTATCATACGCCTTCTTCAAACGCTGATTCTCTGTCTCCATACTGGTAAGCCTGACGATCCTTGCTTCCATTTCCTTGGCTTTTTTCGTCTGTTCTTCCTTTGCCATCCGTTGGAGATCGTGCTTCTTCTTCCATTCAGCACACTCTTTTTCCAACTGCTGCTTTTCCACAGCCCAATTCCCCTGTCCGGCAGCACTTGCGGCAAGTGTCTGGTACTGCTTTTGCAGATTGGAATAATTCTCTAAAATCTGCCGACGTTCTGACTCCCAGCCCTGCATGACATTCTGCTGCTGCTGACGAAGCTGCATCAGCTCCGTCGTAAGACGGCTCTTCTCCGCAGTCCATGTCTTTTTTTCTTCGCTCAGGGCAGATGCCGCCTTTTTCAAGCCATCCCGTTCAGAAGTCAGCTTTTGTTTTTCCTTCTCCCATCCCGGGTCTACAGTCGCTGCTGCAGCCGGCGCAGCACTGCGCAGCCGAAGATTCTCTGTTTCCAGTTTTCTGACCTCTGCCTCAGCCTTTTTACGCTTTTCTTCATTATTCTTATTCTTTTCACGAATCAGACTCAGCAGCTCACGCAGTTCCTCCTCATGCTCTCTGGCATTATCCAGATCCTGCTGCATGCGTTCTGCATTTTCTCCGACGTTGGCAAGTGAAAGTACTCTGTCTAAGATCTGTAGCTGTGTCTCTCTGTCCCGTCCCTCAAAAAGTGCCAGAAACTCTGTACTGTTTGTCGTTATCATTCTACATTCTCCTCTCCGGATGTAATTTTGTCCAACAACCCGTGTTTCTCCTTTGCAGTCAGGATCCTCTTGACGCTTTCATCGATCCTTGACTCCGGAATCTCTCCCTGCTGCACGGCATCATACACACCTTGATATGCTGCATGCAGATCTGTCGGCATCAGTACGATATCCACACCTGCGCTGATAGCAAGTCTCGCTGCCTCTCCCGGAGAATAGCTGCCGGAAATCGTGTTCATATTATGCGCATCTGTCACAACCACACCATCATATCCCAATTCATCACGCAGCCAGTACGTAACAACGACCTCTGACAGGTCGGAAGGCAGATCATCCCCTGCGCAGCTCATGATGTGGTGTCCCACCATCACAAAATCCGCACCGGCATCAATGCCGCCCTGAAATCCTACAAACTCCTCTGCCACAAGCTGTTCATGGGTACGCTCTATGTAAGTCGTTACATCGTTATGCGTGTTGCCGTTTTCAGCACCCAGACCGGGGAAATGTTTGAGCGTTGCGCTGACCTGCCCTGTACTCTGAATGCCTCGCACCATCGAACCGACCATCTCGGATACGACCTCCGGATCGTCGCTGAAAATGCGGTCGCCAAGTTCATTGTTCGGGTCGATGTTTACGTCTGCCACTGGTGCAAAGTCAAGGTTGAATCCAAACTGTGCAATATCCGATGCAATGTCTGCACCAATATTATAGACCCTGTCAGTATCACCCTGTGCGCCGTAAGTCTGCATGGGGCTGTAGGCAGTCGTCCCAAGCTTGTCAGCAACACGGGCAACCAGTCCGCCTTCCTCATCTACAGCGATCCAGAGTCCGACATTTCCATTTTCTGCCATGCAGTCCTGCGCAGCAGAGATCATTTGCTTAGTCTGCTCACTGCTTTCCAGATTCTGTGAGAAATAGATGATACCGCCCACGGGCATAGAAGTCAATGCATTGCGTGTGGTATCGCCTGTTTCCGTCACACAGGACACGGCATTGTCCACGAGCACCTCCGGAGTGACGATGAACATCTGGTATATTTTTTCCTCAAGCGTCATCTCTGCCAACTTCTGTTCCACAGCCGCACTTGCTGTATCCGGCACCAGCGGTGCAGTTTCCACAAACAGTGTCTCCGGTTCCTGCACTGCTTCTGACGGCAGCTCTGCCAATGCATTCGTTTCCATCAGAGAATCGGCATTTTCCGTTCCGGCACTGCCGGAGACTGCCATCGTATCATCCGAACGGCTGAAATGCTTTGTGCCGACCGCTACTGCCAGAATGCCAATGCTGAGTACCAAGATCACGATCACGATCACAACATCACCTGTCGTAATACCATACCTTTTCATAAAGTTCTTCATCTGAACTCTTCTCCGTTTCTTTTATTCTCAAAAAAAGCACAGCTCATCTTTTCTCTCGACCCTGAGCCGTGCTGCGGTTTCAGGAATGCCCAAAAACCGATCATATACATTCTAACATATTTTGTGCAGAATGTCAAGAGATTTTTGACTGAAACGGAAAATTTAAGGCAGAAATGTTGTTTCTGTCTGTCAGAATTGACAGAGGTGCAGATATGTGGTATAATAAACTTGTATTTTGCTATGGAAATCATTTCTAAGGGGGTAATAGCAATGACAGCAAAAAAAATGCTTTTGCTGGTAATACAAGATCCTGAGATCCGTGCAGAGCTGCGGGAAATGTTGCAGGATCACTACTATATTTCAGAAAACGACGATCTCCATGCAGCCATGCAATTTCTGAATGATGGTCACATTCCGGTGGATGCAGTTGTGCTTGCTTCGGAGGATGATGCTGCTGTGGAATTGATGTGCATGCTGCGGGATAATGCCAAATTTAATATGACGGCTCTGCTGCTTGTAACCAGACAGAACGTTACCGAAAGGGAGCTGTCCTTGTTGGAAATGGGAGCGGTGGATTGCCTGCAAATGCCATTTCAGAAAAAACTTGTGATGCACCGTATTGACAATGCAATACGGTTTAAGGATTCTGTGACATATGAGGAAATGGAGTCTATTCTGCGTGCGCTTCCCTCGAATATTTACATGAAGGATGTACAGGGACGTTATATCTTTTGCACGCACTATTGGCATCATCTTCACCATGCAGACGAGCCGGGCTGGACAGTGCGTGGAAAAACAGATGTGGAAATACGCAAGGACAAGGAAAATGCAGAAGCTGCATTGCAGGCTGATCTGGAGCTGCTGAAAAGCGGCAAGCCGTCTGCCTATACAATTGAGATCAATTCAGATGGAATCCAAGAATTTTTTGAGATCATAAAGCATCCTATCCGAAATCAGCATGGTGCCATTACTGGTATTATAGGGCTGATCAACAATGTGACTGAATATGAGCAGATGAAACGTGCCCTCGAAAAGCAGCTTCACACGGATGAAATGACCGGTCTGTACAGCAGAAGTTATTTTGAAGAATTTCTGCGGGAAATACAAAAAGAAGAACATAAAAAAGATTTTCCGTTGTGTATTATTTCTGCCGATTGTGACGGACTGAAAAGTGTCAACGATGTCTATGGGCATCTGGCAGGTGATCAGTATATCCGGATGGCTGCAATGCTCTTTCGCATGATACTGCCCGATACGAGTTATGTGTTCCGGACAGGGGGAGATGAATTTGTAATACTATTGCCGAGATGTAATCAGAGATCCGGTAATTTGTACATTCAGAAAATGCGGGAACAGGCAGGGCTGTTTCAGATCAAGGAGCATACGCTGAGTATCAGCTTTGGTCTTGCAATGTGGACGGATAGCGCCCTTCCTGCTACCATTTGTCTTGCTGAATCTGACAGGAATATGTACGCTGAAAAAAAAAGTAAAAAAAACGCATAGGCTTTAATGCCCTGTACCGTCTATGATCGCAATCACGCTATTGACTAAGTCAATAGCGTGATAGTGTTTTCTTATTGAGATTCATGCGTTTTGTCCGGGGACATAGCAACCATAAGGGTTACCCTTGAAACCAACATGTCTATGGAAAAGACTTACTTTTTTTCTTTCACAATACTGGAAAGGTCTTTGATGACCTCTCCTGCAATAATCAATCCCACAACAGAGGGAACAAACGCATTTGAACCCGGTATATCCCGGCGCACTGTACATTTTCGTGCTGTTCCGGGCGGACAGATACAGTGATCCCGGCAGGATATCGACATATCTTCAACTGGGCGGAGAGGTTTTTCCTCTGAGTATACGACTTTCAGATCAGCGATCCCCAGCTTTCTCAATTCATGCCGCATGACCTTTGCCAATGGGCAGACGCTTGTGGCATAAATATCAGCAACACGAAATGCAGTCGGGTCGAGCTTATTTCCTGCGCCCATAGAAGAGATCACCGGTATCTGCAATGCTTTTGCACGTCTGATGATCTCCAGCTTCCCTGTTACGGTATCAATCGCATCAATGATATAGTCATATTGTGTAAAATCAAATTGTTCTGCCGTATCAGGCATATAGAAGCATTTGTATGTGTGTACCTGAATTGATGGGTCAATGGCATGAATACGTTCTTCGGCAACATCAACTTTATACTTACCTACTGTCTGCCGTGTTGCTATAATTTGACGATTCAGATTAGTAAGACAGATCTTGTCATCGTCGATCAGATCCAGTGTACCTATTCCACTCCTTGCGAGAGCCTCCACAGCATATCCGCCAACACCGCCGATTCCAAAGACCGCAACCCTGCTTGCATGCAGGCGTTCCATCGCTTCTTTACCAAATAATAATTCCGTTCTTGCATATTGATCCATATCTTTGCCCTTACCTGCCTTTTTGGAATGAAAACAACACCCTCAATTTGACTGAACCTGTGAAGCAGACATTTCTATCATCCTATCGGGGATGTGTGTTTTTTCATCTCTTATGTATACATACCTATTTTATATGTTTCATTATATCACTTCAACAGGCTTTTGTCAAGAACCTTGAAAATGGCTGCCCGTTAAAACATATTTTTATCACCAGCTTTTCATAGTATACCGCCACTCTATAATCAGGCACCGCACTTTACGCAAACAACAATATTTTAATGAACAAGCTGGTTTTTCAGGAGCGAGCAGATACAGACCGCAATGCTCTATTGATTTAAGCTGAGAATAATTCAAGTCTCATTTTGCTTTATATATGGTCTTAATGGTAATCATATACAAAAGAAACCTCAAAAAAAGCTTGACATTTTCTTGAGTTTGTGGTATAATGAAAAAGTAAGAGACAGGTTTACTATTATATGGAGCGATATCGAAGTGGTCATAACGAGAACGACTCGAAATCGTTTGATCGGTGATGAGCCGGTCCGTGGGTTCGAATCCCACTCGCTCCGCCACATCAGCACCCTGATTTTGATACAAAGTTAGGGTGCATTTTATTTTTTAACGCTGAAATTCCGGGCTTTTCCTCAAATCTTTACTTTTATTCATGTCTCTGTTTTACCACATTCCAATCCTTTTGTCAAATGGAATTGCTATAGTAAATAAGAGCCTTTTCCTGCTGAACCAGTAAGTATCAATATATAAACATAAGCCCATGAAATTACCATCCTTCATGGGCTTTTCTATGTACTGTGAGATAAACTGTAAAAAGAGTCGAATTTAATCAGGTTGACTACAGTTTTATATTATTGAGAATTGAATCAGCAGCGAGTGTAATAATTTCTGAGGGATAGGGTTTGGATAAACGATTATGAAAAACGCAGCAGATCCTATCAGGATCATTTTGGTAAGCAGAATTGATGGCACTCCGAATATTTCGTTCTACACAATGCCGATCAACATCATGAACTTTCGCAACAGCAGGATAGAGTGTATACGTCACTTTATTTAGCAGCGACGGATCCTGAACAGCGAGTGAAATAGCCGTGATCAGAAAGTAATAACCTTTCAGGTTAGTCCTGATTCCCATGCTTCTTACAAAATTTACTATTGTAGTTTCAGAAGAATGCTTGGGAGATATGATTCCTATGATCATACCTTTTAGGGTATCCTGTGACTCCGAAGCAGGCAAAAGGATCATATCTTCGGAAAAATTGATCTGGTCTACAGAATCTGTAACAGCAAAATTAAATCCTTCAACCGTCAGCTTATCTTCAGATACAACTGCATGATAGCCGTACCTCTTGATAGTAGATGCCAACGGTACATATTGAGCTGCGGAAACGACCTTCTCTTCGAGTAATACCATAATTATATCCTCCATTTTATAAAATTAGAAAGAAAACTTCCTCTATTTTTATTATAACAGAGAATAAAGTCGAATGGAAAAGAGATACTGTCGATTTATGTCGAATAATAGATTTTTTGTTATACATGTTAGTAAATGAAAAATACAATGCTGCGATCCTGAAGAAAATCAGGAAAACAGTGTCCTCCACTTGCTTTTTTTCCTGACCTATGATATAATAGAATACAGCAGAACAACTATAGAAAGGAGTGGACGTTATGGGGATCTATCTGGATCCGGGAAATGACTTGTTTGCGGAAGCTGCAAACTCTGAGATCTATGTAGACAAAACCATGCTGATCGCATTTACAAACAGTGTTCTCTGCACATCACAAAAGCACATCTGTGTCAGCCGACCACGCCGTTTTGGAAAATCCCTTGCTGAAAATATGCTTGTAGCATATTACAGCAAGGGCTGTGATTCTGATGAATTGTTCTCAAGAACCAGCCTTATGTGGCTTTGGTTTATATGACCGGAATCTTGCCGATCAAGAAATACGGTGAGCATTCTGCGCTGAATATGTTTGATGAGTATTCTATGGCAAATCAATATGATCTTGCCGAGTTTACTGGCTTCACGGAATCGGAGGTTGCAGAATTATGTGCAGAACACAATGTTTCTCTCGATGAAGTAAAAAAATGGTATGACGGCTACAACGTCAATGGCATATCCACTTATAATCCATGTTCTGTCGTATCTGTCATGATGAAAAAGGTGTTTGACAACTACTGGTCACAGACGGAAACGTATGAGGCTTTGAAAATTTATATCCGGCGCAATGAGCGTGGACTGCGGGATAAAATGATTCAGATGATCAGCGGAGAACATATTTCCGTCAACACCCAAAAATTTCAGAACGATATGTGTACGTTTGAAAGTGCAGATGATGTTCTGACGCTGCTTATTCATCTTGGTTATCTGACATATGATTTCGATACCAAAACAGCGTGGATTCCCAATGCTGAGGTACGGCAGGAGTTTATCAACTCGATTTCTGATACAAGCGAGTACAAGAAAGTGACACAGGCAATCGAGCAGTCAGACAAATTGCTGAAATACACTCTGGCGCAGAACAGCAAAAAAGTCGCAGAGATGATTGCAGATGTCCACAGAGAAAATGTTTCCATTATCCGGTACAATGATGAAAATTCACTCGCCTGTGTACTGACATTGGCATATTATTCCGCACAGGATAACTACGCAGTTTACAGAAAATTGCAAGGCGGTGAGGGGGGTGCGGATCTGGTGTTTGTGCCGAGAAAAGGTAACAGCAACCCTGCTATGATCATTGAGCTGAAATGGGATAAGGATGCCGGTATTGCGCTAAAGCAGATCCATGACAAAGGGTATGTGAAATGCCTGAAAAATTATGAGGGTACGATGTTGTTTGTCGGTATCAATTATGACAAGAAAACCAAGAAACATGAATGCCGGTTTGAGACGATAGAAATATAATACGAAACGGCTGTGAAAGTGAATTGCCCCCTGATTTCAGTCACACTCTCAGGAATGATAATGCTTGTCAGACCGGTGCATCCTTCAAATTCTCTGTCTCCCCGTGTGTGAAGCAAGACGGCTTGGTGCAATGACAGAATACCGGCTGTTATTCACGCTCCTGCTTGATTTTATTTTTATTTGATTCGGCGCAGTTATGTGCGATCTGTGCAGCAGTTTGAGTCAATTTTTGAGGTTATTGACGTTTTCAAGATAGTGATGTATCATGAATTATGGGAGAAGTCTTAGACTTGCTCTACTAAATCGGAATTTAGCAACACGAAAATTATATAACGATAAAAAGCAGGAGGTTAATCTATGAAAAAATTCTTCAAAATCAGCAATATCATTATGTTTAGCTTGATGGCAGGTATAATCGTTTTTTCTTTTATTTTGCACTTGATTGAAAATAATAATGTAGAAAAATTTGGAGTTTCAGAAAGCGGTATTTCATATGTCAGCACAAACAACGGATATCATTTTTTTTATAAAAGTGCATTTCTCGATGGCGGTTTAAATATTGCTATTCCGGATACAGAAAAAATCCCACTGTTCACCAGACTTTACAAACCCGTTAAGTTTTATCGTCACACGTCAGATCATTATGATGGACATATTGAAATTAACGGAGAAAGTTATAATTTGGCAAATAAGGTGAATAAAATAGCACCTGACTATTTTGATCTTATTGTAAGTGCAGCAGTTTGTGATATCATACTTATTTTTGTAGTTAATTTATCTGGTTGCGCTGCTGCTTTGATTATCAAACAAAAGAAAAAACACGCTTATCATCATCAGCACTGAACATTTTTGTCCGGTGCTTTTTCTGACGCATTCAATTTCGTGCGCAATGCCGAAATGCCCGGACAAACTTCATCCTACGTAAGCGCCAACCAATCCCGTGGGTAAAAAAATAGAGCCGAGGTTAAACTCGGCTCAAAAGGTATGAGGTAATCT